>DAIRDH010000044.1:0-25508 GCA_036796255.1 Cryomorphaceae bacterium
GCCATGCGCATAGGCACCAACCACGGCAGCCTCAGCGACCGCATCATGAGCCGCTACGGCGATACGCCGCTCGGCATGGTGGAAAGCGCCATGGAGTTTCTCCGCATATGCCGCGACCACGATTTTCATGACATTGTGCTGAGCATGAAGGCCAGCAACACGCAGGTGATGGTGCAGGCCTACCGCCTGCTCATGAACCACATGATGCGCGAAGGCATGAACTACCCCCTGCACCTCGGCGTGACCGAAGCTGGTGAGGGCGAAGATGGCCGCATCAAGAGCGCCGTCGGCATAGGCACCCTGCTCGAAGATGGCCTCGGCGACACCGTGCGCGTATCGCTCACCGAGCCACCCGAAGCGGAAATACCTGTTGCGCAGATGCTCGTAGAGCGTTATGCCTCGCGCAGCAGCCACGCCCACATCCCCGAAGTGCAGGATTCGCCCATCGACCCTTTCAACTACGTGCGCCGCCACAGCCACGGCGTGCTGAACTTTGGCAATGGGCAGGTACCTTGTGTGGTGGGAGACCTCTCCTTACGGGAAAAAATCACCGCCGCATCGCTTTTCGCTTTCGGCTACAACTACAGCGTGCCCCTCGACAAGTGGAACATCGCCGACCAGGCCGCCGATTTCATTTTTGCGGGAAGGCACTCCATTGATTTTCAAATACCCGGCACACTCGGCATCATTCTGGAGCTGGAAGCCTGGCGAGCCCAAAAAGACAAGCCGCGTACCTATCCGATTTATAGCCTCGCCACTTTTGCCGAAAAGGGCGAGCTGCACCCCAAGCTCAACTTTGTAAGCGCCACAGCCGAAGATGTTTGGAGACCAGAGGTGGCAGCGCTTTTTGCGAAAAGCAAAAACACCGTGCTGGTACTCACCACCCAAAATGAGCACGCTGTGGCCGCCATGCGCCGCACGTTTGTATCGCTCATTAAGGCGGGGGCGAGCCTGCCGGTCATCATACGTCGCAGCTATGGCAAGCTCGACCGCGAGCGCACGCAGCTGCAGGCTTCCACTGATGTGGGCGCCCTTTACATCGACGGCCTCGGCGATGGCATATGGCTGGGCTCGGAAAGCATGGAGCCCAAAGCATTGAACGCGCTGAGCTTCGGCATACTGCAAGCCACCCGCACACGCATCAGCAAAACGGAATACATCTCTTGCCCCTCTTGCGGGCGCACCCTCTTCGACCTGCAGGAAACCACGGCAAAAATCCGTGCCCGCACCGACCATTTGAAAGGCCTGAAAATCGGCATCATGGGTTGCATCGTGAATGGCCCCGGCGAAATGGCCGATGCTGACTACGGCTATGTGGGCACCGGTGTGGGCAAAATCACCCTCTATAAAGAGAAGGAAGTGGTGAAGCGCAACGTGCCTTCGGAGCACGCTGTGGATGAACTCATCGAACTCATCCGCAGCCACGGCGATTGGATAGAGCCCAACCCCGACGCCCAATGATTGCCGTAGTAGCAGGCGGTACTGGGCTGGTAGGCAGCTTTTTACTCAAGTTCCTCGACGCCGATCCCACATTTACGGAAGTGCGTGCCCTTACCCGCCGCGCTCAGGAATCCCAGTTTGCGAAAGTGAATTGGGTTCAGGTGAATTTCGACGACCAGATCAGCCTCAATGTGGCCTGCAGCGCTGCTGATGTGGCCTTTTGCTGCCTCGGCACCACCATCAAGACGGCAGGGAGCCAGGAAGCTTTCCGCAAAGTAGACCACGACTATGTGCTGGCTTTTGCAAAAGCAGTTAAAGCGGGCGGCGCTGCACAGTTTCACACCGTGAGTGCCATCGGCGCTTCCGCAAAATCGAGCGTGTTCTACAGCCGCGTAAAAGGCGAAGCAGAAGAGGCGCTGAAAAAAATGGATTTCAAGACTTTGGGCATTTACCAGCCCAGCTTTCTGGAAGGGCCGCGGCAAGAGTCCCGTATCGGTGAGAAAATCGGCGGTGTGGCGATGAAGGTGCTATCGCCATTGATGATGGGTAGTTTGAAAGTGTACAAGCCGATCCATGTGAAGACGGTGGCTGCGGCGATGAGTAGAGCAGCGATAGAAGCAAGAGCGGGCACCCAGGTGTTGCAATATAAAGAAATGCAGCGATTGTCGGGTGAGAGCGCTTGACCGCCCAGCCTTGCTCTGCTCAGGAGCTGTTAGCAGAATGCCTTCATAATCCGATACACCACAACAGTTTTGCCGCTTTCATCGCTGGCTTTGAATTCAAAGGCATCGGCATTGTAAGGCCCGAGCGGAATGCGCAATGCTGAGCCTCCGGGATAGTATCGCCTGGCAATGAGGCCACCACTGCCTTTGCTGTGCAGGTCGAATGCCATGCGGCGGTGCACAGGGTAGTGGCATTGCACTTCGAGAATGTCTTGATCCGGATTGATTTCTATTTCTATGCGGAAGCCATCCTCTTCGCGGAGGCTTTTTCTATCTATAATGTTGTACATATTATGCGGTGTCCAATGCAGGTGATTTGGACTTTGTGTTATTGCAGTAGTGTTTGCAAAAAACGCAAGCGAACATCAATAGAGCATGCCATTGCGGTTATGTTTTCGTTAATTGATAAAGTAATTAGACGAACCGAAGCCTTATTTGCGGAAGCTTCACACACTTTCTGAGGGCGGTATAATGTTGTTTGCCCAACAAGCCTTACTTTAGCGCTTCGAAAATGGCTGCAACCCCCGATAAATATGCCAGGCGCAGGGCGAGATCAAGCGCAATCTCTACCATCATAGGCATCTCTTTGGTGCTTTTTATGTTGGGTATACTCAGCGTATTGCTGCTCAATGCGCAAAAGCTTTCGAGCTACGTCAAGGAGAACATTGAGATACAGGTATATCTGAATGATGACGCGAAAGAAGCTGACATCATGCGATTTAAGAAGGAATTGGATGCGGAATCCTTTACGCGGCAAACAGTCTACGTAGACAAAGAGGAGGGCGCTGCCCGCCTTTCGGAAAGTCTGGGAGAAGATTTCATTGGATTCCTGGGCTACAACCCTTTGCAAGGAGTGATAGAGCTGCGTCTAACTGCGGAGCACGCACACCCTGACAGTGTGGATCACATAGCCGGGCTCATCGGTGAGCGCGCTGAAGTGTCTGAAGTGGTGTACAGCCCCAATTTGATCAGGCAGGTCAACAACAACCTCAACAAGATTGGCATCGTGATACTCGGTTTTAGCATTTTGCTTTTGCTCATTGCCATTGCCCTGATTAACAACACCATTCGACTTACCATTTACGCCAAGCGCCTTATTATTCGCAGCATGCAATTGGTAGGGGCCACGGGATTTTTCATTCAAAGGCCTTTTATTGTGGGAGGTATTTTGCAAGGACTGTATGCCAGCCTTATTGCCATCTTGCTCATTTTGGCGGTGCTCTATGGCCTGCGCCGCGAGATACCAGAATTTTTCGAGATGAATGATTACCTGATGTTTGCCCAGCTTTTTGGCCTTGTGGCCTTGCTCGGCATGGTGATATCCGGCCTTTCTACACTATTTGCCGTAAGGCGCTACTTACGCACTGACACACGAAAAATATATTGATCCATGGAACCGATTGACAAAGCGGGCAATGCGCCGCAGCAACAAGCCGGATTTGCATTTGGCAAAGAAAATTACAGACTTTTGATCATTGGAATCGGCATTCTCATTTTGGGATACGTTTTGATGACCGGAGGTGGCAGCGAGGATCCTGAAGTTTTTAATGAAGAGATTTTCAGTTTTCGCCGCATCACCCTGGCGCCAATCGTCGTGCTCCTGGGTTATGCAGCCATCTTTTACGCCATTTTGAAAAAGCCTGCTTCTAAAGGCTGATCGCTGAGATATGGGATTCATTGAGGCGATAATCCTCGGCATAGTTCAGGGATTGACGGAATTCTTGCCCGTGAGCAGCAGTGGCCACCTCGAATTGGCCAAGGCCATGCTGGGCGATGAGTCGCTGCCTTCAGAAAGCATGTTGATGACCGTGGTGCTTCACGCCGCCACAGCGCTCAGCACCATCGTGGTTTACCGCAAGGACATAGCGGAAATCCTCGCCGGCTTGCTGAAATTTGAAAACAACGCTTCCTGGCGCTTTGCGCTCTATGTGGTGATTTCCATGATTCCGGCTGCTTTCGTGGGCCTGATGTTTGAAGAGGAGCTCGAGCAACTTTTTGACAAAAACATTCTTCTCGTCGGCATGATGCTCCTGCTTACAGGCTTGTTGCTCTTTTTGGCCGATAAGGCCCGCAAAACGGATAAAGACGTGGGCAGCGTTAATGCCATCATCATTGGAATTTCCCAGGCCATTGCCATACTTCCAGGAATATCGCGCTCGGGCGCAACTATTTCTACGTCGGTGCTGCTGAGTATAGACCGTGAGCGGGCGGCACGTTTTTCCTTCCTCATGGTGGTACCGCTCATTCTGGGCAAGATTGCCAAAGACATCCTTTCCGGCGATTTGGCTGCAAGCACCACGGAGAGCAGCCACCTGATAGCCGGATTCATTGCTGCATTTATCGCCGGCCTGTTTGCCTGCAGGTGGATGATTGCGCTGGTAAAGCGCAGCAAGCTGGTGTACTTTTCGATCTATTGTTTCATCGTTGGGATTCTCAGCATCGCTTATGTGAGTTTTGTAGCGGCATGACGAGAACGCAACTTGAAAACTTTACAGCAGCCGATTTTCTCGAAGGGCAATTGCTCCTGGTCGACAAACCCCTGGGCTGGACTTCCTTTGATGCTGTTGCCAAAATTCGCTGGTTGATCCGCAAGAAATTTGACCTGAAAAAGATCAAGGTTGGCCACGCGGGCACCCTCGATCCGCTGGCAACGGGCTTATTGATCATATGCACAGGCAAGTTTACCAAACGCATTGCTGAGCTCACCCTCGCCGACAAGACCTATACGGGCACCTTTATGCTCGGCGCCACCACACCCAGTTACGACCTTGAAACTGAGATAGACCGAACTTTTCCCCTGGAGGGTATCAATCCCGAGGCAGTACAAGCTGCTGCTGAGGCCCTTTCGGGAAAACAGATGCAGGTGCCACCGCAGTTTTCGGCAAAATTGGTCGATGGCAAGCGCGCCTACCTCTCCGCCCGCAAAGGCAAAGAGGTTGAGATTCCGGCGCGGGAAGTGGAACTATCAAAATTCACGGTCGATTCAAGCGCTATTCCTACAGTTGCGTTTGAAATTGTTTGTACGAAGGGCACCTATATCAGGGCCATAGCCCGCGATCTCGGAGAAACCTTAGGCTGTGGTGCACACCTTACCACACTTTGCCGCACGGCCGTGGGATCATACCAGCTCAATGATGCGCTATCGATAGATGACTTTATCGAAGCCTTGAAGCCGGCTGATCGGGATAAGCTCTAAATTTCCTTAAATTGGCCTTAATCCTGCACTGGAACAGGGTTCTGATGTTCGTATTCTGCGTTCATTACCATACATTTGCCATAAATCTCAAGAGTTATGAAAGCCTTTTACCTCAACCGTTTTGGAACTCCCGATGAGGCTTTTGAGCTTCGCGAAGTGGAGAAGCCCGGCATCAAATCGCATCAGGTGCTTCTAAAGGTGGAGGCTTTCGGACTCAACTTTGCCGATGTATTGGCGCGAAAAGGGCTTTACCCTGAAGTGCCGCCAAGGCCTTGCGTGCTGGGCTATGACGTGGTAGGCAGGGTGGAAGCTGTAGGAAGCAATGCCGATGCCAGCCTTGTTGGCAAGCGCGTCGTTGGTCTTACGCGCTTTGGCGGTTATGCCGAGTATGCTGCGACCGATTACCGCGCTGTGGCGCCCATTCACGATGAGTACCCAGCTGATAAAGCCCTTGCCCTCGGTACCCAGTACACCACCGCTTACATTTGCTTTCACGAAAGTATGCGCCTCTATGCCGGCGACAATGTGCTTGTGCACGCCGCGGCCGGAGGAGTGGGCATTGCACTTTGCCAAATGGCCCTCAACGAAGGCTGCGTGGTATTTGGAACCGCAGGCTCGCAGGAAAAGCTCGACTTCCTTAAAGAGATTGGGGTTAAGCACGGCATCAACTACCGCGCCAATGATTATGTCAAAACCATTGAACAGCAATTGAAAGGAGGACGTCTCGACGCAACTTTCAACTCCCTTGCCGGAAAAAGTGTTCCGAAAGACCTCAAGCTGCTGGGTTCTGGTGGAAAGCTCGTTATTTTTGGTGCGGCAAGTCGGGTAGGCAAGAAGGGAGGAATTTTCAGCAGCATTGGCCTGCTGTTGCAAACAGGCTTCGTATCGCCCATATCGCTCATCATGCGCAGCAAAGCGATCATCGGTATCAACATACTGAAGCTGGGCGATTACAAGCCCCATGTAGTGGCCAACGCCATGAAGCAGGTTGTGGCCATGGCCGAGGCAGGGAGCATTGACCCGGTGGTGGGAGGATTTTATTCTTCAAAAGAACTCAACAAGGCCCATGCAGCGCTGGAAAATCGCGGCACGGTGGGCAAGCTTGGGGTGTACTGGGAAGCGTAATCAAATCTCCCTTTCGGGAAATGGCATAAGGTGAAAACCGTTTGGTAGTCCCAAAATGGTTATGTCTCCACCGAACAAATTGAACTGGTGTCAAAAATATTTGAAATCCTCTTGTAGAGTCTTGTTTTCAACGACTCATTAAAACGTAAGCGCCACCGATAAATTCAACCTTAGAGCAGCCTCAGGCTGAGCAAATGGTAGCTGCTGGGCAATGGGCAATTGTGCCGATGCCTGCACGAAGAAGCGCGGGAAGTACAGGTCGAGGCCAAGGTTTGCAAGCGCAACTTCTCCCCCCGTTTCGGCTTTGGGCCGCTCGAACTCATCGTCTTTGTCGTAGCGCTCCCAGGCAAGGCCTGCACTAGGCAATATGGCAGTCTTACCGGAGTTGATCCAGTAAAAAAAGTTTGCTACAGCAGCGGTTTGCGCCCCAAATTGGTATTCCCATTCATTGGCAGTATTGTGGCGGTATGAAAGGTCAGTATTCATTCCAAGTGCTTTGTAACGCAGGGTATAATTCACATTTGCCAGAAAGGCGTAGCCTCCTGTGCCAATTTGAAACTGGGCTGGAAGTAATAATTTGTTCTCGTCGCGCTGCTGGTATTTGCCTGTCGGGAGTTTTGCCCCAGCGCCCAGCAAGAGGGTGTGCCTGAATTTCCGGTTGAGGCTGTCGCCGGTATTCACAAGGGCATAATTGGCCATGGCACTGATGTCGCCTATGCCTACTATTTGCGTTGTTTGAAGCGTTTCATTACGCGTATGGGAGCGGTATGGCACGAATACAAAAAGCTGCACCTTGGGGTGGGGGTAAAAGCGTCCCCATACTTCTGTCGAGCGAAACTCATCGGTGAGCACGCGGCTGTCTCCATTAGTATTCAGGTAGGTGTTGGGGTGTGAAAAGCTGCGAAATTGGTGGCGTACCCCGAGTATATTTTTGCTGAATTGCGGAAAGATGCCGCTATAATTTCCCCCCATGGCACATCCGCACATATCGCAGGCATTGGCGGGCTGAAATGCCAGCAAAGCTGTGGCAAGGAGAAGTATATGTTTTATTAAAGGTTTCATTGTCGTGGTTCTGAAAAGCGGTGATCGCTGATGAAATCAAAATCGCTTAGGGTTTGTAAAAAGTCGATAAGCCTGTCCTGCTCAGCATCGCTGAGTGGAATGCCCTCCACCAGTGTTGGGTCGAGTGTGGGACTATGCACCACACGGTGGGTGTAGTGGTCAAGTACCTGACGCAAACTGCGAAAGCGCCCATCGTGCATGTAGGGGGCGGTGAGGGCCACATTGCGCAGGCTGGGTACCCGGAAGGTGCCTTCGTCTTCCGGATTGAGGGTGATTCGCATCCTTCCTTCGTCGGCAAATGTGCTGTCAAGACCATTGTTGCGGTAGGAGAAATCGGTAAAGAGAATGCCGCTATGGCAGCTTGTACATTTGGCTTCAAATATCTCTCTGCCCTCATGTTCTTCAGCGTTCAGGTCTATAGATCCGGTGATCCATTTGTCGTATTTGCTGCGCGCTGAGATCAGGCTGCCCTGAAATTGTGTGATGGCCCGAAGCAGGTTTTGGGAGTTGATTTGGTCGGAGCCAAATGCAGCTTCAAACGCTGCTGGGTATTCTGTTTCTTGCTGAAGATAAGAGATAAGGTCAGACAGATTGTTGGCCATTTCAGCATGCTCAGTAATGGGTGCTATGGGCATTACCTCAATATGGTTCACGCCACCGTCCCACATAAATGCAGGTACCCAAGCCATGTTTGCGAGGCCTGGTGTATTTCGCGTTCCCATGCGGCCTTCTACCCCAAAGCTGAGTGGGATGTTGTGATCGGCAAAGCCATGCACCTGCGCATGGCAGGAGCCGCATGATATGGTGCCGTCTATTGAGAGGCGCGTGTCGTAAAAAAGTTTGCGTCCGAGCTCAAAACCTGCTTCAGTGACAGGATTGTGTTCAAAATCATAAACTGGCGCGGGAAAGTGGTCTGGAGCTTCAAAACCCACATATGGCTCTGAAGGAGTGTCAGGCGATTCCGCGGAGCAAGCCACAAGGAAAATCAAACACATGCCGCAAAGTATGCTGCGACATGTGTTCGTATATTGATAGTCCATCAGTTGTGAATGTGATCGAGCCTGAAACCACCGCTAAAATTGGTCGCGAGCATGGATGCATTGGCTCCGGGCATATGCACATTGCTCATATCAGCCAGGCTGATGCCACCATGCCAAAAGCGGGCAGCATTTACCGTAAGGTGGGCTACAGGCTCGGCATTTGGCGCAATGCGCAGGTTTACATCAACGAACTGTAAGTGCACCTCGCGTATGGCATTGTTGGCGCCCTGAAAGCCTCCAAGGTGGTACACAAATGATTCATTGCTTGCCACCGGCGAACTCCCCTCAGCTTTTACAAAAATGTACCCTGAGTTCCAGCTCCAAAACATGTTTTCTGCAGGGTCGAGTGCTCCCGTCTGGGCGCCGCTCACGTTGCGCAGGCTGTCCACGCCTATCATGAAGGTCACTCCATTGTACTCACCTGCAGGCAAGTCGCTCAGGTTGATGTGGGCGTGACGGGCTGATGCATCTACGATATGGTAGCTCTCCTCCTCAGTCCAAGTGGAGCCATCCGTCTTGTGCAGCCTGATGTTTGAGATGTAATAACGCAGAGTTGTGAAGGTAATCGATTCAGAAGTACCGGGATGTGTATACTCCGTGTTAAGGCTAAAAGGGGCAAGAGAAGGGCCCCATACATGGTCGAATTCCAACTCCATATTGCCTTTTAGGGCCGGGGCGGGTGTGTTGTCGTTATTGCTGTCATCGTCGTTGTTACAGCTTGATAAAGTCAGGATACTGCCTATAAGGATGCCTGCGAGGGCAAATTTTGAAAAGTTCATTGTTTGAGTTTTAAATTGGATCAATACTGTCGGGTTATCGCACGCATGACTGTTGACGGCTTACGCCAAAAGCGAAAACCGAACAATATCAACGTGGTAACCTAAAGACAGGAGAAAGGAAAGGAGCAACAACTGTGGTTCAGGTGTGGCTCATGGGCATCAAACAATGAATTCCGGGGGCGGCACAGGTACATTTGCCGAAAGGGCACGAATCATGGCCTCATCGAAGTCTGCCCAATGGGCGCTTGGTGTTGCGGCCGCATGAAGGACTTGCTTCTGAATAGATGGTACTAAAAAAACGAGCTCGGCCTGCAGTTGAGAGGGGATGGGCTTGGCGTCGGTCGGGTTGACAGGCTCCTGCACGGTTTTGAGTTCTTTGGCGAGGTGGCATTGCCCATTGCACTTGAGCTCTGGCTTGTCGCGGTTTTCGCAAAGCACTGTTACGTAGTCGTCGTATTCCAAGACGTAATGGAATAGCACAGCGACCTTGAGGCCAGCGGGAACGATCAGCGCAGCGATCAATATTGTTACCAACCATTTTTGCATGGTGCAAATATCGGTAATATAAGTGAGGAGCTATGCGGGAGCAGTGAAAATAAGATGGCCTCTTTCTCCTACGCAAAGCCCGTATTTGTGCAGAAAACAGGCTATTTTAAATACCGCCTGTGATTGGGCTTTAGCAGCGGAGACCCATAAAGCCCCCGACTTCACGCCATCATTCCCAAAAACTCCTCCAATTCATCCTTCAGGCTTTTGTTTTTACTGCCAATCAGCGCTTCCACGTTCTGATCAGCGGCTACATTGATTTGCCTAAGGTTGAGCTGCTGGTCTACGTAGAGCATCTCCATTTCCGGAAGGAGCTCTTTGAGGGTGTAGGCTACATCGTTGATACTGAGGTTGTGGTCAACGAGGTTGTAATGGCTTTGCCAATTTTTTGCGAAAAGCAACTTTTCGAGAAAATCGCTCACACGGCTCACATGCACAAAAGCCCGCGCCTGCTCGCCACTGCCGTTGATCTGCACCCTGCCGTGAAACTTGGCGTGGAGTACAAAGCGGTTGATTACCGCATCGAAGCGCATGCTTTTTGAATAGCCATACACATTGGCGCATCGAACAATACTCACCTCTTTTTTGCCGGAAAGGCGCTCTACATGGCGCTCGCCTTTGAGCTTGGAGATGCCGTAAAAGGTTTTTGGATTGGGCGTAGTATCCAGCGCTGATGGCTCGTCGCCTCCGCCGTATACACTCGCGCTGCTCATATAGATGAGGCGGGCACAGTCGCTTTCTTCCACGGCGTAGCATAGCTCAGCAGTGCCCCAATTGTTGACCTGGTCAAAGAGGTGGGGGTTCTCATCGGCAAAAGGGGTAATCACTTTTGCCGCAAGGTGTATCACGCTATCGGCCTTGGCCACTTCTTTGCGCAGGGTATAGCTGTCGAGCAGCTCGGCATCCACGAAGCGCACTTTCGCATGGAGCTGGTCGGGCCCAATGAAGAAGTTAAAATTGCGGCGGCTCAGGTTGTCGTACACCACAATCGATTCGATTTCAGGGCGATTCATAAGGCGCAGACAGAGCTCCGTGCCGAGGTATCCGGCGCCGCCGGTGATGAGAAGTTTCATGCTTTTTCCTTTTCTATGAGGTCGGTGTGAAGGCCACATTCGGTCTTGCTCAAGCCAAACCAGCGTGCAGCGCGCGGATCGTCAAGGGTGTTTTTGCGCGTGCAGGGCTCACAGCCCACGCTTGCATAGCCTTGTTCATCAAGGGGATGCCGCGGAAGATTGAATTCTTTGATGTAGTCAAAGATGTCTTTGCCCGTCCAGTCGAGCATGGGGTGGAAGCGCATTACGCCCTGCCCCGCAGGTTGAAAAGTCTTCATGTTGCGGCGGTTGAGGTTTTGATCGGCGCGCACACCGTTCACCCACACATCGTACTTCTCGAGTAAGCGTGAAGTGGGCTCCACTTTGTTCATGTGGCAACAATAGTCGGGATTGGAAGTAAAGTAAAAATTGCCCTGGGCATCGCGTTGCAAATGCTTGGGTGTTTGCGAACTGATGTTCTTGATTTCCATGCCAAACGCCGCCGAGAGCTGGTCTTTGAAGGCCAGCGTTTCCGGAAATAGGAAACCCGTGTTGAGGCAATACACCGGAATGTCAAGCCCGCTGCGGGCTATGATGTGTACGAGTGGGATGCTGTGCGTTTGCAGGGAGGAGGTGGCAAAGAGCTTTTTACCTTCTTCTTCACTGAGCCTTCGCAGGGTGGCGGTAATTTCTTCTACATTCATTTGGCCTGCGAAGGTACGGAAATGGCCGATAGTGGCATTTTGCGGCGTATGCTTTGTTCGAGCGAGATCATGGTTTCGGTGCGCTGTATGCCCTCTACTTCCTGGATTTTCTCGTTAAGCACTTTCCGTAAATGGTCGGTATTGGCGCAAACGATTTTCAGGAAAATGCTGTATCCGCCTGTGGTGTAATATGCTTCCAGTATCTCTTCAATGGCTTCGAGCTGGGTGATTACATTCTTGTACTTTGCGCCCTTTTCGAGAAAAACGCCTATAAACGCTGTGAGATCGAAGCCCAGCTTTGCCGGATCGACAATGAGTTCGGAGCCTTTCACCACGCCCATTTGCTCGAGCTTTCGCATGCGCACGTGGATGGTTCCGGGCGAAACTATCAGTCGCTGAGCAATTTCCGTGAAGGGAGTGCGGGCATCTTCGAGGAGTATGGCCATGATGGCCCGGTCTACATTGTCAATTTGATAATCCATGGGGCAAATTTCAAGTCGCCATTTGGCATATTGTGAATGAAACGTAACATATTTGCGAAAGTGACAAAAATAAGGCAAAAATGTAAATAAAGTGGCAATGAAACGTATCCTGACATATATTTGTAGCAACAAAACAAGCCAACAGCGATACGACGCACAACGAAGGCTTGATACTGTGGGGTGATGAAACAGGCAGACATGCCCTCCTGTCCCGGGGGTGGAGGCTTGGGATAAACGGATTCAGCTCAGGCTGCGCCGCTAACCACTCTATGAAGGTTCGAATCCTTCCCCTACAGCTGAATTTAGGCGAATGAGCCGTCCGGATTGATTTCGGGCGGCTTTTTTGTTGAGAATAGTTGTGAAATTCACATTTAGCATAAATAATGACAGCCCTGTGATAATGCTCTATATCGGTTTGACAAAATCACCCCCTACCCACCCAACTAATACATTGATTATTGGTCATTTCGACCGAAGGGAGACCACGAAGTAGCAGCGAAGCTAAATCTCCTGATCTAACATGGAAATTTCCCTGGAGGCCAATGATTGTGTATTTTTATACATGGGAAGCCCACTTCATTTTTTAATTATCCTGTTGGCAGCAACCTTTTTCAATCCGGTTTGCGCTCAATATTACTCAGCGGAACTTTTGAGTCATAGATTTTTCGTCGTTCAGGATAATGATGCCACGCCGGGCTATTACGACACATTGGCACTTAGAGACGGTTATTTTGAACAGAAAATTGAAACCGTTTTTAAAGGAGTGGGTGAGCGTAGACCACACTTGCATGGGAAAGCTAGAGAAAATGAACCTCGTGAGATAAGAAGACATGTCATTGTAAGTGGCTATCTTGAAAATGGGGAGCGCACCGGAGAGTGGTTTTACCATACTTCTAATTTCAAAGCATATTCAACGTGCTATGGAGATCTTAGCTGGAAACGAGTAAATTACCAGAATCAAGACACCACATTTGTGTACTTCTGGAACGGAATGGATTATTTGGATAAAGCAGGTCGGATTCTGGGTGGAGTGCGGGAATCCTTCGCTGATGATCGGCTCACATATAGCTGCAGCAATGGAAGATGTATCATCGGGGAGGATAAGGCTGAGCGGCGAATTGAGGTGTCAGAAGCAGAAATTGAAATGACGCTTGACCGCATCGTATCCTTTGGTTTTTGATTAGAACTAATCAAGCCCCACTCCCCCTAATTTTCGTTCATTTGTAGCCGCAAATTCAACACACTATGACGCGTCCTACCATCAAAAAACTCCTCGCCCAAGAAGCCACAGGCCAAACTGTTGAAGCCCACGGCTGGGTGCGTACTTTTCGCAGCAACCGCTTCATTGCACTCAGTGATGGCTCCACTATACACACTATACAGGCGGTAGTGGACTTTGAAAAATTTGACGATGCCACCCTCCGCGCCATCACTACCGGAGCCGCTATCGGCGTGAAAGGAACCCTCGAGCCTTCTCAGGGTGCCGGACAGAAAGTGGAGATACAGGTCACTGAAATCGAAATTCATGGCCTCTCCTCTGCAGAGGAATATCCGCTGCAGCCCAAAAAGCACAGCCTTGAATTCCTTCGGGAAAAAGCACACCTCCGCATGCGCACCAATACTTTTGGGGCAGTTTTTCGCGTGAGGCATGCACTGAGCTACGCCATTCATCACTACTTTCACGAGCGTGGATTTTTCAATATCCACAGTCCAATCATTACCGGCAGCGATGCCGAGGGAGCCGGAGAAATGTTTCACGTTACAACGCTCGACCTTGCCAACACACCGAAAACTGCTGATGGGAAAATTGATCTTTCACAGGATTTCTTCGGAAAGGAAGCCAACCTCACGGTATCAGGTCAGCTCGAAGCGGAGCTCGCGGCCATGGGACTTGGCAAGGTCTATACCTTTGGACCCACCTTCCGTGCGGAAAATTCGAACACCTCGCGCCACCTTGCCGAGTTTTGGATGATCGAACCCGAAGTGGCCTTCGCCGATCTGAACGATAACATGGATTTGGTGGAGGATTTCCTTCATTATTTGGTTGATTTTGCGCTGAAGCACTGCTCAGACGACCTCGCATTTCTGGCTGGACGTGAAGCCGACGAAGACAAAGCCAAGCCCGCCAATGATCGCCAGGCCATGCCACTGCTTGAGCGTCTTCAATTCGTGGTAAATAATGCCTTTGAACGAATTACTTACACAGAAGCGATTGACATTTTGCAGCAGTCAAAACCTTACAAAAAGAAGCAATTCAAGTTTCCGGTGGAGTGGGGCAAAGACCTGCAGAGCGAGCATGAGCGCTACCTCGTGGAGAAGCATTTCAACAAGCCTGTAATCATCACCGACTATCCGGCCTCGTTCAAAGCCTTCTACATGCGCCTCAATGACGATCAGAAAACCGTAGCCGCCATGGATGTGCTTTTCCCAGGCGTGGGCGAAATTACGGGCGGTTCCCAAAGGGAAGAGCGCCTGGAAGTGCTGGCCCGCCGCTGCAAGGAGATGGGCATCGAGGAAGAGCATGTGTGGTGGTACCTTGAAACCCGAAAGTTCGGCACTTGTAAGCATGCCGGCTTCGGTCTGGGCTTCGAACGTTTGGTGATGTTCGTAACCGGAATGACCAACATCCGCGATGTGATTCCTTTCCCCAGGGCACCGCTGACTTGTGAATTCTGATTTTGGGCTGTAGTATGTGCTGTGTATTTAGAGATTGTAACCATCTTTGACTAGGCTTATTATAGAAAAGTAATACAGTAAAACATAAGATGTCCACGTCACTGAAACCTAAGATGTGCACAACCATAAAACATAATTAAGGAACAGCATGAAAACCTAATTTGGAAACAACAAGGAAACCTAATATCTTTGAAGATAGAAAACCTAAGATCTATACGGCGCGTAAACCTAAGATCTCTACAGCAAGGGAATTCTATTTGGTATTGCCACCCTTCAGGAAAAACTCGCTGTTTCACTTGAATTACTGAAAGACCTTCAGGAAAAAGTAGAACTTGTGGCCATTACTCCGGCCGACCTATCACGTGTGCACCGCACACGCCTTGTAAAGTACGGATTTCTTAAGGAGGTAATCAAAGGCTGATATATCATCACGCCACCCGAAGAGCGGGAAGGCGACAGCACCTCGTGGTATGCATCTTACTGGAAATTTGCCGCAAGGTATCTGAACGACCGCTTTGGCGAATCCTACTGCATTTCAGCTGAACAGTCGCTGCAGCTCCATGCTGGAAACAAAACCATTCCGCAGCAATTAATTATTCGTGCGCAAAATGGCAGCAATTCGCCCACGCCACTGCCACATGGCACTTCTATGTTTACCATGCAATCGCCATTGCCGCTAAATGCAGAGGTCATCAGCGTGGATGGGCTCAGGATGCTCACACTGCCATCCGCCTTGGTGAATGTTACCGCGACTTTTTTTCAAAAAAATGCCATCGATGCGCGGACGGGTCTCTCCATCATCCGCGATGCTTCGGAGATTTTACCTTTTTTACTCGAGACTGGTCGATCCACCATCGCGGGTCGCCTGGCAGGGGCTTTTCGCAACAATGGTCAAAGCAAGATTGCCGATGAAATCCTGAAAACCATGCGCGCTGCAGATTACGATGTCAGGGAATCAGACCCCTTCGAAGCTGGATCAGTGGTGGAGCTTTCACAACGGGAGTCTTCACCTCACGCCAACCGCATGCGCTTGTTGTGGCATTCCTTGCGCGAAGAGGTCTTGCGCCACTTTCCGGAAGCACCGGGCCTGTCTAAAAAGAAAAAGCGCTACCTGAAGCAGATCAAGGATTTGTTCCTCACCGATGCCTACCACTCCCTGTCCATCGAAAAATACAAGGTGACCCCCGCGCTCATTGAAAAAGTACGTACGGGTGCCTGGGATTTGAAGAAGAACAAAGAAGACCGCAAGCAACGCGATGCCATGGCTGCCCGTGGCTATTACAAGGCGAGCGAATTGGTGTACAGGGATGTAGCACGTGTACTTCAAGGCGACAATCCCGGCACCGTGGCCGATGAAGCCCATGGGGAGTGGTTTCGTGAACTGTTTTCGCCCAGTGTGGCCGCGGGCTTTCTCAAGCCCGCCGACCTTGCCGGCTACCGCCGCGAGCAGGTATTTATCGCACAGTCGAAGCACCTGCCCATCGACGCAGCCGGGGTGCGTGACGCCATGCCCGAACTTTTCAACCTGCTATCCACAGAGCCCGAAGCTGCTGTGAGGGCAGTATTGGGTCATTTTCTCTTCGTTTACATCCATCCATATTCCGATGGAAATGGCCGCGTGGGCCGCTTTCTTATGAATCTGATGCTGGCATCAGGCGGGTATCCCTGGACGGTGATTCCGGTCGAGCAGCGCGATGCCTACATGGCTGCGCTCGAAGAGGCTGGTGTGAAGCAGGATATTGCAGTTTTCGCCAAATTTGTGGCCTACCTGGTGGACCAGGCCATGAAGGGCACTCCCGTGGCGAAAATATAGAACAGGAATTGGCGATCCTTTTGAATTGTCAAAACAAGCTAACCCATTCGTGGATATTCAAGAGCGCAAGGGCATTCACCCCAATCTTTAATTGGCTTATAATACTTTTCGTGGGTTAAATTTCTGTAGGTGACACAAATCACCCAGTTATTATTTTGTCCAGTATTCAATTCAAGTAGAATGTTTCAAAGCTCACGAAACCAAGCGTTTTGGATGTAAGCATTGACTGAAAGCACATTTCATGAATTACGGAATTCAGATATCCTCTCTTTGAGGCTGAGACACCCAATCTTCTACTTTTCTGAAAAATTCAACCAATATTTAAAAAAGAAACCATGAAAAAGATTTTATTTCGGCCTGCTGCATGGGCCATTTTGGTGTTGATGCTGCTTCCTAATTTACTTCCCGCCCAGGCCAATGAGGGTGACAAAGGCGGTCTTTCAGGATTCTATGCAGTAAGTCGTTCAGATTACCAGAGTTTCATTTTGAATTTTAGTGATGACGGGACGGTAATTGTCACAAAGAAAAATAGCGAGGAAAAAGATTTTAAAGAGTTGCAAAAGTACACCTTTGATGGCCGCACACTTGAAATCATGCCCATCTGGGGCCCGGCTGTGATTACAGAATTTGAAGGTGAGCGCATATCGCTCGACAACGATGGAAAGTTCAGGTTTACCAATGATGACTTGACTTATACCATCGAAAAGCATGGGTACGGAAAAGCCATACTCCATATGACGCTTTTGTTGATTGGCTTGCTGCTATTCAATCACTTTTGTCGCTTGTCCAAATGGTTCGTTTTGGCTACGTGTGTTATTCTTCCACTGTACCTTACCATTTACATTTGGCCGGTTACTACTGCAGGTACGCAGGTGGATACTTGGTTTCACGTAGCAAAAGTTTGGTCGGCACTTGCGGGGGCGGTGTTTTTCACACTTGTGAGGTTTACAAGGCTCAACAATTCAAAAATCGCCCGCTTCGTGGTTGCGCTCATTCTGGTGGTAAACATCCTCGAAGCGGTATTGCGCGACTTTGAATTGGGGATGGGTTTTGGCGGAATCTATCACTATTTCAATGGAATAGCGGGTATTTTGTGTATTATCACCCTCTCCGGATGGGCAGGCATCACACGCGACAACAGCAAATGGAAAGACATGGTATGGCCTGATATGACTCTGCTTTGGATCATTGCTTATGACGTATGGAACTGGAGTTATATCTGCAACAGTATTCCTGAACATGGTATCATGGGTCTCATTGTGCTTTTATCATGTACCATTCCGGCATTTTACAAAACGGGATTATGGCTTCAAGCACGTGCCTACACCTTGTCAGCTTATATGATGTACATTATGGTTACCACCAAATGGGCGAGTCACCCAATGACCAACGTGCTCCTTCCTGACAATCCTACCTTTGTGATCATACTTTCCCTCCTGAGCCTCGGTCTCAATGTTTATAATGCTTACGTGCATTTTGGCATGATGATCAGAAGGAAGGCATGGGGCTTTGGTCAGCCTGTGCTCACCGAAGCTGAGCAGGCTGAAATGGTTGCTTCTGGCAAACCTTTCCCCGCATTCATCAAGCTTGCCAGATAGGGATTGGAGTAAGCTTCCTTTTGTAGTGAATCGATAATAAGAGGGCTCCATCTTGGGGGCCTTTTTTGTTGCGGAGGGACAAGTTCAAGTTGATGGGCGACCTGGATTCGAAGCCGTTGGGGAAATATGAAAAAATCCAGCCGTTCAATTTCCTGCTGACACAGGGCTGTCACTGCCTGCCTGTACTTTGGTCGCCATAAACCAAAATACAAACATCATGACACAAGAAACCAAAGTAGCCGCAACGCTTATCCAGCCCATCACCTCCCCGCAACTCCTTGAGCATTGGCAAGGTCACCGCAACCTGACCCGAAGGGTGATTGAAAAATTTCCCGAAGACCAACTTTTCTCCTTCTCATTAGGCGGCATGCGCACCTTTGCCGAACTGGTCAAAGAAATGCTGGAGATTGCCTATCCCGGCGCCAAAGGCATGGCCACCGGCGAATGGGGCGAATTCGGAACCATCGCACCCAGCATTGATGTGAAGGGAGCCGACACCAAAGCCAAATTGCTCCAAATCTGGGACTGGACCACCGAAGAGATCAACAAGCTCTGGCCAAAAATCACTGACGAGCGCTTTCAAGTCGAAGAGGTATCGTTTGGCGTTTACGAAGGCCAGATTTACTCTCACTTCCTGTATTTTGTGGACAACGAAATCCACCACCGTGGGCAGGCTTATGTGTATTTGCGCGCACTTGGTATTGAGCCTCCGTTTTTCTGGGATAGGTGAAAATGATTAATCATTTGCTGGAAGGCTTCGCCATACCTGCATTTATCCACGAAAGTGCCAGGCCTCCCAAAGCTGAAACCGACAACGCATCCGGTGAGCAATCTCACATTTTAATTTTCTGCACATCGCTCCATAATCAGAGCCATGTGCGGACAATTGCCCCTTTGATTGAAGGTCTTCCAGGCATTATTTCGTGGTCGTTTGATTTGGAGGATTGCGACAAGGTGTTGCGGGTGGTTTCGGCGGGGATGAGGGCTGGTCAGGTGATAGATACCTTACGGCAATCGGGATTTAACATCTACGAAATGCCTGATTGATGAAAAACTTTTTACTTTGAACGGAAATCACACCAACCCATGAGCCAGTCCTATAAACCCGAAAATTACAATTCTGTTTCACCCTACTTTATGGTTTCTGATGCTGAGCGCTGGGTCAAATTGCTCAGCGACCTCTTCGATGCCAAGGAGTTGAATCGCTACACCCGTCCAGACGGCGCTATAGGACATACCGAACTCAGAATTGATGATTCGGTGATCATGCTTTCGCAAGCCACAGCCGATTATCCCGCGAGCCCTATTATGATGCACGTCTACGTCCCCGACGCAATCGCGACTTACAAGAAAGCCCTGGAGTTAGGCTGCACCGGAATTCAGGAACCGATCCAAATAGACGATCCCGACCTGCGCGGTATGTTTGTAGATTACGAAGGCAATACTTGGGCGGTAGGCACCAAAAGGAACTAAATTTATTTCTGCTTAAAACACAGAAATACAAGTCAATATAGAAAAAACCGTGTAAATTGAAAGTCTGACTTTCAATTTGCACGGTTTTTTGCATATATTTGTGTTAATCAATGCGATTGTATGCAAAGAAAATACATCAGAAGGGATGTATATCGAAGGGTAGCACATTTTCTGGAAATATTTCCGGCCATCGCCATTTTGGGCCCGCGCCAATGTGGCAAATCAACCTTGATCAAGCAGATGAGCAATGACTGGGAGGATGCGGTGTACCTTGATCTTCAGAATCCCGATGATATCGCAAAGTTGAGTCAGCCGGGAATTTTCTTTGAGAACAACGCCGACCGGCGGATATGCCTTGACGAAATCCAATTGATGCCCGAGCTTTTTTCCATTTTGCGTAGCGTGATCGACAAAGACCGTCGCAATGGGCGCTTTGTGTTGCTGGGCTCCGCCTCGCGCGACCTGATTCAGCAATCGTCTGAGACCTTGGCGGGAAGGATTGGTTTCATTCCGCTCACCCCGTTTACGCACAGTGAAGTAAAGGCCGAGCCGGAGTTCGACCTGAACACTTTTTGGCTGCGCGGCGGCTTTCCCGACAGCTTTCTATCGCGCACTGATGAGGACAGCGCCATATGGCGCGAGCAGTTCATCAGCACCTTTATCGAGCGCGACATCCCGCAATTGGGTTTTCAGATTCCGGCCCTACAGCTGCGCAGGTTCCTCACGATGTGTGCCCACAGCCAGGGCCAGCTCATCAACCTGAGCAAGTTGGCCGATAGCATGGCGGTGAGCCACCCCACCATCCGAAAGTACATTGACCTCCTGGAGCAAACTTTCATTTTGCGCACGCTGCAACCCTTCGAGGTTAATGTGAAGAAGCGGCTTGTGAAAGCCCCAAAAGTGTATGTGCGCGACAGTGGCTTACTCCATCAATTGCTCTCTATTTCAGATTTTAACGACTTGTTGGGTCACCCCGTTTTTGGCGCTTCCTGGGAGGGCATGGTGATCGAAAACATCCTCACGCAGTCCAGCGATTGGAAGCCCTATTTCTTTCGCACTGCCACTGGCGACGAGCTCGACCTCGTCCTGGAAAAAGGCCAAAAGCGCATCGCCGTTGAGTGCAAGGCATCCACTGCGCCAAAATTCACTAAGGGATTTTGGCGGGCCATCGACCTGGTGCAGCCCCAAACCACCTATGTGGTGACACCGATTCAAGGTGAGAGCTATCAGTTGCGGGAGGATGTGTGGGTGGTGGGGATGGCCGATTTATTTGAGAAACTGATGTGATTTGCGCAAGTTTCGGGTTTCGCACCCGCTCCAGCTTCCCTACATTTGCTTCAATGAAGCCCACCGAATTGCACCATTTCGACCGCATCGCACAGGCCATTGATTTCATTGGCAGGAACTTTCGTGCGCAGCCTAGTCTCGATGAGGTGGCCGCGCATGTGCACCTGAGTCCCCACCACTTTCAGCGGCTCTTCAGCGATTGGGCGGGGGTGAGTCCCAAAAAGTTCCTGCAGTACATCAGCATCGGGCATGCGAAGTCCATGTTGCGGGAGCCACAGGCCACCCTGTTTGATGCGGCCCATGAAACGGGGCTTTCCGGCACAGGCCGCCTCCACGACCTTTTCGTCAACATCGAGGCCATGACCCCCGGTGAGTACAAAAACGGTGGCGCAGGCTTGTCCATTCTTTTCTCATTTGGCGAAAGCCCTTTTGGGAAAATGGGCCTTGGCTCCACACGGCGTGGTATCTGCTTTATGGCTTTCGCCAAAACGGAGCAGGAGGCCCAGAGCGATTTGCGGCTGCAATTCCCCAATGCGCGCATCGAGGCAGGCGCTTCGGCCATGCACGACCTTGCGCTCAGCGTTTTTTCCGGAAGGAGAAGTGAGTCACTACACCTCCACCTCAAGGGTACGCCCTTTCAGCTCAAAGTGTGGGAAGCCCTGCTCAGGATTCCAGAGGGCAGGCTGGAGAGCTATGGCAGCCTTGCGGCAAAAATAGCTGCTCCCCAGGCATCGCGGGCTGTGGGCGCGGCCATCGGCAAAAACCCAATTGCCTACCTGATACCCTGCCACCGCGTGATTCAGCAAGGCGGGCTGCTCGGTGGTTACCGCTGGGGGACAACGCGCAAAACGGCGATGATCGGGTGGGAGGCGGCGAGGGTGGTGGATCCTTCGAATCAAAACCGAGAAGGGCTAAGCGATTCGAACTTATTCAAAGGTTTAGTACCATCAAAAACTCAAATGCCATGAAACCAGTAGAAGCCAATGCAGCCATCCAAATTTCAAAACCCGCAAACGAGGTTTTTGAAGCCATCGTCGATCCGGCCCAAATGATGAACTATTTCATTTCCAAAAGCACCGGACGCATGGAGCCGGGAGCAGAACTCCTGTGGGAGTTTCCGGAATTCGAAGGAAAATATCCTGTTCGGGTGGGTGAAATCGCAGCCGGTGAATTGATTCAATTTTTCTGGGAGGTAGAAGGTGTGCAGTGCCACACCGACATCAGCTTGACCGAAGGGCAGAACGATACCACCGTGGTGCGCATTGCTGAAACAGGAAACTTTGACAATAGCAACAAAGCCTTGAAATTCATCAAAAGCAATACCGAAGGCTGGGCCAATTTTCTGGCTTGCCTCAAAGCATGGCTGGAGTATGGGATCAACTTGCGGAAGGGGGCTTTTGAGTTTTATAGAAAAGCCAACTGATGGTGCCCCGAGCCTAGAAATTCTTTTTCGGCTTACCGAAAGTGAAAATACAGCTCAAATTAGCGCATTTTTGAGCCGTATTTCTGATTGTGATGATCCGCGCTTTCCAGCAGTTAGTTCTTTCAGTTTCTGAAGAACCAAATTTTGCCATTTACTCCAACCTCGTACCTTTAATTCTCTAATCCTTGCCACATGGAATACACCGACGAACAACTACGCGCATTTGCTGCCCAACTGAGCCATCCGGAGGGAGAGATGGGCATCGAAGTGGCACAGGGGATGAGCCTGAACAATGCCGATATGATCAGCAAAACGATACAGAGCCTTCAGCTCATAAGGGGTCAGCAGGTGCTTGAGTTGGGCCATGGCAATGGTTTTCACATCCCTGATCTCCTCACGCGTGCGCAAGGCCTGCATTATACCGGCCTTGAAATTTCGAGGCTGATGCATGCTGAAGCACAAAAGCTTGCCCAAGTTGCCATCGGTGAAGGCAAGGCTGATTTTCACCTTTACACTGGCGATGTGCTACCGTTTGGTGATGGACTCTTCGACCAAATCATGACCGTCAACACCCTTTATTTCTGGAAAGAACCGCTTACCACCTTGCGTGAAATACACCGGGTTCTCAAGCCAGGAGGGCGCGTGTACATCACCTACGGGCAAGAAGCATTCATGGCGCCTTTGCCCTTCACGCAATACGGTTTTCAACTGTACGATACCTCGAAGCTGCGTACCTTGCTCAATCAAGTCACATGGAAATCCATCCGTTTCGAAGACCACCGAGACCGCATTGAACTGGGCCCGGATGATTTTCTCGACAGGGAATTTACGATAGCCATCGCCGAAAAATGATCGCCACCACGCCCAATCCACCCTATTACGCCGTCATTTTCACTTCACAGCGCACCGAGGACGATGATGGCTACGCTGCCATGGCTGAAGCGATGGCGAAACTGGCAGCGCAACAGGAAGGCTATCTCGGTATGGAATCGGCACGTGATGGCTTGGGAATCACCGTGTCCTATTGGCGCGATTTGGACAGCATCCGCAAGTGGAAAATGCAAGCGGATCATCTTCAGGCGCAGGCCCTGGGCAAGTCGCAATGGTATGCAGCCTATAAAGTACGGATTGCGAAAGTGGAACGCGAATACGGCTTTGAAAAAGTGCCGCAATTGGAGTAAAGTAAAATAGGCAAGGGGCTTATTGTACTTTTTGGTGCCCAAAGTATAATGAGGATAAAGCCTATTGGACTTTAACGGTCGTTTAGTACAATAGCACGACCACCATCCCGGTGTTGACAATGTCAATCATCGTCCTGATTTGCAACCTCTATCCCTTGCTCTTTGCCATTCCAGCATTCGGAGGATCAATTTTTGCCGTAAGGCTGCAAAATAGCTCGCTTCCGCAAAATCCCTCTAAATTAGCGCCTCCTCAATACCGCCACATTGAACCGATTCGACCGCATCGTAGCCACACTTATCCACCTCCAGTCGCGGCAGGTGGTCACTGCGCAGGATATGGCTACCCGATTTGGCGTAAGCCTGCGCACCATATACCGCGATATGCGCACCCTGGAAGAGGCGGGCGTGCCCATATGCGGCGAGGCGGGCGCGGGCTATTCCATCGTGGAGGGCTACCGCTTGCCCCCGGTGATGTTTACCCGCGAGGAGGCCTCAAGCTTCGTAGCCGCCGAGAAGTTGATGCAGAAATTTACGGATACAAATCTGCGCGGGCACTATGCATCGGCCATGTACAAGGTAAAGAGCATCCTGAAGGGAGCAGACAAGGCCTTGATTACCGCGCTGGAATCGAACATTGACATTCGCTCCCACCACCGTCCATTCAATGCCGCCGTCCCCAACGCCCTGGAGCTGCTGTTGCGCGGCATAGGTGAGCAACTTTGCCTGCGCCTGCATTACAAAAGCATTGATGCGAAGTCAGCGCAAGCACGCGTGGTAGAACCCATTGGCATTTTTCATGAAAATGGATTTTGGTACCTGCTGGCGTGGTGCCAATTGCGGGCTGATTACAGGCACTTTCGCGCCGACCGCATCCAGCAGATTGCCATTGAGGCATCGGACTTCAGCCGCAAGCATGCCAGCATGACTGAATTGAGAAAGCGGGAAGCCAGCTGCACAAGCCCTGAAAGGGTGGTGATTCGCATCGACAAATCCATTGTGCGCTACATGGCCTCAGCCAAATACTATTTTGGTTTTGAAAGCGAGGAAGACAAAGGCGATATGGTGGAAATGACCTTCATGGTGGACGACGCCGAAGAGGGTTTTCCGCGCTGGCTGATTTCCTATGGCGATCACTGCCATATTATTTCACCCGAGACCTTGAAGGAGCGTGTGGCCGAAATTGCTAAAGGAGTCAGCTCGAGGTTGCTAAGGTCATGATTTGAGAATGGTTTTAAGGCTGCCAAAGGATTCTCTTCGAAATCTGGGCGTCAACATTGATAAAAGCGGTCAGGCCTTTGTAGGGACGGGGCATGCCCCGTCCCTACAAAGGCTGATACATCCCTTGCGCCAGCCCTGCACAGTCGCAGTTGTCAGGCAGTCTGTCGGCGCTATGAACCGGCTCGCATTACCCTCACACGTTCTTCCTCACCTGAGTTGTATACGCTGACTCCTGTTTTCGACACTTTTATATTCCTCTTTATGGCCGTCAGTCCCTCCGCATTTCATCAAGATCCCCCTCCCAGGGAAGCTTTCCCCGCAATGCTGTGAGCTCACTTTGTCGCGTCAATTTTATCATCAACCTCAAGGCCTGTTCCACGGTTTCATCCGCGCTCGAAAGTCCTGAAAGCTGCATTGCTTCCTGAATGAGTGTGTCGTTGATGGAGATTTTTGTTTTCATGTGCCTGCTGTTTCGTTAATTGATTCTCGCAATGGAGTTTATCCCCTTCACCACCAAAATATTCTCAGCAATCTTTTCAGATACGTACTGCTCTTTTCCCCCCACTTTGAGCTGCATCGATCCATCAAAAGGCAAGATTTCAACCACCTCCACATCATTGTCGAGCACCAGGTTGTGCCGCTCGAGGTAGTCGAGCAGGTCTTTGCCATCGTGCTTCACAGCGGTGATGGTGCCGCGGTCGCCGGTTTTGAG
>DAIRDH010000045.1:0-1500 GCA_036796255.1 Cryomorphaceae bacterium
CAAGCACGAAATGATACGATTTGATACGTTTTGATTTGATCTTGATACGAATAGCCATGCAACCCAGAGATGCCTTCTCCTTTTGATTAGGGAATAGTTGCTTTCTCTTTAACATGAAATCAAAGGCAATACTTTTAAATATCATGATATTCTAAAGCGTCACTTTAGATTATCATCATTTTTTTGGTGCTTTGACCCCCGTCTTTCGGAGATATGTGCTTCAGCTTAAAAGTAAAGCCCGTGCCGGAACCAGCTTAATTGTTTTGTTATTGCTTTGATAGATGTCCGATTGATTGAAAGTGATGATCGTGCCTTTTTCGAGCCCGAAAAACTCAAGGGCCTCGGTCAATCCATCTATTTCGCGCTGCAGGTTGTCTTCATTCACTTCATGACACACCTGTATGGCTTCCATTATTTTTCCATTTTCAAATACTACAAAATCGCATTCCTTTTTTTCATGGAAATAGAAGAGCTCCTTTCCTTGCCTGCGGTAATGGAGAAATACCATGTTTTCTAAACGGCGGCCCAGGTCTTCGGTGAATGTAGCCGAGTTGTGCGTAAATAGACCGAGGTCAATGGCATATACCTTTTTTGGGTTGCGTATTTGCGACTGTATAGAATAGCTGAATTTCGGTAAAAACTGCAAAAGATAGGTATTCTCGAGATGGGAGAAATATTCCAACATCGTGCTGACTGCCTTGATGTTGAAAAGCGAGGTCAATTTGGTTGCGGAAACGGGTTTTCCAATATTGCTGAGGAGGTACACCGCCAACCCGCGCAGAGAGGTAACATCCCGAATGCCATACCTTGCGGCTATATCGCGAAGTAGAATATCATTGAGGAGTTGCTGCAAAATGGTGGGGTCTTTCAATCTCAAGAAATCGGGAAAACCGCCTTCAAGGAGATAGGCCTCCATGGCTTGAAGGCTGTCCTTCCTTTTTTGAAATCGCAAGGCTTCTGCGTATGAAAACGGAAATAGCTCAGTACTTAAATGTCTGCCAGTTAATTTTGCGCCGAGCTCTGCGCTCAAGAGACTGGCATTGCTGCCTGTGACAACCACCTTGAATCCTTCGTCCAATTTTTGCCTTACGTACCATTCCCAGCCCTGAAGCATTTGTATTTCATCGAAGAAGAGATTGTTGATCTCTCCTTTGCTCAGGATTTCGTCCAGGCGTCTGAAATCGTCTTTTTCAAAGCCTGATAAGCGCGGGTCTTCAAAATTTACAAAGAGGGTTTTGCCCGAAACTTTCGGTAGCAGTTGACGCAACAATGTACTTTTACCACACCGACGGATGCCAGTGATGATGCGTGCAAATCCATCAATTAAAGGCATATCCGCTAGTTTGTCACGCTGTGTGCTATCGTCAGCTTTGATCCAAAAACTATTCTGACTCTCAATTACTTCAGCTAAATATCCTTGGGTGATCATGCGGATTTTGTTTGATACAAAACTACAACATTGTTTGATACTATCAAACAATGTTGTTTGATACTATCAAA
>DAIRDH010000045.1:1600-10112 GCA_036796255.1 Cryomorphaceae bacterium
TTGTTTGATACTATCAAACAATGTTGTTTGATACTATCAAATGAAATGGATAATTGATGGAGTCATTTCACCTTCAAACGATCCGATATCAACTATAATTACCTAAAAACGGTCAATGAACTGACCGAATTTACATTAAAACGGTCAGTGGACTGACTGAATTAACGTAATTCTGGTTGATCACTGCTCCCTTCATTGGGCAGGCTTTTTCCAAGTCGCAATTAAAGCCGTCATTAAAATTTCACTACCTTCCTCTCATGAAGTGGAGCGTTCATTTGACTTTGGGTCTGTTCATTGGATGTATGACTTCTGTATTGGTCACTTCTGGTCAGCGACCTGCGCCGCCGGTGGATACTGCTGAGGTGCGCCTTGCCATACATGTCATCAAAACAGGCATACCCCACGGGCCCCTCGCCAGCTACGAGGTGCATCGCTTGGCTGCATATCATGCCTTACTCGGCGAGGCCGATTCCGCTTTCAAGTTTTTGAATACCCCTGTGGAGCACAGTGACGAGATGCTCGAGGTATTTCAGGATCAGCGCTTCGACAACATCCGTGAGCATGCACATTGGGACCATACCATGCAAGGAATCCTTGAGCGTTGGCAGGCACAAACCCCTGAAGGAAATATCGATTACCTCCTTGCCATCAAAGAAATATTCTACAAAGACCAAGTGCTGAGAGCTGAACTTGAGGAAATAGCAATAACTGAGGGTAGGGATTCTGAAGCATTTCGGAAGCAGGCACAGGCTGCCTATGTTCAGGATTCATTAAACCTTTGGCGACTTGATGCCTTGATCGATCAATACGGCTGGCCGACTGTGGCTGCCGTGGGAGCTGGGCAAGTCAGTGATGTGGTCACCGCACTGCTACACGCAGCGCTTTCGCTGAAACTCAAGTATGCACAAGAAGTGGAACAGGCCGCAGCGCTCGGTGAAATCCCCAAAGTACTGTTGTGTTATTACCGCGACAAGATATCCATTGAGCAGAATGGAGCCCAAGACTACGGCACGCAGGTATACTGGGATAAGGAGTCGGGCGAAATACGCCTTTTTCCCATTGAGGATGCCCATGACGTGGACAGGAGAAGGTCGGAAATGGGATTGGACTCTCTGCATCACTATGTGAACCGCATGCAGGAAAGTTATTCCCATTAGCACCTTGTTGTTTCCGAGGAATGATTTCAGAGATTCTTCCGGTACATTTGAAAACAGTGAAAATTCGGAATTCAATTCCGAATTTTCACCTATAATGCTTCCAATAATTTCAATAACCCCCGCAATCAGTACATTTGCCTCCCATGGATATGCTCGACCTTCAAAGCGACGAATTCTATATGAAGCAGGCCTTGCAGGAGGCGAAGCAAGCTTACAAGGCTGAGGAAGTGCCTGTGGGTGCCGTGGTGGTATGCAAAGGGCGCGTGATAGCCCGCGGGCACAACTACACAGAGCGGCTCAATGATGTGACTGCACATGCTGAAATGCAGGCAGTGACGGCTGCTGCCAATTTTCTTGGCGGGAAGTACCTGAACCAATGCACCCTTTACGTGACCCTCGAGCCCTGCATGATGTGCGCCGGTGCGCTGCATTGGGCACAATTGGGAAAGTTGATCTTTGGCGCTTTCGACATTAAAAAGGGTTTTAGCCTTTGGGACAAACCCTTACTGCATCCCAAAACGGAGTGGAGCGGTGGCTTGCTTCAGGATGAATCGGCGGAGTTGCTGCGAAGTTTTTTTGCCGAAAGGCGCAAAGACCGGTAGCTCATAGCTCTCGTCTATCAATAGAGTGCGGGTATCAATGAACAAGCTCGCATTTGGATTGTATCTTTGCAACTCGAAAATTGTAAATCAAAAACTTTAAAATATGTATCCAGCAGAATTGGTTGCCCCTATGAAAGAAGATTTGGTATTGGCCGGCTTTACACAGCTGCAATCGCCTGATGATGTTGACAATGTGCTTTCTGCAAAAGAAGGTACCACCCTCGTGGTTGTGAACTCCGTATGCGGATGTGCAGCCGGTGCGGCCCGCCCAGGTGTGAAGTTGTCATTGCAAGGCGGCAAGAAGCCCGACCGACTCACTACCGTATTTGCCGGGGTGGATGGCGATGCCACCAGCCGCGCGCGTCAGTACTTTTTGCCTTACCCACCCTCTTCTCCAAGCATCGCGCTGTTTAAAGATGGCAAACTCGTTCATTTTATTGAGCGCCACCACATCGAAGGACGACCTGCACAGATGATCGCCGAGAATTTGAAAATGGCATTCGAAGAGTACTGTTAATTCTTAATTGGCATCCAGCTTTTGTGTGCTGTAATCTTTGAACCAAATTAAACCAAGCGATTATGAAAATGAGTGTAGTGAAATTTTTTAGTGTAGTGGCCGCTTCAGTGGTGATGACCTCATGCAGCCAGCCCAGCGCTGAAAATGTAGAAACAGCAGAAAGTGCTGAGAACAAGACAGAGGATGCCTCTTTACTGGCTGAAAATGAAGAGAAAGATGGTATTCTTGAAATTGGTGCGAGCCTCCCGATGTCAGATGCGAAGATGATGGATGTGAATGGCAGCGAGCACGCCATTGTCGATTTGGCCAAAGAAAATGGTGTGTTGGTGATTTTCAGCTGCAATACTTGTCCTTTCGTAATCGGCAACGGCACAAAAACCGATGGCTGGGAAGGCAGATACGCCGCCATTCACGACTATGCCGCTGAAGCAAATATTGGCATGGCATTGATCAACCCCAATGAAGCCAAGCGCTCGGAGGGCGATGGCATGGACGACATGAAGAAGCGCTATGCAGACCAAAAACTGAAAGGAGCTTACCTTCTCGACCAGAACCATCAACTGGCCGATGCCTTTGGTGCCCTCACCACACCCCACGTATTTCTCTTTGACGCCGATATGAAGCTCATTTACCGTGGAGCCATCGACGACAATGTAGACCGCGCTGCGGAGGTGAAAGTGCCTTACCTTATGAATGCCATTGATGCCCACGTGGCTGGTGAAACCATCGAGCCAAACAGCACACGACAGCTGGGTTGCAGCATCAAAAGGGTGAAAGCCTAAACTCAAATTCCGCTGATTGATCAGCAAATTGAAATGAACCCGTCGGTTAATCCGGCGGGTTTTTACTTTTGTGGCATGAACATTCTAATACTTGGCTCCGGTGGACGTGAGCACGCACTCGCCTGGAAAATTGCACAAAGCCCTTTATGTCAAAAGGTTTATATTGCTCCGGGCAATGCTGGAACTGCTTTCGTGGGTGAAAACATCCAAATTGATCCTAGCGATTTCGAAGCCGTTGCGAAGGTTTTGATTGACCGCGACATCGCACTTCTCCTTGTGGGGCCCGAAGCACCTCTGGTGGAAGGCATCCGCGATTATTTTGAGGCTAAGCCGGAGTTTGCGCATTTGCGCATTATTGGCCCCGGCCGTCTGGGCGCACAAATGGAGGGTAGCAAAGATTTTGCGAAAGCCTTTATGAGCCGACACGGCATTCCCACTGCGCGCTACGGCACCTTCACCAAAGACCGTCTGGAGGAGGCCAAAGCCTTTCTTGAAACCTTCACCCCTCCCTACGTGCTCAAAGCCGATGGATTGGCCGCGGGCAAAGGAGTCGTGATACCACACACCATCGAAGAGGCGCGCAAAGAGCTCGACGAGATGCTCGGTGAGGCCAAGTTTGGTGAAGCTTCCGCAAAAGTGGTGATTGAGGAATTCCTCAGCGGCATCGAGCTGTCTGTATTTGCCTTGAGCGATGGAAAAAATTATGTGCTCCTGCCCGAAGCCAAAGACTACAAGCGCATAGGTGAGGGCGATACCGGCCTCAACACTGGAGGCATGGGAGCGGTGAGTCCGGTGCCATTTGCCGATAAGGCATTTATGCAAATGGTGAAGGAACAGGTGGTGGAGCCTACCATTAAGGGCCTGGCGAAAGATGGCATCCCCTATGTGGGGTTTGTGTTTTTCGGATTGATCAAGGTAAATGGCGATCCCTACGTGATTGAGTACAATGCGCGCATGGGCGATCCCGAAACCGAAGTTGTGATGCCCCGAATCGCCTCTGACTTTTTAGAACTTCTAATTGCCGCTGCCGATGGCAAGCTGGATGAAGCAAGCGTGGAATTTGATTCACGTGTGGCTGCCACAGTGATGCTGGTTTCGGGCGGATATCCCGGTGCTTATGCAAAAGGCAAAATAATCACGGGATTAGAGAAGGTGAAGGAGGCCATTTGTTTTCACGCAGGCACGAGTCTGCACGGCAGTGAAGTGCGCACAGCGGGAGGTAGGGTGATTGCAGTAAGCGCTTACGGAGCGGATATGAAAGGGGCCTTAGAGACGGCCTACGAACAGGCGCGACATGTTCAATTTGAAGACATGTACTTCAGGAAAGATATCGGGAATGACCTGTAGGTCACCTTTATTTCAAGCCGCCTTGCTGCTCAGCTTTCTTGTTGAATTTCTGCTGTTGAAACATCCAGAACGCCAAGCCGAAAGCAATGATGACAATGAAAATGGTGTTGGGATTCAACAATCCGGGAAGCTCTCCAAGTGGCTCAAGAAGTGTACGAAAAGTCCACAAAATCAAAGCGGCGATAGGTTCTACGATGTATTGCATGGCGTTTATTTACGCTGCAAAAATAGCTATAAAATCAACATCCCAAAAGCCCTAACTTAGCCGCCATGTTGCGTAGCATTTTTGGTTCCAACCAGCCTGTGGTTTTACTGGCCCTGCTGCCTTTAGGGCTTTTGGTGGCGGTGTTGTCCTACTTTTATGGTTCACCGACGCCTGCGCAGCTGGCAGGGCCGGCATACGACCTGCTTTTCGCGCCAGTCAATCAATGGCCAGTGCTATCACTTCTGCTCGGTATCCTTGTTGTTATGGGTGGAGCACTTTTGTTGAATGGTATATTCAATGAGCACGAATTCGGGCAAAAGACCAATTACCTGCCCGCCTTTGTCTATTTCGTTTTTGGGATATCATCCTTGCAGTGGGTTTATTTTAATCCGGTGTTGCTCGCCAACGTGTTTCTGCTGCTCTCTCTACGGCGTCTGTTTCGCATTTACCGCATCAGCAATGCCACAGGCATGCTCTATGATGCCGGGGTTTACAGCGTGATGGCGATTTTGGTATATCCGCCAGTAATTTTTTGCATTCCCTTCCTATGGGTGGGAATGACGCGCCTGCGCTCGGCCACATTTCGGGAATGGCTGGTGCCAGCGGCAGGGCTTGCAACGCCGACACTTTATGTAGTGACGGCATATTGGTGGCATGGTACTATCCCGGGCATGGAAGAATTCATGGATTTTCAAAGCCGTTTCACCTTTGGCATTGACTCGGGCATTAATAGGGCCAACTGGTTTATTATATTTCTGGTAGCCAGCCTGGTGCCGACCGTGCTTGGCTTGGGTGTATTTGTTGGTGGCATGGCGAGCTCCACCGTGCACCGCAAGAACACCAAGCGCGCTTTTCTTTGGTTTTGCTTTTTCCAATTGTTGGCCTTCCTGTACACCGGTTGGCTGGCCGCTCCCGACGTAGGGAGCCTGGCCTTGCTTGCGGTTCCGATAGCCGTATTTGCCTCGCGCTTCTTCGCCCTGGAGCGAAGGGCTATTTTGGTCAATGCTGTATTTTATGTGTGGCTCGCCCTTGCTGTGGTCCGCATATTGCACAGCGGCGTATTGTGATTTCCTTTGCTAAGTGAGGTATTCCTCAAAGGGAAAAATGGTACCTTTGAGGCCTATCATAAACCACCTGATTCATGAAGTTTGGCGTTGTCGTTTTCCCAGGATCCAATTGTGACAAAGACCTTATATACGTTTTAAAGAATCTCATGGGCCAGGAGGTCGTTGCGCTTTGGCACAAAGACCACGACCTTCAAGGAGCGGATTTCATCATGCTGCCGGGTGGGTTCTCCTATGGTGATTATTTGCGCAGCGGCGCCATCGCGCGCTTCTCGCCCATTATGGAAAGCGTCATTAAGCATTGCAACAACGGGGGATACGCCATGGGAATTTGCAATGGCTTTCAAATATTGTGCGAAGCTGGCTTGCTTCCGGGAGTGCTATTGCACAACGATACCCAGAAGTTTATCAGCAAGAATGTTTTTATCAAGTCAGCCACAAGCAACTCAGCTGTCACTGCGGGAATTGGTTCTGATAAAGCCCTGAAAATTCCCATTGCCCACGGTGAGGGCCGCTATTTTGCAAAACCCGATGTGCTGAAGCAGCTCAATGAAAACGAGCAGGTTATATTCCGCTATTGCACGGAGGATGGCCGCTTCAACAGGGATTCAAATCCTAACGGATCACTGGAAAACATCGCCGGTGTGATGAATGCTGGCCGAAATGTCTTTGGCATGATGCCGCACCCAGAGCGCGCTGCCGATCCCGACTTGGGCAATACTGATGGGCGCTTGATTTTTGACTCGCTAATGGCCACAGTGAGCCTGGTATAGGCGTCAATGTTTAAAAAGCGGTTAATAAAATTAAACCTTCGACTTACTATTTCGTTTAATCTTGCGTTACTTGTGTAACGAAAATCCAACAGGGCGTTGGTGGCAACGGACCGAGGTTCATAAGATAGTTGAATACAGTCCCGCGTTTTGTTCAATTAATAAAAAGGAGGTGTGTAATGTCTGATCATTGTAATCCAGTAATCGGAAATTGCGCTTCGAAGCCCTCTAATGGAGGCTGCTTCTAAAGCTGCTTAACCCAATTTCCCGGGTTCGGTTCGTTCCGAAAACTGGAAATACATATTGAAGGCGCGCCATTGTGGCGCGCCTTCTTCTTTTTATTCAACTCTCACGGCCATTTGATGGCATAATGAGAATGACGATCGTTGTCTTATTTAATGCCTCCGCAAAAATAACGGATCTTCTCGTCGGCAAGTAAATAGCCCATTTCCAATGCGCGGTGCAAGTCACGGCATCCTTCCATCTGGTTGTGGGCCATCATGCGGGTCACCCCACGGTTGTATATGGCTTCTGCGTAGTTTTGGTCGAGCTTTATGGCGGTATCAAAGTCGCGTATGGCTTCAATATACCGCCCGAAAAATGCACGCATATTGCCGCGCTTGTTCCACAATTCGGGATCGGTTCGGTCGCTTTCGATTGCACGGTCGAGGTCGCTTAAGGAAGAGCCAAAATCGCTTAGCATACTTTTGGTCACCCCGCGGTTGTATAGCGCTTCGGTAAAATCGCTTTTTACTGCAAGTGCTTTGCTGTAGTCTTCAACCGCAGCTTCTTCATTGCCAAGCATCTTATTGGCAATGGCCCTGTTGAAGTGCGCGTTCGGAAAGTCCTGATTCAGGCTCAAAGCGATATCGAGATCGCTTTTGGATTTTTCAATCTCACCCAAGGCTTTCCACACCACACTGCGGTTGTAATACGCCACGTAAAAACCGGGGTTGATATTTATCGCCTGATCAAAAGCCTCAAGTGCTGCATTAAGTTCATTAAAATGAAGGTGAAATAGACCCTTTATGTCGTGCACCAATTCAGAATTGGGGCTTAGCGTCATGGCTTGTTCAATATCGGCCAGGGCCAGGTCATAGTTGTTCATGCGGGTCAGCGTAAGCGCGCGTTGCAGGTAAGCAAGCGTATCCTTCGGGTTCATTTCAATGAGAAAATCATAATCAGCTAAAGCGGCCGCAAATTCATTGCCTTGTAATTTGGCAATAGCCCGGGTTTCAATTAGCGTATTGTTGTAGGGCGTGAGCTCTAATGCTTTATCGAGATCGACTATGGCACCTTTGTAATCACTCTGTAGCAATTGCAATTTCGCCCGCTGATCATAGTAAATTTCACTGTATGGATTGAGGTCAATGGCGCGATTGTAATCCACCATTGATTCCTGATAGCGACCCATCCGTTGAAGCAGCAGCGCTCTTTTCATCCAGGCTTCAGCATAATTCTGATCGGTCTCGATGGCCGCCGTATATTCATCATAGGCCTGGTTAAAATTTCCACCACGCATCGACATTTCCGCGCGCTGCATAAAATTGAGTGCATCCTGGCGCCTTTTGGAAAATTGCTGCTGCTGCCCAAAGGCATCAGTTCCAATGGTCAGTGCAATCAAGGCGAGTGCTATTGCGATGCGTAAGGCGTGATTCATGGTTGAACGTTCTCTGAAGGATTGAAAATACATATTTTTGCGGAAGCAGCGCGTAAAAAAATATAAAACCACCATGTCTTATCTCGTAGGAATAGCCGGAGGCAGTGCATCTGGCAAGACTTCCTTTTTAAGGGCCTTGAAGGCAAAATTTCACAAAGATGAGATTTCAGTCATTACGCAAGACAATTATTATTTTGAAAAGCAATTTCAGCAAACAGACGCGCAGGGGACTATAAATTTTGATTTGCCTGATGCGATTGACCGCGGTGCGCTTTATGAGGATTTCAAGCAAGTGGTGGCCGGGACCAAGGTGTCGCGGCAAGAGTATACCTTCAACAATGCCTCCGCGCTCTCAGCGCAAATAGAAGTGTTGCCAGCACCTATCGTAATCGTTGAAGGATTGTTCGT
>DAIRDH010000045.1:10212-19257 GCA_036796255.1 Cryomorphaceae bacterium
CAGCGCAAATAGAAGTGTTGCCAGCACCTATCGTAATCGTTGAAGGATTGTTCGTGTTTCACTTCAGCGAGCTTTCGCAAATGCTCGACTTGAAAGTTTACATCGATGCCCGTGATGAGATTAAGCTACAGCGTCGCCTCAAGCGCGACGCCATTGAACGGGGCTATCCCGAGAGTGATGTGCTCTACCGATGGGAGCACCACGTAAAGCCTTGCTACATAAATTACCTCAAGCCATACCGCGACCATTGTGACCTGATTGTTACCAACAACGAGAGCTTCGACAAGGGCCTTGAAGTGCTGGTGAATCATTTGAGGACGAAGTTGTAGAGCTCCTCGCTGACCTCTTGCTGGTTTTTATTGGTCGTCATGCGAGAATTGGGTATGTGGCCGGAGGCCACTTAAAGTAGTCGCAAGCCAGAGGCGAGCGACAGCGTGCGCCCTCGCTCGCCACGCCACAGCGTGATGAGGCTTCCATGGTCCTCTGGCTGGTTGTCATTGAGCGTCCTACGAGATCTTCGGTTTGAGGCCGGAGGCCACTTAAAGTAGTCGCACGCCCCCGCTGCGCTTACGGTCAGGCAAGAGGCGAGCGACAGCGACACAGCAAGAGGCGCACAGCATATACAAAAACAAACAGCCACCCTGTGCGGGGCGGCTGTTCTATATAATGTCGCCCTCGGGCGTTGGGTCAGAGTCCCAGCAGTATTTCAGCGGGACTCTTGCTGCCGAAGAGCATCTTTTCAGGTGCTTCCAGCATTTCTTTGACTTTCACAAGAAAGCTTACAGATTCTTTGCCATCGATGATGCGGTGGTCATAACTCAAGGCGAGGTACATCATGGGGAGTATCACTACTTCACCATTTACAGCCATAGGGCGCTCCACAATGTTGTGCATGCCGAGTATGGCCGATTGTGGCGGGTTGATGATGGGGGTGCTCATCATGGAGCCAAACACGCCGCCATTGGTGATGGTAAAGGTGCCGCCCTGCATTTCATCAATGGTGATTTTGCCATCGCGGGCTTTCACTGCCAGGCGTTTGATCTCCGCTTCGATTTCAGCGAGGCTCATTTGCTCTGCATTGCGCACCACGGGCACCATGAGGCCTTTTGGTGAGCTCACGGCAATTCCAATGTCGGCGTAATTGTGCGTGATCATCTCGTCGCCATCAATCATTGCATTGACGGTGGGGAAAAGGTGAAGCGCCTCGGTCACCGCTTTGGTAAAGAAGGACATGAAGCCAAGGTTGACGCCATGCTGTTCTCTGAAAATGTCTTTGTACTGATTGCGCATGTCCATGATCGGCTTCATGTTCACCTCATTGAAGGTGGTGAGCATGGCAGTTTCATTTTTCACGCTTACCAGCCTTTCGGCAATTTTGCGGCGCAGCACGCTCATGCGCTTGCGCTCTGTGTCGCGTGTGCCGCCCCAGCCTGTGGCTGCTCCGGCATCAAATCCTCCTGACATTGCATCTACCACATCCTGTTTGGTGATGCGTCCGCCGGCGCCGCTGCCTTTTACTTTTTCAGCTTTTATCTGGCCTTCATCCATCAGCTTGCGCGCTGCGGGTGAGGCATGCCCCTCGGCGTGGCGGGTTTTGCCATCGCTGTCGGTATCGCTTTTTGCTTCCGTGGGAACTGATTCTTTCTCCTCTTTCTTTTCCTCTTTGGCTTCGGAAGCCTGGGGCGTTTTTTCTTCTTTCTTCTCCTCTTTGGCTTCTTCCTTCTTGCCATCGTCCTTTTTGCCGGCAGGCCGCTCAGCCTCTGTGTCTATAAGGCATACCACATCGCCAACGGCCACCACATCGCCTTCAGCGGCTTTGAGGGTGATGACGCCTGCCACTTCGGCTGGCAATTCGAGGGTGGCTTTGTCAGAATCTACTTCGGCGATGGCCTGGTCTTTTTCAACATAGTCGCCATCGGCCACGAGCCATGCGGCAATTTCTACTTCTGATATAGATTCGCCCGGGCTGGGCACTTTCATTTCAAACATTGTGGAGGATTGTGAGGATTATTTTACAGGTTCTTTGGCAAATTTGAAAAGGTTATCGAGGTTGGTCTGATGCCTTGCAGCCCAGGTTTGGCTCGAACCGGGAGCCGGGCTCGCGGTAGGGCTGGTGGCGATGCATTCCAACTGCACCTTGCGGTAGTTCATGGCCATGTGTGTCCAAGCGCCCATGTTGCGGGGCTCTTCCTGGGTCCAGATGTAATGCTTGGCCTTCTCATATCGCTCGATAATTGCGTCGAGCTGTTTTGCCGGAAGGGGATAAAGCTGCTCCACCCGCACCACGGCCATGTTGTCGCCGCTTTCGGTTTTCTCTTTTTGCTCGAGGATATCGTAGTATATTTTGCCACTGCAAAACACCACTGTATCCACATTTTTAGGATCTACACTGCTGTCGTCAATGACTTCACGGAAGCTGCCTTCAGCCATTTCTTCGATGGTGCTTACCGCCTTGGGATAGCGAAGCAACTTCTTGGGCGTGAATACCACGAGCGGTTTTCTAAACTGCCTGTGAAGCTGTCTGCGCAACAAGTGGAAGTAGTTGGCCGGCGTTGTAGCATTGCACACCTGAATATTGTATTCCGCACATTGCTGCAGGAAGCGCTCCATGCGTGCGCTGGAGTGTTCCGAGCCCTGGCCTTCGTAGCCGTGGGGCAGCAGCATCACAATGCCATTCATGGCGCGCCATTTGATTTCGGCTGCGGTAATGAATTGGTCTACCATGATTTGGGCGCCGTTGAAGAAGTCTCCAAACTGCGCCTCCCAGATGGTGAGTCCTTGCGGGGTGCCAAATGCATAGCCGTAATCGAAGCCGAGTACGGCATACTCAGAGAGCAGTGAATTGTAAATGGTAAACTTGCCCTGGTCATTGCTCAAATGGTTGAGAGGCAGGTATTCTTCTTCAGTATCTTCTGCTGTAATCACTGCGTGGCGGTGTGAGAAGGTACCGCGCTCCACATCCTGGCCTGATATGCGCACGGGATGGCCTTCTTCAAGAAGTGTAGCATAAGCCAGCAACTCACCCATGGCCCAATCGAGCTCATTTTTCTCCAGCATCTTGAGCCGGTCTTTCATAAGCTTTTGCACCTTCCGGAAAAAGTTCTTGTCGCCGGGAAGGGTGTTGAATTTTTTGGCCAGCTCAATGAGCTTTTCTTTTTGGTAACCTGTATTGGGAGACGTGTCAAAATCAACCGGCCTTGCGAAGACGAGGTTGCGCCAGGTGTCTTCCATGAAATTCTTGACATGGTTCATCGGAATTTCCTTGGCCATTTCGAGGTGCTTCTCGAGAAGGTCGTCAAACTTGGCCATCACCTTGTCCGCCCCGTCCTGGCTTATCACCCCTTCTTCAATGATTTGCTTGAGGTATATCTCGCGCGGGTTGGGATGGTTGGCGATGATGTCGTAGAGTTTGGGTTGGGTGAATTTTGGTTCATCGCCTTCATTGTGACCATATTTGCGGTAGCATAGCAGGTCTACAAATACATCGCGGTTGAATTCCTGCCGGTACTGAAATGCGATGAGCAAGGTTTGCACCACGGCTTCTATATCATCACCATTTACGTGGAATACAGGGCTGAGTGTAGTTTTACCCACGTCAGTACAGTAGGTCGATGAGCGGGCATCGAGGTAATTGGTGGTAAAGCCCACCTGGTTGTTGATCACAATGTGGATGGTGCCTCCTGTGCGGTAGCCATCGAGCTGGGCCATTTGTATCACTTCATACACCACGCCTTGACCTGCAATGGCCGCATCACCATGGATAATGATGGGCAATATGGCCTTCTCATCGTGGAGGTCATTGTCAATTTTGGCCCTGGCTATTCCCTGAACCACGGGAGCCACCGCTTCAAGGTGTGATGGGTTAGGTGCCATGGTCACTTTAACCGGCTCGCCGTTTTCGGCCATGATTTCAGTGGAGTATCCAAGGTGGTATTTTACGTCACCGTCAAATTCGTCGATGCCGTCGTCCTCGTAGGCCTTGCCTTCGAATTCGCTAAAAATGCGTTTAAACTCTTTTTTGAAAATATTGCCAAGTACATTGAGACGACCGCGATGGGCCATCCCAAATACCATTTCTTTCACACCGTATTTCGAACCTCGTTGCACAAGCGCATGCAGTGCGGGCATTAAAGCTTCACCACCTTCCATGGAGAAGCGCTTCTGGCCTACAAATTTCTTTTGCAGGAACTGCTCAAAGGCCGTAGCCCTGTTGAGCATGTTGAATATGATGCGCTTTTCTTCAATGTTGAATTGAGGCCTGTTTTTCAGTTCGATATTATTGCGAATCCATTTGATACGTTCCGGGTGGCGTATGTAGTTGTATTCAATACCAATGCTTTCGCAATAAGTCTCTTTGAGGTGGTCAACTATTTCGCGCAAGGTCACAGGTCCCAAGCCTACTTCTTCGCCCGCTTGAAACACGGTGTCGAGATCACCTTCATTGAGTCCAAAATTCTCCAGGTCGAGGGTGGGACTGTACTTGCGACGGTCGCGTACGGGGTTGGTTTTGGTAAAGAGGTGGCCACGTGATCGGTATCCTTCTACAAGGTCCAGAACCTTGAATTCCTTCATCACGTTTTCAGGAATTTCGCCCGAGTCGTCGTACTTGGTTCGGGAAAATTCGAAACCCGCAAAAAAGTGGGCCCAGTCACTGCCTACACTCTCCGGATTCTTCCGGTATTTTTCATATTGCTCCTCAATCCATTCAGTTGAGGTATTGCCAAGAAATGAGAATTTGTCCATAGGTGATATTTGGCTGTCAACAACAGCGGCAACAAAAGTAACATTTTAAAAAACCAATGCACCCGCCATTACAGTAGTTTGGCTGATGTACACTTTGATTTCATCTATCCGCATTTATGCATTGCAAGGTTGCGTTTTACACGTACAATTTTTCTTGTTGATCAATTTTAATGCTTGCTGCTATACTGGCCCCTAAACAGCACCTTCGCAAAGCTGCGTACGAGCATTTCATGGGCCACCATGTGGTACATTTGCCCTGGAGCGGTTTGCGCGATCTTTTGGCGTAAGTCTCCTTCATTCACGTCGAGTTGGTAGAGTAATCCTGCCAATTGCTGACCATGGAGCAGGTCATGCTTCCGCAAAAACGCAGCAAGCACTTCGAGCAACTCTTCGTAGGGTGGCGGTGTTCCTGGCAATTTGAGTTGAATTCCCTGCAGGGCAAAATCCTTCTCCATTTGCCGTAAGGTGGCCTCCCCCAATTCGGGCTTGCCGCTGTAGGGAACGGGATAAGGTATGCGTCCTTTGTCAGGAATGTAGGTCATTGGCCTATCCAGGTTTTGCGCAAGGCGAGTTGCTCCGAAGTAGCATCGCCATCGACTTCCATGACGTGCTTGCGCGTGCGCTCTGTCTCCATGGTGCGCACTTTTACGGTTTGCGGCTTGTAATCATTGCTCTTTTTGTTGATCACAATTTTGACTTTGTCACCCACTTCACGCCTCTGCTTGAAATCGTTGATCAGCGCTTCGAAAGTTTCGAGGGTCACGTCCTGACCATCCCATTTCACCAGTTCATCACCCACTTCCATTCCAAGGCTTTCACCAAAGGCGTCCATTCCTTTGGTTGAGGCGAGAACGACTGCTTCACGGCGGGGATTGTAACCAATGCGCAGGCTGCCCGCGCTCAACTCTGTTTGGGTGAGCTCGGCCGCATATGCCACGCCGAAGGGGGCCAGCAATTCGGTGTATGGTAGTGGTGTGGTTCCACCCACATGCTGCTCCAGGAAGCTTTGCGTTTCCGCAAAACCAGAAACGCGCGCAATTTCCGCAAAAAGTGAGTCGTCTTTGAAAGGCCGCTCTTGACCATACTCTTTGCTGAGGTCGGCCATAAGGTCCTGAATGCCATATTTACCTTCGCTCAGGTGCCTGAGCTTGAGGTCGAGTGCCATTCCAATCAAGGCACCTTTCTGGTACACGTTGGCGTATAGATCCTTGTGCTCATCGAGTGCACCCAGGCTCAGATCGGTGAACGACACTTCATCGCTGTAGCGCTCAGCAGCAATGATTTTTCCACGCATCGTGCCAAGAAATGTTGCCGGATCCACGAGGCCTTCCTTGACTTGCACGTGCTGGGCTGCATATTCGGTGCAGCCTTCGTAAAGCCAAAGGTGTCTGCTCATTTGCGGATTTACAAAGTCGTAATCGTGGATGTGCTCAGAGTGTATATTAAGAGGTGTCACAATGTGAAAAAACTCGTGGGCTGCCACGTCTTTGATCGTTTGTGAAAGCGCTGAAACCGGTGCCTCAGGCAGCACGAATACGGTAGAAGTCATGTGCTCAAGGGCTCCATAGGCCCGCGCAAAATTGCCTCCGCCACTGAGGTACAGCAAGATGGTGTATCGGTTTACGGGCAGCTCGCCGCCCAGGTATTTTGCGGAAGCATCAAAGATATCTTCCACTTCGGCCATCACATCAGCGCTTTTCACCTGTCCGGCAGGGGAGTACACCGCTACCTCGATGGTGGCATTGGCCACACGGCGGCTTGTCGTGTCGGGGTGGCTGTAGAGGATGGGGCAGTCGTGGAGGGTGAAGTAATTGTCGGCTTGAAAAGTGTCGAGGCTGTCGCTCGCTGCGCTGCGTATCAGCGATGTGGCGCCATACCAGTCGGCGGGCCTGTTTACCTCCACTTCATACGGCAGGTCTTTGGTACCGTCAAAATAGCCTACAAAGCCAAATGCATTGAGCAAAACCACCTTGCCGGGCTCAATGCTCGTGCCTCCCGGCTCGAAAATACCCCCGCCCAGAGGCTCACTAAAAGTGTCGCTGACGCGGTAGCTTATGTGATCGAGCTCAGCAGCGCCTGGCACAGCCCAGCGGTTGGTGTCGAGGCGTATGTGGGGTAGGGTGTCGCCCTTTCGGGAAATGGCGGCAAAATCGTGAACAAACCTTCCAAAGTCGCTGATGCTGTAGGTGCCCGGAACAATTTTGGGCATGTTGTAAATGGCGGTATCGGGGGCAAAACCGGCTGGCGGATTCAGACGAACGGCAACGCGAGAATCGTCCATGTCAATGAGATCGATGTGCAGTTGGTGCGCACCTTCCTGGGCCTGCATCCACGCTGATGCGAAAAAGGCCAGTGTAAACGCCATAAAATGAGTGCGGAAGTATTTCATATCTAGGTTTAAAGCTGCAAATTAAGGACAAGTGCTGTCAATATTTGGCAAATTGACAACTTTTATGAAGCCAGGCAAAGGAGATTGTGAGGAGTGGTAATCAAACCTGCAGCAAGCTGTTCCCGTGCTTGTGTTCTTTCAAGATTCGGAATGTATTACATGGCAAGGTAATCAGTTCTCAAGATTTTTGGAAACATGTAAACGATGGGTTCAGGGGCAATAAATGAACTTGTATCTCCTCAAGCGGCCCCGTTCCGATTGATTGACCTTTTTGCAAAAAGCGACACCTTTGCGGGAAATATTTCCAGCCATGAAAGCATTGCTTACACCCGATCCCTCAGAATACGCTCCCTACTACGCCAATTATGTGCGTAAAGCTTTTGGCAGCAACCTGATGGAAGTATTGAGCTGTGATGCGGCCCACATCGAATCACTCTTTGATAAGCTTAGCGAAACACAAGGCAATTACGCCTATGCTCCCGGCAAGTGGACGGTGAAGGAAGTGCTCCTGCACTGCATCGACGCTGAGCGCATCTTTGCCTACCGCGCCTTGCGCTTGCTGCGAGGTGACACCACGCCGCTACCGGGCTACGAGCAAGATCCGTATGTGCCCGCTTCGGGTGCTGCAGATCGCAGTTTAATTAGCATTCGGGAAGAGTGGAAAGCGGTGCGGGCATCCACACTTTCGCTGTATCAACATGCGCCTGTGGCCAACCTCAGCCTGATCGGCACAGCGAGCAATGGCCCGGTATCAGCGAGGGCGCTGGCTTACATTATTCCGGGGCATTACCTGCACCACGTGGGGGTGTTGAGGGAGCGGTATGGGTTGGCGATTTCTTGAATATTAAGTTGTTTGGTGCAGTTTTTTAAATGCGGCGTAACTTCCTATTCGAAGCGAATGAGGTTGTAATGAGAAGAGTATTTGAAACAAACAGCATGCGATCTCAGTGGTTCTTTGTCATAGAAAAGCGGAATATCTTATATTTGTTCAATACGCACAGCGATGTCAAAGGCAGATATTAACAGCATCAAGGTCGAATTGATCAAATGGATTTCAGAATTGAACGAACTGTCCGTGCTCAATGCCCTCCGTAGCATAAAGGGACAGTCCAAGCGCACAGACCAGTATGAAGAGTTGAGTGCTTTGGAGAAGTCATTGCTCGAGAAAGGCCTGGATGACGAAGCCAATGGCAGGGTGGTCAGTTCTCGGGAATTTTGGAAGCATGTGAATGATGAGTTCCGGAGCAATAAATGAACTTGTTTATACCGAAGCTGCCCAAGCACATGTGGTAGAAATTGGGCGCTACCTATTGAATAGATTTACCCGGAAAGAATTGGAAGCGTTTTTACAATTGCTGAAGGAGTTTGAAGCCACAGTTTGCTTGTATCCCACTATGTTCAGGATTGCGTTGAAATCAAAGAAAGTACGTCGAGCCGTTCTAAGCAAGGAATGTTCAGTCTTGTATCAAGTAATATCAAGAAAAATCACCATTCTGGCAGTTTGTGACAATCGCTGTGATTTAAGCCGTTTTACCTGATTAAGTAAGTGATGATTTAAGCGTGCTGGCTGTGAAACATGAATCACCGTTCCCGAAGGATTGATGCAAAGCGAGATCTACGCAATCAGGAATATCCCATACAGGGGCATTGATTGCTCCTTGTGAAGGTGTTGGGGGTGCGGTATGGGCACTAATTAGTGTCTGCCCATAAAGCCTATTATCGGCGTTGCACTGGTCTTGAAAACAGCCATTGACATTAGTCAATTCCTTGTTTTTCAAGTCTGCGCGCGCCTTGATAATGAACTTTCTGACTCAGCCACTTGAGTGTATTGACAGACGCTAATTAGTGTCTGTCCATGATGTCCGCTATCTGCCTTGCACTTGTTCTGAAAACCCCGCTTTTAGCGGGGCGTG
>DAIRDH010000045.1:19357-25363 GCA_036796255.1 Cryomorphaceae bacterium
ATGTCCGCTATCTGCCTTGCACTTGTTCTGAAAACCCCGCTTTTAGCGGGGCGTGCTGTCATCCCGCCGCGGCGGGAATCCCTGCCTGGCCGGCAGTCAGGCTTATTTTTCAGAACTACGTGCGCCCATGCCGTTGGCTTGGTCTAAGGAGTTGCCATAGAATATTATGATCCAGCCACTTGACTGTATTGACAGACGCTAAATAAAAGCTATTTCCTCAAGGATCGTTAAAGCCAAAGCCGGTAGTTGCCATGATTTACAACAGAGGGCATTATTTAACAGTCGAATGTAAGTCTACCAAATTCACACAGATTCCGCCACCACTTCCTTCACCACCGGAAGCTCTGTGGTGAGCAATTGCTCGATGCCGTTCTTGAGGGTGACGGTGCTCGATGGGCAGCCGGAGCATGAGCCGCGCAGCTGCACAGTTACTACACCGTCATAAAAGCTCACAAAGTCGATGGCACCGCCGTCGCTTTCCACCGCTGGCTTCACGTATTCGTTGAGCAGGTTGATGATGGCCTCATCGTATTCGCTGGGCAGCACAGGGGCCTTGGGTGCGGCAGTTTTTGCGGAAGCACCGACAAGTGACTCTTCCTGCACTGGCTCCGGAATGCGCTCCACCACATGCTCGTGCTTGAGGCACCACTCGCGGATAAACTCTCGGAGCTCAAAAGTGATGAGGTCCCAACTCAGGTCGCCGGTTTTGGCAACGGTCACAAAATTGTGCGCTATGAAAACCGCTTTTACAAAGGGAAAGTTAAAAAGCTCGAGAGCCAATTGTGAAGAGCCTTTGGCCTGTGCGGCGCTGAGGAATTCTACCGGATCGGCACTGGGAAAGATCACCCTGTCGGCCACAAACTTCATGGTGTTGGGGTTGGGGGTGAGCTCGGCGTATATGGAGGTGGGGTACATGCTTATGGTTTTTGAATTGCAAAGGTAATATAGATGGGGGGAAGAAGATAATATTTAGGGCTGGTGAGCATATCGCCGGATTGAGCAATTTGACCTCAATCAACAATAAGCCCGGGCAGCTTCCGGAAGTTGATCACTCCATTATATGGTAGGTCGGTGTTGGCTTCACCGTCATAGATGACTTTGGTGGAGCCCACTTCCTCGCCGGCCACGCTTCTAAAATATTGCAGGTTGTCAGTGAATGCTTTGTGAAATCTGCGTGCCGATTTGATTTCATAGGCGTGCAAGGCTTGGCCATTTTCCTGTATAAGATCTACTTCACGTTGAGATTTGTCTTTGTAGAAATAGAGGTTCAATTGCTTTCCGCGGTGAAGTCGGGCTTTGTAAAATTCGAGCACCACGAGATTTTCGAAAAGGGCACCCCGCAATGGGTGGGTAGCGAGCTGTTCATTATTTTCTATGCCCAGAAGGAAGCATGCCAACCCCGTATCGCAGAAATACAGCTTGGGGGTTTTAACCAATCGCTTGCCCACATTTCGAAAGAATGGGGGGAGCCTGAACACCACATAAGAGGCTTCCAATACGCTGAGCCATTCCTGAATGGTGGGTACAGCCACCCCGGTTTCATTGGATAGGGCAGAGGCATTGAGCTCAGTGCCAATGCGTCCTGCACACAGGCGAATGAAAGTTTGAAAACGCAGCATATCCTTAATGTTCAGCAGCTGCCTCACATCCCTTTCTATGTAGGTATTGTAGTAATTGCGGCTCGCATCGCTCACAGGAAGTTGGCGTGACCACACCGCGGGATACCCTCCATTGCGTATCAGGTGGTCGGTTTCCATATCAGCAATGCCTTCCAGCTCTGAGAGCGCCAGCGGGAGCAAGGTCAAGGTGGCTGCCCTGCCAGCAAGCGATTGGGTGACTTTGGCTAGTAAGGCAAAATTGCTGCTGCCTGTAAGTATGAAATGGGCTTGTGGCAATTCATCAACCACTACCTGGATGTAGGAAAAGAGTTCGGGAAATTGCTGTATCTCATCAATGATCAATCCAGATGCGTATTGTTTCAGAAAAGCCTTTGGCTCTAAAGCAATCTGCTCTCGAAGGCCTACATCTTCCAGATTCACATAATGGTAACCGGGAAAAAGGTTTTTGCATAGCGTGGTTTTACCAGACTGCCTGGGGCCAGTAATCACCACTGCAGCATACAGCCTTGACAACCGTGTCAACTCTTTTTCCAGGGCTCTCTTGATGTAAACAGTTTCCATCTGGACAAATTTAAGATAATACTTTAAATTTGTCCAAATGCTTTTAAACTGTTTGAAGCCAGTATGAAATATTGAAATATTTCTTTGTCATCCCGGATGCAGGAACTAAATTTTCACTTTGGTCCAAATTTCCGGGCTGAGAAATTCCAAACTTCAGTCCAAGCGTCGCATCATTTCAATGGCGGCTTCTTAAAATCCACTTCACATAGCCCTTTCAAAAAATTGGAGGGCACATGCATAGGCCGAAGCCATCACAGATCGCAGAGGGAAGCTGTCGCCATGACATGAGGTATTTTCCTCACCATTGGTTTTTGTATCTTTGTGCTTTATCTTTGTTTAGCAAAAACATATCCATGCCCAGCATGCCCATTAAAAAAATGCCTTTCAATGTGTTTCGCCGCAGTTTTGCCGCGGTGATGGCCATGGCTGTGCTGCTGCAAATGGGTATGGTGTCGGTGACTTACGCCGCGTGCTCGAGCAAAGGCACGGAGCGCATTGCCATTGGAGAGATGAAGTGCTGCTGCAAACCTGATGTGCTTGATTTCGTATCGCTTTCGCAAAAATGCTGCGAAATCGAAAAAAGTGAAGCGGTATTCTTTAGCCACAAAGACAGCAAAGACGAAGTCGACGTTATGGGTGCCGTGGTCGTTTCCACCCATTTTGCGCTCAGCGCCGACGCCACCGTAGCTGTGCCCCTGCGCCATGCAGAGGTGCACATGAAGGTTCCGCCGAGGCCCGGACAAGTCCTCATACTCCGCGACTGCCGCCTCAATGTGTGATTGGGATTGCGTTCATTTTTTGAACGCAAGTCTTTAACCTAATCTACATTTCATGAAAAATTTACTTTTTGCCCTTTTGGGCATACTCCTGATTCCGCCGGTAATGGCACAGAATCTCAAAGGCGTGGTGGCCGACCGCCAAAACGGCCAGCCCCTTCCCGGCGTCAATATCTTTTGGGAAGGCACCACCGAAGGCACTGCCAGCGGCATCGACGGCAGTTTCAGCCTGCCCATGCATCAGCTTCCGCATACCCTCATTTTTAGCTTTGTGGGCTATGCCACCGTGCAACTCACCGTCGAGGAAATGCCCGGTGAGCCCCTCAAAATCTCCATGGCCCCCTCAGTCGATATGGACGCTGTGGAAATACGCAGCAGCCGCTCCACTTTTAGCATGTCGGCTACGGGAACGCTCAACGCCGAGCAAATAAACCGCGGGGTGCTGCGCAAGGCCGCCTGCTGCAACCTCAGCGAAAGTTTTGAAGCCACTGCCTCTGTGGATGTGGTGATGAACGATGCCGTAACCGGCGCCCGAAAAATCCAGATGCTCGGACTTGAAGGCGTCTACGTGCAAAACCTCTTCGAGGGCGTGCCCTTCGCCCGCGGGCTGGGCAATGTGATGGGCTTCGACGGCATTCCCGGCCCATGGATCAACAACATTGAGCTCACCAAAGGCATAGGCTCGGGAGTGAATGGTTATGAGAGCATGACAGGACAAATCAATCTGGAATTTCTGCCACCTTGCAATTCAAACGAACCCATCCACGCCGACATTTTTGCCAGCAACCAGGGCCGCTTCGAGGCCAATGTGATTCACAACAAGATGCTGGGCAACAACTGGAGCACCGCCCTATTTGCCGGAGCGGCCACCCAAGTCATCGAGATGGACCAAAACAATGACGGCTTTCTCGACATGCCCCTGCGCGAGAGCTACCGCCTCATGAACCGCTGGCAGTACCTCGGCGACAATTTCCAGCTGAGGCTCATCGGGCGCTACAGCAAGGAGGAGCGCACAAGTGGCGAACTGGGTTACAACAAGGGGGAGCATTTTGGTCGCACGGAGCTTTACGGCTTCGGACTCGGCTTCGAAGAGGCCGAGTTCATCGCCAAGGTGGCCTTCCTTTCGGCTGAAAGGCAGGACCGCAGCCTCGGCATCACCGCCGCCTACACCTACACCGACGTCGATGCATTTTTTGGCAACAACCCCTATATTGGCACGGAGCACAACGCCCGGATCAATTCCATTTTCGAAACCCGCTTCAGCGAATACAGCGACCACAGCATCCGCACGGGGCTGCACTTTCAGTACGACGATTTTGCGGAAGCGTACCGCGACTCAGCATTTTCCAGAACGGAGCTGGTGCCAGGCGTTTTCGCAGAGTACACCTGGAGCCGCCCGCGCTTCACGGCCGTGCTGGGCGCCCGCAACGATTACCACAACCTTTTCGGAAATCAGCTCTCGCCCCGCGTGCACCTCAAGTACGATTTCAGGCCCCTCACCACCATGCGCGCCACACTCGGCCGCGGGTTTCGCGCCCCGAATGCCTTCGCCGATCAGCTTGGCCTGCTCGCCACTTCGCGCGTGGTGCGCGTGATCGATACGCCACAGGCCGAGAGCAGCTGGAATACCGGCCTGAGTTTCCTGCACAAGTTTGAGCTCTTCGGCAGGGAGGCATTTTTCAATACGGATTACTACTACACCAGCTTCGAAAACCAGCTCGTAGCCGACCGTGATGAAAACCCGCAACTCCTGCTCTTTTACAACCTCGAGGGCCGCTCCACCGCCCACAGCGTGCAGGGCGATTTCCAGGCCGAGCCCTTCCGCGGATTTGGCGTAAAGCTCAGCTACAAGTACCAGGAAGTGGAGGTGGATTACCAAAGCGGCCGACTTGAGAAGCCTCTCATTCCACGCCACCGGGCCATCTTCAATGTGGGTTACACCACCGGCTCGGGACATTGGTATTTTGACCTTACGGCAAATTACTACAGCAGCCAGCGCCTGCCGGGCACGGAGAGCAATCCACCTGCCTTTCAGCTCGAAAGCAGGGGACAATCCTACTACCTCATCAACGCGCAAATCACGCGTATCTTCGATGCCTTCGAAGTGTATGTAGGGGCCGAAAACCTCAACAATTTTATCCAACCCAATGCCATCATCGATGCTGAAAACCCCTTTGGCCCGTATTTTGACGCAAGTATGATCTACGGACCGCTCAACGAACGCATGTTTTACGCCGGTGTACGGCTCAACCTCAATACCAAGAAAAAATGAAACAATTCCTCATCCTTTTTACTGCCCTCAGCTTTGCCTTTGTGGCAAATGCGCAAAACGACGAAAGCGGCGAGATCGTCGTTTCCTCCTCCACCGTTTGTGAAATGTGCAAAAACACCATCGAAAAAGACCTCGCCTTTGCCCCCGGGGTAAAATCGGCCCGCGTCGATATCGAAAAGAACGAGATACACGTGAAGTACAATCCCAAGAAAACCACGGCCCTCGAGCTCAAAAAGCGCATCAACGAACTTGGCTACGTAGCCGACGACATGAAGCCCACCGCCGAGCAATACGACCGCTTGCACCACTGCTGCCGTGCGCCGGGCGTGCTCGATGGCGAGGAGGGATCGCCGGAGCATTTTCCTGCAAAGGAGCACGATTCGAAAAAGGATCAATAACTTGATTTGTTCGGGGCCGCCTGCGTGCGGCCCCTCATTCCATTTCTTATGAGCCCTCGTACGGGGCCGCCTATGTGCGGCCCCTTTTTCTTGCTGATTATTCACCCGATCACATTTTTCAGCCCACCTTCAATTTCTTAACTTTGGCTATGTGCGGCCCCTTCTTTTATTCCCTATCAGCCCTCTAAAAATATCAACATGCCCATCATCCCCCTCAACTCCCACACCCCTCAACTCGGCCCCAACACCTGGGTAGCCCCCGACTCCAACGTCATCGGTGAGGTGCGCTGCGGCCGCGACTGCAGCATATGGTACCAGGCCACCCTGCGCGGCGATGTGGGCCACATCCATATCGGCGATTGCACCAACGTGCAGGACGG
>DAIRDH010000046.1:0-24876 GCA_036796255.1 Cryomorphaceae bacterium
CCTCCGGGCAACCCTTTTGCCGAAAGGCCACTCCAATGTACAAGAACCCAAGCATGGCATACAGCACAGAGCGCGACATCTACATTTGTAGCAATTGTAACGCAGCAGGGTTCATGCAAGAACGTTTTAAATACTCCTCGCTCGATGGTACCGGCAGCATCGATCCCTACATTTCGACGGGTATTCAGCGCACGCTTGGCAAGCGGTTTTACATTGATGTGAATGTGGGCTTTGTAGGCCAGGGCATTGGCTCAGGCAGTGGTTTTTCTGTTCAGCCTTTTGGAGACATGCAGGTTGGGTTTAGGTTTTGAAGTTGGAGGACAGGCAAGCAGCCAAAGCACTTTGACCCAATCCCAGTGATTGCCTAAATTGGAGAGTGAGTAAGCAATACAGCATCCACGATTTTTCTCCTCACCTGTTTTGGGATACCCGCCGGGAGGATTTAGATCTTGAACGATCTAAAGCGCAAATCATCGGGCAAGTCTTGCAATATGGCCGCATGGAAGATGGGTACATTGTGGAGGCACTGCATTCAAAAGACACCATCAAGGAGCTGCTTGCACAAATGTGCAACCTGCATTCAACGCAGGGCTGAGAGATTAGCAGCGCATTCATGCACCCATACAGTTCATCATTTCGCTATATTTGAATGATTTTCGAACTCATTTTTCGTTAACCTCGATGCTTGGCCGGCATTTGACAGCGCAAAATATAAAGCCATGACAAAGACTACTGCAATCAAACTTTTCGAACAAAAACAGGTGCGCTCCATATGGGATGAAGAGAAGGAGAAGTGGTACTTTTCCATTGTGGATGTGGTAGCCGTACTTACAGGACAACCATCGCATCAACGTGCCAGGAATTATTGGAAAGTGTTGAAAAACAGATTGAAAAATGAGGGAAGTGAACTGGTTACAAATTGTAACCGGTTGAAATTGGAAGCAGAAGATGGCAAAATGCGATTAACCGATGTGGCTGATACAGAGCAGTTATTCCGTTTGATTCAAAGCATACCCTCCCCCAAAGCAGAGCCTTTCAAAATGTGGCTTGCACAAGTAGGCCGGGAGCGCATCGATGAAATTGAAGACCCCGAACTGGGCATTGAGCGCCTGATGGAAACCTATTTGCGAAAGGGCTACAGCACCAAGTGGATCAATCAGCGCCTGAAAAGTATTGAAGTTCGCAAGGAACTTACCGATGAGTGGGAAACCCGGGGCGTGAAAAAAGGACAGGAATATGCCATTCTCACCGATGAAATTACCCGGGCATGGAGCGGTCACACAACCAAGCAATACAAGCACCTGAAAAATCTGAAAAAGGAAAACCTGCGCGACCACATGTCCAATTTGGAATTGGTGTTGAACATGCTCGCAGAAGCCACTACCACCGAAATTTCCAAAGAGAAGAAGCCCAAAACGTTTCAGCAGAATAAAGTGATTGCCAATCAGGGCGGTACCATCGCTGGAAATACCCGAAGGGAAATTGAAGAGAAAACAGGAAAAAAAGTGGTGACAAGTCAGAATGCAAAAGCGTTGACAGGTAACAATCCCAATGATCTTGAGTAATTGCAAGGTTGCTTATTGATGCTCATTCACCGACAGCTTAGTGATTTTCACCTATACACCAACACCCCCATCTTCCCCTCGTCAAAACACTGGTTCGCCACTTCGAGCACTTGCTCTGGCGTCACACTGTCTATCTCGCGGAGTATCTCCTCGGTGGTGTCGATGCGGCCGTGGTTGAGCAGGCTCTTGCCGAGGGCCTGCATGAGGTTGGCACCGCCTTCGGAGGCGAGGGCGAGTTGGCCTTTGAGCTGCTCCTTGGCGCGGTGCAGGGCCGTGGCGCTCAGCTTGGTTTCGCGTAAGCTGCGCAGCTCTTTGAGGATAAGTTTCTCGCTTCGCGCGAGCAGTTTCTTGTCGGTGCCGAGGTATATGCTGATCACACCTGTATCGCTGTAGGGGGTGTAGCCCGACTCGATGTTGTAGGCGATGCCGTGGCGCTCGCGGATGTTCATATTGAGTCGGGAGTTCATGGCCGGCCCGCCCAGATAATTGTTGACGAGCACGGTGGCAGTGCGCAGGGGGTGGTGATTGTCAGGGGCAGTGCCTCCCATCATGAGATGGGCCTGAAAGGTATCCATCTCGACTTCGCGGCGTGCGATGTGCACTTTTGGGCAGGGGAGACGTGGCTCATCTGGCGCACCTGTTTCCAATTCGCCAAAATAATTTTCGGCCCATTTCACAATTTGACGAAAGTCGATATGGCCAACACTGCTCAGCACCATCTCGGAGCTTCGGTAGCGGCGCTTGAGGAAACCCAGGATATGGTCGCGGCTCAGGGCTGCCACACTTTCTCGCGTGCCGAGGATGTTGCGTCCGAGAGGGTGTTGTCCATAGAGCAGCTCTTCAAAATCGTCAAAAATCAACTCTGCAGGACTGTCCTGATAGCTCAATATCTCGTCGATGATCACGTCGCGTTCCTTGGCGATTTCCTTTTCCGGAAAGGTGGAGTTGCACACAATATCGGCCACCACTTCCATGGCCCGCTTGAAGTGGCTGTTGAGGAAAGAGGCGTATATCACGGTCTCCTCCTTGGTGGTGTATGCGTTGAGTTCGGCACCTACGCTGTCCATGCGGCTCAGGATGTGAAAAGCCTTGCGGCGCTTGGTACCTTTGAAAAGGCAATGCTCGATGAAGTGGGCGAGGCCCTGCTCATCTTCCCGCTCATCGCGCGAGCCGGCGTTGATGGTGATACCAAGGTGGGCCACCTGCCCATTGGCAGTGGGCTTGTGCACAATGCGTAGGCCATTGGCGAGGGTGTGTTGTAGCACTTCCATAAAGGCTGCAAAGGTACGGCGTAAATGCGGTTTTGGAAAAGGAATTGAGAATCCCCAAAATGGACATATCTGCAATCAGAATGCAGATATGTCCGAAATACGCGGTTGGGAATCCCGAAAGAACAAAGTCATAAGGCTATAAAAATGGACAAATCTGCAATTGAAATGCAGATATGTCCAAAAATGAAATATATTTGAGCTATGATTGATCGCGTTCTTGCGTCAAAAATTGGCCTGCTCCGCAAGCAATTTCCTGTACTGAGCCTCACAGGTCCCAGGCAAACCGGCAAAACCACCTTGCTCAAAGCCGTATACGCCGACTTGCCCTATGTAAGCCTCGAGGACATTGATTTGCGCCGCATTGCTGCTGAAGATCCGAGAGGTTTTCTTCAGAATTACCCGAAAGGGGCAGTACTCGATGAAGTGCAGCATGTACCAGAGTTATTTTCCTACATTCAAGGCATAGTGGATGGGGGCGGAGCCCACTTTGTGCTATCTGGCTCACAAAATTTTCTGTTGCTGGAGAAGATATCCCAATCCCTTGCCGGACGCGCTGCGATTTTGAAGTTGCTGCCCTTGTCTCTTGCAGAACTATCCGGGGCAAATCTGACTTTTAATCATTGGGAAGATGCCGTTTTCAAAGGTTTCTATCCGCGCATTTACGATAAGCAAATCGAACCCGCAGATTTTTACCCGGCATACATCAGCAGTTATGTGGAACGCGATGTGCGGCAAATTCAAAACATAGAAAACCTCGCAGCCTTTACGGGCTTCGTGCAGCTTTGTGCGGGCCGTATCGGTCAGCCGCTCAATATGCAATCGCTGGCGGTAGATGCCGGAGTGAGTCCCAATACCGCCAAGGCATGGCTTTCAGTGCTTGAGGCGAGCTATGTGGTGCACTTCTTACGGCCGCATCACAGTAATTTCAACAAGCGCATTACCAAGTCGCCCAAGATGTATTTTTACGACACGGGTCTTGCCTGTTCCTTGCTCGGACTCGAGAGCAGGACACAGCTCACTACGCATTACCTCAAAGGCAATCTCTTCGAAAATTTTGTGGTCAACGAATTTCTGAAAGTGCGCTTCAATGCGGGCCAACGGTCAAACCTCAACTACTGGCAAAGCAAAGAGAAAAAAGAAATTGACCTCATTGTAGATAAGGGAGGTCAACTCCACCCTTTTGAGATCAAATCGTCGATGACAAAAACCGACAACCTCTTCGAAAATCTCTGGTACTGGAAGAAAATCAGCAACACTCCTTATGAAAACCTGAACGTGGTGTATGGCGGCTTAGAAGACTTTAAAACCTCTAAAGGCAATTTTATATCATGGAAAAGCCTTGAAGGTTTTGGTTTTATGGAAACAAAATAGCTTTGAGCACTATGGCTTGAGACTAAATACCCTCTACCTCACAATATCCACAAACCCTTTCAGCGTCTGTGGTTCTTCGAGTATGTAGTTTTTCACCACCACCACATAGGCGTAGCTGTCGGGATTTTGGATTACGCCTTTGTAGCGCCCATCCCAACCTTGATTGATGTCATTGCTCTCGTAAACCATTTCGCCCCATCGGTTGAATATTCGGAATGAAAGGAGTTCGTCAATGCCCCAGCCTTTTACGTAAAGTATATCGTTGATGCCATCGCCATTGGGGCTAAAGGCCTGCGGAACATCTACACTGGCCACGGGCAATATGTCGAAAAAGAAGTAGGAATCAATGGCGAAACAACCTTGGATATCTTCAATAGTCAGGGTGTACTCTGTGCTTTCGAGCGGTGTAAACGTGGTTTGTGCACAGGTATCGCACTCGAGGTATATGTTGGGCGTCCAGGTATAGGTGTACAAGTCTCCCAAGTTGAGACCGGTAAAGTCAGAGTCGCCGATCCGCAATATGGTATCGCGCTGCACAGAGGGCGGGGGGAGGAATACAAAAATCTCGCTGTTCACGGTTTGCGAACAGTCGTTCGTGTCGGTAACAGTGATCGTATAGGTTGTGGTAAAACTGGGAGAGGCGGTAACCACGGGGCTGTTTGGATTGTCAATTCCAGTGCTTGGTGTCCATATATAGGTTTCGCCGCCGGTAGCGGTGAGCTCAATGCCCTCACCCTGGCATATTTCGCCTTCATTGACCGTGGGCTCCGGCAGTGGGTGAATGGTCATGCCCTTGGCGATGGTATCGGTACAGCCCAGGGCGCTCGTTACAATGAGGTTTACAATGTGGTCGCCTGCCGGCAAATTGATAGCCGGCGTATTTGGCGTATTGAAAAGCTGTCCAGTGCTCAGGCTCCAATTGAAAAGAATGGCATTGGGCGTTGAGGTGCTGGTAAATACGTCGGAAATTCCAAAGCAGTGTATAGAATCTAAAGCTGTAGACTCGCTGTTGCGGTTGAAATCGGCAGTGACCGGCTCGATGATCAAGGTTTCGGTGCGTGCAGATGCACATGCGCTGTCAGGGCTGTACATTACCAGCGTGAGTAAAGTCGATCCACTCGCCGGTATAAAAGTTTCATCGTAGGTTTTGCTCACCGGGGCCACATTGGCAGTGTCGGTACCGTCGCCGTAGTCAAATTCCCAAAAGGCGAGGTCGGCGGTGTCTACAAGATTGATAAAAATGGAGCCTCCCGGGCAAATGGCCAATGGATCCACCTCCATTTCGGCCACTGGACCTTCTACCTGCACCTCAAGCGTATCGCTGTCGGCACAGCCAAATGTGGTTTCAACACTTAGCGATACGGTATACAATCCAGGCGTGAGGTAGGTGGTTCCCACGGCTGCCAGGGTGAGGTTTGGACCACCTATGCCGAGATTCCAGCTGCGACTGCCAAAAGGATTGATGGTAGAGGCATCAGTAAAATTGACTGCTACAGGGTAGCACAGTATTTCATCCGGACCAAAGTCGGGCTGGATGAGCGCTTCGGGGTATGCCTGTACGTTGACCAAACTGAGGGTGCGCGAGCGGGCGCAGCCTGTAGTATCGGTTACCTCGAGGGTGATGTCATAACTTCCTGCTTCTGCAAAAATGCTTGAGCCATTGGGTCCTTCAGAAGTCTCACCATTGCCGTAATCCCATGCATAGGTGTGAAAATTGACATTGCTGGCGGTAGGCCCGAAAGTCACCGCATCGCCTTCGCAAATATTTCCGATAGAGGTGTTTTGAAAAGCCGGATTTGGCCCCAGAGGCTGCACCACCAATTCATCGATTTGCGAAGAACAGCCCAGTTCGTCGGTCACAGTGAGGATTACGGTATAGGGCAATGGTTGATTGTTGGGTCCAAAACCGGAATCCTCAAAAATGTGTGTTGGATTTTGAAGAATGCTGTTCTCACCATCTCCGAAATTCCATTCCCAACTTACGATGGTGGTATCACTAATGGAAAGGTCACCAAAATTGACTTCAAATGAAGGACAGCCTGTAAGGGTATCGGCTTCGTACTGAGCAGTGATGTTGAAAACGGCGATGTCCTGTGACAAGCGCACGGTACATTCATTGTCGTCCTTTACATAAACCTCCAATAAGCTGCTGCCTTCACCTTCAAATATGTGGGTGGTTGTTGGGTTGAGGGTTTGGCTAGGCCGGGTACCATCGTTGTATACCCACAAATATCTAGGAAAGCAAGCCTCTTCTGATCCGGGAAGGCTTGCGCCGGTGGCAATAAGGGAGAGGTCGACATCCACTCCTGAGCACACTTCTGAAGGCACGTTCAGCGATGGCTGCAGATTTCTCACTTTGATCAGCAAGCTATCTGTGTAAGGAGCACATCCACTCGATGAAGAAAAGCTGGTGAGCACCACCCAATAATCATTCACAGAAGTGTAGGAGTGATCTTGTGTAGTTGCAGTAGAGTTTTCGATTACGGTACCATCCCCGAAATCCCAAGTCCAGGTGTCGGCACCGTAAACTTCGGCCTCAAAAGTGTAATCCAGCGGTGTATCGCAATTGCATTCATGGCTCACTTTTCCGATAGGCCCCTTCACCGTAATTTGTTGCGTCGTGGTAGAGATACAGCCATTGTATTCCACCTGTTGGGTGATGGGAAAAGTTCCAGCCACCGTATTGAACACAAGGCTCGGAGAGGCCTCTTCGGCGCAGCTAAACAAGGTGTTATTGTCGCCCACGTAATTGTAAAAATCAATTTTATCCGTGTCGGCTGAGGTGTTGGTGATTTGCACGGGCTCATTGGGACAGGGGCTCGCAGGCGAAAAACTAAAACTGTGGTTCACCGGAGTGCCCACTTCGATGGTATGGATAAATGAGGTGTCGATACATCCGGCATCGTTGGTCACAATGAGGAAGGCTTCGTATTCCCCTTCAGTGGTATAGGTGTGTGAAGGATCAGTGGAGGAACCTAAGTTAAATACTGTTCCATCGCCCCAATGCCATTCCCATGCCACAAGGTTGTGGTAAAAATGGTTAGAGCTATTGTCCTCGAAGTTTACCGTAAGGGGGGCACAACCATTCGTTTTATCAGGGTAAAAAAGTGCGTTGGGCAAGGCGATGGAATCCAGGATGCTTGCAGTTCCCTCACAGCCATTGGCCGTGATGAAATTTACCGTGGTAAGCTGCGTCACGAGTCCGTTAATGGCATAATTGTTAGGGCCTTCATAATCCACCATCTGGGTGGGGTTTGGCACCGTCAAAGTGTCGCCACCGGATAGAAACCACTCAAAACTAACAATACTGCTTGCACTCTCAAGACTGTAACTGAATTCGGCCGGCTTGAAGCAGGCATAACCCGGTTCAGAAACGATGGTGGCCGATGGAATTTCAATGGCTACACTGGTGGTGGCTTGCGCCGAACATCCAGGTGTGGTTACAGTATAGGTCACGTTATACACGCCGGCTGTATTATAGGTGTGAAATGGCAGGAAGCCCGTGTTGCCATTGCCATAATTGAATTGTCCTCCTTGTGTACCTATGACTTCAAATTGCACAAATCCGCACCAAACCCCATTGGTTCCATTCAGTGCATTTAATTCAGCTGTTGGCTGTTGCACCGTTACCGGAAAAGTTTGTGTGGCGCTGCAACCCGTATTGTCTGTGCCTGTGGCAGTGATGGTAAAAGTACCCATGGTGGTATAAGTCACCTGAGGTGCGGCTGTGGTAGAGCTTTGTCCATTTCCAAAATCCCAGGCCCATGTGAGGCCACCGCCGTTGGGTGAGTTGGAGCTGCTGGTGTTGGTGAAGTTTACAGTCAGTGGTGGCTCACAAGCCAGCAATGGATTTGGACTGGCGGTAATATTGAGCGTGGGCGGGGTGCTCACTGTCACTGCCTGGGCAATGGTGGCGGTACTTTGGCAGCCATTGGCGTCGGTACCTATAAGTGTCACATTGTACTGACCGGGGTTGGCGTAAGTTTTACTGGGATTGGCAGTGCCGGAAGTAATTGGCGAGCCATCTCCGAAATCCCATTGCCAGTTGGTCATATTGGAGCCACTTCCACCGGTGCTGGCATCTGTGAATTGTACTGCCTGCCCAAGGCACACGCCCGACGGATTGACCGTGAAGGATACGCTGGGCGACGCATATACCGTAATGGTAAGTGAAGCCGTTACTGCCGATCCTCCTGAGGTGGCGTTAAAAGTCACATTAAATGTTCCGGGGTTGGCAAAACTGTGGGTAGGATTGGCCAAATTCGACGATGCACCATCGCCAAAATTCCATGTAATTCCCGTAGGGTTCGTGAAGGTATTGTTAAACTGCACGCTCGCAAGAGGAGCACACCCTTCAGAAACACTTGAGCTAATGCCTTGTGCAAACGTCTGTTCCGATAGCGAGGCTGTGATTATGCAGATCAATACCGCAGCCTTGGCAAAGATTTTCAAAAAATTCACTTTGCGAAGTTAAATGAAAATTCTTTCCTTTAACCAAAATTAGAGTTAAGTTTTAGGTCTATGAAACACGTCCTGCTGCTTACCGCAGCTTTCTCTTGTTTATTTATTGGTATCGGTTTACATGCGCAAGCGCAGGTTGGGGCGCAACACAAATGTGGCACCAAGTTCGACGTGCAGCAGCAACGTTCCCAGTCGCGCTTTGTACTCGATTATGAAGAGTGCAATGCCATCAAACGCAAGAAACGAACGTTACAAATGACCATCTTCATAGCTGAGGACAGCTTGGGTGTGACCAACGTGATCATGGAGGATGTCGACGATGCGCTAGAACGATTGAACAACTTCTGGGAGCCGATCGGAATCGATTTTGTGATTTGCGATACCGTGCACATGCCCAATTTTCAGTTTGACGACTTTTATGACGAGGACCACCTTGAGGACATGCTTGCCATGCACTACCGTCCTGAACGCATCAATGTATTTTTGTGCACTGAGGTTGAAGTAGAGGGCTTTGGTCCTGCAGGAGGGTTTGCCTCCATGCCTGGAGGAAGGGATTATATGGTGTTGAGAAAGTCAACCATGAATGCCTTTAGCAACGTCTGGGCACACGAAATGGGTCACTTTTTCGGTTTGTTCCACACGTTTGAAACCGGTTTTGGTGACGAATTGGTTGATGCTTCCAATTGCGTTACAACAGGCGACCTTGTCTGTGATACAGGTGCCAACCCTACCGACGAGGCCGAAGATTTCGATCCTATTCCAGGCATCAGCTGCAATTATATTGGCGAGCCTGCCACGGATGCCAACGGCGATTTTTACATCCCTCCGGCGGATAATATAATGAGCTATTCACCTTGCGGATGCCGATTCACTCCCGGGCAGTACAACCGCATGCTGGAGCAATACGTTCAAAACAGATCATACCTGTGGTAACTTTTCGCATTGCGTTGCTTCTTGGCTTGCTGAGCCTGTTCACCACAGTGCGAGGGCAAGACGTGCACTTTTCAATGTACAATTTCTCACCCCTCCTGCTCAATCCGGGTGAGACTGGCCATCACAAGGGCGACTGGCGCGTGGCCACCAATTACCGGCAGCAGTGGAAAGCCATTGGCAAACCCATACAAACCGCAGCAGCCTCATTTGACCAAAAGGTCTATGCCCTTCCGGGAAATTTCAGCATCGGTGGCCTGATACTTTTCGACCAAAGCGGAGTGATAGACCTGGTGCACAACCGGGCATTTCTGAGCCTTGGCTACGCCCTGCACCGGGAGCAATGGACATTAAGTATTGGCTTACAAGGCGGCTACGTGCTGAAGAATTACAACCTCAGCGGTACCACTTTCCCGGAGCAATACAACCCAAATGTGGGGCTTTTTGATCCCAACCTACCCCTTTCGGAAATGGGGCTGAGCAACCAAACAGGCTATTTCGATGCCAATGCAGGACTCATTGCTGAGCGTCGTTTTGAGACATCACTGTTTACTTTGGGTTTCAGTGTGCTCCACCTTAATCGGCCTAATGTATCTTTTTTTAATGATGCCGATATCCTGCCTGGTCGCTATACTTTTCACGGCCGCTGGCGCAAGGACTACAACAAGCAATACTTTATTCAACCTTCGGCCATGTTGAGCCTCCATGCCAAGGCGCAATCCCTGATGCTCGGAGGGCAAGTAGGAATGATGTTTGACGGCAGCAACCCGGTGCGCGAGATATTCCTGGGCGTCGATATGCGCAACGGAATAGAGCGCAATGGTGATGCATTTATTCTCAGCGGTGGCTTCAACTATGGCAACTTCATCATCGGCATGGCTTACGATGTCAACTACTCTACACTGCGCAGCGCCACCAATAACCGCGGTGCTTTTGAAATTAACCTGATCTACCTCAGCCCCAGTTCTGCGGTCAATCGCATTGCCATTCCTTGTGATCGCTATTGACAGGCTTCTGCAAATAGGATTATTCACGCTGGCCATTTTTGCCGCAAGGCCAAATGCTACAGCCCAACTACAAGACCTGAGCGGCGTGAGCGTGAACAAGCTGAAGCGCATGTCGTTGAACGCAGAGCGATACGGTGATGCCTACACCGCACTGCATTACTACACGCCTTTTGCGCAAAAAAAATCGGAAAATGCCAAAGTGCAGTTTCAACTTGCACAGCTGCATGAGCAAGTGCGCGATTATCCCGCAGCAGCCGAGGTGTACCGCAGGGCTTTTGAGCTCGACGAAAGCAATCCAGAGGCCCTGTTCCGACAGGCCAATATGCTGAAAATGTCAGGCAAGGTCGAAGATGCAAAGGTGCAGTTTGAACTGCTCTCATCGCTGATCAGGCCCAATGATTACGACAAAGCGTGGAGACGCGCCACACGCGATGCCATCGCCTCTTGCGACACAGCTTTGGCCTTGATGGCAAATGCCCTGCCTGTGGAGGTGAACAACATGGGCGATGGTGTAAACGGGCCCCACGCCGAGTTTGCACCAATACCTTACGGCAAAGAAAAACTCATTTTTGGCAGTATCCGCGAAGACGAGATACGCCATTTTCATGTGGACAGCATGTCTACCCGGCGCCGGCTTTACACCTCAGAGCGCGCCGCCGATGTGTGGCTCGAAGCAGAACTTTGGGACGTGCCCTTCAACAGCGGCGATGGCCATTTGGTCAATGGCGCTTTCACAGCCGATGGCAATACCTTCGCCTTTACCCGCTGCATAGAGAATTGGAAAAAAGAAATGGAGTGCGCCATTTATCTGGTGCGCAAAGAAGGCAAGGGTTGGAGCGAACCAGAAAAGCTCGATGAAACCATCAACGTGCCCGGGGCCATTGTGACGCAACCTACCTTTGCACTCGATCCGCGCAAGGGCTATGACGTGATGTACTACGCGAGCAACCAACCTGACGGGCAGGGCGGAATGGACATTTGGTATACCTATTACGATGCCCGCAAAAAAGAATGGCGCAAGCCGCGCAACCTGGGGCGCAGAATTAATGGACCGCTTGACGAGGTGACCCCAAATTACCAGCTCAAGGAGAAGAAACTCTACTACAGCTCAGCCAGCCTGCCGGGTATGGGCGGGCTCGACGTATTTTCCGCAAGGGGCGAGATGCAAAAGTTTGCTGCACCGCAAAATGTGGGCTATCCCATCAATTCACACGCCGACGAACTTTATTACGTGATGCTCGACGACCGCGAGAGCGGCTACCTCGTGTCCAACCGCAAGGGCGGCTACCAGATGATCAATGAAACCTGCTGTGATGACCTTTACAGCTTTTTCGTGCCTGATGTGATTCACCTGGCCATGGAGGGTTTTGTGATGCAGGTCAATGAAGAGGATTACCTGAGCGGTGGAGGCGACAAGCTCAGCACCAAATCATTCAATGCCAACTTCCTCGACGGAGTCACAGTCGATTTGTACATCGTTGAAGATAGTGTGGAAGTGCTGATGCAGCGCAGCACCACAGGTGCCGATGGCACTTATTTCGTGGAGTTTGAGCCGGAGAAGGAGTACAAGGTGGTGCTTTCGCGCAAAGGCTATTTTAGCAACCACGTCGATGTGGATACCCGTGGCATGGCCGTGAGCGATACTCTTTTTCAAAACATTGGTTTGAGCATCAGAAGTGAGGGAGGTATCCCGGTCGAAAACATCCTCTTCGAATTTGACTCAAGCGAACTCACCGCTGAGAGCAAAGCCCAGATTGAGAAAGGCATCCTGCGTACACTTGTCGAGAATCCTGAAATAATTGTAGAGTTGGGCGCCCACACCGACAACAAAGGTGCCGACAGCTACAACAAGCGCCTGAGCCAGCAACGCGCGGAGAGCGTCGTGAATTATATTAAGAGCCGCGGCATATCTTCCCAACGCCTTGTGGCCAAGGGCTATGGCGCCGATCAACCGGTTGCCCCAAACAGCAACCCCGATGGCAGCGACAATCCCGAAGGCAGGGCCCAAAACCGCCGCACCGAATTCAAGGTGATTGGCGAGCTGGAGATTCCCGATGAGGACGAGGATTGAATATGCTGAAGAATAAGCTCAGTTCGACTTAGCCCCTCAAAGAGATAAGTGTGAAACTCTGGTGCGCAAGACGGCGGACTTGGCTGCCATTTGATCTGGTTTTTAACAGTTATTTTTCATTCAAAATCTGTCTAAACCTATGAAACCCGAGACTCAACCGCTCATGTAAATACTATTTCACTTCCAGTATGGTGCCACTATTTTAGCCCTCATGAACACGATTACTACCCTCTTTCAGCATGCCTGGCTTCGCTTTGTGAGGTCAAAAGGCTTGGGGCATAAGCTACTCGAAACCCTGTTGATGGCTTTTGTTGGGCTCAATATTGCCGTGAGTCTTTCTGTGGCCGGCCTCGTGGGGCCTGAGCTTATCAAAACGGCTTACCCCGGTGCCGACGTGCTGGTGCTGGGGCTCGGCTTTTTGCTTTACTATTTTGTGATGGATTTGCTCATCCGCTACTTTATGCAAAAGTTTCCCGTGATGGGAATCCGCCCCTACCTCGTATTGCCCCTTCCGCGAAAGACAATTGTGCACAGCATGTTGCTGCGCTCATTGTTCAGCTTTTGGAACCTGATGTCCTGGTTTCTCGCGGTGCCATTTTACTTTTCGGTACTGCGCGGCTACGGTGATGGTATTTCAGCGGCAGCCTTCTTTGCCATGGTGGCCCTGCTCACTGTTTTGAGCAATTACCTGGCCTTTTGGTTGGTTGCGGTGCGCACCCAGAAGTTAGTGGCTTTTGCCGTACTCATCCTCGCCGTGGGTTTACTGTACTTCGAATTTTCCGGAAGGATAAGCCTCGTGGCCCACATCGGTGGCCTCGCCATGTGGTTGCTCACATCGCCGCTGGGCTGGCTGCTCCTGCTCGCCATGCCGGTATTGATGTACATCTTTCTGCTTTCGCACTTTTCAAGCGCGCTGGGCGAGGAGAGTCTGGGCAATTTCGACCGTGGCTTTAAGTTTGATGCGGGCCTGCGCCTTTTCGGCAAATGGGGCCCCATCGGTGAGATGATGGACCTCGAAACCCGGCTCATTTTGCGCAACAAGCGCGCCCGGCAGTACTTTTTTACCAGCCTTATTTTTCTGCTTCTGCCTCTGGGTATGTTCGGCGAACTCGAAACAATGAGCACGGGAATAAAGCTGCTGGTGGGCTTTCTTTTAACGGGTATCGTCACGCTCAATCACGGTCAATTGATTCTTTCGTGGAACAGCCTGCACTTTGACTTTCTGCTTACTCGTGGCGGCGGCATCAAGCAATTGATGCTGGCGAAGTACTATGTGCTCGTGGCTTGCTCCCTGTTCGCATTTGTGCTCACGTTGCCTTATGCATTCCTGATCCCCGGCATATTGCCCATTTCCATGGCCATGCTGCTCATCAACGTTACCGTATCAGCGCAGGTGTATATGCTGCTCGCAGCCGTCAGCTCCCTTCACGTCGATCCCAATGAGGGTGGCGCATTCAGCTTCAATGGATTCGGTGTGGCGCATTATGTGATTACCATTCCCATCCTCGCAGCGCCCTTCGCCATGTACGGGCTCGGGCTGCTCTTTGGCAGCCACATTACCGGGCTGCTTTTTGTGGCGGGTTTTGGCACTTTGCTATTTGTACTTCATAAGCCGATTATCGGGCTTATAGCCAGTATTTTTTCCAACAACCGTTACCGCATTTCAGCCACACTTCGCAATAAATAATCAAGCATGATTCAAATAGAAAACCTCCGCAAACTTTTTGGCCAGGCCGAAGTACTCAACATTCCATCGCTCTCTATATCAGCGGGTGAGATAGTGGGCATTGTGGGCAACAATGGCGCCGGCAAGACCACCCTTTTCAACCTGATACTCGACTTGCTCAAGCCCAATCAGGGGCAAGTAAGGCTTCAGGGCGAGGATGTCTCCAACACTGAAAATTGGAAGTCGTACACTGCGCCTTATCTCGATGAGGGCTTTCTTATTGAGTTTCTCAAACCCGATGAATATTTTCGGTTCATAGGCAGCTTGCATGGCCTTTCGGCAAATGAGGTGGATGCTTTCACCGCGCAATTTGAGGATGTATCCAATGGCGAGGTGCTTGGCGCAAAGAAGCTGCTCCGCGAATTGTCAAAAGGCAACCAGAAAAAGGCCGGATTGATCGGCACCCTCATCGGCAATCCGCAATTGGTGATATGGGATGAGCCTTTTGCCAACCTCGACCCCAGCACCCAGCTGCGCATACGCGATTTGGTAAACCAGCACCGCGACCAGCGCACTTTTCTCATCAGTAGCCACGACCTCAATCATGTTTATGAAGTCTGCGACCGCATCGTTTTTCTGGAAAAAGGAAAGGTAATCCGCGATGTGCAAAAGCGCGATACCACACTCGAGCAGCTCTACGGCTTCTTTGTGAAGCAGGAGAGCGAAGTTTAAGCCATCTCGCTTATTCCATTCGTAGTTTCCAGAATTGGTAATTCCGGCTTAGCCGCTCCGCTGCTTTTCATTTTATTGCGACCTTTACGAAAACTCAGCACAGCCATGGAAATCATCCACACCCTCTACGCACCTCAGGCGCTCGGCCCATACAGCCAGGCCGTAAAGCACGGCAATACGCTCTACCTCAGTGGTCAGGTAGGCATCGATTCGGCCACGGGCAAGTTTGCCGGCGACAGCCTCGAATCGCAAACCCACCAAGTGATGCGCAATATTGGAGCGGTGCTCAAAGCAGCAGGCGCCAGCTACAAAGATGTCTTGAAGTGCTCCATCTTTCTGCTCGACATGGGCCGCTTCGCAGAAGTCAATGCCATATACGGCACCTATTTCGAAGCGCCATTTCCCGCAAGGGAAACGGTGCAGGTAAGTGCACTGCCCGCAGGAGCGCTTATTGAAATATCAGTGATTGCTTCGGTGGCCTGAAGGGATTCATGACATGTGCTTTCGGTTAACGCCGTACAGGATTACGAAAACGAATCCAATCACTGCGGCAAAGCCGTATATGAACAAGGTCACCACGTTGAATCCCAGTAAAATCAAAGGCACCACTATGCCGAGTATTTTGGCCCCGGTGTAAACAGCGAATCCTATTCGCCTGAGATTATACATCATATAGGCTCCATAGGCAGATAGCAAGGCTACAATAATGCCGATGATACCTAGGGTTGTAGCATGTTGGATGGATTTCTCCACTGTTTCGCTCACGGCGCCCATCATTGAATCGATGAATTTCGCAGTCTGTGGGTCGGCATCGTCAAGCGCATTGCCCATCTCATCCACAATTTCCTGCCATTGCGCAGCATCAAATGATTTGGACACAAAAATGGTCAAAACTCCGTCAAAAATGTAGTATGCGGATACGGCAAAAGTAATGATACAGAGAACGGTAAGAAACGTAGGACGTTTGGTATCCGTGATTGCTTGTTTGTCGACAATTTCGTTTTCCATGGCAGTAGGTTCGATTTTGGGTTCAAATATGCAGATGCTTTTTTGAATTTTGGTAATTCTGCCGAAAAATCAGGTGTTCTGCATGTTTAGCTGGTTTTTCCAGCTTAGGAATAAATTGTTGTTTACAGGGCTCGCTTTCTCAATGCGGTAAATATACAGGTGGGGGCTTCCGTCTGGAATCACCTGGCTGTCAAATGACCTGTATCCATCCTTAATATGCATTGTAACTGGGGTTGAGCGCAAATAGTTGGAGTCCGTCTGGGCCAAAAATTCACTTGCAGGCATGCCATCAATGGTTTCAATAAGCTGACCATAGCACAGGCCTGCCGCTTCGGCAGGAGTGCCGGTGTAAACGGTAAGCACCCTGAGTACAGTTCCCTCGGTGTGTAGCTTGCAGCCCCACCACGTCGGTTTTTTCACTTCATCGGGAGTTTCTGTGGCTTGCAGGCCGAGCTTATTTAAAGCATCCACCACGTACGACTCCAGCGCTCCGCGTCCGTCGAGCACTGATGTCCGCAATTGACCCCATGGCGCATTCGCCAGTTTTTCAAGTTCATTCCAATAGGCATCTTCGGTGTATCCCACCGCGGGATCAGTAAGGTCGTAAAGATTGCGCATCGCTGTGTTCAGGTGCGATTGCCCCTGGGTGGCATCCAGAATCCACACGTCGCATACCAGTGCGAGCAGGGCCCCTTCGGTATATATGCTCACGCGCCGCTCGGGCGTGCTGCCATAGCCATCCACCCAGGTGTCAATAGAGGCATCAGCGAGGGAGAGGTTAAATCGGCCCGGATTGTCCAGGTGGCGCTGCCATTGCTCGCTAAGCAGCTGTAAGAAATCATCATCATCCAGGAGGCCCGCCTGCCACAGCATAAGGTCACCCATGTAAGTGGTTACACCCTCGACCACATAGCCCAGACGGAAAAAGTCCGGGCCATTTAGGTTGTACGGCGTCAATTGGACTGGTCGCAGGTTTTTTACGTTCCAAACATGGTATAACTCATGCGAGGCAATACCGAGCAGCGAGTGGTACATGTCTTCATGGTCTATTTGGTCCACCGGCCCCATGATGATCATGGTGCTGAGTTTGTGCTCTACACCATGACGTGCGTTGCTTGGCAAGAAGAGCAGGTGAAAGTGGTATTCCGTTCCCGGAAATGTGCCGAATGCAGCGATCTGTATATCAGTGAACGCCTTAAAGTCAGCTATGATTCCAGAGCTTTCTATCGGGGTATAGCCACTTACATTGATGTAAAACGGGATGCCATGGCTGCTGTATTCATAGGTGTTTAAATCAGCTGCGCAGAGAATGGGACTGTCAATGAGTTCGTCAAAATCAACTGCCACAAAGCTGTGGTGATTGGGCAGTCCATTATCCGGTCCTGATTGCAGGGTGGTTGCAATTTCCCAGTTGGGTGGCAGCTCAATATCAAGCCCAATAGCATTTCTTTCCCTTCCGGGAATGAAAACCAGTGCATTGACAGGGTTGATAAGTATCACTTCTGAATCGCAGTAGGTGTTGCCCGCTGTAAGCTCGGCTGCCCTTAGGGTATACTGTATGGTAATGGTTTGTCCTACAGGGGTAAACAGAAGCCAGGAATGCGAAGTCATTTTGCGGAAAGCGATGGCCTGGCCGCCAGCCTGCGCATCGAAACCGATATAATTTCGTGGAAAGTTGCCCGCCTCATAGCGCCCGGGTCTCCAATAAGGAACATGAATTTGGGTCTCCGCATCTTGTGCTAAAAACTGGAGGGTGATTTCGAGCTCGTGCCTGGCAGCGGAGCCCACTCTGATTTCGAAGTGCATATGGTTTGGCTTTTGTCAAATATAGCAATCTCAAATGGGTTGAAGGCATGTAGTTTTCAACGTTTGATCGCCGGTATGGAAATGCGCTTCCTTGGAAAAGTATTACCTTCGCGTTCGGAAAATCTGACAATTAATTCACAATATGAAGTACGATATCATTGTTTTAGGAAGTGGTCCCGGCGGTTACGTTACTGCCATTCGCGCCAGCCAGCTCGGATACAAAGTCGCTGTAGTTGAGCGCGAATCTTTGGGCGGTATTTGCCTCAACTGGGGCTGTATTCCTACCAAGGCCCTGCTCAAAAGCGCCAATGTTTTTGAGTATATCAACCACGCCGCCGACTATGGTATCAGCGTGCAAAAAGCCGATGCCGACTTCAAAGGCATGATAGGCCGCAGCCGCGACGTGGCCGATGGTATGAGCAAAGGAGTCACCTTCCTGATGAAGAAAAACAAGATTGACGTCTTGATGGGCAATGGTAAACTCAAGCCGGGCAAGAAGGTGGAAGTGACCGACAAAGACAATAAAGCCACAGTGTACGAAGCCGATCACGTGATTGTTGCCACCGGAGCCCGCGCCCGTGAGTTGCCAAATGTGAAGGTGGATGGCAAGAAGATAATTGAGTACCGCAAAGCCATGTCTATGGAGCAACAACCCAAGAAAATGGTGGTCATGGGAAGCGGTGCCATTGGGTGTGAATTCGCTTATTTCTACGATGCCATAGGTACAGAAGTCACGATCGTGGAATACCTCGACAATATAGTGCCACGCGAAGATGAAGAAGTGTCTAAACAACTGGCGCGCACTTTCAAAAAGAAGGGAATCAACGTAATGACCGGTGCAGCTGTTGAGAAGGTGGATACATCTGGCAGCGGATGCAAAGTACACGTGAAGACCAAGAAAGGGGAGGAGGTCATAGAATGTGATGTCGTGCTAAGCGCTGTTGGTATTGCTGCCAATATTGAGAACATCGGTCTCGAAGATGTAGGCATCGTTTCCGACAAAGGCCTTATCAAGGTTGATGAGTTTTACAAAACCAATATTCCCGGCTATTACGCCATTGGCGACTGTGTACCCGGACCAGCGCTTGCGCACGTAGCGAGTGCTGAAGGCATCACCTGCGTTGAGAAAATCAAAGGAATGCACGTAGATCCCATCGACTATGGCAACATTCCAAGCTGTACCTACTGCTCGCCCGAAGTGGCTTCGGTGGGCATGACCGAGGCGCAGGCCAAGGAGGCAGGCCATGAAGTGAAAGTGGGTAAGTTTCCCTTTTCTGCTTCGGGCAAGGCCAAAGCTGCAGGCCACAGCGATGGATTCGTGAAGCTCATCTTTGATGCGAAATACGGAGAGCTGCTCGGAGGCCATATGATTGGTGCCAACGTAACAGAAATGATTGCAGAAATCGTAAGCATCCGCAAACTGGAGACCACAGGGCACGAAATCATCAAAACAATCCATCCTCACCCCACCATGAGCGAGGCGATTATGGAAGCAGCTGCCGCTGCCTACGATGAGGTCATTCACCTTTGATGAAACGAGACAGAACGACATAAAAAAATCGCTTCCACATCGGAAGCGATTTTTTTTTGAGTTTCTTAATGCACCAGGCCAATTATAATCGGAAGCCCAAAGTGAGACTGACTATGCTGATTGTGTTGCTGATTTCTTGCACAAAACCCGCCGAACTTGCCCTGAAAGGTTCGTTGAAGCTGGCGTAGGTGTATGAGAGGTCAATGTTCCAGGCTGCTTTTCGATAACCTATGCCACCTCCGAGCTGAATGCGGTCAAGTGATGAGGATACGACTTCACGGTTGGCAGGGATCACATTTGGGAAATATGCCGCCCCACCGCGGGCCATCCAGTTTTTGGTCATTCTGAATTCTACCCCGGCACGCACGGTATGCTGCGCCCTGAATTCATCTCTGATGATATTGTTGACATCGCTCCATGGGTTTCCGCTTACGCGTCGGTTGCCGGGAAGCATTTGTCCGCCCCTGAAGTTCACATATTCATACTGCCCTGACACGATAAACTTACCGTTCACAACCCCGGCAAGGCCTACCGTATACCTCCAGGGCGTACGAATGCGGTATTCCAGGAAATCGTCCCCTGAGTTTAATACATCGTTCCCAATCAGGTTGGATGACATGCGAACGTTATACACGTCTTGCATACGAAATGTGGTAGGGGTTTGAATGCTGCCACCTACACGCAGTCCACTTTCAGTGCGGTAAATAAATCCAGCCCTAAAGTTTACTCCAAAACCTTCTACTTGAAGGTTCTCCGTGAAGCGATACCGCTGAAGATCTGTGGTGCCACCCAGGGTGGGACTTTCACTTGTCTCTACTGTCGACTGGTAAAAGCTTGACACAAAACCGAGGCCCCCGCCGATGTATAGTTTGTCATCATAATTGGCACCGAGGGTGAGACCAAAGTCATTAACCCGACCCGAAGTGCGTGCCACCTGTCGTTGATTAATTTCTCCTTCGGTAATTCGTCCTACATATTCGGTGTTGTCTGGATTGGATTCGTCTATGGGATCAATGACAAAGGCATCGAATGCGAGGCCAGCACCAAAAAGGCTCAATTCATCAGGGAAAAAACCTGTGGCTTCATTCACAAAACTCTGCATCATGGATCGGTCAAGCGGCACTGTTCCCTGGACCACCAGCTCATCATTAAAGCTATTCATCCTGTTGATTGAAAAACCAACGTTTACTGTTCGCCAAAACGGATCGTCCACTTCACTGGCCAGCACAAAGCCGGCGTTGGCAATGTTAAAGCCGTTCTCAACCCCTGAAGTTGATGTCCCAACGAGGGATGTGCTGAGTCGTTTTGTTTCTACTGAGGGCGTGAATCCAATCTCGCTAAAGCGAAATACCCCAATTCCTGCGGGATTGATATGCATAGAGGACATATCACCACCGAGTGCTGTAAAGGCGCCACCCATCGCGGCAAACCTTGCAGTCCCTGGAGGCAGGTTGTTGATATAGCGCTGGACGTCGGCTTCATTTTGGGCTGCAGCCTGTCCTGCCACCCATAGCAGCAGTGCTATGATTGTTAGTTTCTTCATGCTTATTCTTTAATGGAGATGCCGATTAACGTCGGCTTCCACCGCCACCGCCGCTCCTCGATGGAGAACTCATTCCACGCGAAGGTGAGGGTGAACTCATGCTGCGCGACGGGCTACTCATGCTACGCGAAGGGCTGCTCATGCTTGGTGAGGACGATCTTCCCATGCTTGGAGATCCCATAGATCTATTCATGCTTGGAGCAGATTGCTGGTAGCTTCGGCTGGGTTGTGCACTTCTTGGTTGCGTGCTTCTGTTTCCAGAGCTGCTGCCATACCGTTGCTGCGGCACTGTGCCTCTATTCATGTTGTTCTGACTTCCAGCATTTCCACGCGAATTGCTCACTTGATTTTGCCTGTTGTAAGGCGAAACCTGGGCTGGGCGATTTTGCCGTGTACTTCCATAGTCTCGAACCGAACCCCCTTGACGGGGAGTCATTCCGGATTGATTTCTTTCGTTGGGCGAAGTCATTTGTGGAGTGCGTCCACGGTCGCTGTATCCTGGCGTGCGTTCGCTGCCTGAACCTGCTCTGTCAGCGCGGTCGGCTGGCCTGAGTGCATCCCTGTTGCGGGCACCATCAGCTGTATTGCCGCGTGCATCGCTGCGTCCCCGGTCGGAGGCAACCTGATTGCGGTCGCGTGTATTGTTTCCATCTGTATTGGATTTAGGCCTGTCAGAGCCACTGCTCCCAGCGCCATCTCCGCGAACAACTCCTCCGCGTTGTGAACGCCCGCCAGCTGAATCTCCGCGTTGGCCTGAGCTCCAGTTTTGGCCTCCGCCATCACCTACCCAGACTCCGCCGCCACCCATCCATGGATTGCGCCAGGGGTTCATCCAGGGGTTCATCCAGGGATTCATCCAGGGGTTCATCCAAGGGTTGTGCATTCCCATGCCCCAACCCATGCCCATTCCCCAGCCCATTCCCATGCCCATGCCCATAGGCCTGCGCATACAAAACGGATCCCAGAAAGGGTCACACCACATCCAGGGGTTCATACCCATTCCCATGCCCATCATAGGATTGCCAAACGACATTCCCATGCTCATTCCCATGCCCATGCCCATTCCCATTCCCATGCTCATGGCCATTTGGGGATTGTTAAAGGCATTCATATTGTTTCCGAAAGTGCCTTGGTTCGGGTTCACAGTGTTTTGATCAGAATATTCAGGGTCGTAATAATCATCGCCCCACTGCTCGTCGGATTGCTGTTCCCATGAATCATCATTGAGGTCTGCATTTCCGTAGTAAACAGACTCTGATTTACTGTTGAATTTTTGCGGTGCAGCTGATTTATTTGCAGCCACTGGTGAGCCGAAAGCCGCGGCAGTTACACTTCTGTTATTGCCTGTGAAGTAGAGGTCGTCATACTCTTCCAGTGATACTAAATCCTGATTGGTAGAGCACGATGCCAAAAGTGCCAACGAAAAGGCTCCTGCGATATATGTTTTAAAGTGTCTCATGACTTTTCTTTTACTGGGTATTGTTACAAAGCTAAAGATAAAAAAGTTTATCGGTCTTATCTAGTTTAGCTTTCTTTGTTCTTTAATTCGTTTCCTGTATATACAAATACCATTCCATAATACCCCTCAATGAGCAAGAATTTAACTACCCGTAAAGATAACTATTCCAATTGGTACAATGAGCTGGTAGCAAAGGCCGATTTGGCAGAGCATTCCGAAGTGCGCGGCTGTATGGTCATCAAGCCCCACGGATATGCTATTTGGGAAAAAATGCAGCGGGCACTCGACGATATGTTCAAGGCCACTGGACACCAAAACGCATACTTTCCACTTTTCATACCTAAGTCTTACTTCTCGCGCGAAGCCAGCCATGTGGAAGGTTTCGCCAAGGAATGTGCCGTTGTGACCCATTACCGCCTTAAGAACGATCCTATCACCGGAGAAATTGTGGTAGACGAAGATGCAAAGCTCGAAGAAGAACTCATCGTGCGTCCCACCTCCGAAACCATCATATGGAATACCTACAAGGGTTGGATCCAAAGCTACCGTGACCTTCCCTTGCTTATCAATCAGTGGGCCAATGTGGTACGTTGGGAAATGCGTACGCGCCTCTTCCTCCGTACCTCTGAATTTCTTTGGCAGGAGGGACATACTGCACACGCTACCCAGGCTGAGGCCATCGCGGAGGCAGAGCAAATGCTTCAGGTTTACGCCACATTTGCCGAAGAATGGTTGGCCATTCCGGTAATCAAAGGAATCAAATCGCCTGCTGAGCGTTTTGCGGGCGCCATTGAAACCTATTGCATCGAAGCCATGATGCAGGATGGTAAAGCCCTGCAAGCGGGCACATCACACTTTCTGGGGCAGAATTTCGCGAAAGCATTCGACGTGAAGTTTGTCAACAAAGAAGGCAAGGAAGAATTTGTTTGGGCCACGTCATGGGGTGTATCAACCCGCCTTATGGGCGCGCTTATCATGACCCACAGCGACGACAATGGGCTGGTGCTTCCGCCAAAATTGGCTCCTATTCAGGTGGTCATTGTGCCGATATACCGCGAGATGGAGCAGCTCGAAAACATTTGCCGAAAGGTACAGCCCCTTGTGGAAGCGCTCAAGGCAAAAGGCATCAGCGTGAAGCTCGACGACGACGACAAGCGCAAGCCGGGATGGAAATTTGCGGAATATGAGATGAAAGGCGTTCCAGTGCGCATCGCCATGGGCCCGCGCGATTTGGAAAACAATACCGTTGAAATTGCGCGCCGCGACACCCTTGAGAAATCAATGGTAGCCTTTGACGATGCCCAGGCCAGCGTTGAACAATTGCTTATCGACATTCAGCAAAATCTATACACAAAAGCCCTTGCACACCGCGAGGAGCACACCACTGAGGTAAACAGTTGGGATGAGTTTGTTCAGGTTTTGAATGGCAAAGGCGGTTTTATTTCGGCCCACTGGGATGGCACGCCTGAGACGGAGGAGTACATCAAGCAAAAAACCAAGGCCACCATTCGCTGTATTCCTCTAGATGGCAAAATGGAGGAAGGCAAGTGTATACACAGCGGTAAGCCTTCACAGCGGAGGGTGCTTTTTGCGAAAGCATATTAAACCTGAGTTAGCCATGGGCAAGATCAGCGATTATGGCAAGTTGAAACGATTCGTCCTCCAGCGTTCCGGGCTGAAGCGCGATGTGTATGAGCTTGGAAAGAAGCAATTGGCTTTGCTCAAGGGAGAAGTTGCGGCGCATATAGAGCGCCTTTCGGCAGATGTAGCCAAAGTCGACAAGCGGCTGGAAATCAAATTTCACGAGCGCAACGAATACGAATTTGCCTGCACCATCGCTGGTGATTATCTGCTTTTCAACATGCACACCAATGTGTTTCGCATTGATACGGACGTGCCTGACGTTCCATTCGGTACTTACCTCACCGACAATCCCAACAGGGCTTATTGCGCAGTGATTCACGTGTACAATTTTCTTGCAGACAGCTTCCGTTTTGAGCGCGGCAGTGATGCGGGATACCTCGTGGCGCGCATCTTCATCAATGCGGAAAATCATTTTTTCGTGGAAGGAATCAACAGCCTCGGTGAGCGCTTCAGCGCCTTTGCGAATGCCACTTTCGATGCGCAAGCGGCCACCCAGGTGGTACTTGCTGTGACGCTTGAAGCCTTGAATTTTGAGCTTCTTGTGCCTGAGTATGCTTTGGTAAGCGATATTGCATTGACCAACGCCATTCGCACCTCCGGCCTTACCGGCAGGCGTACTGACAAGCGTCTGGGTTTTAAACTTCAGGCGGAAAGATTGGATGAAGAATAAATTTTTTTACTCCGAAAGCTTGCATTAGAAAAAAACCTACTATATTTGCAGCCCGATAACGGAAAATGGCCCGTTCGTCTAGGGGTTAGGACGCCAGGTTTTCATCCTGGTAGCAGGGGTTCGAATCCCCTACGGGCTACA
>DAIRDH010000047.1:0-6737 GCA_036796255.1 Cryomorphaceae bacterium
ATCACCGATGAGACTTCCATCTCCAAAGTAATGCCCGAAACCAACTCGCTGACCTACCGCGGCTATCCCGTGCAGGAGCTTTGTGAGCAGTGCAGCTTTGAAGAGGTGGCCTACTTATTAACCCATGATGACCTGCCCAACGCCGATGAGCTCCAGGCATTTTCCGCAAAGGAAAAAGGCTACCGCGATCTCAGCGACGCACTGCTGGCCTCGGTCAAACATTTCCCGAAAGGGGCGCACCCCATGGACACCCTCCGCACGGGGGTGAGCTTCCTAGGCATGGAAGACCCACGTATCTGGGACGACTCGCCGGCCACAAATATGGACAAATACATCAGCCTCCTGGCGCGCATTCCCGGCATCATTGCAGCGAGCTACCGCCATGAGAAAGGGCTGGACTACATCGCTCCCGACAAAAGCCTCGGCCTCAGCGAAAACTTCTTCCACATGTGCTTCGGCAAGGTACCCGCGCCCGAAGTGGTGAAGGCATTTGACGTGTCGCTGATCCTCTATGCGGAGCACAGTTTCAATGCATCTACTTTCGCCACCCGCGTGATTACCAGCACCACGAGCGACATCTACAGCGCGGTGTGCGGTGGCATCGGCGCCCTCAAAGGCCCCCTCCACGGCGGCGCCAATGAGCAGGTGATGCACATGCTCAAAGAAGTGGGCGAGCCTGCCAACGCGAAGGAATGGATGCTCGACGCACTTGCGCAAAAGAAAAAAGTGATGGGCTTTGGCCACCGCGTATACCGCAGCGGCGACTCACGCGTGCCTACCATGAAGAAGTACACCGAAAAGATGGCAAAATTTACCGGCGAGGAAAAATGGCTGGAAATTGCCAACATCCTCGAGGAGACCATGGTAAGCGAGAAAAACATTTACCCCAACCTGGACTTTCCGGCAGGGCCAGCTTACTACATGATGGGTTTTGAGATCGATATGTTTACGCCCATCTTCGTGATGAGCCGCATTACTGGTTGGAGCGCCCACATCATGGAGCAGCAGGCCGACAACCGACTTATTCGTCCGCTTAGCGCCTATGTAGGCAGTCCGCAGAGAGAAGTGAAGCGTTTGGAAAAAGCCTGAAATATCTTCATTGAATAGAAAAAGCCTCGGAGACGGGGCTTTTTGCTTTGGTAAAGATTGCTCGAAACAATTTAAATATCGATGCCATATGAGCGAGAAGGAGCAAAGCAAAGTAGAATGAGGTGCACTGTGAAATGGGCCGCATGGCTAGTGCCTGCCTTATCCTGAGGGCCCAGCGGAGCGGATTAACGCTTGTCGCTTGCCGGCGCCGCATTGCAAATAGCGAAGGAGCGATCTCAGCGCAGCTAAATGCTGCGTAGCGTATGCCGGAAAAATGAGGGTTTTACGGTGTCCTGAGTATATCAAATTATTCCTACTTTTAATCACACAATTTCAGTTTAAAAAGCCAAAGCGGACACCTGTAGGATGAGGTTTAACACGATCTTATGACCTGCATTTTGTCGGACAATAGTGAATTGATCTGTAAGCCATTACTCCAAATCCAACAACCCTTGTTATGAAAACAAAAACTACCCTCTTATTTTACTTCATTTTATTTTCAGGCGTACTGAGTGCCCAACCCTTTTCCCCTTTTGCCGCAGGGACCACGAAAGACTTTGCGCCGCTCGACGATACCTGGGAGCGCAACTACTCCCTTCAAGTTGAATCGATTGCCGAGGTCAATTTTATTGCAGTATACTTCTTGCATACGGTTAAGAATGATGAAGACTTTTCTGATTTCGAACCCGTAGAAGGCGACCCGGATGAATGTTGGGGTTGGGGCGGTTGTGTCGAGAATTCGGGCTCAGCAGGATTTGGGGTGAAGATTTACTCGCCCGATCCACACCAGTATCATTTTATTACCTTGGGTGGTGATAGCCTGCTTTTTGATCTGAGTGCTGATTCTTCCGTGTTTTTTGAGAACAGCACGGAGCTGTATGCTCTAATCTTTGAAAGCCAAAGCGAACAAACTGTGTTTGGTGTTACAGATCAGGTCCAGTCGTACAGAATAGGTCATTACGACACGGAAGGCAATGCCATAACCTCTCCGCTGCATGGTTTTACGATCAGAATTGGCCAAAACCTGGGCTTAATCGATTTCTTTTTGATTGACGGTTTTCCACAAGTTGAGGAACCGCTGACTTTGATCGGTGATGCTCAGCTTGAGGAGAGCTTGAATGCTTTAACTGCTGAGATGATTTATGACTTTCAAGAGGGTGATGTAATTCAATATAGAACCACCAATTACCAATCAAGTCCTTTCAATCCTATCGGCCCTTCAGTCGAAGTGAAATATTTAAAAACCATTTTTTTAAGTCGTAGCGAAGAAGCAGATAGTTTGCGCTACTCCGTATTGAATCAATCGTTCTTGGAAAATGGGGAAAGTATGCAAGAATGGACTGAAGAAGTGGCTTATTACCGCTATGATACTTTATCTGCACTGCCTTTTTATAGGACCAGAAGCGCTTCAGAGGCTTACAGCCAAAGTTTTAGTGAGAAGCTGATTAGTCAAGATTTCTGTGATGGTGTAGTAAGGGTTGGTTACGAAGGTGTCTCCGGTCCGTATCATTATTGCGAAATGTACGGCACATGGTGCATGTTTGACACGAATGGCCCTCCAGAAATAACGCGATTCGAATACGTTTCGGGATTGGGCAGGTATTATTACAATGAGTCAGTGCTCGGTGGCGAACAATGGAACTCTCATAGCAAGACAAAAGAAGTGATTTACTACTCCAAAGGAGATGTCTCTTGCGGGCAGGAGGCTATTTTGTCAGCCAGCACTGCGGAGAAGCCAGTCTCGAAATTGACGGTGTACCCCAATCCGAGCCAGGGTGTGGTCCAGCTTCGCATTTCGTCAGACCATCAGGTGCGGCCTTCTGCTGTTCAAATATTTGACATGTCGGGCCGCAGGGTCGCGTCTTATCCCTGGAAAGGTGAAAATGCATCATACGATGTTTCGGAATTGGCTTCGGGACTTTACCTGATGCAAGTAGTCGGTGCTGAGGGCGTGATAGGCATGGAGCGCTTGGTGGTACAGTGAGGTGAAAGCCGAAAATATGCACTGAGTAACCATTCAAAATTGAAGGACAACAGCGTCGTCAAAAGCAGGCTGTAGGCCAATTTAAACCGTCAAAAACGAATACTGGCTCTTTACCCCGCCGGTCGGGGTGGCATTGACGATGAGCACAGGTATTTGTGGTGTATTGGTGATCATGTCTTGCGAAAACGTGTCGAACTGTGGCAGGATGCTTTCCGAAAAGTGGGCCACTGCGAAGAGGTCGGCACGCTGCTCAATGCCGTAGGTGATCACCTGATTGGCGAGGCTTTTTTTGCCCTGTAGGCTGCTCACAATGTGCTTCACGCCTTCCTTGCTGAGCACGCGGCGCAAATAGCTCACATTGTTTTTTAATTTGCCGGCGAGCCATTCATCTGCTTCTTCCTTGTGCACCAAGTGTATCTCGGCTTCGAAGCGCTTGGCGAGCCTTGCGGCAAAATTGACGATTTGTGCGCTCTCCTTGGTAAGGTCCACAGGCATCACAATGCGCTGAATGGAGTCAGAGGGCCCTTTGGCCTGTGTGACTACGAAGGGGGTGTTGCCGCTGGTGATCACGCGTATGGCTTTTGATCCCATCACTTTTTGGAGCCCTTTGGCACCGTGGGTACCCATCACAAGCAATTGAAATCCGCCTTCAGTGGCTTCGCTGATGATGTCCTTGAAGATGTCGCCTACACGCACCTGTGTGACAAGGCCTTCGCGCTCATTTGCCGAAAGGCTGTCGAGGAGCCTGACAAAATTGGCTTCAGCTTCGCTTGTTTTACCCTCATTTGCAACGATGTGCAGGAGTTGAATATCACTGTGCAGGTGTTTGCCTAGCGCAAATGCGTGGTCAAGCGCTGTTCGGGTGATAGGAGTGAAGTCGTAAGGAACCAGAATTTTCATAATCTATATTGGTTAGGCCTTAAACTTTTGTCGGGACAAACAAAGCGCAAGATAACACCCAAAATGCGGAGAATGGAATTTTCAGCCATAATTTTGATCAGGACTTCAGTCTGAGAGCATAGAAAACCACGCGGTTCGGTTCAATCCCGGGGTCTGACCCTCTTCACTGAATACTGCCCCAGAAAGTAAAATGCCAGAAGCACAGGCAACATGTACGTCGAGATGGTTTCGAGCAGGTCGAATTCACTCAGCATCACAAGAATTATCGCCGAGATTATAATGACAACAATATCGAAAATGGGCAGCTTCATTTGGATAAATTTTAGTTGAAGTTAAAAAAAGCCAGGATTCTGTGCTTGGTCCTGATGAAGTTGAGCGCACATCATAACCATTCAAGTTTCCTTTGGCAATCACACCAACCCCATCTCTTTCAGTAGGAAGCTGGCATTCATGTTTTGACATACACCCTTGCGTAGTTTGTAATCGAATATGAGTTGACCGGCTTCAAATTCCACTTCAAAACTCAGGTTTTCAATCTGTCCGGGATACTGTGCAGCCATCTCACATAGGCTGAGGTCGTGGGTAGCGATGAGCCCTTTTGCCGGAAGGCCTGTCAGTTTTTGCATAAAGAGACGCGAACCCTCGGCCTTGTCCACGCTGTTGGTGCCTTTGAGGATCTCATCGAGGATGATGAAGTGGGGCCTGCCGCTTTCCAGTGCATCCACAATCTCACGCAGCCGCTTCAACTCGCTGAAGAAGTAGGAAGCCTGATCGCCCAGAGAGTCGGTGGTGAGCATGGAGGTGTAGAGCTGCATTGGCGACATGCGCATATTGCTGGCGGTGACGGGCATACCGCGCATTGCCATCACGGCAAGCACACCCACAGTGCGCAGGTAGGTGCTCTTTCCGGCCATATTGGCTCCGGTGATGATGGCAAATTGCTTGCTGCCGGCAAGGTCTATGGCATTGGCCACAGCCTCAGTGCCCAGAAGGGGGTGGGTAGCGCTTTCGCAAAAAATGCCAGGCTCGTCTGTCCAGGTCACATCGGTGGCTTCAGGGTGCGAAAAGCGGTACAGGGCCATGCTTTGGTAGGCCTCCGCTTCGCGCACCAATTGCAGCCATAGGGGCATGCGCGCTCCGTAGCGTTCCTGCCAGTCGGCCAGTCGGTATACGCATTGAAAGTCCCAAAAAAGTAGGAGGTTGAGCACGATGCCCACGATCACATTGTTGCGGCTGTCGATGGCGCCGCTGATGCTTTGGAGTGATTTCAGTGCTTTTTCACTTTCGGCCAGGGCAGCATTGTCGAGCCTGGTTTGAAAAGGGCTTCCGCCAAAATTGCGTTTGCGCAGCATAGCCAACATGGCATCGTAAGCCCGCACCCGCGAGGCCAGTGTGGTCCAAAGCATAAAAGTGGACTGGTTGCGCTTGAGAAAGGCCGCAGTGAAGGCTCCGGAAATAATGAGTGAAATGAGAAAGGCATTCCAACCCATAATATCGAATGCGTAGGCAAGGGTAATTCCAATCATGGCCAGTGGAGCCAGCCTCGTTAGAAATATTCTCACTGCATAATTACGCTCGGTTGTGATGCCTTGCGTCCAGAGTACATCTTCGGCCTGGGCTGCCTCGCGGTCGGCGAAGGCGGTGCGGGCATGGGCGAGGTAGCGAAAGCTCCAATCGGGATCCCTCGAAAAGTCGATGATGGTGTCGCGCTCCTGAATGATGGCCTCGGTGTCGAGCAGATTTTCGCCCAGCCACTGCGCCAACAGTGCTTCGGCTTCAGGGCTTTGGCTGCGGTTGAGGTACTGAAAGAGGCTGTGACGGCCGAATATGTTGAGGTCGGAACTGAAAGGGTGGGAGGGAGCTATGTACTTGCTGCCATCCTGCCGCTTGCGCCATTTGCCTTGAGCAATGTCGATCTCCTCGCTGCACAACCCGTAATAAGCCTGCTCATGGCGCGACCTGTCTCGCGCCAACACATGACGCTTGATGAGGTAGAGAAACAGCACGATGCCAGTAACCATCAAAAAACCGCTCAGCAAGGGTGTCCACCAGGTGGCATAAAGCGCTGACGCAAATGATAAAAACACCAGCACCCGCAGAATGACAATGCGCCGCACAATGGATTTCAAGCTTTGCAAGCGTATGGCGGAGGCCTCTTGCAGCGCCTCAAGCTGTTTCAATATTCCCATGGTTGCAAAGGTAGCCAAGCATTAAAACATATTGTCATAAAATGGGTTGCTGTAGCTAATGTATCAACATATATTTGTGCCATGGAAATCGAAAAAGCAATTCAGCAAAAGAAGTTTAAAGACCCTTACGAAAGGGCCATGGTAAACCTGCTGTATACCAGCAGCTGGCTCTCATACCGGCAAACGGCTGTATTTAAGAAATACGGTCTCTCCATGCAGCAGTACAACATACTGCGCATCTTGAGGGGCCAACATCCTGAGCCTATTACGGTCAATATGTTGATAGATCGCATGATCGACAAGAGTTCCAACGCATCGCGCATTGTAGAGAAGCTTCGGTCCAAGGGTTTGCTCGAGCGCCAAACCTGCCCCGACGACCGCCGCCGTGTGGATGTTGTCATTACCAATGAAGGTCTCAACATTTTGGCAAAAGCCACAGAAGCCCTGGCCGAATTGCACCGCTCCATGCGCAGCATCAACGAAGCGGAAGCCGAAACCCTCAATGAGCTCCTGAACAAGTTGCGCGCTGCACCTTAATCGATATGTGCTTTCCCGGAGCTTTCATGCGGAATGAT
>DAIRDH010000047.1:6837-12650 GCA_036796255.1 Cryomorphaceae bacterium
GGGAAAACTAGAATATCATTAAGTCTTTACCGCGTTTTCCAATCGGGAATTACGCGGTTTACTTTTGGCTTAGGTTCTGGTTCTCTCAGGTTGAAGAAGTAGCGAAAGTCGATGGAGAAGTAGGTTCCATCCAGCACATCGCGCTGCCTTCCGGCAGGCACAAACTGCCCAGGCGAGTCTTCGGCAGGACGGAAGTAATTGACTTCGGTGCGCATAATCTCACCCGGTATTTGATGCCAGGTGGCGCCGAGGTAAAAGTAGCCGTCTTCTTTCGTGCGCCATTCAAAGCCTACATTGCCCAGCACCCCGAGGCGCATCCATGCAGGCTTGAATCCCTTTACATTGAAATTTCGCTGGGCAGAAATTACATCGCTTGCAAAGAAGTTAAATGCCACGCCCAGCGATACATTCATAAAGAGCTGATCAGCCAGCTGTATGTAAACCAGGCCCTTGATCGGAATTTCGTAAGAGATCACCCTGAATTGGGTTTCGGCGCTGAAGGGCTGCTGCAGATCGTCGATGCGAAAATCATAACGGCGGCGCGTATAGTAAAGGCCTGACTCCAGGTTCCACAAGCGAGATAGTCTCATGCGCACCACCCCTCCAAAGCCAAAGCCATCGCGCAGCTCATAAACGGCCCTAAAGTTCTGGTCAGGATCGACCATACTCACCGAGTCGAGGTTGAATATGGAAAAGTTTTGAAGGGAGCGCAGCTCAAGGCCAGCGGTAATGGCAAAGCGGTCTTCAGGCGCTATACGCTGAGCCAGCAGTGTGTGGCTGCATAAATTCAATAATGTGAAGCATGTAAAGAGTTGAATTATTCTATTCATCAGGTGCCTAGCCTAAGCTTTTGGCCTACTTGCAGAGTCTGGTTGGGGCGCAACTTGTTGGCAGCACAAATTTCCTCCACACTAATGCCTTGCTCGCGGGCTATTTTGTAAAGGTAATCACCTTTCTTCACTTCATAGGTATGGCTCCCAGTGCGGGCGAGCATTTTTTGTTCTTTTTCCAATTGGGCGGGCGTTACCACTGCGAGGAAAGCGCCTGATTTGCGCAGGGTAATGGTGTTGCTTTTCAGTTTTCCTTCACGAAAATTGATCAGTGTCGCCGGATTGATCGGCACGCCCTGAAAGCGCACTTCAAAGTGCAGGTGGCTTCCGGTGCTATTGCCCGAGTTGCCGCCGAGGCCTATCACATCGCCGGCTTCCACTGTATCGCCGGGCTTGAGCTTGAGCCTATGGAGGTGAGCGTAGAGCGTTTCGAGTCCGTTGTAGTGGCGTATTACCACCACGCGGCCATAACCTTTGTAGGCGCGCGACACCCGCACCACTCCTGGAAATGCGGCCACTACAGGATCCCACACATTGAGGTCGATGTCGGTGCCGTTGTGGTTGCGGCCCCAGCGCCAGCCAAAGTGCGAGGTCAGTGGCCCTTCGAAAGGTACGCTGAATCCGCAATCTTGCTCCTCATCCACGAGCAGCAGGGTGAGGGTGCTGTCAAAGTCGGCCAGGTTGTTGCGAAAAGGGTGCGCCACATTGGTATTCCAATTTTGATAGAAAGCATTGGCAGGATAGGGCGAGTCGTCGGCGGGAATGTGGGCGTAGAATCCTTTGGGTGCTGCCATCTCTTCTTCGATGGCCGAGAGGTAAATGTTCACAGCATTCACTACCGGTCTGGGCACGTTGGGGCTATCGAAAATGCTGTCCACGACCTGCCACAATTCGCTGCGCTTTCGGTTGCTCAGATTTCGGTACACATTTAATTGATTCACGAGAGATACAGGAATAGTGTCGAGCATTACCAAAGAGTCGATCATGTGCGTGTAATCCTCTACTGTGAGGCGCGCGTTGGGTATGAATTTCGTGGCTGCATTGTAAACCACAACCGCGGCTGTGGTGTCTCGCCTTGAATCAGCATAGATAGTCTCACTCTTTTTGTCTTTTCCTTTAGGGCTGCCTTCAGAGGCAAAAATTGACAAAGGAAGGGCAATACAAGAAGCAATTGTTAGAAGGAAAAAGCGCATTCGCTGCAATAGTTTAGGGTTAATGGATGTAACGGACCCTTCTGTTGATGGTTACTGATTTGCAGTCTTTTTTTTTTAGGTGAAGATTCGTTTTCTATCGATAAATCCTCATTTTCGATGTACAATTTTCAACAAAATCGAGGGGGCCATTACACGGCCATCTCGCTTCAGGCCGACCTCCACCAACCCATTAGCGCGATGAGCAGTACGATAAGTGTGAGGCTCAATACAGCAATACGCATCATGTTGTCAGCGAGAAATGGTCTTCGAAACATATTGCCCGTTTCGTCATTGAGCACCTCGGCCCTGGCTTGCAGCGATTTGTGAATGCCAAAGAGGTGGCGCCTGAGCAGGTCTTTGCCTGCACCCCGCTCGTATGGTATTTCCGCTGCAATCAGCAAACTTTCGAAGTAGTCGGCGTGGTCTTTGGCGTAAAAGTAGAACACGATGTACTGCCGCTGCTTGGGATGGTCTTCGTAATTAGAATAGTGTACCGGCTTTTTGGCCATGCTGCTCATGAATTTACCCAGGTGGTCACGTATTCCAGCGGCTTGCGGTGGCTTTTGGGCCATTCACCGGCGGGGTAACCCAAGTAGAGCAAGCCGAGCATTTTATCCTCAGGTTTAAAGCCAAATGCCTCGGGGCTTCCATCGGCGTAGAGGAATTTTGGCGAAGACCAATATGATCCCAATCCGTAGGCGGTGGCGGTAAGCAGGGCATTTTGCACAGCGCAAGCCACGGCTTCCACCTCCTCTATTTCGGGAATTTGCGTTTCGGGCGTGCGGGCCATTACCAGCGCCACCAGCACCGATGTTTTGTCGATTCGCTCGAGGGTACGGTTCAATTTGCTTTCGCTAAACTGTGCTTTAGGCGTGTGCTTGCGGTAGAGTTGCTCCATCAGGGCGGCCAGTTTTTTCCGGCCTTCGCCGCTGTACACAACGAAGCGCCAGGGCTGGGTTTTACCATGCGTGGGCGCCCAAAGCGCATTGCTCAGTATATGGTGCACCATGTCGGGTTGCACTACCCTTTCGGTAAATTGCTCGGGATAAATGGTGCGGCGGTTGCGGATGATTTCGGTGATTTCGCTGAGGTCGTATTTCATGGCTTCGTTTGCTGCTGCAAAGTTAAGGAGACATTCCGGTTAACACCCAAAGATTGGAATGGTTAAATCCAATTGCAGCGTACAAGCGTTTTTTTGCCCATTTGCCGAAAGGCTGTAAATTCAAACCGTGAAATTTGTAGCCGTCTTGCAGCAATTTGATTCTGACCTCTGGGGCCACCACTTTATGGTGCCTCAAGAGATCGCGACCCGCCTCGTGGAAAGCCACGGCAAGCGCGTGATATGCACCATCAACGATACGCTGAGCTACCAATGCGCACTCATGCCCATGTGCGGTGGGGAGTACTTTATCAACATCAACAAAATCAACCGCAGCAAGCTGGGCATCGACATCGGCTCGCTGCTGCAAATTGAGCTTCAGCCCGACACCAGCAAGTATGGCCTGCCCATGAGCGAGGAGTTTGAAGAAGTACTGCGGCAGGATGAGGTGGGCTCGGCCTACTTTCACGCACTCACCCCGGGAAAGCAACGTACCCTGATCCACTATGCCGGCAATGTGAAAAGTTCGGCCATTAAGGTGCGTCGCTCCATGGTGGTGATGGAGCACCTCGTGATGCATGAGGGTGTGATCGATTTCAAAGCACTCAATGAAGAGATGAAGGAAGCCAACCGCCGCGAAAAGCGCATCTGAAACCTTCATAATCTGGAATTTTCTGAAAAGATTGCCCAAAGCAGCCTGTGATGCGCCATGCTACTGCCCTGGTACAAGTGTAGCACGTTGGGTACACCTTGTGTAAAGCTGCCCCAGGATAAGCAAAACTCACTTTCCAGAAGATTGGCGTAAGCGGTTGATATCAAAATGACTAGCTGAGAGTATGCCTGCGGCATGTAATATGCACTTGGACTGTGAGGACACCTAAAATCAAATTAGAAAATGTCAACACCGGAAAGAGAAAAAATTTGGAGCATCATTGAAACATTCCCCACTGCCATGGTTTCCACATTCAGTGATGGACTGCTGCGCTCACGGCCCATGCACCTTCCGCAAAAGGAGTTTGCAGGTCAATTGTACTTTTTCGTCCCTTTCGATTCGGATATCGTGACAGAGATAGGCAAGGAGCCCGAAATCAATGCAGCAATTGTCAACCAGGATACAGCCACATTTCTGAGTCTGAGCGGCCCTGCGCGGGTAAGTTCCAATAAGCATCTGTTTGAAGCGCTGTGGGATGATGATTTGAACCATTGGTTTCCTAAAGGAAAACAAGGGGGCGAAGCACTGCTGATAGAAATGGATGTAATGCAGGGCGAAAGTTGGAAAACCAATAGCGGAGGTACCCGGCTGTATGAACGCATCCGCTCAAATGTGATGAAGGACGCCTCCAATTTTGTAACACATGAAGAATTTACAAACACCCATTGACATGCATATGAACGAACAGAAAAATAGCATAAAGAACAAGTCTCAATACGAGGCCTTGCGAAGAGAAGGCGCCAGCAAAGAGAAGGCCGCGCGCATTGCCAATACAGACGATATAGACCACGATTCAAGGCCTTACGAGGAGCGTAAGCGCCATGAATTGTACCGCATTGCACGAAAGCTCAATATTGACGGTCGGAGCAAAATGGACAAAGACGAACTCATCAAGGAGATAAGAAACCACAATTAAGGTGCATTTGGAGGCTTCATTTTCAAAGGCCCACCCCTAACGCACCAAGTCAACCTGATGTCAACTTAAACTATGAAACGATGTTATTTGCAGCAATATTAGAATCATTCGAAAATGCCTCCGAGGGCTATTATTTTTTACCTCCTGAAGATGAAATACAGCGCTTCAAGCGCAATTTTGGCCGCTATGTGATATGCAAGTCCGATGGCGATTGCTCTATGCGGGGTGTTATTTCTTATCTTCCTTCGGGTATCCCCGTTATCAGGCTAACCGGGCAATCAGTTGTGGAAAACAACTTGAAAGATAGTCAGTTGTATTACGTTACCATCAGGCCGCACAATCCACTCCTCGGTGTGGCGCTCAGTGAGCAATTCTCCAATGAGCTACACAACAGCGATGATGCCAGCACAATTTTTTACTCACTTTCGCCTGGAAGCCAGCGCAGCCTGGCCTACTTTGTAGACCTGGAGGACGTGCCCAAAGGCAAGGAAGTGCGCGCCAAAGCTGTGGTAAAGCACCTCATTGAGCACAAAGACGACATCAACTTCCAGCTGCTTTCAGATGCTGTGAATTCACTTGAGAATTCCCGGCAGCGTCAATAAGCGCTCGAACCTTTAGCGCACGAAGCGCAAAAGTTTTGGGTTTGCCGAAAAGCACCAAATGTATTTGTTTCGCAAATGCTTTGGTGCTTTATTTGTATCATGGCATTAACCATGGATACATACTCAGTTTCAATTTTACGGAAAGTTATATCTCTGCTGATTGGCCTTGCCCTCGCAGGCAGTCCCTTGTATGCCCAGTCTATTCACGTGCAGGACAGCCTGCGCGGCAGCATCACACCTGAGCGGGCCTGGTGGGATGTGTTGCGCTACGACCTCGCGTTCTCACCCGATTACGACGAGCGGTTCATTGAAGGCATACAGTCCATCACCTTCGCAGTCACCGACACAGGCCGTACCATGCAAGTAGACTTGCAGCACCCCATGCGCATATTATCGGCTGAGCACAAAGGTGGAGGTCTCGAGCTTTCGCAAAATGGAAATGCCTGGTACCTGCAATTCGA
>DAIRDH010000047.1:12750-24683 GCA_036796255.1 Cryomorphaceae bacterium
AAGGTGGAGGTCTCGAGCTTTCGCAAAATGGAAATGCCTGGTACCTGCAATTCGAAAAAGTGCAATCCATCGGTGATACGCTCGAAGTGCTCATTTCCTTTTCGGGAAAACCGCGCGTGGCTGTCAACCCACCATGGGACGGCGGCTGGATATGGACGAAAGATAAAAAAGGCCGACCATGGATGACGGCTGCCGTGCAAGGCCTCGGCGCCAGTGCTTGGTTTCCTTGCAAAGACCACCAGAGCGATGAGCCCAATCTTGGTGCGAGCATGTCCATCACGGTGCCTGATACCCTGGTGGCTGTGGCCAATGGCCGACTGATGGCCCGGGAAAAAGTGGGTGAAAACCTAATGGGCTTCGCCTGGGAGGTGAAGAATCCCATCAACAGTTACAACATGATACCCTACATCGGGCACTACGCCCATTGGGAAGACAGCTTTGAAGGCCTGGAGGGCACATTGAGCCTCGATTTTTGGGTATTGGATTACGAACTGGAAGCGGCCAAATCCCATTTTACGCAAGTGCAGCGCATGCTGGTGTGCTTCGAAGACTGGCTGGGGCCTTATCCCTTTTATGAAGATGGTTACAAGCTGGTGCAATCGCCGCACCTCGGCATGGAGCACCAGAGCGCCATAGCCTATGGCAACCATTTTGGCAACGGCTACCGCGGTTCCGACCTATCGTCATCGGGCTGGGGCCTGAAATGGGATTTCATCATCATTCACGAAAGTGGCCATGAGTGGTTCGGAAACAGCATCACCACCGCCGATATTGCCGATATGTGGGTACATGAGTCCTTTACCGCCTACACTGAAGCGCTCTTCACAGAGTGTAATTACGGTGCTGCTGCCGGTGAAGATTACGTAATCGGAACGCGCCGATCCATACTCAACGACAAGCCCATCATAGGGCCTTATGGGGTAAACAAGCGCGGCAGTGGTGACATGTATTACAAAGGTGCCAACATGCTGCACACTATGCGCCACATTGTGGACCATGACAGCCTGTTTAAGGAAATGCTCCGCGGATTGAATGCAAAATTCTACCACAGCATCGTGCGCACAGAGCAGGTTGAAGCGTACATCAATGAATTTACAGGCATTGATTTCACGAAAGTATTCGACCAGTTTCTGCGACAATCCTCGCTGCCGGTCTTGGAGTACAGCATTGACAAAGGCAAGCTCTACCACCGGTGGACGCAATGCGTGGAAGGATTTGACATGCCGCTGCGGCTTGAAGGTGGCATGTGGCTGAAGCCCACCACCTCATGGCAAGTAGTGCCTTGGGATGTCGCCGGGCACAAAGATTTGTCCATCGACCGCAACTTCCTGCTTGAGAAGCGCCTTGTGGATGGTGTTCCCCGCGGCGTGAAATAATCGGCCTTTTCATCCCCATTTTTTGCGTAGCTTCAAGGTTCCGAAAGGGGCTTGTTTAGGGCCATAACTTTCAAATAACATCGCAATCGGCTTCACTTTTTTATGAACCCCGACGAGGAACATATAAAAGGCAGGGGTGCCCAGCACAACCCGCACAACAGGTTTTTCGGCTTGCGCTACGAGCGTGCGCACGAGGAGGCGATCGACCTGCCTCCGGAGAGCGGTGCGCACAAAACATCTTTCATTCCGGTGCATCCGCGCAGCATCGTCAACGAGGTGAAAAGCCCCGATGTTGGGATGGACTTTTCTCTCAATCCTTACCAGGGTTGCGAGCACGGCTGTGTGTATTGCTATGCCCGCAACTCTCACGAATATTGGGGCTACTCCGCCGGCATCGACTTTGAGCAAAAGATATTGGTGAAGCAGGATGCGGTGTCGCTGTTGCGCAAAAGGCTGGACAATCCCAGGTGGAAGCCGCATTCCATCGCCCTTTCGGGAAATACCGACTGCTACCAGCCCATTGAGCGCAAGCTTGAAATCACGCGCGCCCTGCTCGCCACCTTTTTGGAATACCAAAACCCCGTGGGCATCATCACCAAAAATGCACTCGTGCAGCGCGATCTTGATATTCTCAAGCCGCTCGCTGAGAAGCAATTGGTGAAAGTGGTGATTTCTATTACCACCCTCGATGAGAAGCTCCGCGCCCTGATGGAGCCGCGCACCGCCTCCATCGCCAAGCGCCTCGAAACGGTGGAAGTGCTCAGCAATGCAGGCATTCCGGTGCAGGTGATGATGGCACCTATCATTCCCGGACTCAACAGCCACGAGATATTGCCGCTCGTAGAGGCAGCCGCCGCCAAAGGAGCCCGCAAGGTGGGTTACACCATGGTGCGCCTCAATGGAGCGATCGCGGGCATTTTTGAAGAATGGCTGCGCCGCACCATGCCCGACCGCGCCGAGAAGGTGCTGATGCAAATCGCCGATGCTCACGGTGGCAAGCTTAGCGACAGCCGCTTCAAAACCCGCATGAAAGGCGAAGGCAATTACGCCGATATGGTAAAACAGACTTTTGAGATTGCGCGGAAGCGCTTCCTCTCAGGCAGGGAAATGCCGGAGTACAATACTTCAATTTTCAAGCGGCCTGAAAGGGGACAGCTGGATCTTTTTTCGTGACTTTTCGTGTTAAGGCGCACTCCGCAGCATTTGTAATGCTGCGGAAATCTAGCGGTGTTTTCGTTAATCTTTTACTTCAAAACAAATGCTGCGGAACGCAAATGTTTAGTACAAATGAACTTTATGGATTACTCCACCACAAAGCGATTCACCGCCCTCGCATTGCGGGGTTTCAAAAATTGGAAAATATATACAGAAAGGGAATGACAGCAAAGCAAGCACGTACCAAATTGATACGGGTCATCCTTTTTTACAAAAGGCCGGAGGCCGAAGGAATAGTCACACGACCCCGCTACGCTTACGGTCAGGCAAGAGGCGAGCGACTGCGCTCGCCTCTAAATTCGTCACTTGTAACATAGGTAACTGCATAACGTTCATTATCAACCCTTATCAGATCACTGTCATTGGTGCCGAAGGGAGAGATCTCATTATCAATGAAATACATTCACAGTTATTAGTAGTCATCAAAATAAAGGATACCGCTCCGCAGCATTTGTAATGCTGCGGAAATCTAGCGGTGTTTTTGTAAATCTGTCACAGCAAAACAAATGCTGCGGAACGCAAATGCTCAGTACAAATGAACTTTATGGATTACTCAATCACAAAGCGCTTCACTGCCCTCGCGTTGCGGGTATTGGCTTCAAGGTAGTAAATGCCGGCGGGCAGTTCACCTACGGGAATGTTGATGAGCTCGCCTGTGGCATTGCCGTTGATCGATTTGAGCAACCTCGCCTGGGTGTCGAAAATGTGCAGGGTTTCGATTTGCACGGCGCCATCCACGCGGAGGTTCAATTCGCTGCTTGCGGGGTTGGGGTAGAGCAGGAGTTGCTCCTCGAGTTGAGGTGTTGCTGAAGTTGATGAAACAAAATCGAAGCTGAGCAGCTGAGCGCCTCGGTTGCCGCCGTGAAAGGCGAGGTTGGTAGAAGCTGAGCTGCCGTGGGCGTATATGACTTGCAAGGTTGTTGCGTCAAAATCGAAGTCATAATCGTTGACATCGCCTGTGCTGAGTTCGCGCGATACCGTGATGGTGCGAATCCCATCTACGACCTCATTTCCCAACAATTCCCAGTTTTGTAACTCATCTACTACAGGGGCGGCATTGCCCACAAGGCGGCCATCGTATACTTCCGTATTGCCATTGACGGTGGCGAAGAATAGTACATCGGTTCCGGCAGCCATATTGTTGGCTCCAAAACCTATGGCAAACCAACGGTCGGCTGGTCCTTTGAGTTGAACTTCTACATCTACTTCTGTGAGCAGCACTTGCACGCTCATGTCATTGATGAGTGGAGCTTCTTCAATTACTTTTAACAGCTGGGCCTTGCCATCCAGTGAGGCAAGGCTCAGGATAGCCACCAGGCCAAATGCATACATTTTGGTTAGGGTAAAAAGTTTCTTCATGTCAATTTAATTTTTGTGGTTTTCGAATTTAATAATCAGGGTTGTATTCTTGTGCATCTCAGCGTAATCAAGGGCGGAGAAGCCTTTTTGGTTTTTGATGTTCGGATCGGCGCCGGCCTCAAGCAGGGCAAGCGCAAGCTCTTCATTCTGAAACATCGCAGCGAATATCAGGGGCGTGGTACCATCCGCATCAAGGGCATTGGGATTGGCGCCGTGGTTAAGCAGAATTTCGGCTATTTCGGTATGCCCTTTTACGGAAGTGCCCATCAGTGCCGTGCCGTAGCTGCTGTTGTAATCGATGTCCTCAACCAGTGGGGCGAGCATTTCCACCATTTCCTTGTGGCCGTGATAGGCCGCGAGCAGCAGGGGCGCGTAGCCATTGTCGTCCAGGGCATTGGCTGCTTCGGGATTGCTTTTCAGCAAATTTGAAAGGTCCTCTGCGCTTCCATTGCGCACGATCTCAAAAATATCGCCCTGGGCGGAAATGCTGTTGCAGTTGAGCAGCAGCAATGCGAGAAATGCGATAGCATGCAATCTAAATGCATGGAGTGTTCTATTTGAGGTCATGTAGTGTGCTTCCTATTCGATTTATTTTGTGTTGGAGGTTTCCCTGATAAAGTCGCGGATGTCTTTGGCGAAAGCGTCAAAACTCTCCTCGTCGGTGTACATCATGTGGCCGGCTTTGTAATAGGTCATCTTGATATTGTCGCGCAATTCGGGCTTGAGGTTGAGGTGATTCACGGTGTGCTCCACAGCGTAAAATGGGGTGCCAAGGTCGAAATATCCATTCATGATCAGTACCTTGGTGTGTGGATTTCGCGAAAGCGTGCGCGCCATGTCGGGGGCGGTGGTGATGGCGGTGGTGGTGTTCCAACTGGTATTGCCAGAATGCTCCCAGTTCCATTTAAAACCCTTTTTGCTGTAAGCGGAAATGCTGTAAACGATGGTAGGATCCATCCCCAACTCGCGGTAGTAATAGTCGAGAAATGCTGCAGTGTAAGGCGGACTCAGGCTGGAGATAAACGGGTCGTGGTCGGCAATCTGGCTGAGGATGCGCTGGTTGATGCCCCGGTAGCGGGAGTCCAAGCGGCCTACCAGCGCGCCTTCGTCGCGCAGCAATTCTGAGAAAAATTCAGAGGCTTTCACCCTGAAATTGGCCCTGAGCCAGAAATCACTGCCCGTGCCGGTGTACTTCGCCAGTTGAGCAGCCAGGTCATTTCGTTCCTCCCCGCTCAGGCGGTCGCCTTTGAAGAGGGCGGGGGAGTAGACCTCTTCGGTAAATTTTCGCACCTCATCGAGAAATGCTTCAAGCGACCCGGGCCTGATTTCCAGCTTTTCATGGTACCATGCGGTGCTCGCATAGGTGGGCAGGTGCACGATGTAGGCGAGATCATTGTCGTTGGGGAAGGTAAGCGGCAGCAGGTCGAATACGGCTGAGACCATAATCACGCCATTAAATGCTATTCCTTGATTTTGCAAATGATTCATGATGCCAGCATTTCGGAAAGTGCCGTAACTCTCGCCGAGCAGGTACTTTGGGCTGTTCATGCGGCCCTTGGCTATGAGGTACTGCTTGATAAAGGCACTGATGCTCTCAATGTCCTCATCCACGCCCCAAAAGTCCTTGCCTTGCTTTTTGCCCATGGGCACGCTGATTCCTGTGCCTACAGGATCAATCATTACGAGGTCGGCCACGTCTAGCAGACTGCGGGAATTGTCTTCGATGGTGTAAGGCGCGTTGGGCGTGGGGTTTGGGTCGTTTACCCGCACGCGCTTGGGGCCCAGGGCACCCATGTGAAGCCACACAGACGAGGAGCCGGGGCCACCGTTGAAGGCAAATACGATGGGCCGTTGCGCATTGCGCCCTTGCTCGGTGTAGCTGGTGTGTCCGAAGAGGGCCATGACTTTGCCATCACCGTCCGGCACTTCCATTCTGCCTACATTTACGTTGTAGTTCATCTGGTTCTCACCGATCATTGCACTCCCGCGCTTTTCTATATCGATGGCCTTGGGCAGGGTGTCGTGTTCCGCTTTGCCCTGTGCGCTGAGATGCTCGCTGCTGAGAGCTGCACTGAGCACCAGCGTGATAAAAATTAATATTCCTGATTTGGAAAATCTCATTCGGTATTGCTTTGAAGCAAAGTTAACTTTTGAATGCAATTCTAAACCAGCTAAATTTCTTATTGTTCGGGGAATCCCAATATAAGAACAGGCACAAAAAAAAAGGCACTACCCTCTTTTGGGTGGTGCCTCCTATGTTGAATGAAGCATTTAAAATGCCACGGCAAACCTATTACCATTTAAGGTACGCTGGCAAGGCCGCTTCAGATTTCAAAAGCTTATGCTTTTACAAATTGTACCTCGGCTGCGATCTTCACTTCTTCGCTTACCAGCACTCCGCCGCTTTCCAAAGCTGCGTTCCAGTTCAATCCCCAATCCTTGCGGTTGAGTTTGCCTGTGATGGAAAATCCAGCTTTGCTGTTGCCCCATGGGTCGGTCGCGATGCCGCCAAATTCTACATCGAGGGTCAGTTCCTTGGTCACATCTTTGATGGTGAGCTTGCCGGTGAGCTTGTATGCATCGTCGTCTACTTTTTTCATGGAGACGCCCTGAAATTTCAATTCCTTGAATTCATCTGCATTGAAAAAGTCTCCACTTTTCAGGTGATTGTCGCGGTCTTCATTGTTGGTGAAAATCGATGAGGCATCGATCACCGCGCTGATTGAGCTCGGGTCAAATCCATTGCCCTCGCCTTTGTAGCTGGCTTCAAATTTTCTGAATTCACCTTTCACATTGGTGATCATAAGGTGCTTTACTTTAAATGTGAGCTCGCTGTGTGTGGGGTCGAGTGTCCATTTTGTTTTTACGTCTTGTGTCGCTTCCATCTGGTTTTGTTTTTAGCGTTAAAAAATGTGAGTTGTAATATTGTATGTACAAACATACATTATTTTGAATTGTTCACCAAACCCTGGACTTTTTCTTAACGAATCTTATGAGTGTGCCACATTATGCCGGGGTCAATGCATTTCTGCAAATGGATAGATCGCAGCACGGAGAGGGGAGAACGGACGCGGTGATTTATCTATATTTGGCCCTCCCGACTTATAGATATGCCCCATACACCATTTCGATTGTCGCTTTGTGCGGCCTTATTCCTGCTCATCGCGGGCAATTCATTTTGCGGAAGCGCGACAGCTTCAACTCCCGCAATCGCCAGTGCCAGCGACGACAGCCTGATGCTGCGCCGCATATATGACGAGGCCCTGGAGCGGGGCGAGGCTTACGAGAATTTGCGCAGCCTGTGCAAAGAGATCGGGCACAGGCTTTCCGGTTCGCGCGCTGCTACACAGAGCGTGGAGTGGTCGGCCGAGCTGATGGAAACCTACGGCTTCGACCGCGTGTGGCTCGACCCCATCATGGTGCCCCATTGGGAGCGCGGCGCATCTGAGCGCTGCCTGATTCCCTCCATAGGCGATACCCTCGATGCGCTGGCGCTCGGTGGCAGTGTAGCTACCAATGGCATCATCACCGCGCCTGTGGTGCATTTCGGCTCTATGCAGGCCATCAAGGATGCCCCAGAGGGCTCCCTTTCGGGCAAAATCGCCTACCTCGATGTGCCCATGAATGCCAGGATGATCGACACTTTCAACGCTTATGGCGGCTGTGCCAATGGACGCGTGTACGGCCCTTCGGAGGCTGCGCGCAAGGGTGCGGTGGCTTTTGTGATGCGTTCCGTCGGGCTGCGCGCCGATGATTTTCCACACACCGGCGTGCTGTTTTACGATGCGGAGGTGGACAGCATACCCGCATTTGCCTTGAGCACCAATGCTGCACACCGGCTCTCCAAACTGCTGCGCGGGAATGAAGGTATTGAGCTTCAACTGGAGTCGCATTGCAGGCGCCTGCCCGATGCGCCTTCGCACAATGTGATGGCCGAGATTCGCGGCAGCCAATTTCCCGAAAAGGTGATCACTGTAGGCGGCCACCTCGACAGCTGGGATGTGGGCGAAGGTGCCCACGACGATGGCGCCGGGGTGGTGCAGTCCCTTGAAGTGCTGCGCATTATGAAGGTCCTGGGCATACAGCCGCGGCACACGGTGCGCTGCGTGTTTTTCATGAACGAGGAGAACGGCTCCCGCGGGGCGAAGGCTTACGCCAAAATGTGCGAAGCCGCCGGCGAAACCCATCTGGCCGCCATGGAAAGCGACCGTGGAGGCTTTGCCCCACGCGGATTTCACATCGATGGTGATGAGGTTTATATCGAACAATTGCGCAGCTACCTGCCTCTGTTTGAGCCCTATTTGATTCATGTGATGCAGCCCGGCTACGGCGGCGTGGATATCAATCCGCTGCGCAGTCCCACCACACCGCTTATCGGCGTGGTACCCGATTCGCAGCGCTATTTCGATGTGCACCACACGGCCAACGACGTATTCGAAAACGTAAACCAGCGCGAATTGGAACTTGGAGCGGCCGGTATGACCTCACTTATTTATTTGATCGATAAATATGACTTTCCGGAGAATGTGCTGAGGTAATAGTGAAATGAGGGATCGTAAAGTACGATGCGTCCATTGCCGAATTTAAGCCCTTTCGTTTTCCTCTTCTTCGGCCAAAAGGCACTCTCCTTCAAATTCTTGCGCCGTAAGTTCTTCCTTATTTATCCAGTACTCCGAAGTGATCAGCGTAAAGTCATGGTCATCTTTTTTGTCCAATACCCACACAATGTTTTCGGCCTCTTCAAATGCCTTGTCGGTGGTCATTTGTGCTTCAAATAGCCGCTTGATGATGTTCCTGTCTGAAATGCCATTGTTGAAAGCCTTCAGCACCATTTCTTTCGTAATTTCCTCTTCATGCTCACCCGCTGCCACCATGCTAAAGTCAACCACTGTGGCCTTCACATTTGGAAATTTGCCATTGTAGGCCTTGTACAGCAATTGGTTGATGTTGAACAGGTCGTATTGTAAGTCAATTTCCGGATATTCTTCAGAGACTTTGTCAATCAGCATGTCATTTGAAATCTGGGCGATTTGACCTTCGTTGAGTCTCTCGGACAGTTTGTACGCCAGCACCATTTCAGCGGCCTCATTGGGTTCGTAATCAGTAATGGCCATTTGGAGCATTTCTTTCAGGTTTTCCGGCTTTACCGTGCTGGCTTCCGGGAAATTGAACAACTCTAAAAGGTTGATGTAGTCATGGTCTTGCCAATAATCTGCGAGTTCTTCAACTGTCGTGACGCTCTCAATGGTGATATTGAATTTCATGGTAAATTGTGTTTTTCGGCCCAGTATTGAGCCTTTGGATTTTTGCTGCTTCGAATTGCATGGTTCGCCTCTGAAGCCTTTACGCCGTTCCCATTGGGCAATCTACCCATAGGCCAGGTCATCTGTTTAAAGCCCTTCGAAGGTAAGGTTTTTATCGGGGGGGAGCTGAGAGGATTGGTGTGGCCTCCGCCAATTAACGTTGTTTATCAATCCCTTTCACCGTCATCAATAAGAAGTCGAGGCATTTTGAATAATCCAGGCGATCATATTCGAGTCCAATCATTCGAATGTTAGAATAGTACGCCTTGAGCTGCGTAAAATAGTTTTTTTCAAGCTGAACAGCAGTGGCCTTTGGCCCAAGCTTCTCGAGTAGAAACCATTTTTCAATGAGCCTCGCGGTTCGCCCGTTCCCATCCTGAAATGGATGGATTTTCACGAAGACCAGATGGATGAACGAAGCGTAATAAAAAACTTCAAATGGATTTAAATCAGTTTTTTGCAATAAAGCGATGTCTTCAAATAACTTATTGAGTTCCGCCATAACACGCTCTGGGCTGCAGGCGACATATTCGATTTTGTCCTCGCTGTTGATCACAAACATGGGGTTGGTCCGAATGAGTCCTTGCTGGCTTTTTGGCAAGAGGTTTTTACCCAGTATGGCATGTGCTTTTCGGACATTTTCCAGAGTCAAGCGCTCTTTGTCAATGAAGTCATAGGCAGCGTACAAATCATCCGCCTTTTTGGTGTAATTCGCTTTAAATTTGACATTGAGGAATTTATGTTTGAAGTAACTGTCGAAATCAATGTCTTCGCCTTCAATTTTTGAAGAGTACACGCACGATACTGATTTGTAAAACTGGAAATAATCGACCGGCATCTCAAGCTTCTTGATTTCGCCAATTTTGTCCAAAGGCGATTCCGTTACAGCTTCAGTAAAGGCCTCGAGCAAGGGGTCTGTGAGAATTGCAAAATCCATTCTTTATCGATTGGTGCAAAGGTAGTCTTTCAAGTCATTGATGAATTTCGCCAGCTGTTTATGAAAGGCCGGGCTGCCATGATGAATCACGCTTCTCCAAATACTCCGCCTACCAGCTCTTCCAAAATACTATTGCAAGAAATCCGTTCTAGAAAGGACAGCATTCAACAGATGAACACACTTTTCCTCACCTTACTCATGTTCCTTTCGCCCGATCCCAATCCGGCCAACCTAATTTTCTGGGAGCCAGGTGCCAAGATCACTTGGGCTGATTTTAAAGCCAAGCCGGTGAAGGGAGACAAGCACGCCGCTATTTCGCATTGCGGTTTCAATGTGGGCTACGAAACCAGCGACAAGACCATGACCATTGTGGTCAAGGCTTTTTTTGACAAGTCGAAGTCTTGGGTGAGGCCCGATGCCCGCAGCGAGAATCTGCTGGCCCATGAGCAAGGCCACTTTGACATTGCAGAGCTCTTTGCCCGCAAGATGCGCCAGGATTTAAAAAATGCGGATTACAGCGATGGCAATTTCGACAATACCATACAGTCCATCTTTCAGTCCACCATGGGCGCTTACCGCATCTACCAGGACAGCTACGACGAGGCCACTAATTTTTCAATCAATCACAGCGCCCAGATCGAATGGAACGCCCAGATCAGAAACAGCCTTGACGACCTTGAAGACAGCAAGGGTGTGGAGGTTTCGGTGGAGATTGGGAGATGATGTTTTATTCAGTCGCAACGCATGCTTCCGCTACTGCTGTTTGTTTATGCGAGGACAATCACTCAAAGTTCATTTTGCGCTCAGCTCACATGCTCACTTGCGAAGCCTTATCCTTCAGAGACTTCAAGGCAAAGGCTGCGAATATCTTGAACATCCCAATAGTGAGAAAGGCAATGCCAGTGCTCACCACGATCGCGAGACCACCTATCACCGGCCTGAATATGATCATTACGGCAAATACAAGCGAAGCAATTCCCAAAAACATGAGCCAACCCCATTTATCTGCACCGGCGCGTTTGAGGTCCAGGGATAATCCAAGGGCAGTGAATCCTTTGAACATAAAATAGAAGGCCACAAGGATAGGCAATACACTCATTGTGATTTTAGGGTAGAGCAGAAGCAGCGTTCCGATCAGAAAATCGATTACAGCTCCGGTCAGATGCCAGCCCCAGTTTTCAATTTGCTTGCGGTTTGTAAGGGAAAAGATGAGTTCCATCAATCCCGATACAAACATAAACGCGCCAAAAAAGATGCTCAGTGTAATGTAGCTCGCCACAGGTGTCCGTAATGTCCATATCCCAAATAGTATGAACAATACGCCCAGCAAGAGGAGAATCCACCAGTTGCTAACGCGGCTTTTGGCAAGAGAAAGGGTGTCTTCGATCATGATTTGAGATTTAAATGCGCTTACTTTGATTACTTCGGTACAGGACAAATCTATATTGCAAATCGTTGGCAGCTTGCTTCAACCCTTATGAATTTCTTGCATTATGATAAACCGATTGGGAATTGACAGATGGCAACACATAGTGTGTTGCCGTGCTTTGAATCGGTCAAAAGCGACACCTATCAGCCATGTAATGCATCACCATCCTCCGGCAAGCTAGAGACCAGTGGCCAGAAACTAGAGGCCCCTAATTCTTCAAGGCTACGGCAATCCACTTGGCACCTAGCCTCTACCGCCTTATTTCCTCTTTATCCCCTCCAAAATCATAAACTCCCTGTTCAGCTCAATGGCCA
>DAIRDH010000048.1:0-24575 GCA_036796255.1 Cryomorphaceae bacterium
CCGGCAAAAGTATCGCCTGCGCCTGTGGGATCCATCACGTCTTCCAAAGGCATGGCAGGAGCGTAAAACATATTGTCTTTGTCAATGAGCAACGCACCGTTCTCTCCTTTTTTAATCACGATGTAGCGCGGTCCCATTCCGAGGATTTTGCGGGCGGCTTTTACCAGGCTGTACTCGCCTGAGAGTTGTCGCGCTTCTTCATCATTGATGGTGATAACATCAACCTTGGCGATCACCTGACGCAGCTCGTCCATGGCAATGTCCATCCAAAAGTTCATGGTGTCGAGCACAATGAGCTTGGGTTTTTGCTCAAGTTGGTCTATAACGCTAAGCTGAACGGCTGGCGCGAGGTTGCCGAGCATAAGGAAATCGCAATTGCGGTATGACGCCGGTAGTTCCGGCTTGAAATCGGCCAGTACATTGAGCTGGGTTTCGAGGGTATCGCGCGAGTTCATGTCGTAATGGTACTTACCCTCCCAGAAAAAAGATTTCTCTCCTTGCTTGATTTGAAGGCCATCTAAATTGACATTTCGCTGCTTCAGGCCGTCCAGAAAAGCCGTTGGAAAGTCATCTCCAACAACTGAAACGAGCTTGATATTTTTATACAACTGACTTGCCGACAGTGCGATGTATGTTGCTGCCCCCCCTACAATTTTATCGGATGACCCAAAGGGGGTTGAAATCTTATCAAATGCTACGGTACCTACGACTACTAAACTCATGCTAAATTTTTTGCCAAAGATATTGGTTAATCCCAAGTTTTGGAGTAATATTGCACCCCGATTTTAAACAATTCACTCCTCCTTAGCTCAGCTGGTTAGAGCATCTGACTGTTAATCAGAGGGTCCTTGGTTCGAGCCCAAGAGGAGGAGCAGAAAAACCGCCGCACTTTGTGTGGCGGTTTTTTCTTTATGTACCTAGTCCTTGGTGTATACTTTTATCCGCAGTCCGTTGACCAGCAGTGAGTCTTGCCCCCGATTCCACAAATAGGCCTGAAACATATCGTGCCGGCTGCGCACATGCGGACTCAGAAAGAATGACTGTGTTTGAACTTTTCCGGAAAGGGAATCTGCATTTTGGATATACAGAAGTGGGGCATATGCGCGATAGCCATAATTGCCCTCCTCGCGCTTCATCGCCATCACCGTGAGTAGAGACTCGTGGGGTATTTCAGCAAAATCTGTTTCCAAGCCAATCCAACAATGCTCCTCAGGGCACAGGCTCCCAAATGGCATTTGAAAATCCTGAAAAAATTCCTGTCCACCCAACTGCAGCGGAAAGTTGATGCCTTCAAAAGGGTACGTTTGGTGCAAAGAATAACCGGGAGGAACTGTTTTAACCTCCGTATCCACCACACTAAATCGGTCAAGTGCGGTGAGATGCGCTTTGGTAGGGTCGTAATTGCGGTCCCAGAAGCTTGCGAAATAATAAGCTGCAGTTTCGGTTTCGTTGAGGCGTACGCCCCTACTGTACTGAAAGCTCTGCCAAAAGTTGAGCGTGATACAGAGTGCAGTAAAAGCCCAAAAGAGCGCCGTGCGAATTGCCTTGTTCGAGCCCAATATGGATCCTACAAGTGCGGCAAGAGGCAAGGACAATACTGCATAGAGCTGAATGACGGAGCGTTGCCCCCAGCCCCCTCCATACCACCAGTTGGTCCAGCTCGAGGCTACATAGATGAAAAGGGCTACATACACCGCCGCAGGCAAGAGGCGCTTGTCGCCGCGCAGCCATCGCCAATACAGGTATACCAGAACCAAGGCCATAAATGGCGTATAGAGCAGCCAGCCTTTTTTGAAACTGAAGAGGTAGGAGAATGTGTAGGGCTTGTGAAGATCCAGTCCTTCAGCCGGGTTGCCATAGCTGTTGATGATCCAATCACCCCCGGCTACCTTCCAGTATGCGAGTTGAACCACACCAATCAAAGCGGTGACGGATGCCAAGGCCAAAAGGTGGGCTATGGGTATGGCAAACAGCCTGCGCAGTGTATCGCGAAAGCCGAGGTTGTATACCAAAGCGGGCCATAGCATCGCCGGAACTACGGCGAGCAACTCAGTAGGCCTCGACAAGCCCATGAGTCCGAGCAGCAATCCTGCAAAAAGGGCATATTGCAAGCTGGGCTTTTGAAAATAGCGCTGTATGGCGAGCAAAAACAGTGGCAGGAGGAAGAGCAGGGTTCCATTTGCCGCAAGGCCTGAAGTGATGAGGTAATAAAAGGCATTGGTTGCAAAAAAGAGCAGCAAGAGGGTGATGGCAATGGTAACTGGCTTGAAGTGAGGCTTCAGCAATCGTGCAATGCAAACAAATGCCAACCAGTGATACAGGAATGAGCCCACGCGCATGGCAAACTCATAAGGCGCAGAAAATCCATCTGTGGGATAGCCGCCAAGCTTGGCCGCAAGGTGACCTATGAAGAAGAATGGAGAATAAAGCACCGCTATGCCCGCCGGATAGCGGATGATGTGGCGGCCATTGGGCAAGCTCGTGAATTGGTACAGCGTTGAGCTCGGCGCATAGGTATCGAAAATGGCCTTTGGGTACTCCAGGCTTTCCAGAATGAGCGTGTGCTCAAAGAAAATAAGTGGCAGGTAGAAGTAGTAGCCAAAAGCATCCCAGCTGATTACATTTCCCTTGTCATAGCTGAGCAAGAGGTGCACAAGAAAGGTGAGTGCAATAAGCGATAGCGCTACGCGAATGGGATGCTGTCTCAGTGATCTCACCATTTCGAAATTTAAGGTTTCCTTACAAATCTATGGTCACCACATTTTCAGCAATGATGAGCTTGCCAGCAGTGGCTTTCTTGACCTCTTCAAGGCTCACTCCTGGTGCCAGTTCACGCAACACGAAGCCTCCCTCAGGAGCAATGTCCAGAACGCCAAGGTCGGTGACAATGCGCTTCACACAGCCTACGCCGGTGAGTGGCAGGCTACACGTTGGCAGCAATTTACTCTCCCCGCGCTTGTTGGTGTGGTTCATCGCAACGATGATATTCTCAGCGCTGGCCACGAGGTCCATCGCGCCTCCCATTCCTTTCACCATCACACCCGGTATTTTCCAGTTGGCGATGTCACCAGTTTCCGATACTTCCATGGCTCCCAGCACAGTGAGCTGCACATGCTGCCCGCGTATCATGGCAAAGCTTGTGGCCGAGTCGAAGAAACTCGCGCCTGATTTCACAGTGATGGTTTGCTTGCCGGCATTGATCAAATCTGCATCTTCCTCTCCTTCAAAGGGGAAGGGCCCCATGCCCAGCACACCATTTTCCGATTGAAATTCAACCGATATACCATCGGGCACATGGTTGGCCACGAGGGTGGGAATGCCAATGCCCAGATTTACGTAGTAGCCGTCTTTCAGTTCCTTCGCTATTCGCTTGGCGATGCCATTTTTGTCTAGTGCCATGGGTGTTTCAATTTATAGAAGTGGTGAATTTACAATTTATCTTTTGCCTGCCGCGCTTGAAGCAGTAGGTGCCTGGAGCAGGTCTATCTCATCAAATTTAACGCTGTACTCCACGCCTTTTACATTCCAGAGGTAGCACACCAGCTTCGTGCTGCCTTTCGGCAAATGGACCATGCGCCTCAATTCCAAGGTATCCCCATGGTAAGCCCCGTCCATCCAATTGAGGCCCATGTAGTCATAGTACACCTGCTTGCCACTTTCATCGTTGGCTGAAATAACCACGTCACATACAAGCGGCCTGGCTTCGCTATTTATCTGAAAGGTAAGGTCCAGCGCTTCAAGGCTGTCCAGCAAGGAACGGTCATCAGTGACAAAAAAGTTAAAGTATTCGGCATTGCCAGCATAGCCGGGCAAGTCAGCTGCCTGGTGGAAAGCCTTCCATTGCAAGGGCTCGCGCCGTTGCATGAGGTAGGTGTCATTGCGCGGGTCTTTGTGCACGGTGTCGTGGGTCAAGGCAAGGTCATCACAATTTTGGCGGAAGCAAATGGCGAAGTCAGCGCGTCCTTTGGCATGGCGCAAAGGTGTGAGCGGAGAGAGCTTGGTATCGTGAAGAAAGGTATTGTAACCCCAACTTGTGGCCGTGAGGAAATATCCTTCTACCAGGGTTTTCCCATTGGGCTGCTGCCCGGCGACATATTTGTATAGCTCCGGATGCACGTGCAATTCGCGCCAAAGCCTGGTATAGCCCAGGTTGGCGCCCGCAATCGCCAGCAAGGGAATGGCCGCCAATAAGAGTGCGCCATACTTCTGCTTTGGAGCTTTGAGTGCCACAGCATCAAAGCGATACGTGAGCACAACCAGAAACAGCGGAATAAAGTAGAGCCCGGTACGGTCTTCGGGATAATTCACCTCGAGCAGGTGGCAGAGCAATATGGCGCCCAAGGCATTTGCGATTAGAAACACCGCCGCTATGGCCCCGACATCAGGATTTGTCAAATAGCCCCGCAGCCAGTGTGCAATCAGGTACAAGCCTGCGGCGAGGCCGATGATGGCTACCACCCAGGCCAAAGCCATGTTGTCAGAATACAACATGTATTTGTTGATCGTGCGCACAGTAACTTCCACAAAACCATCTTTCTCACCGTAATACAGCAAGCCCCGGTTGCGCATGGCCATGGCGTAAATCGCCAGAGCTCCAAAAGGCAATAGGCCACCGAATATGTAAGGGAGGAAATGTCTTTTCAGCTTGCTGAAACCAAAGTTTACAAAGATCATCAGCGCCATGAAGCACAAGGCGATGAGGTAGCTGTTGAGCATGCTCATATTTGCCAACAAGCCCAGCACTAGGCTGAGCCAGGTGAGCCATTGAAGCCTGGGCTGATAGGTGGCGAAGTAGCGGGACATATAGTAAATGGCAGCCACAAAACCGGCCATGCCCAGGCCATATCCCCTTGTCTGCGCAAAAAAGTCCAGCAGCAAGGGAGCGCTCATTAAAGCCAGGGCACCAAGGAAAAATACGAAACCCGAGCGCAGCCCCGAAAGCAATCGATAGATGTAATATGCATAAACCCCAAATGCCAATACATTGGGCAGGCGCAGCCAGATAAGGTCGGCACCGAAAAGCCTGTAGAGCGGATAAACCAAGGCCGAATTTAGAATGTGGTTGTTGGCGTCCCACACCATGTTGTGAGGCAAAAATTCGCCGCGCTGTATGTACAGAAAAAAAGTAACAGCCTCATCGTGCGAAATGGGAACCAAAATGGCCCGAAGCAATACGTACACAAAAGCAACAAAGGCAATTGCGGCGAAGGGTTTAGCGCGTGCTTGAAAGGCTCCGGGCGAGATCAAGCGATCAGGATTTGGGGCGCACTGTGCGTTGCTCGATGCGCTTTTCATAAGCGGCGCCCTGGAATATGCGCTGTACGAAAATGCCAGGTGTGTGCACAAAATTAGGGTCGAGCTCTCCCGCGGGTACCAATTCCTCTACTTCCGCAATGGTGATCTTGCCCGCCATGGCCATCATCGGGTTAAAATTGCGCGCAGAGCCTTTGAATACAAGGTTGCCTTCGGTATCTCCTTTCCAGGCCTTTACAATTGCAAAATCAGACTTGAAAGCATGCTCGAGGATGTACTGCTTGCCATCAAATTCGCGCACTTCTTTGCCTTCAGCCACCTCGGTACCGTAGCCGGCCGGGGTGAAGAATGCGGGTATGCCGGCACCCGTGGCCCTGCATCGCTCCGCCAAAGTTCCTTGAGGGATGAGCTCTACTTCGAGTTCACCGCTCAGCATTTGGCGTTCAAACTCTTTGTTTTCACCCACATAGGACGAGATCATTTTTTTGATTTGCTTTTTCTGCAAAAGCAATCCCAAGCCGAAATCATCCACACCGGCATTATTTGAAATACAAGTAAGTCCGGTAACGGAGCTTTCTGACAATGCTTTGATACAATTTTCAGGGATGCCGCACAGTCCAAAACCACCGAGCATGATGGTCATGCCCGAGGCGATGCCTTTGATGGCTTCTTCGGCATTGGCTACTTGTTTGTTCATGGTGTGATGTGTTTACCAGGTTATTTCTTCCTGGGTGTCAAAAATATTGAGGGACCGCGCATAGGCATCGCAGTCGAGCTCGACATTGATATTGTCGGGGCGGGCAAAATTTTCCTGAGACACATTGAGTGTTGAGTCGGCATAAGCCGCTTTCATGTAGAATCCCCAGATGGGCAAGGCCATGTTGGTACCCATACCCAGTGTCAATGTCCGGAAGTGTACCGAGCGGTCTTCAGCACCTACCCACACACCGGTGACCAGATCGGGGGTGAGGCCAATAAACCAGCCGTCAGATTGGTTCTGGGTGGTTCCGGTTTTTCCGGCTATTTTAATAGACCGGTCGAAGCCATCGTAACCTCTGTTGGGCAAATCAGAACGCAGGCGCTGGGCGGTTCCTGTTTTTTTGCCGGTGTGCTTGTTATACACCCCATCAATGGTGCCTTCCATCAGGCTGAGCATGGTATAAGCGGTGCGCTCATCCATTGCTTCCTTGGTTTGGGGCTGCATCTGGTAGATGGGGTTGCCATTTTTGTCCTCAATGCGCACCACGTATACGGGCTTGATGTGTACCCCCATATTGGCAAAAGTAGCGTTGGCCGAAGTGATTTCCAGAAGGGACAAGTCAGCCACGCCGAAGCATTGTGAAACCACAGGTTCCATAGGGCTTTCGATGCCGAGGTCACGGGCCAGCTTGATAACCGCCTCAGGACCAAACTGCTTCATGACCCAGGCTGTGACGGTGTTCACGGAATTGGCAAGGCCCCATTTCAGGGAAACCATATAGCCATAATCGCGGCCAGGATCGTGGGGGGTGTAGTCTTGCTGCAGGTTGAAAGTTCCCTTCTGAAAAGTGGTAGGTACCTTGGGCACTTCATAGCAGGGCGAGTAGCCCTCGCGAATGGCTGTGGCGTAAACGAAAGGCTTGAAGGTAGAACCCACTTGCCGCTTGCCTTGCTTTACCATGTCGTATTTGAAATACTTGTAGTTGTTTCCACCTACCCATGCCTTCACAAAGCCGGTAGCCGGGTCGATACTCACGAGCCCGGCCCTCAATATACTTTTGTAGTAAACGATGCTGTCCATGGGGGTGAGCAAAGTGTCTTTTTCGCCCTGCCAGGTAAAAACTTTCATGGGCACCGCCACATTGCTGAATATCCAATCTACGCTATCTTTCGGCACGGCAGCCCAGCGCTCCTGGCAGTCTTCTGAATTGCATTGAAAGTGCTCTTTGCCATCCTCTGAGCCGCGTTCGATATTGACCCTTCGGTGGCAATTAGGACATTCACGGCCCGTCATATAGCGATACCGCGGCGTGCGGCGCATGGCTGTGTTTTTAATTCCGTCAATTTCGGCTGTGCTCAGGTCGTTGGCGAAGGGCGGGTTGCGGTATTTGGCCACATCGTTAAAAAATTGCTCCTGCAATTCGCCGCCCAGGTGTGCCTTAACTGCTTCTTCAGCATGCCTTTGCAATCGAGAGTCAATGGTGGTGTACACCCTGAGTCCGTCGCGGTGTATATTGTAGGGTTCTCCATTCGCTTTCGCGTAAATGTAGTTGCCCTTGGCGTCCTTTGCGGCAAATGTCTCTTTCAGTTCAGCCCTCAATACTTCGCGGAAATAGGGTGCCAAACCTTCCTTGTGGTCTTCCATTTGAACGTTGAGGTGCAGGGGCTCCAGCGACAATGAATCGTATTCGGCTTTGCTGAGAAAGTCATTGCGCACCATTTGCTTAAGTACGGTATTGCGGCGAATGACAGCGCGCTCGGGTCGGCGGATGGGATTGTAATAATCGGGGCCTTTGGCCATGCCAATCAACATTGCAGCTTGCTCAATTTTGAGAGAGTCAGGCGCTACACCGAAGTATACGTTTGCCGCCGACTTGATTCCAACCGCGTTGTTGATCCAATCAAACTTATTGAGGTAAAGTGTGATGATTTCATCTTTCGTGTAGCGCCTCTCGAGCCTTACCGCAATGATCCACTCCTGAAATTTTTGGAACACACGCTGCACGCCGTTGGCAGGTTTCTCCGTGAAGAGCATTTTTGACAACTGCTGTGTGATGGTGCTGGCGCCCCCTTTCTTTCCAAGGAAAATGGCAGCGCGCATGGTGCCCCGCAAGTCGATGCCTGAATGGTCATAAAAGCGCTCGTCCTCAGTCGCTACAAGGGCTTGCACCAGATAGGGCGAAAGCGATTGAAAGTCGACATTGGTACGATTTTCAAGGTAAAATTTTCCCAGCACCTCACCATCGGCTGAGATTACTTCAGTGGCCAGGTTGGTCTTGGGATTGGCCAATGCTGCTGTATCGGGAAGGTCGCTGTTGTTGGCAATGAGCAGCAGCACAGCCAGAGCGATGATGGGAGCCAAGCTAAGCACCCAAAGCAGAAAGATTAACCTCTTCTTTGGAGCGCGAGATTGCTCAGGAGTTTTCGTTTTATCGGTCATGCGGTCAGAAGGGTTTGCCCCTTAAAAACGTGAAATTATCATTTCAGTGTGAGTTGACAGGCCAATTTTCATTTATAGGTATCAATCTTTTCAATTCGCAGGCCGATATTGCGTATGCCAACCAGGGTATCAACCCGCATGGCCTGCTCAATTTCAAAGGTATAAGTGCCCGTATTCGGAAAGCGTTTGTTGTACGCGTACATCACCCTGGCCGAGGGATAGCGCCCGCTGTTGAGGTAGCCATTGCCACTGCCCAGCCAGCGCCCGCTGGGGTCAGCGAGGTATAGCCCTATGGTATCGCGTGAGCTCTTGCCATTGGGGAAAGTGGTTTTCAGGAACAGGTACAAATTGCGGTAAGGATAAGCTTCGGTATTGCGCACATTGATCAGGAAGTTGTGCTGGCTTACGGTATCGTTGACATCAACCGTGAGCACTGCACGGTCGCTAACAGCCCATCGGGCATCGGCGATTTCTACATTTTGTTCAAAGACCACCCCTTCATCACGGCAGGACCCCAGGGCGAGCATGAGCAGAAAGCTGCAAATAAAAAGGAGTCTATCCATTTTCCTGCGGTTTGTTGCCCGGACCTTTTCGCCTGTTATTGTTTCTTGAAGGGCGGCGTTTCTTTGGCCGGTCACCACCTTCTGCTTTTGGTTGCTGTGTGCGCTGTACTTGAGCGGCGGGCTTTTGCGCGTTTTGGCCTTCTTCTTTTGGCTTCTGACCGCCCCTTGGGTTTTGGTTGCGCTGTTGTCCTTGCGGCTTTTGTCCACCCTTGCTGCGCCGCTTCTTGTTGCGGCTGCCGGAGCGCTGCTTGTCGAAGCGGGTGAGGCTGTCCTGGCCCACCACGTTGCCGTAAACTTCTTCTACGACGGGTTCCATGGCTTCCGCGAAGTCTTTTAAATCTTCAGGAAAGTTGCCTTCCTGGTTCATCGCGAGAATGATATTTACCCTGTCGGAGGTCAATGGAATTGGGTTTCCACTGTGGTCGTCGAGGTAGATGTACCACATCAGGCCTTTGAAAATGTCTGTTTTGAACAGTACGGCATTGCCTTTCTTGGTCTTGAGCTTGTTGTGGTTCTTTGGAAAGTGCTTGAGCGCGTCGAGGTAAGCATCGAGCTCATAATTGAGGCAGCATTTTAACTTGCCGCATTGTCCGGCGAGTTTTTGCGTATTGAGCGCGAGCTGCTGATAGCGCGCTGCGCTGGTACTCACCGAGCGAAAATCGGTAAGCCAGGTGCTGCAGCACAGCTCCCTTCCACACGATCCTATGCCACCGAGGCGGGCAGCTTCCTGCCTTGCGCCAATCTGCCGCATTTCCACACGCACCCTGAAAGCTTCCGCAAGCTTGCGAATCAATTCGCGAAAATCGATCCTGCCCTCAGCGGTGTAGTAGAAGGTGGCTTTGGATTTGTCGCCCTGGTATTCCACATCGCTGATCTTCATGTCGAGCGCGAGCATCTGCGAAATGCCGCGTGCGCGAAACATGGTTTTGTCTTCCAGTCCGCGGGCTTCGCGCCAGATGCTAAGCTCCTCAGTACTTGCTTTGCGCAAAATGCGCTTGAGGTCGCGCAGGGTTTTCATGGCGCCTTTGCGCTCCATCTGCATCCTCGCGATTTCACCCACTGCCGATATGATGCCCACATCATAACCCGATCCGCATTCCAGAATCACGGCATCGCCGGGATTGAGGGATAACTTCTCACTGTTGCGGTAAAATTCTTTGCGTGTGCCTTTAAAGCGCACTTCAGCATATTCGAAAGGGGCGAGGTGCCCCGGCAAGTCCATGTTGCTCAACCAATCGTACACGGCAAGTTTGCTACAGCCTCCGCTTGAGCAGGTACCGTTGTTTTTGCATCCTGCGGGTTGGCCATTGCTGCCTTTGGTACATGATTCACATCCCATATATCTTCAACGTCGTTCGTTCGTAATTAAGTGGTTTGCTCAGCCTTGCGGCCGGCAAAATAGCGGATGAACTCGAGGCTCATCTGCGTAAAAAGCAAGTGCGCATTTGCATTGCGCTCTACGAGGTAATGGCCACGGCTCATCACATCGTGCAGTTGCTTCATGTTGCCTCCGGTAATGTAGGGGGCAAATTTGCTCGCGAAAGCGCCTGCTTCCGCATCAAAAGGAGTTTCGCCTGCGCCAGCGTACTCGCGCTGTATGCACTTGTGCACAAACTCCATCGCGTAATCCAAAAAGTGCTGCTGTCCGTCTTTTCCCAGCTTCACAAAAGCATCGCCCAGGGCAAATATTTCGGCAAAGTTGCGCTTGTAAGTATGGCGCATCCAGGTGCTGAAAAGCTTTAAAAAAGCCTGATCTACATCACTTTGCTGTAGCAAGAGTCGCGCTGACTGGTAGCTTCCTTCGGCCCGCGCGGCCAAGGATTCAGCCTGATTCCAGTCCATCCCATCGCGTTCGGTAAGCGCCTTGGCAATGTCGCCCTCGCTAAGGGGTTCCACTTTTACCATTTGCACCCTTGAGCGTATGGTGGGCAGGATGTCGTCCACTTGAGAGCATACCAATATCATCAAGGTACGGTCAGTGGGCTCTTCAAGCGTTTTGAGCAAGCGGTTGGCCGCCTGGGGGTTGAGTTTTTCAGCCCGCCATATCACCATGATCTTGTGGCCCTTCGAAAAAGATTTTAGCGAAAGCGATTTGATGATGCGGTGGGCCTCATCGGCGGTGATGATGCTCTTTTTGGCGCCCGAAAGCTGGTGCTCCCATTCGGGCAGGGTAAGGTAAGGGTTCTTCAACAAGGCTTGCGCAAATTCGCGTTGATGGCGCTCTGTGGTCACCACCTTCGGACTTTCAGACTTGATGAAGGGAAAGGAAAAATGCAGGTCGGGGTGGCTCAACTGGTCGAGCTGTCTGCATGCAGGGCACTGCCCACACCGATCCTGATCGCCGGGCTTTTCGCAAAGGATGTAGGAGGCAAAAGCCAGGGCCAATGGCAGGTTTCCACCACCGTCGGGCCCCATAAACATAAGCGCATGGCTTACATGGCCGTCTTTAACCGTTTGAACGAGCTGTTTTTTAGCCCTTTCTAGTCCTATGACATTTGCGAATTTCAAAGCGTGCAGTAAGGGACAAAACTAAGAAAAAACGGACGACCTTCGGGTGCAGTTATGGCCGTATCCACTTTCACGAAAGCAGTAGTTTATGCTCAGCTTACCAAAGCTTAACGCAGCGCAACAATTGGATGGCATGCGGTAAAAGCAATTAATGCTATTTTTGGCGACAGCAAAAAACCAATTGACATGACCCGATTTGACGAATATAATTTCAAAGGAAAACGCGCAGTGATTCGCGTTGATTTCAATGTGCCCCTCAACGACAAGCGCGAGGTGACCGACCCTACCCGCATCAAGGCGGCCATTCCTACCATTGAGAAAATCATTAAGGACGGCGGCAGCGTGGTGTTGATGTCGCATTTGGGCCGACCGAAGGGAGGCCCCGAAGAGAAGTATTCGCTCAAAGCGGTAATCCCCGAATTGAAGAAAATGCTCAATGGCAAGGAGATACACTTCGCTGACGACTGCGTGAGCGAGGCCTCAAGGGAGCAATCGGCAGGATTGAAAGCCGGCGAAGTATTGCTGCTCGAAAACCTGCGATTCTACAAAGAGGAAGAAGCGGGCGATGAATTTTTTGCCGGCCAGCTGGCCGAGCATGGCGATTGCTATGTAAACGACGCTTTTGGAACCGCCCACCGTGCGCATGCATCCACAACAGTAGTGGCAAACTTTTTTCCCAAAGACAAAATGTTTGGCTACCTCATAGAAGGGGAGATCGAGAGCATAGACCGCGTGCTGAACAGCACTGAGAAGCCCGTGCTGGCCATCATCGGCGGGGCCAAGGTGAGCAGCAAAATCACCATATTGGAAAGCCTCCTGCCCAATGTCGACGAGATCATCATTGGCGGAGGTATGGCCTACACGTTCATCAAGGCCAAGGGTGGTACCATTGGCAATTCGCTTGTGGAAGACGACTACCTCGACACTGCGCTGAGCCTCATGAAGGCCGCTGAAGAACAAGGCGTCAAAATTCACTTGCCCGAAGATACCCGCATCGCCGACGATTTTCGCGAAGACGCCAGCACCGATGTGTGTCCCACCAAAGCCATTCCCGATGGCTGGATGGGACTCGACATTGGCCCAAAAACGATAGAAGCCTTTTCGGAAATCGTGAAGCGCAGCAAAATTATACTTTGGAATGGGCCCATGGGCGTATTTGAGATGGACACTTTTGCAAAAGGAACCATCGCCATCGCGAATGCACTGGTTGAAGCTACCGAGTCCGGCACCTTCACCCTGGTAGGCGGCGGCGACTCCGTAGCCGCAGTCAACAAGTACAATCTTGCCGACAAAGTGAGCTACGTGAGCACCGGTGGCGGCGCCATGTTGGAATACCTTGAAGGCAAGGAGTTGCCGGGTATTGCGGCCATACGCAACTAAACCTGGGCTTTCGCCAAATCGGCTTGTGCAGGGCTGAGCACGTGCACGCAAGCCTATTTTGCCGAAAGGCCTAGATGTTCACTTTATCCCGAATGTTTTCGAGGCCCTCCTCGAGCTTGTCGGTCCAGTCTTGTTCTTTAAGCACGGGATAGATTGCCGGTGCAATGTCTGAAAGCGGTTCGAATAGGTAGGAGTTGTTTTTCCATTCACGGGGTATGACATCCTTCGTGAGTGGAAATCCATTCCAGATGAATAGTAAGCCACTCATGATCAGCGTAAACTTAGCCAATCCGAACACCAATCCGAAGATTTTATTGACCAGCCCGAGGGCCACGAGCTTGATCACACTTTCCAGCATTTTTCCGAAAAGGAAAACCAAAATTACGATTCCAATAAAGAGCAGTGCAAATGAAAGCACCATGCTGAGGTGCGCCTCTGTATTGAACTCCTGCACGAGGTAGTCGGCACCGAGGTCGCCAAAAGTGGCTGCGCCGTAAATGCCCAATATCAGCGCCATAAGCGTGCACACTTCGATGATGAAGCCCCGCCTGAAACCACGGAACATGCCCCATAAAAGCGGGAGCAGCAGTATAATGTCGAGGTATGGCATCAGCTTATCATCACCCCTTTTTGGCCCATGAGGGGTATTTCGGTGAGGTTGTCTTTGAGGATGGTCTCCGCCAAAAATATGTACTTCTTGTCAAAAATATGTTCGCCTAAATAGAAGCTCACCCAATACTGGTTGTTCAGCGCAAAAAGTTCGTCCATGATAGGTTCAATCTTCACATAGCTGTGTGCGGGGAGCTCCTCCACAAAGTGGCGCAGTTCCGAGGTTTTCACTTCTTCATCCTTCACCCTTCCGTAACCTCGAGATGAGACCAACACATTGTTGATGGCCACATCTTTCATATTGATGAGGTAGATGTACCACTCATCAACGCCGGTTTCTTCGTTGGCATGGGGCACAGCGGCTATGGCAATGTTTTCAACCTTAGGGCGGTCAATGTCTTTGATCAATTGTAATGGGTTTCTGCAAACTTAAGTAAAATGGTGCTTTGCAATACGGTGGGTCCTTGGCAATTTGTTTGCGCAAGTGTCAGAGGAGTTTTTGGCAAACTTACAAGCTGGCAACCAAGAGCCCTTATGCCATGCTGTTCGGTCCGGCCGAGCGTTTCACCACCTCCATCATGCTGCGCCCTTCGATGCGTGAGTCGAGCCAGGCTATCATATCGAAATACACAAATGCACGCCCTTCATATGGGTTATCCCGCAACTTAAGCATGGCTTCACGCAAAGCTGCAAAGCGGTTTCGCATCTCCTGGGGTGTCACCGAGGGGTCGAGGCGGCGCATGAAGCTTAAGAGCAACTTCTGATACGTATGAAGTTCTTGTTTCTTGAGCAGAAAGCGGTATGTCGAACGCAACTGATAGGGGAGTAAGTCTGTGTTGCCCAATTCGTAATGGCTGATGAGGTTGAGTATGCGCGCAAAGCCGTGGATATCTTCCCGCAGGTCAATTTCCTTCATGTTGAAAATGCGGTGCAGCCAGCCTATGCACTTGCTCCAATCGCCCTTGCCAAAATAGAGACAGGCTGTCTTGTAATATAAAATAACCCGCGAGTGTGCATCGAGCTGCTGCACAAAGCGCTCCAGCCCGGGAGCAAGGCGCTCAAAGAGCAATACACCCCGGTCGAAATCGCCCGACATGAAGAGGCCGTTGAATTCGTGTACCACCGTGTATTTCTGCAGCTTGATCCTGAGGTGTGGATTGAATTCCGGGCCCGCCTGCCGGTTGTAGTTGCGCAGTATTTTTTTGCTTTCCGCAAAATCGGCAAGGCGGCGGCACTTGTTCTGGGCGATCAGCAGGCTGTTGAGTCCCGCGATGTAATCTTCGGGATTGGAGCGCTGCAAGGCCTTGCGCTCGGTGAAGAGCGCCACCCATTTTTGTGCATAAGCGAGGCCCGCATCAAAGTCTTGTGCGAAGAAGTGAAAGCCAATATACACCCGGTACAGGTGTATAAGCTCAGCGGTGGAGAGCCTGGCTTCATCGACCTGAGCCACCCTTGCATTGAAGATTGCTGCAACGCGGTGGTATTCGGTGGCATGGCGTATAAAGCCTTGCTTTCTATAGAGAGATTCGAGCTCAGCATGCAGGTTTGTAAGGCCGTGAATTCTGTTGATGCGTTTGGTCACACTTTCAGCCTTGGCCACGATTTCTTTCACGTAGTCATGCTTTTCAAATCCTTCTTTGTAATAGAGCAATTGCTTTTTCCACTTTAGTATTTCTAGCTGCAATTCAAGATTTTCGGTTGCTATCGCCCGGTTTTCAGCTTTTTCAAGGCGTTTGTTGCACTGGGTGTAAAGGCCTTTGTGCAGGAGGAGTTGCGCCTCGTCGATCAGGGCCCTGATTTCCATTTCGGGAATGGATTTTAAGGCGTAGTCGCGCAGCGATTTGAGCAACCTTCCGTAAAGGTGGGCCTTGAGGTTGCTAAACTGACTGCGGTCGAAATCGGGTTCCCGGGACAGGATGCGTTCCTCGTCGTGGCCATTGCCGGCGTCAATGTAGCCGAACAGCCGAAGATACTTCGCCTCATCTGCCCCCTGATGCGCGAGCTTAAAATAGCGCTTCTCGCCCTTGGTCATGGCTTTAATCAGCTTGAAGAGGGCATCGGATCTGCCTTTAGACATCGTATTAAAAAATTGGTAGCATGTTGCAAAACAACAATATAAAAGTAGTATATGTAAATTACAAAACGTATTTAAATCAGATTTTTGCATTGAATCCCGGCCCTGCACACCCTACATTTGGCGCCAGCGCCCCATTTGCGGAAAGCAAAAATCAGCACAAATTATCCATGGACCAGCTCAACCGATACAGCCGACGCTTCACCCAGGACCCTTCCCAACCGGGATCGCAGGCCCAGCTCTACGCACTCGGGCTCACCGAAGCCGACATGAACAAGGCGCAGGTGGGCATCGCCAGCACTGGATTTGAGGGCAATCCCTGCAATATGCACCTTGACATACTCGCCCACCGGGTGAAAAAAGGAATCAGGGAAGCCGACCTCGTAGGACTCATATTCAACACCATTGGGGTGAGCGACGGCATGTCGAACGGCACGCCCGGTATGCGCTACTCCCTGCTCTCGCGCGACATCATCGCCGACAGCATCGAAGCGGTGGTGCAGGCGCAATACTACGACGGCCTCGTGGCCGTGGTAGGCTGCGACAAGAACATGCCCGGCGCCCTCATCGCCATGGCCCGGCTCAACAGGCCAGCCATCATGGTGTACGGCGGCACGGTGCGGGCAGGCAAGTGGAAGGGCGAAGAGCTCAACATCGTATCGGCCTTTGAAGCTTATGGAAAGCGCCTGCGCAATGACATGAGCGATGAGGACTACCAGGGCATCATCCGCAACGCCGTGCCCGGGCCGGGTGCCTGCGGTGGCATGTACACCGCCAATACCATGGCCTCGGCCATTGAAGCCCTGGGCATGTGCCTGCCCAGCAGTGCTTCCAATCCGGCCGAAGGCCCTGAAAAGGAAAGCGAAACGGCCCGCGTGGGCAAAGCCATGCGTCAGCTCCTAGAGAGAAACATTCGGCCTTCCGATATCCTGACACCTGCGGCATTTGAGAATGCCCTGCGCATCACCATGGTGCTGGGCGGCTCCACCAATGCGGTGCTGCACCTCCTCGCCATGGCCCATGCGGCGGATGTGCCCCTCACGCTCGACGATTTTCAAAAAGCTGCTGATAGCACGCCTTTCCTCGCCGACCTCAAGCCCAGCGGGCGCTACCTCATGGAAGACCTGCACCGCGAAGGCGGTGTGCCCGCCGTGATGAAGGCCATGCTCCGCGCCGGCTACATCCATGGCGATTGTCTTACCGTAACCGGCCGCAGCCAGGCCGAAAATCTGGAGCAAGTGCCCGAGCTCTCGTCGGTCAACAAAGTGGTGCGGGCCTTCGATGCCCCACTCAAGCCCACAGGCCACATACAGATACTCTATGGCAACATCGCCCCGGAGGGTGCCGTGGCCAAAATAAGCGGCAAAGAAGGCGACCACTTCGAAGGGCCCGCCCGCTGTTACGACACCGAGGAGGCTGCCATCGCAGGCATAGGCACTGAAGTGCAAAAAGGAGAAGTGATCGTGATACGCCACGTAGGCCCCAAAGGAGGGCCGGGCATGCCCGAAATGCTCAAACCCACCGGAGCCGTGATGGGTGCGGGCCTTGGCAGCGACGTGGCCCTCATCACCGACGGCCGCTTTTCTGGAGGTTCCCACGGCTTTGTGGTGGGACACATCAGCCCCGAGGCCCACGATGGCGGGCCATTGGCCCTGCTCCGCGATGGCGACATAGTGGCCATCGACGCGCGCGACAACAGCATTTCGGTGCGATTGAGCGAGCAGGAACTCGCAGCGCGCCGCGAATCCTGGACGCCACCCACATATGAGCCCAGGAAGGGCGTTTTGAAAAAGTACATCCGCTGTGTGGCTTCGGCCTCAGAGGGATGCATCACTGATAAATAAGGACAAAGTGCAGAAGAGATGAATATTTCAAAATTGGCCATAGAAAAAAAGCCTGAGGGCGCAGCGACTACTGAGCGCATCAGTGGTTCAGAAGCAGTGATTCGCTGCTTGCTGGCAGAGGGCGTGAACACCATCTTCGGCTATCCGGGTGGAGCCATCATGCCCGTGTATGATGCCTTGCATGGCTATGCTGAGCAGCTCACCCACATCCTCGTACGCCATGAGCAGGGCGCTGTTCATGCCGCGCAAGGCTATGCCCGGGTGAGCAACGAAGTGGGCGTGTGCATCGCGACCTCGGGTCCCGGCGCGACCAACCTCATCACCGGCATAGCCGATGCCATGCTCGACTCCACGCCTTTGGTGTGCATCACCGGGCAGGTGGGCTCAGGACTGCTGGGCACCGATGCCTTTCAGGAAATTGATATGATCGGCATTTCCATGCCCGTCACCAAATGGAATTACCAGGTAACCCGCGCCGAGGAAATACCCTACGCCCTCGCCCGCGCATTTTACATAGCCCGCAGCGGCAGGCCCGGCCCCGTGCTGATCGACATTACCAAAGATGCGCAGTTTGCCCCACTCGACTTCAGCTATACACCCTGCACACGCATTCGCAGCTACCAGCCTTATCCGCAGCTCGATCTCACAAAGGTCGATGAAGCCGCTGCCCTTATCGCTTCCGCAAAAAAGCCCATGATGCTGGTGGGGCAGGGCGTGATCCTCTCTGATGCACAAGAAGAGCTAAAATCTTTTGCAGAAAAATCAGGCATACCCATGGCCTGTACCCTGCTGGGGCTCTCTGCCATTGCCGCCGACCACCCGCTCTATGTGGGCTACCTTGGTATGCACGGCAATTACGGCCCCAATGTCAAGACCAACGAATGCGACCTGCTCATAGCCGTGGGTATGCGCTTCGACGACCGCGTTACGGGCGACGTCAGCCGATATGCCCTCCAGGCCAAGGTAATACACATCGAGATAGACCCTGCCGAGATCAGCAAAAATGTGAAAGCCGATGTGCCCATCATTTCCGATGCCAAGGCAGCCCTTGTGGCCTTGACGGCAAAGGTAGCGGCAGGCGCTTACCCCGATTGGCTCGCCGAATTTCGCGCGTGCGATGCCATCGAGCACGAAAAGGTAATCCAAAAAGACCTGGCGCCCAATACGCCACTGGTCAAGATGGCCGAAGTGATCGACCTGCTTTCAAGACTCACTGAAGGCAGCGCTGTGGTGGTGAGCGATGTGGGCCAGCACCAAATGGCGGTGAGCCGTTATTACGCCTTTCGCAGCAAGCGCCACAATGTGACCTCCGGAGGCCTGGGCACCATGGGCTTTGCCCTGCCCGCCGCCATGGGTGCCAGCCTCGGCCAAAGTGAAAAGCAAGTGGTGGCCGTGATTGGCGATGGCGGTTTTCAAATGACCATACAGGAGCTGGGCACCATCTGCCAGTTTCAACTTGACGTAAAAATCATTGTGCTCAACAACAGCTTCCTCGGCATGGTGCGGCAGTGGCAGCAGCTCTTTTTCGAAAAGCGTTACTCCTTTACGGAAATGAGTAACCCCGACTTTCAGATCATCGCACGCGGCTACGGCATTCCCGCCATGCAGGTCTCGAAGCGCGAAGACCTTGAAAAGAGTATGCAGGACTTCCTTTCCCGCAAAGGGCCTGTGCTGCTTGAAGTGGTGGTTGAGAAAGAAGAAAACGTATTTCCCATGGTGGCTACCGGGGCCTCTGTATCTGAAATAAGGCTTGAATGAACACCTCACCGCAATACACGCTCTCGGTACTCACCGAAGACAGGGCCGGGCTGCTGAACAATATCACGCTCATCTTCAGCCGGCGCAAGATCAACCTGAGCAGCCTCAACGTGTCGAGCACCGAGGTGCCGGGCATCAGCCGCTTTACCATCGTGGCGGAATGTCCGCGCGACAAGGCCGACAAGGTATGCGCGCAAATACGCAAGCTTGTGGATGTGCTCGGCGCCTTTGTGTACGAGGACGATCAGATTTACTACCAGGAAATTGCACTGTACAAAATCCCTACCTCGGCGGTGCTCAATGGACAGACCCTCGAAAACATCATACGCAACAACGGTGCCCGCATACTCGCCGTGGAATTGAACCACATCATCATCGAAAAAACGGGCCACAAGGAAGAGACACATGCGCTCTACAAGCTCTTAGAGCCTTATGGCTTGCTCGAATTTGTGCGCAGTGGGCGTGTGGCCATTTCCAAATCATTGAGGCGCACCGAAGCTTACATCAAAGAACTGGAGGAAAGCAACAGCAATGCCCTCAGCATCAAAAATTATTGAATCAATAAACTGAAAAAGGAAAGAATTATGGCAACGATCAACTTTGGAGGCGTGGACGAGCAAGTCGTAACGCGTGAAGAATACCCGCTCGACAAGGCCCGTGAAATCATGAAAAACGAAGTCATCGCCGTGATAGGCTATGGCGTGCAAGGGCCGGGGCAGGCGCTCAACCTGCGCGACAACGGTTTTAAGGTAATCGTGGGGCAGCGCAAAGGCGGCCGCTCCTGGGCCAAGGCCGCGGCCGATGGCTGGGTAGAAGGCGAAAGCCTTTTTGAAATTGAGGAGGCATTGGAGCGCGGAACGGTGATCCAATACCTGCTTTCCGATGCCGGCCAGATTGAAAAGTGGCCCTTGGTGAAGTCGAAACTCAAACCCGGAGATGCCCTTTATTTCTCACATGGCTTCGCAGTAACCTTCGCCGACCAAACCGGCATCGTACCGCCCGACAACGTGGACGTAATCCTCGTGGCACCCAAAGGGTCAGGCACTTCCCTGCGCAGGCTGTTTGTTGCAGGCAAGGGATTGAACAGCAGCTTTGCTGTACACCAGGACTTTACGGGCCGTGCCCGCGAGCGCGTCATTGCCCTCGGCATAGGCGTGGGCTCGGGCTACCTCTTCGAAACCGACTTTAAGCGCGAGGTGTTCAGCGACCTCACCGGCGAGCGGGGCAGCCTGATGGGTGCCATTCAAGGCCTTTTTGCCGCGCAGTACGATCTCCTGAGGAGGCGCGGCCACTCGCCCAGCGAGGCCTTCAACGAAACCGTCGAAGAAGCAACCCAGTCGCTTTATCCCCTTGTGGCCGAGAATGGCATGGACTGGATGTATGCCAACTGCTCCACCACTGCCCAACGCGGCGCACTCGACTGGTGGAAAAAATTCAGGGATGCCGTGACGCCTGTGATGGAAGAGCTCTACGACAGTGTGGCCTCGGGCGAAGAGGCCCGCATCACCATCGAAGCCAACCAAAAAGCGACCTACCGCGAAGGCCTCGAAAAGGAGCTCGACGAGCTGCGCAACTCAGAGCTTTGGCGCACGGGGGCCACAGTGCGCAAGCTGCGGCCGGAGAACAAGTAGGGCGGGCACGCGAGGGCTGTATTAAATTTGCTGGAGCATTTCAGCAGAATTATTTTGGAAAATAATCTGACTCCGGAAATGTTTGTGGAAAATATTCTTGAATATTGCTGATATTGTGGAAAATAATCGTGATCTTCGTGGTATTATCTCTTTATTGTGGAAGATTTTCCTGTCATACCATTGGAAGAAGTCATTTTTGGTTCAGCCGACAAGAAGGTCTCGGCACAAATTTCAAAACTCTGGAAGCAGGGCAAACTTCGCAAAATTGCCCCCCGCCTCTACACATCGAACTTAACTGACACGGCTGAAGAGGTTGTAAGGCGCAATTTATTCATCATTCTTGGGAATTTGTATCCTGGAGCGGTGCTCAGTCATCGCTCTGCTTTTGAATTTAAGCCCACAGGAGCGGGCCATATTTTCTTGACATACAAGTACACCAAGAAAATAAAGCTTCCAGGGATTAGCATTCGGCTGCTTGAGGGTTTCGGCCCAATAGCTGGCGACATGCCCTTTGCCGGAAATCTTTACACCTCACAACGCGCAAGGGCATTTTTGGAAAATTTACAGCAATCCAAGGGAAACGGCTCTACTTCAAAAACGCTTTCTATCGCAGAAGTTGAAGACAAGCTTGAGCAAATAGTGCGGATAAACGGAGAAGAGGAATTAAACAAGCTGAAAGATACCGCAAGAGCATTGAGCGAAACGCTTGGAATGACAAAGGAGATGGCAATCCTCGACAAGCTGATCAGTGCCCTTTTGACTACCTACGATACCAAGGTACTGACCTCACCGCTCGCCGTGGCCCGGGCATTTGGTTTTCCTTACGACCCAATGAGGCTACAACTGTTTGAAGAACTATTTCGGGAATTGCACACGCAGGAATTCGAAAGCCGTCAGGATAAAAATAGCTCGATAAGGGCCTTTAGGAATTTCTCATTTTTTGAGAGCTACTTTTCCAATTTTATTGAAGGGACTGTATTTGAGGTGGAAGAGGCAAAGCAAATCATGGAAACCAACCAACCTCTGCCTGCCCGAAATGAAGATTCTCATGATGTGCTGGGTACATACCAGATTGTGTCGAATAAGCAAGAAATGTCTAAAACACCAGCCACTGCTGATGAATTGCTGTCAATGCTTCAATACCGGCACAAGGTTTTGCTCAGGGCACGCATTGACAAGAATCCAGGGCTCTTCAAAGACAAAAACAATTTTGCCGGACAAACAGCATTTGTGGACTTTAATCTTGTAAAAGGTACGCTCATTAAAAGTTTTGACTTTTATCGGGCCCTGGAACATCCATTTGCGAGAGCGGCTTATATGATGTTTGTGGTGAGTGAGGTTCATCCTTTTCTAGATGGCAATGGAAGGGTAGCGCGTGTGATGATGAATGCTGAACTGGTGAGTCGGGGGCAGTCAAAAATCATCATTCCCAACGTATTGCGTGAAGATTACTTGGGCGTCCTGAGAAAACTGACCAGATCGCAGGAATCTGCACCTTACATTCGAATGCTTCGCCGCGCCTTCGAATTCAGCTCAAACATTTATGGTGACAACACGGATGTAATGCAGGCACACCTCAAGTCATGCAATGCCTTTTTAGAACCTGGCGAGGGAAGGCTCAAAATCATTGCGCAGGAGTAGACCAACATTGGTGGTTGCCACATTCTCAAAGCAGTATCAAGAGGCTTATTTGTCATTGCGCAAGCAAGAGAATCACCGAAATGGATAGGTGCCGATGTGTGCCAAGTGCGCTCCCTTCAAATTTGGCCTTAAGCCATTTCCTCCCAGCCAAAAAGCTCCTGGAGGTGCTTGCGCATTTTGCCTTTCACCTCCTCCATGTCCACCGGGTGGCCCAGTTCGGTGGCGAGCGAAGTCACCGCCTTGTCGTCGATGCCGCAGGGGATGATGTTTTTGAAGTAATTCAAATCCGTGTTCACGTTGAAGGCAAATCCATGCATGGTGACCCAGCGGCTGCACTTCACACCCAGGGCGCATATTTTGCGGGCCCTGGAGGCATCGTCTACGTCGAGCCATACGCCAGTGAGGCCATCAATGCGTCCGGCCACTATGCCATATTCGGCAAGGGTGAGAATGACAGCTTCTTCGAGAAAGCGCAAATACTTGTGAATGTCGGTGAAAAACTGGTCGAGGTCTAGAATAGGATAACCCACCAGCTGTCCCGGCCCGTGGAAGGTGATGTCGCCACCGCGGTTGATTTTGAAAAAGTCGATTTGGCGGTCGGCAAGCCCTTGCTCATCAAGCAGCAGGTTCTCCATCTTTCCGCTCTTGCCGAGGGTGTATACAGGGGGATGCTCTACGAAGAGCAAGTGGCTCTGGGTGAACTGGCTTTGATCTTCAGCTTTGCGCAAAGTGATTTTGTCGGCCACAGCTTCCGCAAAAATGGCCTCTTGCAAGTCCCAGGCTTCCTTGTAGCGCATGGCGCCCAGCTCGCGAAACTGCACCTGCTTGTTTCGGTCCAGAATCACCCTTTGGCCAGTTCTGATTTGAAGTAATCGATCACTTCAATTTCAATCATGTCCACGCCGCGGTCTACAGCGAGGTAGTACGATATCCAATCGCCGAGATAAACGAGGTAGTAGTTACGCTCTATGCGGCTTTCGCCTTGGGGCCAGAGCTCAATGATGAGGTCGGTGTATCGCCCTATGATTTCCTTGCTCAACTCCATACGGCGCTGCGTGCCGGGATGGTCTTCGGGGCTGCGGATCAAAAGCACCGCATGGCCTTTGTCAGCTCCGGCCCATGCCACCATTTCATTGTGGTTCATTTCCGGAAGCGTGTGGTGCCAGCAGAGCAGTTTTGCATTTTCATTGATTTGCTGGCGCAGGCGCACAGCCACACCTTCCATCCAGCTTTCGGCGTAAATGATGGGCCTCGCACCCTTTATTTTGCTGGCCACAGCCGCCGCTTCGGTGCGTATGGTGCCCATTTCATCCTGGAGTAGGGTGGCGGCTTTCGCCAAATGGCTGATGAAGGTTGCGTCGATGAGCTTGTATGCGTGTAGCACAAAGAGCTGTTGCATGGCGTTGTAGCCAAAGCTCGTGCGTGGCGGCTGCCCTCCGGGAATTTCAATCAGGTTGAAGCCGTGGAGGTTGGCCAGGGCTTTCATTTGTCCACCTGAAGTGATGCAGGATATCTGCGCGCCCCTCACGGTGGCTTCCTGGAGCGTGGCGAGGGTCTCTTCAGTGTTTCCGCTGTAACTGTTGGCAATCACAAGGGTATGGCTGTCCACCCATGCGGGGATGCTGTAATCATTGACCACCTGAATGGGCACTTCGCATGTATCCCAAATGAGTTGGCTCACAAATTTTCCGGCAATACCTGAGCCTCCCAAGCCAGAGATGAGCACATTGTTCACGGGGCTGACCTTAAACGATTTGATTGCTTCCTGGCCGATATTGATGGCCCTGAGCGTATTTGCCGGAAGGCGCTCTATAAGGCGCTCCATCTCTCGGGTGGCTTCTTCTGTAGTCATTGCAGGCGGGTATTAATTGCTGATTTCAAAGCACGAAGATACCAAAACCCCGCCCAAGGGGTACAAACCCAAATCCCTATCTTTGCAAAAATTTTGGAAGTGCATGAGTGCTGAACACCTGAGTGAACAAGAACAGATAAGGCGAAAAACCCTCGGGGAAATACGCCGCGCAGGCATCAACCCCTACCCACCTGAGGAGGTTGCCGTGACCCATACCTCCGCGCAAGTGCTGGAGGGCTACACCGAAGGCGCCGAAGGCTGGCAGGAAGTAACCCTCGCCGGAAGGTTGATGGGCAAGCGCATCATGGGCAAGGCCTCTTTTG
>DAIRDH010000049.1:0-23819 GCA_036796255.1 Cryomorphaceae bacterium
GTTTTCAAATCCACTCTGAAGTCGGAAGGCGCCTGAAGGTAAGCCTGGGCAATGAGGCGCGCATATTTGTGCTGCGCGACGGCTACAGCTATGCCATCACGGCGGGCGACAGCAGCATTGCGATTTCAAGTTTGGACCCCTACCACGAATCGCTTGACAGGGCATCGACCATTTTCGGGGAATATGACCTCTACAAAATCCCGGACGATGAACTTTTGCAAAATCTTGAGCACATCCGCACAAGGCTCAATAGCATTAAATCGGCGTACCCGGATGACACCTACCTGCACCAAACCCTCGACTATTATTGGGCATTGCGGAGCATCACCCCAAGCATACAGTCGAAGCGGAGTGGCCCGGTTTCCACTTTCGTTAAAGGACTCGCAAATGAATTCGTCCTCAACCAACAGGATGCTTACACACACCCCATGTACTGTAACTTCCTCACCGCCTATTACGGCTGGAAGCATGTCATCAAAGATTTTAGTGATTATGAAGCTCCTAAGGATACCGAAAGTTTTGATCGGTTCAAGGGAGAGCTTGCGCTGATAGGAAATGACACGATCGAACAGCTTGCGATGCTATGCCACCTCAGCGACAAGTACAAAGGTGAAGGTTCTAATCGCGCTGAGGCTTACAGAGCGGCATTGAAAGACATCCAAAGCAATCCATCATGTGAATTGATTGCCGTCTATGCCGTGCTACTGAAAGAGCGCATGGATCAGCTCTCTCTGGGTTTTGAAATTACCGATTTCGCGTTTCACACCACTGACAGTACCACGATTCATATAGGTGATTTCCGCAATACCCATCACATCCTGCTCGACTTCTGGTTTGTGGGCTGCAGCCCGTGCAAGCGGGACATTCCAAGCCTTAAGGCACTGCACCACGATTTTGCGGAAACGCTTCGCATTATTGCCGTCAATCCATTGGAATCTATTGAAAGGGTAAGCGGCTATAAGGAAACGCATGACATTCCTTACCATTTGGTGATCGCTACTGACCCCTCAGGCATTCGCAATGAACTGAACGTGCGTGCTTATCCCACTTACATTCTGCTCAATCCGAAGGGAGAAGTTGCTCTGTTTGGCGGAAGCGATATCGATAAGGTGCGCGACTACATGGAAAGCGTCAAGGCCGAGAAATAAGCAACCTGCTCCGTTCCGATTTCTGAATATAATTGTAAAGCAAGCAGCCCGACCAATTGGCCGGGCTGCATATTTTATAAATCCAAAGTGCAATTGCTATCGCACCAGCATGAATTTTTCAATCACCACTTCATGCGCACTGCTCAGGCGGTAGAGGTAAACCCCATTTGGCAATGCAGCGGCATCGTATTCGACGCGGTAGGTTTCACCTGCCTCTACATCTTGATTGAGCAGGATGTCAATTTGCCGGCCGCTCATGTCATACACTTCGAGCAAAGTACGGGTCGATTCGGCCGAAGTGAAACTCACCAGCGATGGGCCTGTGGTTGGGTTGGGCATGGAGCTCATCACGGTGCGCTGTTGAAATGATTCAATTGTTATGTTTCCTTCAGGATCATTGGCCAAGGTACCATCCCAGACATAGCCTTGGGTGAGTAGCGCTTCATCCTGCAATGAGGGTGGCGTTACGGGCTCACCTTCACAATTGTGCAGCGCCACTACGCCATCGAGATCGTAGGCGTCAGGTGTAGTAGTGAGGCTATCGTTGGTAGCGATTTTCACATACATGATGTAATCAAAATCTCCCGCATCGCTAATGTCCACGAAGGGTTCGCTTTTGCAAACGGTGGTTGCCAAATGGAATTCCTCGCCATCCTGGCTCACGTATACATCCGCATACTCAGGGTAGGCTGCACAGCCTGGATTGCCAAAGCTGGTTTCCACCACTTCAAGGTCTGGGCCGGGGAGGTTGGGTACCGCTCCGTCGAAACCAAGGGTGATAGACCCGCCATAACCGAGGGTGATAAACACCATGGTATTGGTGCGCTCTGGCGCCCCCAGGGCCTTTGCAGCAATGGCGCGATTGTCGGCGATGGCACTGCCATTATTTTTCAGGCCACGTAAATACTCTACAACTTCAGTTGCATTGCAATCGCCTGGCTCCGGTTGCTCATCAAATTCCGGTACGGGCTGGCAACCATTCAGTGCCACAATTCCATCTACATCATAGCCATCGCGGTTTGTAAACACCGGCGAAACATCCACAAATTTCACCATGGTGAAATAAGTCCAGCCACCGGTAGCGTCGTACACGTCAAAGAATTCACCATTGGTGCAGCTTTGACCCACGAGCACGAAGAGGTCATCATCAATTTCAGAAGGATCGTTCACCACCTGTTGCGAAACATACACATCCGCACGCTCCTCATATGAAGTGCAGGAAGGGCTGTCCCACGTAGTCTCTACCACTTCGAGGTCGTTGACTCCCTCCGTTGCTATTGCTGCCTCTTCGAAGCCTATAATCAAGGTGCCTCCGAAGCCTAGCGTGACGAAGTTAATTGTACCCGTCTCATCAATTCGTTGGGGAGCTCCAAGCGCGAGACTTGAATTTTGCCGGGCAGGAATTACATTTCCAGATCCTAGTTCATAGACCAGAATTTCATGGCCAAAACATCCTTCTTCGACTGGTTCAGGACTAAAGCATCCACTTGCAAGGTCGGATGACTTCACCGTGATGGCTTCACCATTGAGCAATGTGGGGTAAATGCTGAGGGCAGCCGGGCTTCCTGTGGATCCGTATTCACGAAGTTCATCAAAATTTCTTGATGTGGTCATCAAGGTGCCGCTTGGTGTGAGGGCGGCTCCTGTAACTGCAGTTGGCATATTTCCCACTACGGCACCTGTGCCTACATCGATCAGCTTGCCACCGTTGTTGCGGGAAGCATAGTAAAGTGTACCATTTGCGCCGTAGACCAGGTCACCTCCGGTAATACTCAGCACAGCAGTAGGAAGCACAAGAACATCTCCAGTGCTCACATCAATTGAATAGATCAGATTGCTGCTTTCGCTGCCTATGATAAGATCACCCTCAGGACTCACGACTGCCTGAGCCACGTTGGATAAACTTATTGAAAGTGAAACAGGGGCTGAAAGTGTTGAGGTTGCGAAATCATACGTCTGAAAAGCGCCCCCGCTGCGGTTCACGATGTAGAGTTCAGCCACATCCTCATTGAATGCAAGATGTGCCTGATAAGGTACCGTTGCAATAAAAGTGAGATCAGCGTTATCGCCATTGATTTCGACACCATAAATGTCAGAAGTACCGGCATTCACGGGCGAGTCGGCGAGGTAGTAGCGAAAGTTGTCACAATCTGCGACTTCGTATTCGCAAGAGCCGTCATTGACTGTAGCTTCTGGATTAAAATTGATGGCATACTGATCAGTACACCCAAGCACGACAAGCTCCGGCTCATTGCACACCACCACCTCAAATTCAATGGAATTTGAAAATTGCACGCAACCATCTGAAGTAACTTCATTTGCATTGGCACCTATTTCAGCTCCGTAGAGTTCACCCTCATAAGATACGCCCCAAATTAAGTACGGCCCTACTGGCAGGGTCTGAAGATCCATTTCCTCTTCTGAGAAAAGGGCCACAATCTCGAGGTCTTCTTTGGTTACCAAATATGTGTAAGTGCCTCCAGGCTTATTGGACGTAGTTGACACTGTGGCAGTGGCATTGCCGTGGCACCCGTCACCGTCAAGCAATTCAATTTCGCCGGCAAGGCAGTCAAAGCTGGTAAAGCTCGATGCTTTGATAAACACACCTGAGTCGAGGGTAGGATCGCCTACGTCGGCAATGGCGAATTTAAAGGTGTACGATTCTCCTGGTATGAGCGCCACACTGGCCGTGAGCACCACTGTAAATCCATTGTACTCTATGGTAAGACCACCAGCATTGTCCACGTAAAATTCATCATAGATCAAATCATCGGGATCGCAATTGTTGGTGCTTCCTGCTGTTCCTATGGAGCCGTTGTTCACATTATTGATAGATACAGGAAGATCTGTACCAGGTATTAAGGCTACATTTTCCTGATCATAATTACCGCCATCGGGCCTCGGTCCGCTTACGAAAAATGCGAATACATCATTAAAGATGGAGCATACATAATTGGGATACTCTTCTGATGCGAATACATATTGCACGGTTAATTCATCGGCATCCGGAATAAAATCAAATTCCAATACACAGGCGTCGAAAGTGCTAAAAGGCGCCACAAGTGCACTTAAATCTGCATCTCCTGCTGTTGCTTGAATGGTGGTGCTGGCGGAACTTGTATTGGGTCCTATCGCTGTTTCAGCTTCACCGGTGGTGAGTAAGACTCCAGAGTCAAGACCAATATTTGTTGTAATCCCACCAGAAAAAGAGGCAAAAGCGAGGTTTGCGCAATCCAAATTGACATTGGAGGTGGTAATCCCTGGGCCAATGATGGTCTCAACCAAATCAATGGCGGTGACATCAGTGTCAACTTGAAGTTGTGCCGTAGCAACATTGGAGTCGCACAGTAAAATGGAAATGCTCAAGAGCCCGGCAAGAGATAGGTACTTGTGATTTTTCATGGTCAGTGGGTTTTGGTTGCAGTGTTGGTTTCTTTCAAGTCCACCTCCTGTTCCAAATGGGTATTCCACTGGCTTGTGGTCCAGTTGGGTTGCGATTTCCTATTGAGAATTACCGCAACTTTACCCTGTGATGGCAGAGCCCTGAAGTACACATGATCCGTGTTCTTTGAAGAAAAGTAGGTAACCGCTTCGACCTCGGAACTAAATCCGGTTAAATCAACGTTGATGTAGTATGTTTCGGCAACAGATTCATCTGTTGGTATTCGGACATGGCCAGCATCGTCAATTGTGGCATATCGCTCTTGCCCGAAGGCAGCTATTGATGCACAAGACAACAACAGCGTTAGGACAACAAAGATTAGGGTTTTCATATAAGGTTGTGTTAATGGGTTATCGGTTTCTTTGGCTTTAGATTGCGACGGGAGCTATACAAAATTATTAAAAATAAATCTTGATAAAACCACAAAAACCTTCGATATATACACAATCTTTACTGACAAAGATCGAATTTCGTTAAAAGGATACATCCGGACTGAGTCCAGTCCGCACACATCAATCTTATAAATTTGATTGTGAGTACATTAGTTCAACAAACTGAGTCACAAGTAATTCTCAACATCACAAAGTTCAAAAAGCTTCGCCTATAAACAAGTAGTAACCTGTTCCTTCTGATGTGAACGCAATATCAAACCGCGTATAGATGTCTTTTTTAGGGAAGAGTAGAAAGCGCAATCCACCACCGGCCGACCATACGAGGTCTTTGCCTGTAACACGGCCAAAGTCGTTAAACACTTGTCCTGCACCTGCAAAAGCTGCTGCGCCGATGCGCTTTGAAAAACCGAGGGGAAGCGGCAGGAAACGAATCTCAGTTTGTGCTGCGATTTGATTTCGGTCGCGAAACCTGCCAAGGTAATAGCCCCGCATCATGCTTTCACCTCCCATAAGTGCCAACTGATTGAATGGCACTTCGCCGAAGTTGAACTGTCCCAACAACTGCCCAGCCAGCACGGTATTCCTCGCTATTGTTCGAAATATGCGCGTATCAGATATCACTGTGCTAAAACTAAAGGTGCTCAAGGCTGGCAAATAATTGAGTGCTGCAAGCTCAGTGAAGAAACCATCGCGCACATTGAGCACATTATGCCTGTTGTCATAAAGCAAACCCAATCCCAATCCAAAATTGGTAGAGCCTTCATATCCCAGGGGCAACTCAAGCTGGTCTACGGCAGGTCCAGGATTAAATTCTACCCTTGAAAACCGCTGAAAATCTGCTTCAAGGCCGAAGAATAAATTTTTAGCCACTTTTCGCAAAAGACGCTCCTTGATAACGACTTGATTCGCGTCGACCAAGGCCTGGTGCTGAGGAGCAGTGCCCATGCCTATTCCATAATACCTTAAAGGGAAACTTTGGGCCCTGATGCGGCCTAAAACGAACCAGTTATCATTGTCAGAGTAAAGCGCATGGTCAAGAAAAAGTCCGAATTGATTTTCGAGGGTTACGAAAGTAAAGGCGCTCACCTCACTCAGCCTGTTGGTGGTGTCCCGGTTGGCATAATACACGAAAAGCGCGCTGAAACCAAATTCCCAGCTGGTTTCAGGTGTGAATGCCAGCGTGGGATAAATTAAGAATTGAGGTCGGCGTATATCAGAGGTATCATTTACCAGGCCATTGACATAACGCACAGGCCAAATAGGCGTTTTCGATTTCTGAGCGTAAAGTTGATGGCATCCCAAAGTGACACTCAGCAAAAGAAAGGCAACAATGAAAATTCTCACACCTATAAATTAATGGAATACAAAGGTGGTGAAAATCGAATTGAACCTCTGCAAAAAGTGACGAGCGGCGGCTGCTCTACACCGGTCAGCCCAGGAATTAATAAAACACTATAGCGGTTTAAATTGCTTCCTGTTACATTAGTAGGGCAGGCAAAGAATGAAATTTCTACATCCAATCTTCATCACTGGACTCGACGCACCACAACAAGTAATTATAGAGCTCCTGTGCCTCGCTTTCAGCCAAATAGCGCGCAGTGGGTCCTCCAGCAGCCGTGTGCAGCCTGAGGTGGCAAAGCTTGTGATTTCTCAAAAAAAAAGTTTTGTGTGATAGAGACCAATTGCATTTTGTGCAAGGGCACGACCATCCACATGGGATAAATCAAAAATTGCGGCCGACCAATATCTGAAGTATCATTGAAGGCTATGAATATATCGCACAGGCCAGCTGAACACCATCTGTTCTTACCCACTCAATTTACGGCACCCAAAAGCGGAACTCAACAACAGTAAGACCGCAATAAAATTTCCCACACCCGTAGTTCAAAGGAATGCAGAGGTGGTGAAAATCAAAATTAGCCTTCGGAAAATGTGACGAATGGCTGCTCAAAAAATTGTTTGTATGCTACTCAAACATTCTGCGCATAGGTTGTCGCTGCCAGGTGCCAAAGCGAAAGCGCAAGAAACCCATTGCAATCGAAATGTTAGGCCTATTATCTCGTGCAAAAAAGAGTACATCGCGTGTGGCCAATCCGAATTCCCAGGATCCTTCGTCTACCACGAAATTGATCCCAAAAGGCACCCGAAATCCATAATTATCTCCAGCCGCAATACCCGATGATAGCCTCACGGTTTGCACAGGTATGTAGTCAATACCTGCCGCAAATCCAAGCCGATCGATACTGCCTGGCTCATCATTAAAAGGAAGGGCAAGATCCAGTCCAAAGTTGAACTTCTCACTGTGCATATATGCAAAGCCGACCCGCAGCATGGTAGGCAACCTGAAACGCTGCTCCTCCTGGCCTTCCCAAGCGAAAACACCCTGATCACCTGTGAATACATCTATTTGCGATTCGAAACTAAAACTTTCCACCCCGGTAGTCTCTATATCGAAAAGTACTGTATCGCGGGCAGAGTAAACATTGCCATCAAATGTTATTGAGCCTATGTCTGTTATGGCCGCTGAAATTCTTAATTGTTCATTGAGCTCCAAAGCCAAGCCCAAATCAAAACCAAAACCTGAACCCACTGATTGAAGACTGCTGCCAGGAATATTGGAGGGATTGTTGGCACTTGCTTCTCCAAAATCAGCATTGAAAGCGGGCGTATACGCCAGGTAAGCACGGGACAACTCCTGATCGCGTATTGCCACATCAAGCAAGAACAAGCCCCGTAAATACTTCATTCCCAATCCTCCATGGATTCTCAAATCCTCGTTCTCGAATATGGTACGGCCATAACCAAAATTGTACTCAATGAAACCCATGCTTCGCGCCACGGTGCCGTCGTAAAGGTTTGATACATTTTGAGGATTGGATGAGAGCCCTAGCAGTACATCATCCAGCAATGGTGAGCCAGCTCCCCCATTGGGCACCGTATCATTCACACCGCCCTCACCTGGCACTACCCAAAGATCAAAATAGGGGTCTATGAATCCAGTCCACAGGTGGCTTGAGGCAGTCTCGTTGAACCTGGAAAAATGCGTTGCCCTTGCAGAAACGGAAAATGCAAAGTTGCCGGCTTTTGCAGTATTGAGGGCAAATCCAAGCGCCAGCGCCGTGATATCTATCGCGACGGCAGCGTCTGCAAAGCGCTGTGCTGCATCAAATTGTTCATTGAATGAAAGCTCCTGATCTCTGTTGCGGATGGCGTCCATCATTTCTGAACGGGTAAATCCCTCTCCGTAGTTGGACGCTGCAAGCTGGCCAAAGCCTACGGTGAACTTTTTGTTGTACTGATTGCCAAAAGCCAGATTGGCAGGGTTGATTCCGAGGGCGTGATAGTCCGTCGCAAAGGCATTTACAGCACCGCGTCCTACTTCGGTAAATGCTGCGCGTTCAAGCTGCCCTTTTGCAGTAAATGCGAGAAACGCCAATACAAATAATGCAATTGTGTGCTTCATGGTCTTCTTGGTTATGAGTACGAAATTAAAAATCCCATTGAATTGACCTTAAGTCGCTGAAAAAAATAATTTCGACTAGCTGAATTTCTTTGGAAAGTTAAACAGGCCTAAGTCGAATTCTACATCCAATCTTCATCACTGGACTCGACGCACCACAGCAAATAATTGTAGAGCTCCTGCGCCTCGCCTTCAGCCAAATAGCGCACAGTGCGGCCGCCAGCTGCCGTGTAGAGCTTGAGGTGGCAAAGCTTCCGCCTTCTCAGGAAATAGTTTTGCGCAATAGAGACCGATTGCAATTTGTGCAAGGGCATGACCATCCTTTCGGGAAATATCCATCCTTTACGCACCAGCAGATAGTTTCGGTCAAAACTAAGCGCAACCATGAGCCCGTATTGCCAGGCAAGAAAGGTTACCAATGGCAACAACAGCAATGGAAGGAGCCCGGAGAGCCCGAAGTGATACCACAATAAAGCAGCGCCGGGGATGATGATCAGCGACATCAGCATGGTATTGATGCGGGCATAGGCCGCTGCATTGGCTTTAAATCCAAACTCCGGAGCGGTATAGCCGGCGAAGATACCCTCTGCCAGCTGTAAGCTCTGGGCTACGCGCAATGCCGGAATCTCAATGCGTTGCTGCCTGCTCGCTGCGCCCATGGGGTTGGTGGGATGCAAACGTGCGGATTCAAAACCTACCAACTTACGTAGCGGATTGGTTTCCCACTCCACAAATTGTACTTTCCTCACCGGCACGCGATCATACTGCCGTTTGAGCAAGCCCGTTTCGATTTCCACAGCTTCAGGCTCCAATTGTGCTTTGAGCCCATAAAAGCGTGAAAACACACGAATCATAGAAATCGCAACCGATACGAGTGCATAGATTACAAAAGCCGTAAGAGCAAATGTAAATCCACCATTGGCTACCTCAGCGGCGTATTCATCCACATAATCCTCGAGATAGCGCTCAATGTAATCCATATACTGGCTTACATAGCCAAACATGACTGCCAATGCAACAAAGCCGGTCTTCAAATGATTTTCCGTAAGGCCTACCACTATCAGGTCGAAAATGCTCAGCTTGACCAGCACTTTCTTCTCAACTACTTTTGAACTTTCAATCTTTGGTTTATTCAGCACGTGATCTGGAGTTTCGCCTGCTTCCAAGGGCGTAGCATCAGCATCTAACTGGGCGATCGCCGCTTCTTTTTTTGCGTAAAGCAAATCCTTAAGCTCCATGGCGAGCTTGCGCTCCAATGCGGGTATCTCGAGCTCGGCAGTGGACGATCCCGCTGTATCAACTTTCAAGGCCACCAGGCCGAGAATACGCTGCACCACATTTTCAACAATTTTGATGCTCTGAATGCGGTCAGCAGGTATGACCACGCGCTCCTTGAAAATAACCCCTTTGTGAATGATCAGGTCCTCACCTTCCAATTGAAATGTGAAGTTACGGTATTGCCAATAGGCAAAGATGGCGAGTCCCACAGCCACCGGGATGATTCCAATACCTACAGCAAGCCAGAGCTGCGGCTTGGCTGCCCCGAGAATAAAGAAAGTAAGCAGTAGGGAACCCATCGCGCGAAAATTGCGCAAGATGTAGACCACCACGCCGAGCACACTTTGACGGTTGGGTTGGGACAGGTCCAGATCAAGCATAAAGCGCTGCTTTTCGGGCTATGTAATCGCGCAGCTGTGCAGCCTCATCGGCTTCAAGGCCTGGAATTGACAGGTCAGAAGTGCTGCCTCCGGCGGTGTATACATTGAGCGTACACAGTTTAAATTTCCGCTCCAGCGGGCCCTGTGAAACCTCCGTATGCTGTATCCGGTTGAATGGAACGGTGGTTATGGAAGTGAAAATCCAGCCTTTGCGGTAGGTCAAATCCCTTTCGCGCAAAGCGTATGACCTGCGCCAAAAACCTTTATGGATGGCTAAAAACGCGAAGGTGCCAAGTATCAGGAATGCAGGAACTCCTGCAAGGGGCCACCATTCTTGCACCACGGCAGCAAACACTGACAGCGCCAGCGCAGGGATGACCGTCCAAAACATGGCAATCAGGTTGCGGTATGTTTTGTACCGCACCGGATGCCGCTGAAATTGTACATCTTCCACCTTGGGAAGGGAATCTATCGGAACCTCCAGGTTCACCCATGCTGTTTCCATGCCCCGAAATTAGGTACTATGCTTCAATTGATGTGATTTACCTTTAACTTTGTCCCAAATATCAGAGCAATGAGCGGTGTAGGTACAGGACATTTTATTTTTGCGGGAATCTTTGTCCTGGTTTTTATTGCCGGTATGATTTACGCTTACCGCAAAGATTTACCCTTCCTGGGCCGGCATTACAAGAAAGTGTGGCTCATCATTCTCGGAATTTTGGTGATCTATTTCAGCATCTTCTTTCTCAACAGGATCACATGAATAAAGTTGATAAACATATCAGATGTTGATGTCGGGCTTATTGCCAGTTATGTTTCGATACATAGAGGGCGTTCTGACCATAGCCAACACTACCCAAAAACCTTCTTATATTCGCCCCTGAATTTGTGCCGCATACCATAATAATTGCTGCTTTCAATCAACCTTAAACCAATAGACCCATGGCCCAAGACTTGCTCAAAGGAAAAGTAGGCATCATCACCGGTGCCCTCGATGAAAACTCCATTGCTTGGAAAACAGCGCTTAAAGCCCATGAACAAGGCGCGCGCTTTGTGCTCACCAACGCCCCGCTCGCCATGCGCATGGGAGCCATCAATGAGCTGGCTAAGGCCACAGATAGTATTGTAATTCCCGCCGACGCCACTTCGGTTGAAGATATCGAAAAACTTTACACTGAAGCCAAAGCGCACCTCGGTGGCAATTTTGACTTCGTACTGCACAGCATTGGCATGAGCACCAACATTCGCAAAGGCAAGAGCTACGGCGACCTCAATTACGAGTGGGCGCTCAAAAGCTATGACGTTTCGGCGCTCAGTTTTCACAAAATGATGCAAGTGGCCGAAAAGATGGACGTGATGAACGAGTGGGGAAGCATCCTCGGCTTGTCGTACATCGCAGCCCAAAAGGTATTCCCGTTCTACACCGACATGGCCGAGGCCAAAGCCCTTTTGGAAAATATAGCACGTGGCTATGGTTACCGCTTCGGCAAATTGAAAAAAGTGCGCGTCAATACCATTTCGCAATCACCTACCCGCACTACTGCAGGTTCAGGAATAGCCGGCTTCGACGAGTTTTTTGACGTTGCCGAAATGATGTCACCCCTTGGCAATGCTTCCGGCGAAGCTTGTGCAGAGTACATAGTGATGATGTTTAGCGATTACACCCGTATGGTGACCATGCAAAACCTCTTCCATGATGGCGGTTACAGCTACACAGGTGTAAGCGAGGAATTGATGGAATTGGTGAAGAATAATAAAAAGTAAGCCTGTAAGCTTTCTCAAAATACTTCTTCACTAAAACCTCCACCGCCCGGTCAATCCAAATGTTTCGGGCACTACCTCCTCAGCAGTGAAGCTTATAGCAGGCTTTAAGTCAAGGCTGAATTCCAAGGGAATTTCGCGGAAGCGGTAACCCAATGCGACAATGAGATCAATACCCACATTGAGGTGGACTTTCTCAAAACGTGGATTTTCAAAGGGGCGCCTGTTGCTACGCCGGTGAAATCCCATGTGAAAGCCGCCGCCGTAATACCAAAACCAGGTTCCTTCCGCCCCGATGGGCCTCTCCCTTTGGTAAAGTGCTGTCGCGGCCACTCCGCCCCAGCGCGCGGTGATCATCCCCTCCACGGCGTGTTTTTCATTCAGCTTTTGCCGAAAGGCTACACCACTGCCATATGCCCAGCGCAAGCCCAGGGAACGCTCTTGTGCTTCCGCAAAAAAGGAGCACCCGATGAGTGCTCCTGTGAGGATGATGTGGCGGAGGCCTTTCATAAAAAATTGCCTCGGGAATTATAGGGTACCCCTTGATTCCTGCTCGCGCTCAATGGCTTCGAAGAGGGCTTTGAAATTGCCTTTGCCAAAACTCTTGGCGCCTTTGCGCTGAATGATTTCGAAAAACATCGTGGGTCGGTCAACTACCGGCTTCGTAAAAATCTGTAGCAAGTAGCCCTCGTCGTCACGGTCTATGAGGATGCCGAGATCGCGGAGCGGCTCCAGGTCTTCATCAATCTCACCTACGCGGTCGAGCACGGTGTCGTAATAAATGGCCGGCACGCGGAGAAACTCCACACCGCGGTTGCGCAAGTCGGTCACGGTCTGAATAATGTTGTCGGTGGCCACGGCGATGTGCTGCACGCCGGCACCCTGATAAAAGTCGATGTATTCTTCGATTTGCGATTTCTTCTTGCCTTCGGCGGGCTCGTTGATGGGAAATTTGATACGGCCATTGCCATTGCTCATCACCTTGCTCATGAGGGCGGTGTACTCGGTGCTGATGTCCTTGTCGTCGAAGCTGATAAGCTGGGCAAAACCCATGACACGGGCGTAGAAGTCGACCCATTTGTTCATTTCGCCCCAGCCCACATTGCCCACCATGTGGTCAATGTACTTGAGGCCGGTAGGGCCGGGATTGTAATCGCTCTTCATAGCTTTGTAGCCAGGTAGGAAAGGGCCCTTGTAAGCGCTTCGCTCTACAAAGATGTGCACCGTTTCGCCATAGGTGTGTATGCCTGAGCGCACCACGTGGCCGTGTGCATCTTCCTCGCGGGTGGGCTTCATGAAGGAGCGTGCACCGCGGGCGGTGGTTTCTTCCCATGCCTTTGTGGCATCGTCTACCCAGAGGGCAACGACCTTCACGCCATCGCCGTGCTTCACGATGTGCTCGTTGATAGGTCCGCCCGGCTCGAGTGGTGTGGTAAGTACTATTCTGATTTTATCTTGCTGGAGTACATAGCTCGCGCGGTCTTTGATGCCCGTCTCAAGACCGGCATAAGCCACCGTTTCAAAGCCAAAGGCCGTCTTGTAATAGTGCGCTGACTGCTTCGCATTGCCCACATATAGCTCTACATAGTCGGTGCCGTTGAGCGGCAAAAAATCTTGAGCGTCAGGAATTACTTTCTTGAGGTTGAGTGGAGAGGTGGTAGTTGATGACATAGGTGTAGGTGTTTGATGCGAAGGTACGAAATCGATGGCTTTTGCGGAAGGAAGCACCCGGCGCAGGCTCAATACAAAAATCCAAAAAGCCATAGGGGGATGGCATCGCCGCTGCCTATCTCGAGCTTGTCGAGCGCGCGAAAGCTGTGAGGGCCCTCCGGCAGCTGCTTGCGGCTTTTGTGAAGGCCGCCAACTTCGAAGGTATACCGACCATCGACGAGGAAATCGCCGGAGGTGGGGTGGAGTTCGAAGGTGTGGAGGTAGGCGGTTTGATTGGCAAAAAAAGTTTCCCGCTGGGTGCCTGTATCCACTTGTTTGGTCAAAAGGTGAGCGAGGTTGGTGTTCTCAAGGTAAAGCTTGTCGGGCTTTTGAAGTTGGGAAATTCCTTTGCCTGTTTTGCTCACGGGCAGCAGCAAACCCGCATCGCTGAGGTGGTGCAGATAATGGAGTAAAGTAATGCGGTTGAGGCCGATGCGCTCACTCAACTTGCTCACATTGGGCACAAATGGCGCCGACTCGGCGATGGCTTTGAGCATTTGTCTCATTTTGGCTGCAAATCCCACATCCATCCTGCGCAACTGAGGCAGTTCTACCTCAAGCATCAGGTTGATGATGCTTTCAAGCTTGAAGCTGTAGAGGTCGAGCGATTCACGGTATATGGGGTAGTATCCATGCTCCAGGTAGTCGCTAAAAAGTGCCAGTGGCTTTATTTTATCGCACACTTCCCTCGCCAGTTCGGTATGGCTTTTCAGCAAATGATCGAGGCCCACAGCGGGAATGTCGAGGCCCACTTCCAGCGCGAGGTATTCCCTGAAGCTGAGGCCCTGCATGGTATATACGATGGCACGTCGGCTGAGGTCGGCCCGCGACTGCAGAATTTCCAGCAAGGATGAACCAGTGAAAATGACCTTGAGATCCGCGTGGTCGTCGTAGATGTTTTTGAGCGACTGTGCCCAATTGGGATACTTGTGCACCTCATCAAGCAGCAACAGGCGACCGCCTTGCTTCACAAAATCATCGGCGAGTTCAGTGAGGCTGTGCTCCGCAAACCAAAAGGAATCGAGGCTTGCGTAGAGCACTTCCTTATTATAACTCAGCTGCTTGCGCGCATACTGAAGCATCAGGGTGGTTTTTCCCACGCCCCGCGCCCCCTTGATGCCGATCAATCGGTGGGGCGTGTCGAGTTTGGCCATCACCGATCGCTCAAAGTCGGACTTTAGCGCTTGCAGCCGCTGGGTATATTTTTCCCGAAGGAGCTCCATTTTGTTTATCTGAGTAAACAAATATACAGGTTTTTGTTTATTGAAATAAACAAAACAGCGTTTTAATAGAGAAGGTAACGGGCTTTACCTATCGAGTAGGGGATTCTGACGGCATCTACTCCACCCAACTCTTCCAATACCCCTCTTCCACCAAGTCCAAAGCCTGCTTGGTAATCTTGAGCGGTTTAAAAGTGTCGACCATCACGGCGAGCTCGGCGGTTTCTTTTTGGCCGATGCTTCGCTCGGCGGCGCCGGGGTGCGGGCCGTGGGGAATGCCGGCGGGGTGCAGGCTGATGTAGCCTTTCTCCACGTGGTTGCGGCTCATAAAGTCGCCATCGACGTAGTAGAGCACCTCATCGCTGTCGATGTTGCTGTGGTTGTATGGCGCGGGAATAGACTCGGGATGGTAATCGTAAAGGCGGGGGCAGAAGGAGCAGATTACAAAATTGGCAGCCTCAAAAGTTTGGTGCACAGGCGGCGGCTGGTGGATGCGCCCGGTGATGGGCTCGAAATCATGGATGCTGAAGGCGTAGGGGTAGTTGTAGCCATCCCAGCCCACCACATCAAAAGGATGCGTACCGTAGGTATAGTGGTGGAGCCGGTCTTGCTTGCGAATCTTGATCAGGAAGTCGCCCTTCTCATCCTTGGGAGCCATGTACGCGGGGCGGCGTATGTCGCGCTCGCAGAAGGGGCTGTGCTCCAGCAACTGCCCAAAGTAGTTGCGGTAGCGTTTTGGAGTGTATATCGGGCTGAAAGATTGAACAATGAAGAGGCGGTTGTTCTCGCCTTTGAACTCCATTTGGTATATCATACCCCGCGGTATCACCAGGTAATCGCCATAGCCGAAGTCGATGGTGCCAAGAAGGGTACGGAGCGTACCCTCGCCTTCATGCACGAAGATGACCTCGTCGGCGTCGGCATTTTTGTAAAAGTAATCGGTCATGGATTTACGCGGTGCGGCGAGCTCTATGTAGCAGTCGTTGTTCACAAGCACAGGCACCCGGCTTTCCAGAAAATCATCGGCTGGCTTCACCCTCATGCCGGCAAACATGTAGCTCTTCAGGTTGTAATCTACCGCTACATCTGGAGTCAATACATGCACATCGCCTATGTTTTTGACAATGGTAGGCCTGTGAGTGTGGTAAAGCAATGATGCCATACCGCTAAAACCTTCCGTCCCGAAAAGCTGCTCGTAATAGAGACCGCCATCGGGTTTTTTGAATGCAGTGTGTCGCTTTTTGGGAATGTCGCCGAGTTGGTGGTAGATGGGCATAGGTGTGTTTTAGCAGGTGAGTGCACAAATATACCGATTTGCATTTTTCCCTTTGCGGCATTTGAGCATTCACAGCTGATACTGTTTGACCCATTGTCATTAAACCCTGCAAAAAGCTTGTGCATCGCCCATAAAGAACGAAGGCAAAATCCTGAAGTCGAAATAGATAGGGAAGTGCTATTTTCTAAGGAGAGCCTTAAACGACCTGATACAGCACCGCGGCATATGCGTAAAACCGCAATATGCGAAACATGCCCAAAATCAGAAGGGCTTTGAAAGAGTACTTCAACATACCCGCACCGAGGCACATGGTACTGTAGGGCAAGGGCAAGAGGGCTGCCACAACAATGATGAAACCGCCCCAGCTTTTAAGCATGGTAAATTGCTTTGCGAACTTCACATGCACCAGGTGCGCGAGGCGGTTGATGCGCACCAACCTCACACCGAGGTAATATGCCACCAATCCACCACCATAGCTCAAAGCGGCAAGCAAGCCCACCATAGCCCATGGCGAAGCAAACTGCTTGGCCCAAATGATAAATAAATCTGGTGGAATCAACCCCAAGAGGGTTTCACTAACGAAGAACAAACCAAAGACATACTCGTAACGGACAACCTTAGAAAATTCTCCAAAATAATACTCCATTCCCGGGGTAAAATTTTCAAAAAGCATGAGTGCAAGTAAAATTGGCACCATCACGGCCACAAAATTTACCCCTACTTTTCCAAGAAATTTATAAAATCCTCTGCGCTGATAAAAAACATGATAGCGCTTTAATGATGTCCACATACGTTTTGAAAATAATCTTGATCGTCTATACGACGAAAGACGCAATAAAGTTAAGCGATTGAAAGGGCTAAATGTTGTGCCCTGCGCAAAATTTTATGGTTCTTTGTGTTCATTAGGAAAATTTGGCACCATGAGAAAGTTATTACTGCTCACTGCAGCAATTATTGGCATCATTTGGCATACCGCTGCACAAAGCGAAATCTCGCCTACCTTGGTTATTCATGGCGGGGCTGGCACCATAGAGCGTGGCTCCTTGACTGATAGCCTCGAGCAGCTGATCCGGGCTTCACTCCAACAAGCACTCGATGAAGGCTATAGTCTGTTGAAAAAAGGCGGAAGTGCGACTGAGGCAGTCGAAGCGGCCATTATGGTGCTTGAAAATTCCCACCACTTCAATGCGGGAAAAGGCGCAGTAGTAACCGCTGAAGGCCGATATGAATTAGACGCTTCCATCATGAATGGCAGCGACTTAAATGCCGGAGCTGTGGCCGGAGTGGGTAATGTGAAGAATCCAATCCGCGCTGCGGTGCGTGTGATGCACAATTCTCCACATGTATTGCTGGTTGGTGAAGGTGCTGAAACATTTGCCGAAAAGGAAGGCCTGATACCTGTTGAACAATCCTACTTCAGCACTCCTGCCAAGCCCCATAAATTGCAGCGTCATGCCATACCGCGTGGAGATAACCATGATGCGAAAAAGACTTTTGACAAATACGGCACCGCGGGTGCTGTAGCCATCGACAGGGATGGCAATATCGCAGCTGGCACCTCCACCGGAGGCATTGCAGGCAAACAACATGGCCGCATCGGCGACAGTCCGATAATTGGAGCTGGTACATATGCCGACAACTCGACCTGCGGAGTATCTTGTACAGGACAGGGAGAATACTTCATGCGCATTGGCCTTGCCAAAGAAGTGTCGGATCAGATGAAATTTGGAAGGAAAAGCCTTCAGGAAGCGGTTCAATACAGCATCCATGAGCACCTCAGCGGCATGAAAGGTCTTGGCGGACTCATTGCGATTGATAGCAATGGCATTGTGGTCATGGAATTCAATACCCCTGGAATGTATCGCGCTTACCGCAATTCAGAAGAAAGCAAAATTGACATTTATGGAGAGTAAGGCTTTTATCCTGATCACATCCATTTATGTGGCTTTCGTATTTGCATGCTCTGGCCCTGCGGTGAAGGATGAAAATTCGAAGGCTGCAGGTGTGGAAGAACTGCACAATGTACCCGCCATGCATGCCGATGAGGTAGGTGAATGTACTGCCCTCAATACACTGACTATACAGCAGGAAAACCTCGAAAGCATTGCCTTTCATAATGATGTGCCATTTTCCGGTGTGGCATGTTCATACCTGAGCAATGGCAAAGCACACACTTATACCACTTACAAGGATGGAAAGCGCGAAGGACTATGGCAAATTTTTCATGAAAATGGCCGCTTGTACAAAATGGGCTACGTGCGCAATGGTGCTGATGATGGAGATTTCAGAGAATACTTCAAGAGTGGAATTCTGAGGTACGAATACCATTACGATCAAGGTAAAAAAACCGGCACATGGAAAGGATGGTACAATGATGGAACGCCATACACGGAGCGCAATTTCCACAATGATCAGCTCCATGGCAAAGTGCTGGTATGGGACGAAAACGGGGAGCTTAGCAAAGAGTACGATTACGCCATGGGCAAACTCATCAACAGCGAAATGCACTTTGAGCAGAATTAATACTGCAAGGCTTTAAAGATGCCAATTGTATACAATTGGTGTAAAACTAATCTGCAGAAATTCTGGAGTACAAGTCACTCAAGCCTTTCTTTGCAAGTTCAAACATGACACAGCTACATTGACTTTTAAAGAATGGCGGCAATGGCTTTCTGAGCTTCCCTGGATACTTCGGTGGTTCCCCTTTCTGGTGTTGCTGCGTCCGGTTATTGATAACCTCTATTTTTTAAAAGAGCTCAGTCCTCTCGCATCGCCACCTTATATAGTGGGAGTGCTCAGCCCCTTACTTTGCATTGCAGCACTTATTCGGTATAAGTCTCCCATCCTTGCGCATGTCGAGAAAAGCTATACAGCCTGGTCGGTATTTCTCGTGCTGTCCACATTGTTCGTGCTGTTGGAAGACCCCACATCACTGCTGAATATTGAGTTTGTGCTCAAGATTTCCATGCCTGTGTATTTGTTCTTTTTCCTCCGCATCCTCATTCGGGATTTGCGCGATTTGCACGGTCTGCTCAACAGCTTCCTCTATTCCTCAATTTTTGTAGCTGTGATTCTGCTGTACGAAATATTGATCAACCCAATAAGCCTGGAGGAGAGCCGTGGTTTGCAGCGCATACAGGGCAGTTTTGGCGACGTGGTGAGCTACGGCATGTACATCATTTTCACCACCATTATAACCACCTACTACTTCTTCTCAAGGGTGCGCTACCGTGAAAAAAGCCAGTTACTCTGGCTCCTTGGGATTGTTACCGGCATTAATATTTTGGGATTATTAAACATTCACCACACAGCCACTTACGGTATATTCGCAGTGCTAATTGGCCTGTTTTTCCTGTTCAACTTTCGCAGCAAGAATTACGCCTTTGGACTCGTGGCGATTACAATTATTGGTCTGCTCTTTAGCTTTTTTGGTGCGGAGCTCATTTCTGAAAAAATCTCTCCGCTTGTTGAAACTGACTTTGCAGTTTACCAAGGAGAAAAAGACAGTGACCAACTCCTTCATGGACGAGTGGGCCGCTGGCGACTCATGCTCGCCAACTTTTTCGAAGAACCCATTCATGTAATGCTTCTGGGGTTGCCAATCAGTTTTGTTCCCGCTTTCCCTTACATTGGAATTGGCTCTCACAATGATTTCTTCCGCATATTATTTGCTTCAGGCATTGCAGGATTATTCATATACCTGCGCTTCCTTTATCAACTTTTCCAACGCGCAAACATTCTGAATATTCCGCAGCGTTTCCTGCTCTACAGCGTCTTGATATCTACTGTTTTCTACAGCATCAGTGTCACCCCAACATTCTACGCTCCATTTCTATATTTTGCCCTGAGCATTTTTGCATTTGCCCTCCTTCCCCAATCTCAACGCAGCATATGGAACGGCCAGCCGTATTGATACTCGGCAAGTTGCCGCCTCCTTACATGGGGCCGGCAGTTGCAACCAAAATCATTTTGGAGTCGGGCCTCAAACAGCGTTTCGACCTGCATCATTTTGATACGCGCATCAACACCTCTGTAGCCGATATGGGCCGCTTCAAGCTCTCCAAGCTATCTACCATCCGGGCTTTATACACTGCCTTTCGGCAAAAATTGCAGAAAGTGAAGCCCGTGCTGGTGTTGATACCGATTGGCCAAACTGCAGCTGGATTTTTCAAAGACCTTCCTTTTATCCGCATGGCGGCAGCCAGCGGAGCTAAAGTTTTGGTGCAGCTTCGGGGCAGCGAGTTTCGGGATATGTATGAGGGCCTCGACCCTTTACGGAAAATGGTCATTAAGCATGCTTTCCGCAAAATAGACAGCGCCATCGTACTTGGAGAAAACCTGAGATACATCTTTGAAGGTATGCTCCTTCCGGAACGTATCCATGTGGTGCCTAACGGAGGCGATTTTCATTTTCCGAAAAGGATTGACCACGCCCTGCGCGTAACCTACCTCGCCAACTGCCTTCCCGGAAAGGGGCTGAAGGAATTGCTGCAAGCCCTCGACCTGCTGGCGAAAGAAGGCGGGCTGCCCTCCTTCGAATTTTGCGCCTATGGCAGCTGGGACAATGCCGCCTACCGCGCCGAATGCGAAGCCATTGCTGCACAAGCCCACATGGCGCACTGCCACTTCATGGGCCCGGTGAGTGGCGATGCCAAGTGGCAGGCCCTCGCCAACAGCGACATCTTTGTATTCGCCCCAAAATCCCCCGAGGGCCATCCATGGAGCCTGATTGAGGCATCGGCCGCGGGCCTCCCCATTATAAGCACCGACCGCGGGGCCATCGCACAAAACGTGATCGATGGAAACAATGGCTTTTTATTGCCGCATCCTGAGCCGGCCTTGCTCGCGGAGGTTTTGCGCAAGCTGATCATTGACCGCGGTATGCGGAAGGATATGGGGCGCGGGTCACGATTGCTTTATGAAGCGAAATTTACCGAAGCAAGGATGGTGGAGAGGTTGGGTGATGTAATGGAAGAGGCAATAAAATCAGCAATTAAATAAAAATTCTTTCCCCTTACCTTCGCGCCCATCATGTGTGGTATAATTGGATACATAGCTGATGCGCCTGCATCCTTCAATGTGGAGGGAGGTCTCAGCGCGCTCAACCACCGCGGGCCCGATCACGCTGCCCATTTTGCGGAAAGCATATCCTACAAAACCGTAATGCTCGGCCACACCCGCCTCAGCATCATCGACCTGAGCGATGCCGGCCACCAGCCCATGCACGAAGGCCCCCTGAGCATGGTGTACAACGGCGAGGTGTACAATTACCGCGAGCTCAAGGCAAAATACCTCAAAAACGACACTTTCCATTCCGGAACGGATACCGAGGTGGTGCTCAAACTCTACCGCAAGCTCGGGCCGCGCTTTGTGGAGGAACTCAACGGCGATTTTGCCATCGCCATCCTCGACCGCGACAAGCAAAAACTTCTGCTCTACCGCGACCGCCTCGGGGTGAAACCGCTCTACCTGCACCGCAGCAAGGGCCTGCTCGCCTTTGCCAGTGAGATCAAAGCCTTTCAAGCGGCGGGCCTGCCCCTGACCTTCGACAAGGAGGGCATTGGCAACTTCCTTGTGTTCAAGTACAGTCCCGGTCAGAGCACGCTCTACAAGGAAGTGGAGCGCCTGGCACCCGGCCATTTTCTGGAAACAGACCTCAGCACGGGCCGCGAAACCCTTCACCGCTACTGGAGCCTCCGCGAAAAACGGCAGCTGTGGCAGGGCAGCTACGCCGAGGCCAAAGAAATGCTCCGCGACAAGCTCGGTGCTGCCGTACAGCGCCGCCTCGTGGCCGATGTGCCCATCAGCAATTACCTCAGCGGGGGCCTCGACAGCTCCATCATTGCCCACTACCTGCGCGGCGGCGACCACACCCACTACTGCGCCGTGAAGCAAACCGCCGATCTGCGCGCCGAGGGCACCACGAGCGATGGCCACTACGCCCGCAAGCTCGCCGCTGACTGGGGTCTCAAGCTCACCGAAATCGCCATAGGCGGGGAGCAACTCAACGAGGCCCACATCGCCGCGGCCGCCCGCGCCTGCGACGACCCCATCGCCGATGGATCGGTGATCCCCGCTATGCTCATTGCCGAGCAGGCTGCGCGTGAACACCGCGTCGTGCTCAGCGGCATGGGCGCCGACGAGCTCTTTATGGGCTACAACGGGCACCTGCTTCAGCGCCTCAGCAGCCTTTCGGCAAAAGTGCCCGGATTGCAGTCTGCCCTCGGCCCCACCCTCCGCAAGGTGGCCGCCGGCCGCGGGCCTTTTAAGGCCTACCGCCGCTACCTGCAAAAGTGGGGCAACAACCTCGGCAAAGATTTTGAACCCGGACGCTACAGCCTCGTGGGCGATGTGGACTCGGCCCTCTCGCTCTTCAAGGGCGAGCACCGCTACGGGGAGGTATTTGCCCCATACTTCAGCGCCGATGAAGACCCGGCCCTCGCCATGCTCTACTTCGAGATCGACAATTTTTTGGTGAAAAACCTCCACTACCTCGACCGCTCCTCTATGGCCTACGGGCTGGAAAGCCGCGTGCCCTACCTCGACCACGAACTCGTGGAATGGGCGGCAGGACTGCCCGAGCATTACAAGCTCGACCGCCGTCTGCGCTCAAAGGCCATCCTCAAGGACGCCTACGCCAACGTGCTTCCCACCTACGTCACCCGCCGCCGCAAGGCCGGTTTCGGCATGCCGCTGCGCAGCCTCTTCTCCAATCCTGCCCTCCTGGACCGCCTCCTGCCCGAGTCATTTTGCGAAAGCCTGGGCTGTATCGATATGGATGCCCTGCGCCACATCAAGGCGGAGCATTTGAGCGGGGCAAAGGACCAGAGTGCGTTGATATATGGGATGGTGGTGTTGGGCTATGCGGTCAAGTCAGACTGATTCGGTCCTTTTCTTGGATGGAGCTAAACAATAACAAGCGCCAAAAGCGAAGGGCTATATTTGGGTAAATCAAAAACTCAAATTAATGTCCCCTACACCAGACGCTACCAGTGCATTTCACCTTCACATCATTGCAGAGCAATTCTTAAAGCTATTCCGTGCCACTACTAAACTGATGCTTTTGAAGGACGAAAGGCAAAAAGTAATAATAGATGAAACAAAGCCATTTCTCCATGAACATTTATTGCTTTTGGCCTGCAAGTTTTTAGAGGAGTATAAGTCGTTCAGCGAGCAGCAAAAATTACTTGGGCCGAGGCGTAAGTTTCAAGAATGCTCTGATGACTTGATAAAATGGCTGAGCGACTTCGAAGATTTAAAAAAAGTGAGGAATAAACTTATAGCTCACCCTTTCCGACACGACATTAAAAACTATGAAGGTGCCAATGCCGGAAAAAGTGTTTTCGACACGGGTTATTACAAAGAGTTGACACGTGTGCCAGACACTTTTCAACACATAAATGAAATTGCGGATATATTGAATCACATCAATGCTGTCCTTGTTAAACTATATAGACTTGAAATAGCGCATTACCGGGCTTTGTTGCTGGAAGGAGAAAATAAACAAGAAGCTTCAATGGATGATGATAGGGATAGGGAATTTGTGCAGCGGTTGGAGAAGTACAAGCAGTGCTTTGGTACGTTTGATAATAATCAGTGAGCGATGTTGAGCCGCAGTAAATCTTGTCCAGCGGTATGTGATTGGTAACCCTGCTCTGTTTCAAACGGTAGTGTTGCACAAATCCACCAAAAGAACCACATTGCTCAAAATATCGTATTTTTGGGTATGTTAACGTCAAGCCAAAAACGAAC
>DAIRDH010000050.1:0-7686 GCA_036796255.1 Cryomorphaceae bacterium
TCGCTGAAGCCAAATGCGCCACCGACTATAAACACCGTTCTACGGTGGCCTGCTGCCATATATTTTTCGAGCCTTTCGGCAAATGCCCTGCTGCCCATGCTGCTGCCATTTTCATCGAGCAGTACAGCAAAGTCGCCATGGTCGAGGGCCTGAAGAATGGCCTCTCCCTCGGCTTTCTTGCGCTGATCGTTAGGAAGTTTCTTCCAGATTTTTTTCTCCTCAATGATGGCCACCTCCACCGGGGCATAATGTTTGAGGCGGGCGAGGTACATTTCCATCCCATCACGAATATATGGGCTTCTGGTGCCGCCTATGCAAAGAAGTGTTATTTTCACGGTGTGAATATAGCAATTGCCTGTGCAGATGGCCTACACAGGCAGGAATACGTGGCTTGATATTTGCTTCAAAAGATCTTTCAAAAGCCCTCAATGATGACCCGTTTTATACTCTTTTTCAGTTGCATCATGGCCTTTGCTACCGGAGTAGCACAAGACGCTGACCGCGATTTGATAGCCGAAGCCATCAGGACGAGCAATGCCAGAGCACTTTCTGCACATTTCACCAAAACAGTTGACCTCACCGTTGGCAAAGTGGAGGAGGTGTACAGCAAAGAGCAGGCAGAGGTGATTCTCACACGCTTCTTCAACGACCACACTTCCAAGGCCTTTACCATCAAGCATGAAGGGCGTTCGAAACTCGACGACCACTTTTACATTGGCGATCTTCAAACTTCAAATGGAGATTACCGGGTTACTTTTTTTCTGAAGAAAGAAGCCCCAGGCTTCAAGATTCGCCAGTTGCGCCTCGAAAACGACTAAGCATTAAGCAGGCTGGCCTGCAATCCTTTCAAATATTTCGAGCTGATTGTCAATGAAGTACTTGCGATCGAATCGCTGCCTTCCGGCAAATGCCGCTTCACTGTACTCCAGTCTTTTCGCTGTGTTGTCCTGCAGTTCGCGCATGGCCTGTACGAGCAAAGTGTGGTTTTGTCCTTCAATCACGGTTCCATTCACACCGTGCTGAACCACCTCGCGGCATCCACGGCTGTCGATGGTGATCACGGGTACACCCATGGCCAGTGACTCCATAAGGTTTACGGGAAGTCCTTCGCGCTCCGATGGAAATACATTGAGATGCGATACGGCGAGGTAGTCCTGCACGTTTTCTCTCCAGCCCACTTTGATCAGGCTTGCATCTGAAGTCAGCAGTTTTTCAAGCTTCGGTTCGAGCTTCGTGGGGTGGATGCGGTCTTTTTCGCCGACAAGCAGGAGTTTGGAGTTGGGGTGTGATTCTTTCACTTCCGCAAAAGCGCCCACGACTTTGTCGAAACCTTTAAACTGGGTTTGCCGGCCGATGAAGATGTAGACAAAATCACTTTCCTCGATGCCGCAACTCTCGCGTATATCGGCTTTGCGCTCCTCGGTCACGCTATCGGGATGGAAGCGCTCAAGGTCGCAGCCCATGCCAAATGAATCGAGCACACGCACGGAGGCCTGGGGCGCATTGCGCTGCAGGTAGTCGCGGTCATCGTCGGTGAGCACGAATACCTCGTCGACCTGTTCAGCGCTCCATTTTTCCGCTTTGGCAATTACGCGTCGGCGCCAACCATTGATCAGGGGCGAACCGAGTCCGTGGATGGTGCCAGTAGTGGGAGGCCAGCTGTCTTCGCGGGCCAGCATGGAGGTAAACAATGCCGCTGAGAAGTGAATGTTGATGATGTCCGGTTGGATTTCTCTTACCAGTTTTTTCACACTTTGCGCTGCAGCGTAATGCTTGAAAGGATCGATGGCACGGGGAAAATCGATGTCATGCACAGCGCACTTGATCTCCCTGCGATAGGCTGAAATGCGGGCAATGTGCTTGCGCGAAGTCGCCAAATGCACATCGTGGTTGCGGCTGGTAAGGGTTTCAATCAAATCCTCCAGAAAGGTGAAGTAATTGGTGATGGAAGGTATAATGAAGAGAAGTTTCATTCAGCTGCAGTCGCCCTGTTCTGAGAGGCCATGAACGACAAATATAGCACCTTAAGTCGTGGACTTAAAATAAGTGTCCCGCTTTGCAGTAAATTTAACTTTGGCTTGAACTTGGGGAATTGTCGATAAAGCTGGTAAAATGCTTGTTCAAACTATAAAACAGTTATACCGCTGTACTTAACGGAGCACCACTTCCTCGCCCGGTTTGGGGTCGTATCCAGGCTCAAAACCAGACCGCTTTTCGAGCTTTTTGATTTTGACGCCGTACATCTGTGATATGTCGCGCATGCTTTCGCCCTGCTTCACAATGTGGGTGCTGGCTTTGGCTGCCTTGTTGCGTTTAGGTTGCAGGTACACGCGCGTACCTGATGCTATCGTTTCTCCCTTTTCAAGGTCGTTGTAGCGCCTCAACTGCCCAGGCAGAATATTTAGTTTGCGGGCCAGTGACTCCGGACTTTCCTGCGCTTCGGCGACGATGTACTTGATGCGGTTGTCGCTCAAAAAGATTTTAGACTCCTGGCCTAAATCGACTACAATGTCACCGCCACTGCCCGATTTATTATTGGTGTTGCCTTTGGCTACGGGTTTGTTTTTCGGCATGTTGCCCATGGCCATTTGGTCATAGGCAGCGAGGTTGTTCTCTTCAATGATGCGAATGAGGAGCTCCGGATACTTCGGGTTGGTCGCATATCCGGCCTGCTTGAGGCCCTTGGCCCAGGCCTTGTAATCAGTGATGTTGAGGTCGAACAGAAAAGCATATCGCGGCCGCTTCAGGAAAAGGCTGTGGTCTTCAAAGCTCTGCTTGGCATTGTCGTACTTTCTAAAGCATTCGTTGCGGGCGTCGTCGTCGTGGTATACTTTTTTGCCAGTCCAGTCGTGGCATTTAATGCCAAAGTGGTTGTTGGCATCGCGGGCCAGCCGGCTGTTGCCATCGCCGCTTTCGAGAATGCCCTGCGCAAGGGTAATGCTGGCGGGGATGCCATGCTGCTGCATTTGCAACATGGCCTGGTCTTTCCACATTGAAATATAATCCGATCTGGTGTACCTCGCTTTGGGATCACCCGCACTGACTGCCACCGGCGTCAATGTGATTAAACAGAAAATCAAGAGGGTTCTCAACATGTTATCAACACAATTGTGGATTGCGAAAAAGCGCTAAACTCCAAAGGTAGCGCAGCTTTGAGGCGATTCCATGAAAAAAACGCAGGTTTGTTCACATTATTCTGTGAATTCAACAATCGGGGTAGAGACTTGTCCCGATTTTACGCTCCATTGCGCCGATTCCCTGCATGCCGCCGGTGTGAATAATCAGCCATTTTTCATTATTCACCTCCACATTATCCCGCTTGAGCCTTCCGGTAAAATCAATCATGGCATAGGCACATTTTCCTGTGTAAACGGGATCCAATTTTACCCCCGTTTCCCTGAAAAAGGAACGCATGAAATCAATGAGCTCAGGGGTGGTTTTGGCATAGCCTCCGAAGTGGTATTTATCGAGAATTTCCACATGCTCCATCACGGAGCGCTCGGTCTCCTCATCCTGCAGCAGTGCCTTTGCATGGGCGGCTACCTCATCACGGAGAAAGGCCCCGCCCTTGAGTGCAGACACGCCATAGAGCATGCTTTGGCGGGGGTTGTTCAAGGCAATTCCGCTTAGGGTGGTTGCTGTGCCACAAGCTACAAACACCCTGTCAAAGGCAATGTCGGTTTCCTTCAAAATGTCCATGCAGCCCATTACCCCAAGCAGGTTGGCACCGCCTTGTGGAATGTGGTAAAAATGTCCGAACTGCGCTTTCAATTCATCCATAAAGTCCCAGCTGCCCGCTTCGCGAAATTGCGCGCGGCTGATGCGCTGAAGCAGCATGCCCTTCGACGCGGCGAAGCTCAGGGTGGGATTCTCTAGGTCGGCATCTTCGCCACGGATGATGCCAATGGTTTTGAGTCCCATGATGGCTCCTGCAGCGGCCGTGGCGGCAATGTGGTTGGAATGCGCACCGCCAAGTGTGAGTAAGGTGTCGCTGCCACGCTGCTGCGCTTTTGCGATGTTGTATTTCAACTTGCGCCATTTGTTGCCCGATACCTGGGGGTGTATCAGGTCGTCGCGTTTCATGTACACTTCAATGCCCATGGCGTTGAGCGACTGAATGCTCAGGCGCTCTATCGGGCTGGGAAGTACGAAGGGGGTGTCCACAAGGCAAAGTTAGAATGTTGCCCGCTTTTACCGCAAAGTTTTAATTTCGCGCTTATGGCAGTACTTCTTGAATGTCACCTGGCCGATGTGCCCGAAGCGGGTTGTGATGAAGCCGGCCGCGGCTGCCTTGCAGGTCCTGTGGTTGCGGCTGCAGTCATTTTGCCGAAAGGCTGGAACCACCCCATGCTCAACGATTCAAAACAGCTGAGCGAAAAAGCGCGAAATGCCCTGAGGCTCATCGTTGAAAAAGAAGCCCTGCACTGGTCCGTAGGCTGGGTATGGCCTGCCGAGATTGACGAAATCAACATTCTGAATGCATCCTTTCTGGCAATGCACCGTGCCATAGATCAGCTCAGTGTGTTGCCTGAGCACCTGCTCATTGACGGCAACCGATTCAACCCCTACGCGGAGGTAAAGCACCTCTGCGTGGTGAAGGGCGATAGCAAATACCGCAGCATAGCGGCGGCCTCGGTGCTGGCCAAAACCCATCGCGATGCCTATATGGAAGCCCTTCACCTTGACCATCCGCACTACGGATGGCTGCGCAACAAGGGCTACCCGACGAGGCTGCACCGCGAGGCCATTGCCGCAGTGGGCCCGAGCGCATACCACCGCATGAGTTTCGCCTTGCTGCCCCGCGAAGCCGCAGCTGTTGAGGATGTGATGAAGTGAACAGCACTATGTGCAAATGCAGTCTGGCTATGAAGCCCCGGACGGCTTGCTTCTCTATACATTTGCGGTAAAGCGAAACCTGTTTTGAAAAAAGTCATTGGTATACTCCTCTTGCTCGGCGCTGTGGTGACGGGACTGATCTACATGTACAGCACCGGCGATGATCGCTCGGCCGGCGGCAGCGATGTACTCAAGGCAATTCCCTCTGATGCGGCACTCATTTTCGAGAGCAAGAATGCGGCTGACATCTGGCGCGACTTGTCGCAGAGTAGCGTGATATGGGAAGAACTCCAGGCAACCGATTTGTACTTCAGGCTCAATGCCATAGGCCATGGGCTTGACTCGGCCATGCGCGCCAGGCCTGATCTGCGCAAGTACCTGGATAGAAAGTCCATCGCCATCAGTGCTCATTCATCTGGGGCACGCAGCTACAGTTTTCTCCTGGCCATGCCGCTCAGGGGGCAGGCCGAAGCAGGCGATATAGGCGCCGAAATTATTGAAATATTCAAGCCAAGCGAGCCTGTAAAGTCACGTACGTACAACGGTGTGCAGATCAACACGCTTCAACCTTTTTTTGCGGACAGCCCCATTTCATTTTATGTTTCAGAAGGCTTGCTGATCATTGGCCTCACCAATATACTTGTGGAAGAATCGGTAAGGGCACTCAAAGAGAATGCCCACGTGCTGACAGACGCCGCATTCCTTCGTGCCCGTGAGACTGCCGATGCCAATGCAAGGGGTCAGCTTTTTGTACACCACAGCCGCCTTGCCGCAGTGGTGAAGCCATATACGGCGAGCTCCTTCAGCGCTTCCCCGTTTTTTCAGGTGCCATTTGCCAACTGGTCAGCACTTGACCTCACCATGAAGTCCAATGCTTTTATGCTGAATGGATTTGCCCAGGCCGCCGATAGCGCCAATGCTTGGGTAGCCCGCTTTGCGAACCTGAAAGCACCAGAAGTGGAGGTGTTGCCTTACCTGCCTTCCAATACAGCCTACTTTGCCTATTACGGTTTTGGTGATTTCAAGGCTTACCTTCAGCGGCACAACGCCAGTTTGGAGGCTCAAGGCATCAGGTACAAGAGGGTGAAGGCCATTGGTGAATTCAAGGATCAATGCAACTGCGATGCGGAAAAACTCGCCCTTGAATGGATGGGCAGCCAGGCTGCAGTGTTTATCACCGAGCCCGCCCAAACGGATTACAGTTCAAACCAATTTGCGCTGTTTCACACCAGCGATAAAAGCCTGGCCGATGAATCTCTTCAGCAATTGGCTGAGGCTTTTAGGGGGCCTGAGCAGGAAGCAACAGAGGGCGAAGAATTTGAAGGGCACATTATTCAGCATTTGCAATTTGGCAGCCTTTACGGAACCTTGCTCGGCAATGCTTTTGACCAGCTACAGAATCCTTATGCGGTGCGCATTGACGACATGGTTTATTTTGGCAATTCACTCAATAGCCTTCGCCTGCTCGTGCAATCGGTCGATGCCAAACGAAGCCTTGACCTCGACGAGTCATTTGCCGATGTGAGGAGCCAAATGGGCGCTGAAGTTCACTTCGCATTTTACAGCGCCATGTCGCGTTCCACCTACATTTACGAAGCGATGCTGCAAGAGAAAGAGCGCACTTCACTCTCCGAACGCCGCGAAGTGGTGCGCAAGTTTCAGGGATTCCTCTACGCGGTGAAGCACCACAAGAACGACCTTTACTACACCAATGTATTCTTCAAGCACAACCCCACGTATGCGCAGGAAACCTCAGCGCTCTGGGAAGCAAAACTCAAGGCGGCGATAGCGGGCAAATTTCATTTGGTGAAAAACCACTATTCCAATGCCCTTGAAGTATTGGTGCAGGATACGGACCATAGAATTTACCTGCTTTCGGGCACTGGAAAGATCTTATGGGAGGCCACGCTCGATGGCGCTATACAGGGCGATGTGACGCAAATTGACGTGTTCAAGAACCGCAAGCTGCAAATGGCCATGTCCACGGCCACCAAGCTCTATGTGCTCGACCGAAATGGCAACAGCATTGACGGTTATCCAGTTGCCCTTCCTGCAAAAGCAAGTGCTGCCATGGCTGTGGTCGATTACGACAATTCACGCGATTACCGCCTCTTTGTGCCCCTCAGCGATGGCCGCGTGATGGCCTGGGATGCAGCAGGAAAGGCGGTAGAGGGCTGGTCGTTTACGGATGCGGAAGCGCCGATCACTACAGCGATTGAGCACATCAGGGTGCGCAGCAAGGATTATCTTTTTGCAGCAAATGCCAAAGGCAAGATACACCTGCTCGACCGCCGGGGCAATTCACGGCATGCTGTTGACTTGCCCATTCCCGAAGGCGCCATGAAGCCTTACCGCATTGAGCATCCCGATCAACTGATCAGTTCGGGGGCGCTGCATGTGCTCGATAGCGCGGGCGTGATGTACGCCATCGGTTTCGACAGCAGGATGGAGCGGCTCGACCTGGGCATTAAGAATCCCCGCAGCAGTGGATTTGCTGACCTGGATGGCGACGGCAAGATGGACTGTGTGGTTCAGCTCAAAGCTGGCGCGGGTGCATTCAGCCTTGACGGCAAAAGGATTTTTGATATCATGCAAGATGACCTGAATGCACCGCTTCAATTGCACCAGCTCGAAGGTGGCAAAACGCTGATCAGCGCTGTGGACAAGGAATCATCAAAGTGCTATTTGTTTACCCAGACTGGACAAGCGGTTGAAGGATTTCCGTTGATCGGGGATGTGTTGCCCGCGCTCGGTGATATCAATGGGGATGGCAACTATGTACTCGTAACCGGAACGGGCGATGGGGCGGTGTATGGGTATGCGGTGCAAAAAAGTTGGTAGTTCCAAAGT
>DAIRDH010000050.1:7786-23443 GCA_036796255.1 Cryomorphaceae bacterium
GGGCGATGGGGCGGTGTATGGGTATGCGGTGCAAAAAAGTTGGTAGTTCCAAAGTTCATAAAGTTGGAAAGTTATAAAGTTGGTGGCTATCTCGCCAGAGCATGACCTGTAATTCAGTGAGGCAAATGGAGTGGCATTTATTCGTTGTATCTATCTATTAAAGAAGATCATACAGGTTAAAAGAAACCTGTCAGTCATTCCATGAAGGATGATAGTTCGAGGAGAGCAGAATTTTCCAAGGTATCCATTCATTGCCTTATGTCTTGGTTTAAGGACAGTGAATTGATGATAGGACGGTGAATTCAATGGGTCGCGATACTGCCCATTGAAAACCTTTCTGGCCTTGTTGGTACTTGGTACCCCCCTTGTTGCCCCTTTGTTGGGTATAGCATTACACCCTAGTTGACCCTTGACTGTGACAAAGGTACACCTTAGGTAAAGCTCAGGAGAACCTTAGTAAGGGTGTTGAGTAATCTGGCTCTCATTATCCACCATGACTCAAAGTTCCGAAACGTTAAATTATTGCTAGGCGAATTTTTTTATTAAATTTAGTCGATCGTTTTGGCTAATTGAACCAAGTGTTATGATAGAGTTAACTTTCCAGTTTGTTATTTTATCAAGATTCACCGCAAGCTTGTTTGTATCAGGGATGCAGCATGATACTTTTTTTATCAAAAGCATTAGGCACAATGCTGTGCCTGAAGATCTGAGCGAACTCCAATTATATAAATATTTTTCTTTGACAACCGCGCTGACCCGCAACAAGCTCGGCAGCGAGAAACTGATTGTGCAATAATGAATTACTTCACAAACAAATTGATATGCATTATATTGGCCGCCCTCTCGGGCGGCCAATTAATGGCACAACAATCCATTTATACGGTGGATGAAAGTTTTAATACCGGGATGATTTTCAGGGCCTGTGCATCTGTGACTTCCTTCTTACACAGACCTGATGGCAGTCTGATTGTAGGAGGAGGCTTTGAAATCAGTGGTCTGAACTGGGAGCAAAATAGTATTAAAGGTTTTGGCGTTGTAAACGACGATGGCTCATGGAACAATAATTGGGGTGGGTTAAAGTACACATCTGCGAGAAAAATGGGTGCCTTTGGAAATGATCATTTCGTATATGTAGGTTATGGTCATCATCAAAGAATAATGGCAAGTACCTGGGACATGCCGGCATTGTGGACTTTAGACACCTCTTCTTTTTTTGAGCCTTACCAATTGTCGTCTTCGGATCCAAACCAGAAGTATCAAAGTCGTGGCACGGCGGATTACAATATAATGGACGATGGTTCATTAATCTGTGCGGGTGCATTGACCACTGATACTACTCAGCAAGACGTGTGGCGACATGTCTACAAATTTCATGGCGACGGTACGTTAGATACTGACTTCCCTGCCGTAGAAGCTGATCCTAACAACCATCCACATGTAGTTGGCCAACGTTTGGTTAAACTAAGTGACGGCCGCTGGATTATGAGCGGCCGCTTTAGCGGAGTAAATGGCCATCACAGCCCCCATTTGGTACGCTTTACAGCCGACTTTGAGATAGACACCACATTCGTTTCTCCTTTTGGGTATAGGTTATCTCCAGAGCCAATGATTTTACTCCTTGACAGTGAAGATCATTTATGGATGCGGGTTACCGGAACCATGGCAGCCGATGGCGAAGAAATTCCCTACTCCTTGCTGCGGTTAAATAGCGATGGTGAACTTTCCGAAAACTTCGTTCCAGGTATCGTCAGTACAATCCCTGGGGAAAGTGAACTTTACGCTCCGGGCCACACGCATTTATTTGGTATGATTGTAGATAATGTTGTTGAACTTGACGAAGAAGAGAATTTTTTAATTGTTGGGAGATTCAAAACATACAATGATACCTTAGCTCTGGGAATCACAGTAGTTAACAAATATGGTCATCTTCGCAATGAATTTTTCGGACACCAGGGCGGTGAATTCAATGTTTGCCGGCCGGGCTCAATACACTTGCCTCACTTTCCTCAGGTTCGGGCCGTGCTAGTAGGCGAGGATGGCAGCTTGATCCTTGGGGGCGGTTTTAGTGATTTTATGGGTCATGAGCGGTACAATGTGGTCAAGCTGAACCGGGGTAGTGTGAATACCGCCAACCGAGAAGCGAAGCGCGATTTGCGTATTTTTCCAAATCCGGCTACAGATGCTTTTCGCATAGACCTACCCCAGGGCAATGATGCCCTGCTAGAGCTGAATGTGTATGATATGTCAGGGCGTCTTGTGAGGCAAGTGCTGAGGCCACAGCCTGGTATTGATGTAAATGTGGGAGATCTCAAGCCCGGAATGTATATCGTTCGGGCATTATCGGCTGGGGAGGCCTATGAGGCGAAGCTGGTTCTAACTGGAAATTGAAACAAAAAACTAGTAGCATGAAACATACACTTCTCTCCTTAAGCGCTTTCTTCCTGCTTACCAACATCCATGCACAGGAAGTGCAATGGTTTGAGCCGGGCCATGAATGGTATTACAACGTGTACTGTCTTTTAAATAATGCCTGTGGATACAAGCACTATGCAGTGCAAGGCGATACCCTGATAGGTGCTAAGCAGGGTTCAGTGCTGCAAGTATTGACCCAAGAGGAAATGGGCGAACCGCAATTTGAGACCCTTATTTTGCACGCCGGTGCCGATACCGTATTCCGCTACAGCCCCGAAGCCGAGCGATGGCACATGCTTTATGACATGGGGGCGCAAGTGGGCGATATTTGGAATATTCAGGAAGAAGAATTCGTGGGGTATGGTGAATATGAGGAAGGGACTATTCCATGGCTGTTTCGGGTGGAAGTTACTGCTGTAGATACCATTGAGATTATGGGTGAACCCCGTCGGAGGGTAGTTGCAGCCCAATGGACAGATGGTACAACTGCGAGCGACTTTCACTTCGGTTACAATACAGGATCAATCTTGGAAGGTGTTGGGCCAATTGACGATGCTTATGGTTTGATAGGTCAATCAACCAGTGGCCCACTCCCTTTGCAGGGCCCGAGTTTTCAATGTTTTCTCGAAGGTGGCGACCTTGTTTACGGTAGTGCGGATGCCCCATGCAACACCCTCTCCAATTCGTCAACCCAAGAGCAGATAGCCTTTTCGTTGTATCCCAACCCCGCATTCGATCAGCTGTTCATCGAACTGCCTGAATCAGGGGGCAGCGCATGGCAGCTGCGTATTTTTGACATCCACGGCAGGGTGGTGCAGGAGCAAAGTTCCTTTACAGGAGGGTACGTGCCAGTGCAGGCATTGCCTTCAGGTATATATTTGGTAAGGGTTTCAGACCCATTTGGAAGAGTCGGGGTAAAGAGGTTCATAAAAGAAGAGTAAATCCGCTGCAGACCATCTACCTAACCACTAAAATATGTAGTTTTTAAGGCCCTTTTGATTGCCGGCGGAGTTGGTGCTTCCGCATAAGTAAGCGTAATGGCCGATGGGTTGGAGTATGGGTATGCGGTGCAGAAGGGATGGTAGTTGGAAAGATTGAAAGTTCATAAAGTTTGAAAGTTATAAAGTTCGAAAGCTCAACATACCCAACACTTCTCAGCCCAGCCTTGAAAGAACGCTGTTTGAATTAAAGAATCACAACCAATTACAGCTTATCGAATCTCTTAAAGAAAGTCTTTCGATCCATATTTAAATGGCGTAGCACTTGCTTTACTATGAATTCAGGAACCGGATCAACATGGGTCTGTAGAGTTATAGGTCTGTCCAAATCGGCTTTGGACCATTTTTCATGGCCTCCCCTGCCTTTTGTATCCTTGATTACCTTTAGTCCTTCGCTTTGTAGAAATTTCCGAAAATCAGTAAGTGGAATATTAGATAATTTCCGTGTCGACATCCCTTGCCCGGTTTATGCAAATGCTGGTATTCCGACTTCTTGGTGGTAGGTATTAACAGGGTATTTATCGAAAATCTCGGATACGTGTTCGTTCTTGCCGATAACCGAGGTAATGCTTGGGGCAAGCATCTTTTTTGGTCGCTTCGCAGCTCCTTTCACACTCCATCCAAGGTCTTTTAAAACCTTAGCAATTGTTTTTTTCTTTAAGGTGTAATCGATAAAGTCCTCGAAAACAATTCCAAAGGATTCCTTGGCCAGTTCAACCGTATGGCCATATCCAGTTAAATCTAAGTGGGGGGAATAAATAAAATGAATGCCTCCCTCGTCTTGAAAATGTACAAGGAACAATTGGACTTTCACCTGGCCAGCTTTATTGATGTAATCTCCTTCGAATAAATACTTAGACATATGGCGCTTCTCGTATAATCCAAATATAGGAAAATTATGCTTGGCGCGAAGGAGAATTTAGTAGGCTATAGCGGTTGAAAACACATCGAGTCTGGAAGGGAAAAGTTATAAAGTTCATTAAGCTGCAAAGTTTATAAAGTTGGTAAGATGGTAGTCAATTCGATAGAACGCGACCTGTTGGGTTTCCAAAAAACCCGACAGGTCTAGTCTTAAAGTATAGACCAAACAGCGCCATTATCATTTGGAATCAACGGTTCCTTTTAGTATTTGATTATGTGGAGACTGACAGGTTAAAACAAACATATAAGGTCGTTTCAGGACGAAGCCTGATCTGTAGGAAAATGGATAAGCATTTATCCGGCTTATATGGCTAAATATGAATACCATACAGGTTAAATGAATCCTGTCCGGTCGTTCCAGATTGGATCATAATTCATGACGAGCAAAAAACCTGACAGCCTTCGCTTGCACTTTCGTAAAAACAAAAAACGGAGACTGCTTAGTCTCCGTTTAAAAATGATTGGATTCAGTGATTACTCCTTCACCCGCTCGCTGTACTGCCCAGTCCGCGTATCGATTTTCACGCGGTCGCCGGTGTCGATAAAGAGGGGCACGCGCACTTCGGCGCCGGTATCGATGGTGGCGGGCTTGAGCGTATTGGTAGCGGTATCGCCTTTGAGACCCGGCTCGGTGTAGGTGATTTCGGCCTCGATAAAAGATGGAAGCTCTACGCTCAGCGCGGTCTCCTCATCAGCGTGAAACATGATGGTACATACCATGCCCTCGCGCAGGAAGTCAGGCTTCTCAATCAAGTGCCCTTCGATAAATACCTGCTCGTAGGTATCGGTGTGCATGAAGTGGTAGCCATTGTTTTCAGGATAGAGGTACTGGTAAGGTCGGTACTCAATACGTACAACTTCAATGGTATGTCCTGCTGAAAATGTATGGTCGACAACACGGCCATTTTCAAGGTTGCGCAATTTGGTGCGCACAAAGGCGGGGCCTTTACCGGGCTTTACGTGTTGAAATTCAACTACGGTTACAAGCTTTCCGTTGAGCTTCATGCAAAGCCCGTTTTTTATATCAGCAGTATTTGCCATGGGTTCTTATTTTGTCCAAAAGTAGGAATTATCGACGCTTATACGCCTCAATGTTTATTTTTTGGGTGCAGAAGAAGTATTCATCTTCCTGATTGTTAGAAGCGACGATAATCAAACGGTCTTTTCGCAACTCCTCAATGCGGTCGCGGTACCACAGTATTCCTTTGCGGTCGAGGTTGGACGTGGGCTCATCCAGAAACACCACATCCGTGTCGCTGTAGAGCGCGAGTCCCAGCCTGAGGCGCTGCTTCATGCCTGAGGAGAGGTGCTTTACCGGCCGGTCGGCGGCCATTTCGAGTTGTATCAATTCGCTGATGTTCTCCACTGCTGTGCCTGTAAGCGCTGGCTTGAGGCTGAAGTGGAAGCGGGCCATTTCACGTACAGTGAGCTCCTCATACAGCTCCAGGTAGGGGCTGCAAAAGCTCATGTGGCGGTAAGCTTTGGATTGCGGCAGGGCTTTGCCATCACGTGTGTATTCAATGCTGCCTTCTGAAAGGGGTGCGTATCCCAGCAGGCTGCGAAGGGCGGTACTTTTGCCCGAGCCATTGCCGCCCGTGATTACGTATGATTCACTGCTTTGGAAAGTGGTGTTTAGGCCTCGAAATATCCAATCGCGGTTGAAGCGCTTCCCGGCATTGCTGCATGTGATTTGGAATTCCATGGCTCAGCCACGCATTACCCCTTTGCTCGAAGCGCGAATAAAGGCGAGCACCTGGTCGCGCTCGGCACTCTGCGGAATGCTCTCTTCCACAATAGACAAGGCCTTGGCCATGTTGGTGTTTTGCACATAGATGATGCGGTAAATGTCTTCGAGCTGGTGTACGATTTCTTCGCTAAATCCGCGTCGTCTTAGGCCCACGGTATTCACTCCTACAAATGTGATGGGCTCACGGGCCACTTTCACAAAAGGCGGAACATCCTTGCGCACCAGAGAGCCTCCGGCTATGAAGGCGTGGGCTCCGATGGTGATAAACTGCTGCACGGCCACAATGCCTTCGAGGATGGCATTGTCTTGTATGGTCACGTGGCCGGCGATGCTCGCCGAGTTGGCGAGGATGCAATTGTTGCCTACCGATACATCGTGCCCAAGGTGCACATAGGCCATGATAAGGCAATTGCTGCCCACCGTGGTTTTGTAACGGTCTACTGTGCCGCGGTTGATGGTGACGCACTCGCGGATGGTGGTATTGTCGCCGATTTCGACGGTGGTGACCTCTCCGGCAAATTTCAAATCTTGCGGAATCGCTGAGATCACCGCTCCCGGAAATATGCGGCAATTGCGCCCTATGCGCGCGCCGTCCATGATCACAGCATTGGACGATATTTCGGTGCCCTCTCCGATCTCCACATCACCATCGATGCTCACGAAGGGGCCAATTTTTACATTTTTGCCGATACGGGCATCGGGATGGATATGTGCCAGGGGATGGATCATTAAGCTTTATCCTTGATAATTTGGGCCATGAGGTCTCCTTCTGAAACCAAATTTCCGTTTACGTAAGTCTTGCCGCGCATGTGCACGATGCCCCGCCTTATGGGCGTGATGAGCTCCATGTGAAAGACGAGGGTATCGCCGGGAATTACTTTTCTTTTGAATTTCACCGCATCCATTTTCATGAAATAGGTGCTCCACTCTTCGGGATTCTCCACGTTGTGCAGGGCGAGTACGCCACCACATTGTGCAAGGGCCTCCACTTGCAATACGCCCGGCATCACCGGATTGCCCGGGAAGTGGCCCTGGAAAAACTGCTCGTTGAACGTGACATTTTTAACGCCTACCACGTGGTTGGCCGAAAGCTCTATAATTTTGTCTACCAGCAGAAAAGGGTAGCGGTGGGGCAGTATGCCCATGATTTGGTTGATGTCGTACACCGGCTCGGCATTCACATCAAATTGTGGCGCTGCTTTGGCTTCGGCCTTGATGAGGTCCCGGATTATTTTGCCAAAAGCGATGTTGCCGGCATGCCCCGGGCGGGCGGCGAGGATGTGCCCCCTGAATGGCCTGCCTATCAGCGCAAGGTCGCCCACAATGTCGAGCAGTTTATGGCGGGCAGGCTCATTTTCAAATTGAAGTTTTACCGTGTTCAGCACGCCAATGCCTTCCACCTTGATGTCCATATGCTCCTTGCCCAGCAGTTTTGCGAGGTCGCGGTATTCTTCCTGCGAGCGTTCGCGTTCTACGAGCACGATTGCATTGTCGAGGTCGCCGCCTTTGATGAGGCCAAGTTTGGCCAGCTCTTCGAGTTCGCGCAAGAACACAAAAGTGCGGCAAGGCGCAATCTCTCTTTTGAATTCTCCAATTTCGTACATGCTCGCGTGCTGGGTGCCGAGTACCGGCGAGTTGTAATCGACCATTACCGTAATGCGAAACTCATGTCCGGGAGTGGGCACGGCGAGCATTTCCACATAGCCGTTATCATCTTCGTAGTAAAGGTTTTCCTTCAGGGTAAAGTAATTGCGCTCCGCATCCTGCTCCACATAGCCCGCTTTTTCAAGGCCTTGTACAAACAGTTGCGCGCTGCCATCCATGATGGGCACTTCGGGGCCATTGAGCTCTATGAGTGCATTGTCGACTTCACAGCCAAAGATGGCCGCGAGCACATGCTCCGTGGTGTGCACTTTGGCGCCTTTTTCCTCAAGCGTGGTGCCCCTTTTGGTCGATACCACGTTGTCGATCGATGCTTTGATGGTGGGTTGGCCTTCGAGGTCTACACGTTTAAAAACGTAACCATGGTTGGCAGGTGCGGGATGTATGCTGAGGGTAACTTTCTCGCCGGTGTGAAGGCCTACGCCATTAAAAGTGACCGGGGCCGCCAGGGTGCGCTGATGTATGCTCATGGTGTGAAGCTAGGTGCTGTGTTTTAGTGCTGCCAGCTCGGCCTTCAGGGCCTGGAGCTCTCTCATAAGCTCGGGCAGCTTTTTGTATCCTATATATGATCGTTTGTAATCGCCTATGGCAAATGCGGGCGAACCTTGAATGATTGTGTTTTCGGCGCTTATGCTGGTACCCACGCCCGATTGGGCTGCGATTTTCGTACCATCGGCAATGTGTAAGTGGCCCACCACGCCTACCTGCCCGCCTATCATGCAGTTGCGCCCTATCTTGGTGCTGCCTGCTATGCCGGTTTGCGAAGCGATCACGGTGTTTTCACCGATTTCCACATTGTGGGCTATCTGAATGAGGTTGTCAATCTTCACGCCGCGGCGTATGATGGTGCTTCCAAGGGTAGCGCGGTCTATGGTGGTATTGGCGCCTACTTCCACATGGTCTTCGATCACCACATTGCCGATCTGGGCAACTTTCTGGTAGTTGTTCTCACTATTTGGCGAAAAGCCAAAACCATCACCACCTATGATGGCGCCGGCGTGTATCACGCAGTCGTTGCCAATTTCGCAATTGGCGAGTATGCGTACGCCGGGGTGTATGATGCAATCTTTTCCAATCTTCACATTGTCACCGAGGTACACCGTGGGGTATACTTTGCTGCGGTCGCCTACGGACACGCCGCTCTCTACCACACTCTGCGCACCGATGTAAACGTCCTGGCCAATTGTGGAATCTTCATGAACGCTCGCGCTGGGATGAATTCCTTTCTTGTCGTGCTTAAGTTGGTTGTACAAATCGAGCAGTTTTCCAAAGCCGGCATAGGGGTCTTTCACCTTGATGAGGGTGCAGCCTTTCGGCAAAGGACGCTCCGCTACAAAGGAGGTACTCACGATCACCAAACTCGCTGCGGTGGTGTAGATATACTGGGTGTAAGCAGGGTTGGCAAGGAAGGAAAGGGTGTTTTCTTTGCCATCATCGATTTTACTCAGCCCTGATACCTCGATGGAGCCGTCTCCAACGACCTCGCCATCAAGGATCTCTGCAACTTTAAAAGCTGAAATTTTCATTGGCCCAAATATAGAAATTTATAGCTAAGGCCTTCATATGGGCCCAAAAGGAGGTTGAAATCAGCCTTATGTCGTCCGTAGTGCATCTAGCCTTTCAGGTCCTTAATTTCCGGATAGGCTGACAAATCGATTTCCTTGGGCAGGTAGAGCACGTGTTTTTTCACCACTTCGTTTCCGCTGTGGTAGGTGGGGCTGTCGGTGGCATCGGCCAATTCGGTGAGCCGTCCGTCTTTGCCGATGAAGTAGATGCCTTGGGTGCCGGGGGCATAGGCATGGTTTTCGATTTCGTCGGTTTCGAAGAAGTAATCTATCTCGTTTTCTGTCAGCTTCAGGGCTTTCATCACTTCAGTTTTGAGGGCCTCAGCAATGGCTTTCGGGACTTCCTGCCTTGTGAGCAATACCCGCGGCAAGCGCCTGTTTGCCAGGTTTTGGCAGAGGGTTGAGAGCACCCTGTCATCAGCCGATTGCCACACCTTGATGGCGCCCATAATGTCGTAGTCATCGAGCTGTACGAAGGTGTTGAGCACATCTGGGTCGTTTTCAAAATCTTCGCGGCCCACCTCGTTGTAGAGGAAAAATTTCAATGCCGGGGAACCAAAGAGCAGGTCGCCCCGGTGGGCGCAATACTTGGCCCGCTTCAGGATGTTGATAAGGAGCTTTTCGGCGGCCACCACCGTTTTGTGCAGGTATACCTGCCAGTACATGAGCCGGCGCGCCATGATGAATTTCTCAATGGAGTAAATGCCTTTTTGCTCCACCACGAGCCGGTCTTCGTACACATCGAGCATCTTGATGATGCGCTGATTGCTCACCACTCCCTCCGAAACGCCTGTATAGAAGCTGTCGCGCGAGAGGTAGTCGAGGCGGTCCATGTCGAGCTGACCGCTTACGAGCTGGTGGAGGAACTGCTTGTGGTATTGGTTCTTAAAGATCTCAATGCCGAGGCTTAGCTTTCCGCCAAATTCGCGGTTGAGCCGCTCCATCAGCAAAGCCGAAATCACTTCGTGGTTTACATTGCGCACTATGGCAAACTCGAGGCTGTGCGAGAAGGGCCCGTGGCCGATGTCGTGCAGCAATATGGCCACCATGGCGCCTTCGGCTTCCTGCTCGGTGATTATGGTTCCCTTTTCGCGCAAAGCGGCTATGGCGAGGCTCATCAGGTGCATGGCCCCGAGGGCATGGTGAAAGCGCGTGTGCAAGGCGCCGGGATATACCAGGTGCGACATGCCCACCTGCTTGATGCGTCGCAAGCGTTGAAAATCACGATGCTCAATGAGGTTAAACAGGGTGTTGTTGGCCACACTGATAAACCCGTATACCGGGTCGTTGAGAATTTTTCGCTTGTGGCGTGGCTCGCTCTGGGGCTTCACTTTAGCAGACTTTGGCAATGCGCACACACTAAATGGGCGCTTATTTTGTTTTACTTAGCGCAAAGTAAACCATTTTTGGCGCAAGCCATACACCATAACCTCACTAGCATATGTCATCAAAAATACTCTGGGCCGACGACGAAATTGACCTCCTGAAGCCACACATTCTCTTCCTTTCGGAAAAAGGCTATGAAGTAATCACCGTAAACAATGGCAGCGATGCCGCTGATCTGGTAGACAGTGAGGATTTTGACATCATCTTTCTCGATGAAAATATGCCCGGCCTCTCAGGACTTGAAACCCTGGCCCGCATCAAGTCATCCAAGCCCGCCATACCCGTGATTATGATCACCAAAAGCGAGGAAGAGAGCATTATGGAAGAGGCCATTGGTTCGAAAATTTCAGACTACCTCATCAAGCCGGTTAACCCGAATCAAATTCTCCTTTCGGTAAAAAAGAACCTCGACAACAAGAAACTCATTAACGAGAAGACCACGAGCAATTACCAGCAGGCTTTTCGCAACATCGGCATGCAGCTGAGCGATCGCCTCGATACCGACGATTGGAAAGAGGTGTACAAAAAGCTGGTGTACTGGGAGCTGGAGCTCGAGAGTGGAAGCGATGGCGTGATGGAAGAAGTGCTCACCATGCAAAAGAGCGAGGCCAACGCCTATTTTAGCAAGTACGTGAGCGAGCATTATGTGGACTGGCTCAAGGGCATGACGGGCGATGCCCCACTCATGTCGCACAAGGTGTTTAAGGAGAAGGTAATTCCCGAAATGGGCGAGACGCCTTTGTTCCTCATCATGATCGACAACCTGCGCTACGATCAGTGGAAAATCATGGAGCCCATACTCACTGATTTTTACCGCGTGGCTGAAGAGGAAATGTATTTCAGCATTTTGCCCACGGCAACCCAATACGCGCGCAATGCCTTTTTTGCCGGCCTTATGCCGAGCGAAATCCAAAAACACTACCCCAAGCTGTGGATCAGCGATGAAGAAGAGGGTGGTAAAAACATGCACGAAGAGGAACTGCTCGGGCTGCAACTCAAGCGGCTCGGTAAGGATGTGAAGTACAGCTATAATAAAATTACCAAGCAGGATGCCGGGCGCAAGCTGGCCGACAACGTGAGCAACCTGATGGGCAATGCGCTTAACGTGATTGTATACAACTTTGTAGACATGCTCTCCCACGCCCGCACCGACATGGAAATGATCAAGGAGCTGGCTGAAAACGACAGCGCTTTCCGCTCCGTGACCAAGAGTTGGTTTGAGCACTCCCCACTGCTACAAATTCTGGAAAACGTCGCCAAGAAAGGCGGGCGTGTCATCATCACCACCGACCACGGCACCATACAGGTGACCGACCCTGAGAAGGTGGTGGGCGACCGCAACACCAGCACCAACCTGCGCTACAAGCTGGGCCGCAACCTCAATTACGACCCCAAGCGCGTGTTCGCAATCACCAAGCCCGAAGAGGCCTTCCTGCCGAAGAGCAATATGACCTCGAGCTACATTTTTGCCAAGGAGCGGCAGTACTTTGTGTATCCCAACAATTACAACCACTTCGTGCACTTCTACCGCGATACCTTCCAGCACGGGGGCATTTCGCTGCAGGAGATTTTGATTCCCTTTGCCGTATTAAATCCCAGGAAATGATTCCAGTTCAGGTAAGCTCAGCCGATGGCCTGGGTGAGGTGGCTGCGCGTATGCTTGAGGAATGTGCCGGGCAGCGCGTGTATGCCCTTTACGGCAAAATGGGTGCTGGCAAGACCACTTTTGTATCGGCACTTTGCAAGGAGCTCGGGGTGAACGACCGCAGTGGAAGCCCCACTTACGCGCTGGTGAATGAATACATGGCTGCCAATGGTGAGCCGGTGTACCACTTTGATTTTTATCGGATTGAAGGTGAGGATGAAGCTTATGACATGGGCTTCGATGAATACCTTGACAGTGGCAATTATTGCTTTATCGAATGGCCTGAAAGGGTAGAGTCACTGTTGCCCGAAGAGGTGGTGAGGGTGCAGATTGAGGTAGAAGGTGAGGAGCGGCACATCAGTTGGAAAATGGCATAGTGCGTTTTACCGCGCTTATTTCGCGCAATATCCCACCTTGATGCATATTTTTGTACTTTCATTTCCGCAAGGCCTGCTCCGCAATGGGAGCGGGGGAATTAAGACCAACCATGATCAGCTCTAAAGAAGCGCTTAAGGCACTGGCGCGCGAGTCAGTGCTACAGCCCAAGGAAGAAATGCTCGAAGTAGGCCACCGTGGCAAGCGCTTGCAAATCGGTATACCCTGTGAAACTTCCTATCAGGAGAACCGCGTAGCCCTCGTTCCCGATGCCGTTGCAGTGCTCGTGAGCAATGGCCACGACGTGGTGGTAGAAACGCTCGCTGGCAAAAATGCACATTTCGAAGACCGCATGTACAGCGAGGCTGGCGCCAAAATAGCTTACGACCGCAAGGAAGTGTTTCAATGTGAGCTCATCCTGAAAGTGGCGCCCCCCAGCCATGAAGAAATCGACATGATGGGCCATAAGGTGACGCTGTTCTCGGCTTTGCAACTCAGCGTGCAGCCCCGCGACAGCCTCAAGCGCATGATGGACAAAAAGGTCTCGGCCATCGCCTGGGACTATATACAAGACGAAGAAGAAATATACACCGTGGTGCGTGCCATGGGCGAGATCGCCGGCAACGCAGCCGTGGTCATAGCCGCTGAGTACCTCAGCAAGGGCGGTGGCGGACAGGGCTTGATGCTGGGCGGCATCTCAGGCGTAGCTCCCAGCGAGGTGGTGATCATTGGTGCGGGCACTGTGGGTGAGTACGCCACACGCGCCGCACTGGGTCTGGGTGCTTTGGTGAAGGTTTTTGACTTTTCCATATACCGCCTGCGCCGCTTGCAGAATGCCATCAACCAGCGCGTATACACTTCCGTGATACAACCTGAAGGCCTGCGCCGCGCATTGCAACAAGCCGACGTGGCCATAGGCGCCTTGCGCAGCCTCAAGGGCCGCACCCCGACTGTGGTAACCGAAAAGATGGTGATGGAAATGAAAGAGGGCTCCGTGATCGTCGATATTTCCATCGACAAAGGCGGCTGCTTTGAAACTTCAGATGTGACCAATCACGCCAAGCCCATCTTTATGAAGCACGGCGTGGTGCACTATTGCGTGCCCAACGTGGCTTCGCGGGTGAGCCGCACTGCGAGCATTGCACTCAGCAACGTGTTCACGCCCATATTGCTGGAAATCGGCAATGAAGGCGGATGCTCCAGCCTCATTAAGAAAGATGCTGGCTTCAGAAATGGCGTTTACCTCTACAATGGCACCCTCACCAACGAGTCGCTCGGTGAGGCTTTTAACCTGCCTTACAAAGACATCGACTTATTATTTGCCGCCTTCTAGATGACCTTTCTCCGCCGCTTGCGCACATTTGCCATTGGTCTCATACTGGGAATCCTTCTGGTGATTTTCTTTTTTAACGACCGCCTGCACATACTTACCGACTGGTTGCCAGGCAACCGCGTGCTGCTGCGCCTGCAGCTCACCGAAGCAGCATACACCCCTGTAGCCATGTGCCAGCTCCACTGCCTGGGCCTCGACACCGCCGATGTAAGCCTTGTAAAGCGGGAAGGCGATGTGCGCTTCAAGTACAGCGATACCCGCACCGAGCCCAAGCGCTACCGGGTGGACCACCGCTTTGGCGAACGCCTGGTGCGCATGACCTTCGACGCGGATAGCGTGAGCAGCACCCTCACTGAGGTGGACCTGCCCAATGCTGAGTTGCGCTGCACCTGTGATGGTGTGCCACAATAGCTTTAACTTGCAGCGCTCTTTAGGCCCTTTTCGGTAAATGATCAAAGACCTTAAAAACACTTTCAAGCAATCGGCCATATACGGCATGGGCAATGTGCTCGTGAAGGCCACCGGGCTGGCGCTGATGCCCATCTATCTCGAGGGTCTCGACCCGGATGAGTACGGAGCGCTGATCATTTTCGAAGTGCTCACGCAGTTTATGGTTGGGGTGTTTTCCTTCCGTTTGCAGAGCAGTCTGCTGCGTTTTGGCAGCGAGCTTGCACCGGGCAAGGCGCAGAAGAAAATCTACTACACGGCCACCATCAGCATGCTTGCAGTGGCCACACTGGTGTTTTTGGCCTTTTTGCCGACAGGCGGATGGATGAGCCGCTTCCTCTTTGAGGACAGCTCCTATGCCTACTACTTCCCCATACTCTTTGGTTCCATTGCCTTTGAAATGCTGGCCCTGATGCCCATGCAACTCTTCAGGCTGCAGGAAAGGCCCCTGGCGTTTATCGCGTTTTTGGCTTTGAAGTTGGTATGCATGCTTGGCTTTGTGAGTTACTTCGTGCTGGTTGAAGACATGGGGGTGTACGGCGCTATACTCGGTATTTTTTGGGCCAATGCCGTGATGCTTATCGCTACTTTGCCCGCCCAGATTCGCAACATGTATCCGGAGTTTGACCGGCAGGCAGCTGTGGAAATGTTTCGCTTTGGCGCCCCGCTCATTTTCACTTCCATTTCGGCCATTTTGCTCAGCATTGGCGACAGGGTGATTATCAAAATTTTTGGGGAGCTCTCTGAAGTCGGGGTTTATGGGGCGGCTTACAAAATAGGCAGCGTGGTAAACCTGCTTGTTATCAACAGCTTTACCATGGGCTTTCTGCCCATTGCGTTTAAGAAGTTCAATGAACCTGGTTTCCAGCGGTTTTTTTCAAAAACGCTGACCTATTTTACCATAGTGACCGTGGTCTTCACATTGGGCATTTCTCTGTTCAGCAAGGAGCTCATTAAAATACTCAGCCCCGATAAACCCGAGTACTGGATCGCGGTGATCCTCGTGCCCTTCATTGCTTTTTCCTTTGTATTCAAGGCCATTCAGTTTTTCATCTCACTCACCTTCCACTTCACCAAGCGCACCCGCTACGACGCCATTGTCACCATGGCGGGCTTTGGGTTTAACATCGCGCTCAATTTTGCCCTCATTCCATTTTACGGCATGT
>DAIRDH010000051.1:0-5402 GCA_036796255.1 Cryomorphaceae bacterium
GCATTTCGATACAGCATATTGTGGATATGAATCGGGATTGGAGGAAGGCGTTGTAGATTTATTGATGAGTTCAATTCAAGGATTTGCGAATTGGCTTACCAAGAGCCAATTTCAATGCGAAACACCTTTTATTGTCAGCATGGTCAGGTCATTTTCGTTATATTTGAGTTCAATTCAGACGACATGGTTACAGTAATTAAAAAAGGGGCCAGCCCCGATGAAATTAAAAGGAAAATTCAAAAAGCATTTAAGGGCAAGAAAGTACTTAAGGTAATTGATTTAGCTGGAAAATTGCAAAGTGATATCGATCCGCTCGAGTTTCAAAATAAGATAAGAAATGAGTGGTCGTGAGGCATTCATTGACACGAATATTGCGCTCTATCTTCTAAAAGTTGATTCTGAGGTTTTTGAAATGCTACGCGAAAATCGATTACGGCCGCAGCGTTGCAAATGCTGCGGAGCGAATGATGCAGGAAATTAGATAATACAATGAAAGTGAGCATTTACGTTTTGGTCGGGATGATTCTATTCACAAGCTGTACCAAAGATTATGACGTGCAAATAACTGGAGTTAATTTCCATCCGAATGTTATTTTCGAAAATTTTTCTGCGGAAACAGAATTTCTAGACGATGAGTTACTTTTTGGAGCGGATTTTTCCATGGATCCAGACCGTGGTTCTGGTTCATTCTTTGGCCCACGTGTTGGAGAAATTACGCACTTAAATCCAGTATTGGGGAATGGCTTCACTTTGACATCGAATCATGATTTTCTTTTAAGCGATGACACTTTAAAATCCGGTGAGAATTTAATGGAGTACTTCGAGTATAAAAAACTCAATGACATGTTTCGGTTGAGCTATAATTTCAAAAGTACTGTGACATTCTTAAACGAAACCGGCTATTATACATTTTATTTCTCGGCTTTATTGTCTGATAACAGCCAAGTTTATGATTCATGCCTGGTTAGAATCACCTTTTGAAATGAAAAGACGAATTATAATCGCATATTTTTTATGTGGATTTGGTTTATTCTCTTGCGATGAATGTGAAGATGATACTAAGCTTTTCCAAGCGGAACTGTATCCAACTATTAGATCGAGTTTTTACGATTGGCGGAATGTTAATCACGTTTCTGGTGATACAATTTATTTTGGAGTTGGAACTGAGTTTATGGTATGCTGGACAAGGGGGCAAGAGGAGCTAGCGTCTGATCCGATTGAATTTTTCACCTACAGAGAGATTGTTTTTGAAAGTGATACTATACAACCGCTGGTTAATTTACTGAACGATCCAAGAGTCAAAGACTATATGGTCTTTTACAAAGAAACGGATGCATTCTTTAATAGTCCGCAATATTTAATTCGAGTAGATAACAAGTCTTTAAAGCTAAAAGATTATTACACATTTTATTTCAAAGGTTACTCCGTGAGCGGCGCAGAGATTAATGATTCAACAATTGTTTATGTAGAGTAACACTCGCGTCAATAGCTCTTGCGCCAAATGTTTGTTTATTCCCCCTCCCTAATCTCATTCCACGTATCATAAAGCCGCTCCTGCGCGGGCCGGTCGCTTTCCTCTTCGCTGAGTGGGGTGCAGGCTTGCAGGCTTTCATGGCACTCGGCGGGTAGGCTTTGGTAAAGGGCCGTGCCTTTGCTTTTCCATGCGATCATTTCATTGGTCACGGGTTTGATTACCCGCGCCGGATTGCCCACCACCACGCTGCGCCGGGGAATGTCCATATCGGCGGGTACAAAAGTGAGGGCGCCCACAATGCACTCTTCGCCAACCTTCGCGCCGTCCATCACCACGGCATTCATGCCCACCATGCAGTTGCGCCCCAGGTGGGCACCGTGTATGATGGCGCCGTGGCCTACATGGGCTGAGGGCTCAAGGATCACCACCTTGCCGGGAAACATGTGGATGGTGCAATTCTCCTGCACATTGCAGCCATCGCCAATCTCAATGCGACCCCAATCGCCGCGAATCGCCGCCCCGGGGCCGATGTACACATCCTTGCCGATGATGACATTGCCCGTGACCGTGGCATTGGGATGCACAAATGCCGAGGGGTGCACCACCGGCTTGAAACCTTTGAATGAGAAAATATTGGCCATAATGAACTGCGCTTTGGGTTATTGGGCGGTCTGGATTTCCTTTCCGGAAAAGGGGAGGGCCAGCCCGACCTTCACGGCGAAGATAAGGCAAAGCAAAAATGTGCTGTCCGAATTGTTGTCATGCCAGCCGGGTGAGCCCAAGTGCAGGTGGTCACCTGCGACACCGCAGGGTCAGGTTTTGAGGGAGAGCGGGGTAGGGGATATCAGGATTTATAATAAAATCAAACACCGGTTTTCCTGAAAATAAACATGCCATCACTGGTCTTTGGAACAATCATTATTCAATACCTAACGTGAGTCAGCAACGAAAAGGAAGGTATAGCAAGGGCCGCAGACACGTGTATTGCGTGGCGTTGATCATATCGTTGATCGCAGGCCTGGAGGCATGCAGCGGACTGCGTCAAAGCAATTGGCAGCAGATTGCCTGGCATGCCGATGCCACGCTCGACTCCATTCCTGTTGACCCGCTCAACCCCCAACCCCATCTTGAAAAATCGACCATGAACGTATTTTTTAATAACGTAGAAAGCCAAAAAGTCAAAGACGCATTTACGGAAGTATTGAAACGCTATGAAATACTGCACCCCCATTACATCACCCTCAAGCAGCGACGTATGCGCCGGGCCACCATGCAGGCAAGGCCTGTGCTGGCTGGATTGATGCGCAAGCACAAATATTATGAAGTCTCGCTCGGGGTGTACCTCAAAGGAAGCGACAGCCTGCGCATCGACGAGCTGCCCAAGGACGTACTTGTAGGCTGGTTTGCCCACGAATTAGGACATCTTGTCGATTATGAGCGCTTCAGTAAATTCGGGATGCTGCGTTATGGGGCGCGGTACATGAGCAGCCACAATTACAAAAAGGAGGCAGAGCACCAGGCTGACCTTATTGCTGTAAACCATGGCTTTCAGAATGAGATCATTGCCACCAAGCGCTTTATCCTGGAGAATGAACTTCTGGGTGAAAAATACAAATCACACATCCGCCGCTACTACATGTCCATTGAGGATGTGGAAGTATGCGCCGCCGATCAGGAGGGCATTCCCTCTGAATTATGATGGTTGTAATGCCCCGCGGAGCTCTTCCATCTTTTCAGCTGTCATCACCTTGGGTGTTTTCACCTGTCCACCTTTTTTCTTGTTTTGGCTCAGGTAGTTGTGGTATTCCAACTTGCTGATGGCTTGCACTTCAATTCCTTTCAGTGCTTTACTGCGCGCCACTGCGTAGTTTTTGTTGGCCTGCTTCAGGCTTTCTTCCAGCCTTTCGGCAAAAATGTCGGTATCGAATTTGTCATCACTCACCAGCACCCAGTGATGGACATATTCCTTTTGGATGTTCCTGACGGCTGCAACCATGTATTCATTTACGGTAACGTTCATGGCTTGAGATACTTCAATGATGGCTGCATCCATTTTCTCCTCGCTGAGCTGTGAGCCCACCACATTGAGGAAGAATTTGGTGCGCCCGGTGATTTTTATTTCCGGAGGGGCAAGTTTAGTGAAGCGGATGGTATCGCCGATGATGTAACGCCACGCGCCTGCACAGGTGCTTACAATCAGTACATAATCCTGATTTTCAATGACCTGATCGATGCTGTGTATTTCTGGATTCTCGAGCAATTCCCCCTGTTCATTTACCCCCCGCTCATCGAAGGGGATAAACTCATAAAAATATTGATTGTCAAGCACCAGGCGCATGTTCATGCTCTCAGGGCGCTCGGTGTAGGCGAAGAAACCCTCAGAGGCGAGGTAGGTGTCCATAATGTGTATGGGCTTTCCGCAAATGGTGTCAAAATCTTCACGGTAGGTTTCAAAAGCCACTCCGCCGCTGGCAAATACGCTGAAATTGGGCCAAATGTCGTGTATACTCTTGAGATTGTGCTCCTTCACGATGGCTTGCAGCATGAGCAGCACCCAGGAGGGGATGCCTGCAATGGCGCCGATGTTCCATTCAGGGGCTTCTGCCACAATTCGTTTCAGGCGCTCGTCCCAGTCGCTGATGGCGGCGATTTCGATTCCGGGGCGGTAGAAGAGGTCGTACCATCCGGGAAAGTTGCTCACGTTGATTCCGCTGATTTCCCCCTCGAGGTGGCCCCCGGCGTGGCGCACCAGGTTGGCAGATGAGCTCAGCATCAAGATTTCACTTTCAAAGAGCGACTCGGGAAAATCGAAGTTGGGCAGGGCCTTTACCACCGCCTTGCCGGAGTGCTTCATGCTGTCCAAAAATTCATCAGTGATGGGGATTCTTTTACTCACCTTTCCAGTGGTACCGCTGCTCATGGCGAAAAACTCGGGCTTGCCCGGCCAGGTGATATCGGGCAATTCGATCCGCTTGTGCCACCAGTTGTCATGCATTTGCTCGTAGGTGTGCAGGGGTACCGATTTGCGGAAAGCGGCCACCACATCCTCAGCTTCGAGGATTAGGGCAAAGCCGTAATACTTGCCAAATGCCGTATCGCGGGCCGTTTTGAGCAAGCCGCGCAGGGCAGCTACCTGGGCTTCGCTGTCGCTGGCGTTTTTGAAATCGATCTTTTGGTTGAGTGCGAGCGCTGACTTTACGAGTTTGCCGATAAGGGTCATAAGAGGGTAGAGGTTTAAATTATCTTGGGTTGAAGGTAAATAAGGCAGTTCAAGATGTGTGCCTAGTTTGTGGGGTTTGCCTTTGAGCGCCCCCCGCTCCCGATAGAAAGCGGGGGCACTGAGTAGGGTTGAGGTGTTTTTGATTGGAATCCAGATTATCCACGAGACGCAACGCTGACTGCCCGGCAGGGAGGTTTACCTGCCGGAGGCATGGCATGCGCTCCACACGGACACCGTCGGCATGACGTGGGCCTCGTGTGGTTTGGAGGTGTGGTTAAGGGGAATCCACGTCAGCACGCGATGCTTCGCTTCGCTCTGCATGACGCAGGCATCGTGGGGGTTAGAGGGGTGGCTGGAAAATACTTGGAAGATGACTTGTACATCAATAGCCAACTGAGCAACATAGGCCTACCAGCCAATAGGAGGGGAGCTCATGCCCGCATATGTGGAAGTACTGTTCTTTTGGTTTAGGAATTTGTATGCTTACTTCCAAAAATCCCGGTTATAAATGCCCCAGCCGAATTTCCTGTCAAGGTAGGCGACCGGCGCCCAAAGAGGAAAAAAGAAAACGTGGATGGGATTCCAAAAATGCCCTGGAAGGGGCCTGATGGCAACCAAAAAACCGAATAGAACTTCTTTTGGCTTGGTGACAATGATGTACAGGCCCCACAGCGTCAGCAATGCCATGACCAGAATGATGAGGTATAT
>DAIRDH010000051.1:5502-16544 GCA_036796255.1 Cryomorphaceae bacterium
TGATGTACAGGCCCCACAGCGTCAGCAATGCCATGACCAGAATGATGAGGTATATTGAGATGTCGTACATGTCCGTATTGGGACAAGGTAATGAATCACGCCCTTATGCTTCAAATATTGGTTAACATTTTTTCTTAGGAGACGCGATAAATCGGGACTCTACGCTTTCGCTCTTTCAAACTTTCCAACTTTTCCCTTTCCAACTTTTACCTTTCCAACTCAGTAGAAAAACTTCCGCGTATCCACATTCCCCTGGTTGTCGCTGAGGCGGAGCATATACACGCCCTGCGCGAGGTTAAGGTCAAGGAGGCCGGTGTTGCCCTGATCGTTGGCGATGGCGTTGCCGTAGAGACGGCGGCCGCTGACGTCATATACTTCTAGGATCAGGTAGGGCGCAGTGGCGGTGTAGGCGTAGGCAAGTCCGGCATCGCTGCGGTAGGCTTGTAGCAGGGCAAATTCATCGCTATCGGCGCCACCGAAGAACACCGCTTCGACCTGGCTCAGCGTTGTGGTGCCGTCGTAGTCCGTTTGGCGCAAGCGGTAGTAGGATACCCCGGCGTAGGGAGTATCATCCGCGAAGCCGTAATGCAGGGTATAATTGCTGTTGCCGGCGCCTTGCACCGTGCCCACCGCTTCCCAGGCGAAGCCATCCACGCTGCGCTCCACCGTAAAGAAGTCGTTGTTGATCTCCGCCGCCGTGGCCCAGTTGCACTGCACTATGTTGCCATCGCGGGCCTCGGCGGTGAAGGAGAGGAGGGTGATGGGGAGGACGTTGAGGTCTGCGCCTGTAGTGCCAATTGCAAATGGACTGAAGGTGGTCACAATACCAGAAGTAACGGTTCCGGAGGCCGTACCAGTCAAATTGGTAACTCCCTGGTTGTCCCATTCCAAGTCATTCCAACGCGCCACGGTAAGGAAGGAGTTGTCAATTACAGTAGTGCATTCCGAGTTACCCCAAGAGAGTGTCACATTGGCATTAATTACTGGTGTTGCTGGAACACGGTCAATTTGCCAATAGTCACAGGTAGAAACAGTACCTGGCTCAAGAGATCCATCACGTGGTGGCTTATTGTTCGGATTTTCAAAGCCCGGCGTGTAGTTTTCTTCAAAATATTGCGCCCTGAATCCTGCACTGGCGTTACTTGTTTGCGGAGTCAATGAAGCCATTTGGTAAACATCGATGCCCGCAATTTCGTCGTATTGACCTAAGGGAAATTCGAATTCGAGACCAGCGACCCAGCCTATTTTTCGAACAGGTCCGTTGACATAACTATTGGGATTGGCTCCAATATTCGTGGTATTCGCCAAGAATACTACTTCATTGCCTCCAGTATGGACAAGACCGTCGATAAATGCGAATGAGCCTGCTGCTCCGGATATGATCAAATCATTGTTCAAAGTAAGTCCATCATTCGAATTGTTCATTTCTACATTGCGGAAGCGTTCTCCACCAGAACAGGTAAGGCTTTGGGCACTGCTACCGTTGAATATAACGGTACTCGTACCTTCAGCGAAAGTTGCTTCCGTAGCAAGATTATTCCAGTCGCCGCCAATAGAAAAAGTATTGGCATTGGCGCTTACAGTGCCTGAACCCGATGCGATTTCGAAATCATTTTCCACATTTAGGTTGCCTTGAATATTTTTTGTGCCGCTTCCGCTAAAGCTTATATTGTAAAAGTTTTGAGCTGTAGCAGGATTGATAATTTGCGCTAAAGTCCCATTGAAGTTAACCGTCCCATTATCAGGCATGAAGGCTGCCGGGCCATAAGTTGTCCAGTTGCGGCCTACAGTAATATCATTGCCTTGGCTGTTTAAAATTCCTGGAAGTCCTGAAGTTATGTCTTGTATAAGCAGATTGTTTTTGATAATCAATGTGCCGGAGCCATCATTGGGTCTGAGTCGTGTATGATTATTGGTTCCCGATCCTCTAATAGTAAGGTTATTTAGCTCGGCGAGTATCGGACCATTGGACTCATCGGTCATGTCATTAGAGTCGCCGTTTTCACCTGTCATAATGAGGGTTCCAGTAAGATTAAATCTTGGCTGCGCTCCGGTAAGAATGAGGTCATCACCCATGGTAATGGTATTGCCACCATCTGTAAAAACGCCACTGACACCAGTAAAATTGAGTTCTGTGTTGTTTTTGGCCTCCACCGGGGTATTACTTGCTAGTGACAAATCTCCAGCACTTTTGTCAACCCTGAAGTTGTAACAGCGAATAGGGCGGGTGCTACCTGTTCCAGTGAAAGTTTGATTGTTGGTGTAATCTGACCGCAAGCGTAAGTTATCGAAAGCAGTGATATCCCATGTTGCCGTGTTTTGCATGGTGAGATTGCCTCCTATGTATACATCAAGGTTAGGGGAGGGGCTGGACGCAGCAGCTACCGCTGCAGTGTTCCGAATAATAAAGTCGTTGGCAATTCTAAATGCGCCTCCATTATTGAATGCCTTATTGCTACTTCCGCTAAATATCAAGTTGTAAAAGTGCTCTCCGCCGGGGCAAGTGATCGTTTGATCTCCAGTGCGGTAAAATTCTACAGTACCGGTTGCTTCATTAAATGCTGATTCGTCTACATCATTGATCCAGTTTCCACCAATTCGCAAGGTGTTACTGAATATTTGCACTTCTCTTCCAGTTCCAATTGACTGGATCCTGAAATTGTTTTTTATGGTGACAATATTGCTGCCCGTAGAACCTTGAATGCGAACAATCGCAGCCGCATTTGAACTGTTAATCACAAGATTGTTTAACTGAGCCTGTATGGATTGATCGCTTACTCCGTTGTCCACTTCGATATCGGCGGTGGCTCCTGGGAAACTCGCGCCGGAATTGCTACAAGTCATTACCAGTGTTCCGGTGAAGTTAAACCTTGAACTTATTCCTAGAAGACGAACGTCATCTCCCACGGTTATTGTGTTCCCGTTGTCAGTGAAAATCGCAGTGCCTGATGGGTAACTAACTTTGAAGTTATTTCCACAATTGAGGTTTGTGTTGGCACTAAGTACCACACCACCGCTACCCGTTCTAATGCTTTTAAAATTGCGGCAAAGAATGGGATTTCCATTACCTGTAAAGGTTGCGGTTGAGCTGTTGCCTCCTGTTTCTATGTCGAGCAAATCTTCACATGAGCTGTTCATGCTTCCACCGTTTATGAGCGCCAAGGTGGTGTTGCCTTGAATAATAAGTTCACTGGAAGAGGTAGCTCCCAGTTGCGAACTGTTCCCATTTACTTGCAATAAACCATTTCCGCCTACCTGGGCATCTGTGCTTAAGTTGAGCAATGTGCCATTTTCAACAATTAGCCTTTGGAAATTGGTGCTTGAAGTACCGTCAATACTTTGTGTTCCCCCACTTCTGAATTTGATGGTGGCATTGTTATTTCCGTTTAGGCTCAATGCTGATCCGCTGTTGTTCATCCAGTCTCCATAAACGCGTAACTCGCTGGCGGCATTGTTCATTGTGAGATTGCTACCACCTGCAAAAGTGATGTCTTTTGTATTGGCTACCCCACTCCCTATGACTGGCTGGTTTGGGGTATTCAAAATCGAAACATCGACATTCTCATTTGGCACCCGCAAGTCGTCCCAGTTTCCGCAATCAAACCAGTTGGTGTTCTTATTGCCATTCCAATTTCCGGAACTAAATCCAGTGGAACTTATGTTGAAGTTGACACAGGCACCGGAGTAATTTGGTCCTCCTGAATTGTAATTTCCATTGCTGCTGTAGCCCGTCCAATTGGAAGGATTGCCAATGCGTTGTACCCATTCTATTTGACTGGCCGCAGTAGCAGGGCCAGTGTACTTTACTTTGTCATTGTTGCCAATTCCAACAAGATTAGCATTGAAGCAATCGGCACCTTCGGGTATAGTCGATCCAGCAGTACTTGCGTACCCCGGTGCACTTTCCCAGCCAGTTGCTGTCCATCCCCACACGGTATTGCCAGTATAAGTTGCGTTATGACTACCGGAAGGATTTACCCAGGATCCATTTTGTATGATCCAAATTTGATCGCTCGAATTCAGGTCGAACGTGAAAAAACCATTGAGTGAGGTGATGCTCCAATTTGCATCGTCATTTATGCCGCACAATAGAACATCGAAATTAGCAGAGCTATTGCCTGCACCACGAAGGCAAATTGTAGTGCCTGCAGGGATGGTACCTCCACCACTTCTTGTGATACGGATTGTTCCTTCGGTATCACCCCAGAGACCAGCTGAGACGCGTTCATACCCATTGTCTGTAAATTCAATCGAAGTACCCTCGTTAATGTCTTTAAAAGCAAAAAAGCAAATCTCGTCATCGCTGCCACTAGATAAATAAGCAGTGTTGACTGAAACAATGGCCAGATCGCCACCTTCAAGGACGGTTACATCAGAGGGGATGGCAAATACTTCTATGCCTGAACTCCATGTGGTTCCGTTTCTAACAAAGATTTCAAAATAATATGTTGTACCATTTATGAGATTTGTGACATCCACACTGTTGCTATTCTCGTCGGCTTTGTACACGATGGAGTTAGCGCCAGCGTATACAGTGCTTGGGATATAAGCCGAGCCATCACCGCTTGGAGTAAAGTTGATACCAGGAGTTGTGTTGGCAACTACAAGAACTTCATCGAAGCAGGCATCAGGCGGATTGGTCCAGGATACAAACACGCCTTCATTAAATCCGTTGGCGGCAGCAAGGGTCACATCCTGCAGTTTCGCAGTCACATTGCGAAGGGTTCCTGAGGAGTACCTGTAAACTCCTCCATTGCCAATGCTGTATGCATAAACGCGAAAGGAGTATTCACTATCGGGAGTGAGACCAGTTACTGTCACATTTGTAGCTGAACCTCGATATAACACTCGCGCTTGTGGACTTCCGCCTCCAAATTGCGGTGCCGCTGCCCAATTCAAATTAAATGGTTGGGTATTTGGATTGAGCCCGGTTACTACGAGTTCACCACCGGGCGGATTCAAACGTCCTACCAATAAGAAACCATCATAGTCTCCAGATGGAGCATCCCATGTTAAGTCAACAGTTGTATTGCTAATGCATACGTTGTTAAAGTTTTCCGGTGAATTTGGTGTAACAAGAAAATTTCCATCAGCAGGGCTGCCACTTGTGAGGTAAAGTTCCTCGCCAGGATCACAACCATACTCGAAGATGGTAAAGTAATATTGAACACCAGGCGTTAGTCCTTCTACTGTAACGCTGTTGCCTGTTCCGTTGTACACCACATAATTGTCTGCACCTATTTGGGCACCACTGCCGAAAGTGGAGTTGGCCAAATAGGTGGCACCATCAACTGGTGTCACATTGACCGCACCTCCCGCCCGTGCAACTACAATGCGGCTGCCACCATCGCCACTGGTCCAGTTGAGGGTAGCACTGTTGGAGGTAATTGCGCTTACCGATGGATTGGTGGAATGAACGGTAGGCAAAACGCATATATTAGAAAAACAAGCTATTTCCAAATCATCAAGTGCAATTCGATCTGAGTTATTTGATGATATTTCGAGATCGTAGGTTCCAGAAATATCAATATTACTAATTGTGCTGGTTTGAACTGATGCGCCATAAGGAATACTGCCTACCGTGGTGCCGTTTACACTAACAGTGAGTGTTCCAGTACCTCCGGTAAATTGTCGCTGAGTGGTCAATGTTAGACTCGAAATACCTCCTGTTATATTATTCACAGAGAGCGAGCCATTTCTTATCATTATCGCAGGTCCATTAATGGTTCGATCCGTTCGGGCATCTGTTGCCGTAAATTCCAATCCCTCATCACCTGTCCATGTTTTGTTGGTAAATGATCCTGCAACACCACCTGTTGCAGAAGTAACCCCACTAAAAGACTCCGTAAAGCAAGGCCCATCCTCCGTCTCACAATCCGTTTGCCGCACCGTACCATTGGTTTTGTAATCAATGTCAGTACCGCTGTTGGTGTAGGGCCATATTTTGAAATAATAGGTAGTATTTGGGCTGAGCCCCGTGATGCTTGCGCTTTGGACTCCTTGTAACACATTGAGTGCGTTCGGGCCGTCAGCAATCTCTGTTCCATCCACAGGATTGGCTATGCTTCCATAGCCTGCATCCGACCACCGTATGAGGTAGCCGCTTGGCAATTGGGCTCCTGTGGCATCTATCCAGCTCAGGTCAATGCCCCCGCTTGCGCTACAACTGAAAGATGTGGGGTGATTAGTTGGCTCCGGGTCAGGACTCCCGCCTGCCGTGGTATATGTTACCTCAATTGAGTTGACATATATTCTAGTACCACTTGAATTCCCTACACACCAAAATTCAACTTCATTTGTTGCACTAACTGCGTTGATATTGTACGATCCTGATGTAATTGAAAGAGGCGTGTTGCCCACGCCATCTATAGAGTATCTAGCAGGTCCCGTTACTCCCGAGGCATAAACATTTACGGCGGTAATTGTAACTCCGTTCTGAGCATAAATTTTTATAGAGCCTCCTTTGGTGGTATTTTGATATAATCTCAGCTGACCGCTAAAGATGCCCGGATTTGAAGTTCCACTATTTCTAAACGAGCCAAAACCAATGTTTGCGTCCAACACAATGCCCGGTGCTGCTTCATTTAATCCAGTAACTGCTCCTCCAGCTGAAAAGCTATATGATACGGTGGTCTGCCCACAAACCCCATTCCATCCCCCCACAAAACACACCACCCCAAGCACCCTAACCACCGACAATAAAAAACTACGCATCTTCTAGAAATTACCATCGAGAACCACCCCGAATTGCAGCGTAAAAATCGCCAATCCCAACCGGAGAAGCCAATTTTCAAGGTTATCCCTATGCCATGGTTAGGTTAATTGAAAAAAGGCCGAAAAGGAATAAAACGCAGTCTGGCAGTGGATTAGCGCTTAACAACGCGGAGCACTTCCGGGCCTTGACCGCTGCAAGGTGTAGTGTGTATGAAGTAGAGGCCAGAGGGCATGTCGTGTAAGTCAACTTGGGTGACGGGATTTTGGAGGCGGAGTACCTCGCGGCCGGTAAGGTCGCTTACCCAGGCGGCCGGGCATGGGCCGGTGATGGTTACCTGACCAGTGGTCGGGTTGGGCTGGGCCTGGGGCCTGTCAACTTTTGCAGAAGCGGAGGCATTGAGGCTGCTCATGGGCCAGGCCTCACCCACGAATTCGCCCCAGAGGTGCTCGGCCAGCTCGGGGTGGTCGATAAAGGGGTTGCGGTTGTTCTGAAAACCAAAAATCACCTCGTTGCGGTTCATCTCAAAATCATCGACGGGGTCTTCGGCATTCCACTCCAGCAGGTCGCTGAGCACGCCCATCAGGGGGGAGTTTACGCCTTCGGCAATCACAGCGTCCACAAGCTCGAGGTCGGGCTCACCGCTGCCTTCGTAACGCACGGCCATGTAGAATATCATGCGGGCGATGTCGCCTTTCACGGCGTCGCGGGGCTCAAAAGTGCCGTTGCTCAGGTCGCGGAAGCTGCCCGTAGGCATACCTTGGCTGCTGATGGGGCTGCATTCCACGCAATTGGCAAATACGCGGCTGCCGCGCAGGTTATTAACCTGAATATCGCAGGGGCGCAGGTGGTGGGCATCGGTGCCTGCTCCCTGGCTGTTGCCAAAATTTCCACGCGAGGAGGGCCATACATGCTCACGGTTCCAGCCATTTTCGTTGTTGAATTCCTGCGGACCATTCACTGAGCGCCCTGAATAAATCAGGATCACATTTTGGGCATTGTCGGGATCGCGGTCGGTGAGTTTGAGCATGTCCCATACATCGGTGCTGCCACTGGAGTACGGGTAGGTGGTGTGGCCGTCGATGATGTTGTGCAGCGCTGCTTTGAGCTGGTCGTCAGCGAGGTCAATGGCGGGGCTGTAGTAAGGTGAAATTTGCGCTGTGGCCCATTTTGCCGAAAGGCCAAAAACAAGGCAAGCGATAAGAGAAAAGTGCTTGAAATACATGCCGCAAGATCACAAGTTTCTGTGGAAACAGGGCCCCGGATCAGGTTAAGTTTTCGACAAATTTTCATTAGCAAGGACCACAAGTACTTCTTAAAGACTGGATTTTCGAAATTTAGAAGTGTTGAGACGGGTTAAAAGGACAGGAACTGTCGATGTTTTTGATATTTTTAACCAAAATTCGATGCGATGAAAGCGAACTTTTTAGGAAATCTGCTCTGTACAGCGCTTCTGCTCATTGCAGGGCTGAGGCCGTTTACAGTGAATGCCGTCGGTCTTCGCAACGCTGAAACGGAAGCTGAGGGTGATTTGTTGAACCGCGCCCGGGCCATGGCTGTGAGGGCCTCAGGACAAAGCGGATTTGAAGAAAACAAGGGGCAAGTGCACGATACCGAAGGGAATGAAGCTGGATATGTGGACTTCGTGCTCAAGCGCGGCAACCTGAGCCTCTTCTTGCTCAATGGAGGCGGCATGGCCTGGCAATTTAAGCGTGTGCTCACTGCGGAGGCTGATGCGGATATGTACGCTAATTCCATGATGGCGAGATGGACCGCGGCTGGCCATGACCCTGACCTGATGCCCCGGCGGCTGCTGCGCCATGAAACCCATCGCATGGATGTGGTGCTGGAAGGCGCCAATCCGGCTCCTGTGCTTCGCACCGAGGGCAGAGGCAGCGATTATGCAAATTACTACCACCGCGAAGCCCTGGAAGTGCATCATTTCGAAAAAGTCATTTACGAAGCGGTATACCCCGGGATCGATTGGGTGATCTACACCCACGAAGAAGGGGTGAAATACGACTTTATCGTGCATCCCGGCGCTGACCCCTCCATGATTCAAATGCGGTTTTCAGACCATGAAACGCTCTACCTCGATGCCGCGGGCAACCTGGTGCAGGGCAACCGCCTCGGTGAGATTGTCGAAAAGGCCCCGCTGAGCTACCAGCATGGCCGCGTGGTGGAATCGCGATTTGTACTCGAGGGAGATGTGTTGGGATTCGAAATTGGTGACTACAATCCGGATGAGGTGCTGACAATTGATCCTGAGCGCATCTGGTCGACTTATTACGGTGAATACAGCATGGATTATGGATTTGATTGCAAGGTGGATGGCCTGGGCAATGTGTATCTCGCAGGCACCACCGAGTCGGATGACAACATTGCCTTTGCCGGTTTTCAGAATTTCATCGGCGGTTTTGGCAATGCTTATTTGGTGAAGTTCAATTCCTCCGGACTGAGGCTCTGGGCCACCTATTACGGAGGGCAGGGCTTTACAATGGGTTGGGGATGTGCCCTTGATGGCCTAAACAATGTATACCTCGCCGGCGATACAGAATCGGGCAACGGCATAGCCTCAAATGGGCAGCAGAATGCATATGGGGGCGGCACCGACGCATTTCTGGTGAAGTTCAACCCCGGAGGCGGTCGACTTTGGGCGACCTATTACGGCGGCTCTGATGCTGATTTTGGGAGTGCTTGTGCCACCGATGGTGATGGCAACGTATATATGACGGGCAGTACGGGTTCGCTTTCGGGAATTGCAGCCAATGGCCACCAAAACGGGCACGGCGGTTTTTTCGATGCCTTCCTGGTGAAATTTCACGCCGACGGCGAAAGGCTTTGGGGAACTTATTTTGGCGGATCGGGAGATGATTTCGCGTCGGGCTGTGCCCTTGACCAGGACGGGAATGTATTTATTGCGGGTTCCACCACATCAGCGGCTGGCATTGCCGCAGGTGGACATCAGGTGGCTTACGGCGGAGGATCAAGAGATGCTTTTTTGGCAAAATTCAGTGCTGATGGCAGCCGCATCTGGGCGACGTACTGCGGTGGAGGTGGAACCGATTTTGGCTCGGACTGCACAACTGACCCTTCGGGCAATGCCTACCTGACCGGCCGAACGGGATCGGCAGAAAACATCGCATCGGCAGGCCACCAGGGAAGCATCGCAGGTGGGATGGATGGATATTTGGTCAAGTATAGTGGCGCCGGTGCGCGGCAGTGGGGCACGTATTACGGCGGGCCTGATAACGATTCTGCTTCGGGCTGTGCCTCAGACGGGCAGGGAAACATCTACCTTTGCGGCCGAACTTCTTCAACTTCGGGCATTGCCTCTGAAGGTTTCCAAAACACGTATGCTGGCGGGGAGTTCGACGCCTTTTTGGCAAGGTTTAATGGTGAAGGCACGCGCATTTGGGGCACTTATTTTGGCGGAAGCCATGACGATTCTGGCAATGCCTGCGCCACCCATGGCATTGGGCGGGTATACCTGGCGGGTACCACGCGTTCCACTGCCGGCATTGCGGGCAACGGACACCAGCTGAGCATGACCGGCCTTGATGATGCTTTTCTGGCCATGATTCAGGAAGATGATTTTGGCATCAATACACTTGATGTCGAAACAGATACCCAGCTGCATGTTTTTCCAAATCCCTGCAGTTCAGAATGTACATTGAAAGTTTCGGAGGGTGCGGTTGGAGATGTGTTCAGGCTGTATGATATGAGTGGAAAAGTCTGCATATCAGGGAATGTAACTTCCAGGCTTACCACCATTGAGATGGGAGGCCTGGCCCGGGGCATATACCTGCTCAGCCTGGATGGCCTTCCCGGAAAGGGGATTCGCGTGGTCCGTGAATGATTTTTCCGATCCATCAGCCATGCAAACGAAAGGCAAACGGTGCTGGACGTGTCGATTATAGAATTTTACGAAAGTACAGGTTCAAAAACGAGAGGCACACCATTAAGCTGCCATAATCGCTTCCATTTTAGCGGGAGTGAGGGGCTTGTTCACAAACTTCCAAATGTCATAGGCCTTCAAGCGCTCCATATCCTTGGGGTTGCTTGAAGAGGTCACTACGACGATGCGCACTTTGTCTTTGTTTTGGAAATCTGCCTGTTTGAAAGCTTCCAGAAATTCAAAGCCATCCATCACGGGCATGTTGAGGTCGAGCAGGATAAGGTCAGGACATTGCTCCACTACAATCTCAATATTGCACTTGCTCAGGATGAAGTCGAGGGCTTCCTCGCCATTGCCCACCTCATGGGTGTGGCCAATTTCCGGAAGGGTTTTGATCACTTCTTTCTGCAGCCATACGCTGATGGGGTCATC
>DAIRDH010000051.1:16644-18678 GCA_036796255.1 Cryomorphaceae bacterium
ACTTCAAGCAGCACGCCGTCTTCGGTTTTTTTTGTGTTGATGCGCACCTCTGCTGGGCGGTCCTTGGTCCTGTATTTCACCGCATTGGAAATGAGGTTTTGCATCACACTTTTCAGGGCAAGGGGAGGATAGTGCATGCCCTCACAGGCAAAATCGGTGTGGAAGGCAATCTCAGGAAGCTGAAAGTTCATCTCATTTTCAGTCATGATCTTCAGGTACACCTCTTCAAAATGCACTTGCTCGGCATCGCCATGGCCCAGTCGGTCGGCCTTCATCAGGTTTTCGATATCGGTGATGGTATGGCGCAATGAGTCGAGTGAAATGCCCATTTTGTCCATCAAATTTTTTTTGACCGCGGCCTCTTCTTCAATTTGCATGATACCCAGGAGGCCTTGCATGTTGTTGATCGGCGCTTTGAGGTCGTGTGAGGAGGCGTAAATAAAGTGGTCGAGGCGCTTGTTGGTTTCTACAAGCTCGGCATTTCGTTGTGCGAGTTCAGCTTTGGACTTGAGCAGTCGGGTTACCATCACCGCCGAGAGCAGTGCCGAGCAGCCTACAATCACCAGGATGAGCAGGATATTGAAAATAAGCAACATGCTGGTGATTTGCCGGGCGGTATGGCCCATGTGTTCTGAAAATTCACGCTCTTTTGCCGTAAGGGCATTGGTGAGTGCATTGATTTCTTCGAGGCGTCGGAGCTGTTGTGCACCATTGAGCGGATCTGTTACAGTGATTCCATTCAGGGAATTGCGCGTATGGTCTTGATGTACCTGATCGGCCATGGCATTGAGCTCTGATACAAGTCCGTCGGCTTCGGTCCATATCTGTATGGCCTCTGCCATAAAGCTCACGTTTTCAAAGTTCCTGAACAGCCATATCATTTCCTCGGTATCATCGGGATGGTTTTTGGCCTGTATAAAGCCCGCGCGTATGGTGTCTATATGGCCACCATTTTGCATATTTACCCTTGCGATGCTGTCTCCTAAAGGAATGCTGATGTCTTCCTTAAACTGCTGGTAAAAGCGTATATCCGGATCGATGAGGTAGAAGGCGAGTTGCCTTGATGCGTCTTTTTGTCCCTTGCTGTAGTACGACTCTCCATTCACATAAGCCCGGAGGGCCGAGGTGGTTTTCGAGGTGTAGTAGTTAACAGTGCCTAGAATTCCGCATGAGAGGGCCACTGCAAGCATCAGCAACCATTGAGGCCAGGATAAAGGATACTTATACTTGCTCACGCTTTTGTTTTTTTGTTCTCTCCGATTCAAATATAGATTAAATGTAGACTTTCCCGTTCATGGCTGATAATTAATTCGGCCCGTGCCCTGCCGCAAGCCATGAATCGCGCTCAATCGCGCATGAGAGGCCATTTATATTTCCCTCCCAATGGTTATATGTTTCTAATCGAATGAAAATGCCAGCGGCGCACGGGGGTTTACCTCAAGCAGTTGAGGCGTGTTGTGCAGGCTTTCGCTAAAAATGCCTGAGTTTTAAGGCAGGCCTGGTCCGTTGAATGACTATGCAGAGGAGGGGCTTGGCCCGGAAGCCCAACTACCATAACGTAGGCCAGCGATTATGAGGGCAGGGATTGTCATAAGCCTTGGTAACTTCTGAACCATCAGGGCAATTTTTACATTGACTTATTGTTCAGAAGTCCAAATTATCTCAGCCATTTTCGATTTCAAATCGTAGCTTTGGTTACTACAACTGAACGATATGGTCCGTGCCATTTTCCTCATTTTGACTTGCGCGCTTGCTTCGCTCACATGCGTATGCCAGGATGACGGTCAGCGCCAATTTGAGCTTGGCCTTCAAGGCAGGGCAGGGGGAGCATATGGGAGGAACACATTTCAAAGTGACTTCGCGGATGCCCTCAGTCCTGGACTCGGCGCGCATGCCACCTTAGACTATCACGGCCGCAAGTGGGGTGTAGCTACAGGGATTGGGATCGAATCACTCACGTTCAGAAACCGGGCAGACTATTTCGCCTTGCCCGAACTGGAGGGATATTTTCAATTTGGCATAAGCTATTTTACC
>DAIRDH010000051.1:18778-23166 GCA_036796255.1 Cryomorphaceae bacterium
TGGCTTCGTTTCGGGCTGAGTTTGAGGTATAAACTATGGGGTACAAATTTCAAAAGCAAATGAGAAAAAAGATTAAAGTGCTCGGCCTGACAACAGCCCTTGCGGGTATTGGTCTTTGCATTGCTTCCCTCTCCCTACATGCCCAGGAAGGGGCCAATGATGCTTTTGAAATTGCGGTCAAAGTCAGGGCTTCATTGCTCATTCACAACAGCCAGGACAATGCCAGTTTCAATTACGGCCCTTCGCATGCAGCAGGTGGCCAGTTGCTCTTCACCAGGAATTACAGCACCTGGGCACTGGAAACCGGCATCGGTGCCGACCGCATGGTCTTTGCCCAGCGCAGCACGGCGCTCTTTGAATCGACTTTCAGGGAAGCCGTAGATGTGAAGTTCGCGTATTTCGCTTTGCACATCCCCCTTACGGCTTATTATGCACTTCCGCGCGATTTCAGGGTTTCATGCGGTGTGCACCTGATGGGGATCAACTTGAGCTCATACACGGTGGGCGTTTCTTCGCGCGCTGTGGGCGCTTCAGGATTTAGCACCATCCCCGCAAGCGACTTCCCAGGCTGGCAATGGACCGCCGAGCTGCAAACGGGCCTCAGTAAGCAGCTCAGCCCTAAAGTAGACCTGGGTCTTCACCTCGCCACCAGCCTGAGGCGCATCGAAGCCATGGACCTCGCTTTTGAGTCGGATGGGGGGCAGCTGGAACAACGCAATTTTAGTTACACATGGCTGCGAGTTGGCATCGAGGCGAGGTATAGGTTGCGGTAGTTGGGCTGGATGAACGCAGATAGCGCTGATCAAGCTGATCAACGCGGTTCAGCTTATCGGGATGACAAAATGCTCCTTTTCATTCGAGATCCCACCTGCTTGGTTATTCCGCTGTAAATGATTTCAGTTCATAAGGAAGAATTCGCTTTAAACGCTCCGTTGGGCATTCGCCCTGCGGCCCTCTGATTCTAGCGACTTTTTACTTCAGGAATCACACATGGAAAATTCCGCAGGGCTCATGCCCAGCGGAGCGGTGACTAGAAGCTAGAGGCTAGAAGCTAGTGACTAGAAGCTAGAAGCTATCGACTTATTAAAAAACACTGGCCAAGACTTTTTTCAACTCATTAAGCATCATCGCCGTAGCGCCCCACACCGTTTCACCATCGATATCGAAGTAGCGCACATTCACATCGCCCTGGCTTACCTTTAGGTACATGGGTTTTTGCTTGAGGGTATCGGGCTGGAGTAGGTGCGAGAGCGGCGTTTCGATAATGCGGGCCACTTCCACAGGATCGGCAGTGAAGCTGGGCGTACCGGGGTAAAAGGCGACAAAGGGATGCACAAGGAAATTGCTCGGCGGAATATACACCTTGCTCAGGGTACCCAGCAGCCGAACCTCCTGCGGTTGCAGGCCAATTTCTTCCTCCGCTTCGCGCAGGGCGGCATGCCAATGGCTTTCATCCTCAGGCTCAAGGCTGCCTCCGGGAAAGCTCACCTGGGCGCTGTGGTGCCCTTTGTAGCTGTGCCGCAGCGTGAGCACGGTGTGCAAGCTGCCGTCTTTGGGATAAATCAGCGCCAGCACCGCCCCCTGACGCGCATTGGGCACCGCGCTTTCCCAATCGGCGATCAAAGGCCGCGGGTAGTTGATCATCTCGCTGTGCGCTTCCCAGCCAGGCAGGGGTTCCTCGAGGGCAGCGCTGAGCCTTACGGCAAAATCGTTCAGTGGCGCCATGTCAAATCCTTGGCTGAGGGCATGAAAAAGTCCGAGAGCAAACCTGCTTTCGGACTCCTGTCAATGCTGGATGAGGGTGATTCATCATTTCTTCAACAGCGCGCTTTGCTTGTCGCGCACTTCAATTTTCTTCGTTTCGATGTAGTCGTGCTTTTCTTTGATTTGCACTTCTACCTGGTCCAATTCCAGCTGTAGCTTTTCAGCGTTTATACGCGCGGCATCTGCTTCTTTGGCCAGCTTTTCGATTTCTTTTTGCACCATTTTGGGATCAAACTGCTTGAGCTCTTCCTCAAGCGCAGTCACCGCGGTTTGCAGTGTGGCCTGCTCCTCGTCAACCACTTTCTTCTCATCGAGCAAGCTGCTGCGCTCCTGCTGAATTTTGCTTCGTGTGGCTTCTGTTTTACTGATCACCTTGTCGGTACTTTTCAATTCTTTTTGCAATGCAGCCCCTTGTGCAACTTTTTGCTCGTAAGCACGGGCCCTGGCTACCTCATCGGCGGGTGCAGGCTCTTTGGATTTCAGCGTGGCACTCATGGCTTGCTGCTCCTCCCGGCTCACATTGCCCGTTTCCATGGCCACACCATCCAGTGCCGTTTGGGTGCGCGTTTGTTGCGTTTTGGCCAATTCATATTCGCGGTCGGCCTCTTTCTGCTTGATGTCGTTCTTGTCCAGCGACTTTTGAAGTTTCGCCTGTGTCTTGCCTACTTTTGCCAGGGTCTTCTGTTGAGTCTTCAGCTCGGCTTTCTTTTTGTCGTATTGAAAAGACTCGGCCTCACGTCTTTTGTTTTCCAACATTTCGGTGATGTTCACATGGTCTCTTTTGGCCTGCTCGGCTTCCGGACGGGTTTTCACAACCGATTTTTCCAGCTTCACGATTTCCTTTTCGGTATCTCCTATGGCCTTTTCAAGTGCTTTGATTTCCGATTTCAGGACTGATGCTTCTTTTTGATCGTCCTCCTGTGCATATCCTGCGCATGCGATGGCCACAACGAAGGCTATACTTGTGAATGTCTTTTTCATGGTGCTAATTTCAATGCGCTGGCTGCAGCGCTGATAAGGGCCGAAATATAGCCAAAAGTTCTGATTCCAAACTTTGATTTTTGTTGCTGGTGTACCATTGGTGCAGCGAGGTTGCAAATACGTCGAATGGAGGTTTGCCTTCGCCCATTTGTTTGTACTCCATCACCATGGATTGCACCGGAGCAGGCCGCGGACCCCATATACTTTTCACATCGCCATCCTCATTGTACACAATAAGTTTCGGTATAGACCTGCTGCCATTGGTCAGAAATTGATCCATGTAATCCTCATTCTCATCCCTCAATATCAGGTCGAGGTGCACATTTGGCGAAAGCCCGGCCAGCTTGGCGATGTAGGGAATGTTTTGCGCCGCGTCGCCACACCATATTTCAGTGATTACCACCCAGCGCATCTGGAAAGGTATGGCTGCAATCAATTCCTGCATGGGGGCACTTGGCAGCGCGGTTTTATTGAGTCTTTGCATGCGCTTGAGGTTGAGCTTGGTGTAGTGCAGCATCATCTCGCTTTGATTGGGACCTGTGGTGCGGTTTTGCGCTACCATGCTTTCCGCAAATGACATGTATTCCACATAGTTCATAGCGGAAGTCTGCAAGAGTGGCAGTGTTTTTATCATAGCTTGGATTTTTCTAAAAATAAAACGGGTTTCTTTGTGCTTTGTTCTTCATGGAAACGATCATTTGGTGTGTCCTTATTGGCGCAGTGTGCATCTACGTGTTGCTCTGCACTTTCTACTACTTCTTTCAGGAGAAGCTGATCTTTGTGCCCTGGCGTCGCCTGGATAGAAATGCCGAAATCAAGCTCGGAAGCGACTTTGACGAATACTTTCTGGAAGGGGAGGAGGGCGGTCTCATCCATGCGCTGCACATCAAGGCCGGTAAGCCGCGCGGCTGTATCCTCTATTTCCATGGCAATACTGGCAGCATCAGCCGCTGGGGCGCCATCGCTGAGGAGCTCACCACCTTTGGTTTCGACGTTTTCATCCCCGACTACCGGGGTTATGGCAAAAGCCGCGGCAAGCGCACAGAAGCTCTGCTTTACAAAGATGCCTTGCTTTGTTATCACAAGGTAAAAGAACTTTTTCCCGACGAGAAAATCTGCATTTACGGCCGCTCCCTCGGTTCAGGCATGGCCTCATGGCTGGCCAGCAGGGTGGAATGCGATGCCGTGGTGCTCGAGACGCCTTACAACAACCTGCTCGACGTGGCACGCTTTCACTCCCGCATTATCCCCATCAAGTTGTTTCTGCGCTATACTTTCCGCAACGACATCTACCTGAGGCAGAGCACTGCACCCCTGCTCATTGCCCACGGCACCAAAGACATGATTGTGCCTTACAAACTGGGCCTTCGCCTCTACCAAACTGTAAAGTCGCGCGGCAATACCAAGATGCTCACCATTCCCGGCGGGCATCATGGCGACTTGAATGGTTTCCCCGTTTTCCGGAAAACCATGGAGCGGTTTTTTGACAAGTACTTCCCTCAATAATTCAACTGGCTTTTTCTTGTTGCGGTCCTTATGTTGTCATAAAAAAAGAACGCAGATAACGCGGATCAGGCCGGCGAGGAAGGGATCAACGCGGATCAGGTTACCGGCACGCCAAGATGCACATCTTCAATTGAGAT
>DAIRDH010000052.1:0-22995 GCA_036796255.1 Cryomorphaceae bacterium
TCCGCATCCCTGATCACCTTGGCCTTCAATCCAGCTTTGTAATCGCTGATGCGGCGGCGCAGGGCCTGGTCGCCGGTGGCGATCATCTGGGCGGCGAGGATGCCTGCATTCATTGCGCCGTCAACCGCCACGGTGGCCACGGGCACGCCGCCGGGCATTTGTACGATGCTGAGCAGGGAGTCCCAGCCGTCTATGCTGTTGCGGCTCTTCACCGGCACGCCTATTACAGGCAGCGGCGTAAGGCTGGCCACCATGCCGGGCAGGTGGGCTGCTCCCCCGGCCCCGGCTATGATCACTTTGATGCCCCGCGACTCGGCGTTTTGCGCAAATTCAAACATGCGCTCCGGCGTGCGGTGCGCCGATACGATGGTAAGTTCGTAGGCTATTTCAAATTCTTTGAGCATGTCGGCGGCGCCCTGCATTACAGGGAGGTCGCTCTTGCTGCCCATGATGATGGCTACCATAGTTCAGGCGGTTTTTGCGGTGATGAGTTCTTTGATCTTTAAGGCTTTGTCGCGCACTTCGGCGGCGGTGGCTCCGGTACAGGTCATGTGGCCCATTTTCCGGAAGGGTTTTGTGAGCGATTTGCCGTAAAGGTGCACATACACTTCGGGAATGGCAAGGGCCGCTTCGAGGCCTTCGTAGTGCACTGGGCCGCTGTATCCCTCCGCCCCGAGCAGGTTGACCATGGCCGCATGGCGGGTGCTGGCCGTATCGCCCAGGGGCAGGTTGAGGATGGCGCGCAGGTGCTGTGCGTACTGTGAAGTGGCATTGGCCTCGATGCTGTGGTGGCCTGAATTGTGGGGGCGGGGGGCCACCTCGTTTACCAGCAGGCTGCCGTCGCGGAGCATAAAGAGCTCGATGGCCATGATGCCCACAAGGCCGTAAGCCTCTACCGTCTGGCGGGCTATTTCTTCGGCGCGGCGCTCCACCGCGGCATCGACCCCGGCGGGCGCGAAGAGGTATTCCACGAGGTTGGCCTGGGGGTTAAACTCCATGGCCACCAGCGGGAAGGTGCGCACCTCGCCACTTTCATTGCGGGCCACGATGATGGCGAGCTCCTGCTCAAAATCTACCAGTTGTTCCAATACGCAGGGGGCGTCAAAGGCTTTCGCCAAATCGGCTTCCGAGCGCATCAGCTGCACCCCGCGTCCGTCATAACCGCCTTTGCGCAACTTTTGGGCGAAGGGGAGGAAGTCTTTGTGTTTTTGAAGTTCAGCCGCACTGTCGACCAGCTGAAAAGGCGCTGTGGGTATGCCGTACTTTTCGTAAAATTGCTTTTGCAGGCCTTTGTCTTGCACTGTTTCGAGCACCTCGGGCTGTGGGAATACCTTTTTGCCCATATCGCGCAGTGCTTTCAGGGCGCTGATGCTCACGTGCTCGATCTCGACGGTGATCACATCACAGCTTTCGCCAAATTGGACTACCGTATCGTGGTCTTTGAAATCGCCGCACACAAAGTGATGGGCCAGTTTGCTGCAAGGCGCTTCGGGATCGGGGTCGAGGATGGCGAGCTTGATGTCGAGCGCATTGGCGGGTGGTAGGAGCATGCGACCGAGCTGTCCGCCGCCCAATACCCCGAGGGTAAAATCTTTGCTGTAAAAGGGTTTTTGCATGGCGGCAAATATATGAAATGAGCCGCTAGTCTCTAGCGACTAGCCTGCCCGCCGTGGCCGTAAGCAACGCGGGGCTAAGCGAAGCAGGGGTCTCTAGCGGCTAGCGGCTAGTGGCCCAATTAAGAAAGGTGGCTGATTTTTAAAGGTGCTATTCACCGATAAGTGTGTTGTTTGGTGAATGTATTCACCAAAAATCATGTTATTTGGTGAGTATATTCACCAAAAAGCAGTAAATAGGAGTGATCAAGCACAGCGGAGCCGGGTGGATTCTTTTCGCCAATGCGATTGTTTGTGCCGGCACGGTGAAAACAGTTTTTGTAAATTTGAGTAAAGTAATTTCGAATGACAAGGGAAACGCTTATTAAAAACGCCATGGCGAAACTATCTCAGCTGCCTGACCGAGAGATCAATGAAGTGTCTGACTTTGCTGAATTCCTATTGTCCAAATTAGACAATAAAATACTTGATACTGGCATCCAGAAAATCGTAACCGATGCTGAGGCTTTTTCATTTTTACACGATGAAGAGGATTTGTATTCTGAAGAGGATTTGAAAGAACGATATAAATGAAGAAGGGGGATATCGTATTAATCACCTTCCCCTTTACAGATCTTTCGGGAAGTAAGAATAGGCCAGCACTCGTTCTTGTGAACGCTGATTTCGATGTTGTTTTAGCCTTTATAACAACGCAATCAAAATGGGAGGATCAAGCGTACAGTCTCAGGATTCTCCCTCAACCTGAAAACGGACTGAAGAAGGCCTCGGTAGTGAGACTTGGTAAAAATTGCTACCCTTGATAAGGATCTTATTATCGGTAAGCTAGGCAGCTTATCTCATGATGAATTGGATAGAGTTAATGATCGGCTCCTGGCACTTTTCGAATTGAAAGAGAAACAATAATAAGATTCGTATCACACCAGATTCTTGATTTGTTGGCAGAATACAGAGCCCAGCCAATGCATGAATAAACTTCTGCTGCCAATCAATTCGGCCCCTCGATCCACTCGCATGCACGGAAAGGCAGCACCAAGGGCTTAAATGCTTACTTTCGCAGTTCATTTTGAAAACGCATGAGCACTATCACCATACACAGCAAAGACTTTGAGCCCTACCTCCTTGAAGGCCAAATCAAAGCGCGCGTAAAGGCCCTTGGGTCACAAATCAACGCCGATTACGAAGGCAAAAACCCCCTTTTCGTGGGTGTACTCAATGGCTGCTTTCGCTTTGCAGCCGAGTTGATGAATCACATTGACATCGATTCTGAAATCAATTTCGTAAAACTCACATCTTACCGCGGTGTGGAAAGCACTGGCAAAATTTCGAGCCACATCGGGCTCAACAGCGATGTGGAAGGCAGGCATCTCATCATTCTTGAAGACATTGTGGATACAGGCAATACCATCGAATTTCTGCTCGAAAACCTGCAGAAAGAAAAGCCCGCGAGCATCAAAGTGGCTTCATTGCTTTACAAGCCAGAGGCTTATCACGGAAATGTGAAGCTCGACTATGTGGGTTTCGAAATTCCCAACCTCTTTGTGGTGGGCTATGGCCTCGACTTCGATGGTCAGGGCCGCAACCTCAACGACATTTATCAAATTAAACTTCCAACAACCGTAAAGTATGATTAACCTCGTATTGTTTGGCCCTCCCGGCGCCGGTAAAGGAACACAGGCCGAGCGCCTTGTGGAAAAATATTCATTGGTTCACCTCAGTACCGGCGACATTTTTCGCCGCAATATCAAAGGTGAAACCGAATTGGGCAAACTCGCCAAAACGTATATGGACGCTGGCAACCTCGTGCCCGATGAGGTGACCATCAAGATGCTGGAATCGGAAGTGGACAGCCATCCTGAAGCCAATGGTTTTATCTTCGATGGCTTTCCGCGCACGGAGACGCAGGCCAAAGCTTTGGATAAGTTTCTGGAAAGCAAGGGCCAGTCCATCACATTGATGCTGGCACTTACCGTAAATGATGCCGAACTCAAGCAACGCCTTATCAAGCGCGCCGAGACCAGCGGCCGCAGCGACGATGCCGATCCAAAGATCATTGAAAACCGCATAGCCGTTTACAAGAATGAAACAGCTCCTGTAGCTGACTATTACCAAAAGCAACACAAGCTCGAAGAGGTGGACGGCGTGGGTGGCATTGATGAAATCAGCGAGCGCCTTTACGCATCCATAGAGCAGCATGTCGAATAGCAACTTTGTAGACTACGTCAAGATCAATTGCCAGTCGGGCAAGGGTGGTGCGGGTTCCCGACACCTGCACCGCGACAACTGGACGGCCAAAGGCGGCCCCGACGGCGGTGATGGCGGCAGGGGAGGACACGTGATACTGCGTGCCAATCCACAGCTGTGGACACTCCTGCACCTCAAGTACAAGCGCCACGTGCGCGCAGGCCATGGCGAGAGCGGCAGCAAGCAGCTCAGCTCTGGCAAGACCGGTGAGGATGCCTACATCGAAGTGCCGCTGGGCACGGTGGTGCGCGATCCGGAGACAGGTGAGCTCATCACCGAGATCACCGAGCCCGATCAGGAATTTGTTTTGCTCAAAGGCGGTCGCGGCGGCTTGGGCAACAACCACTTTAAGTCAAGTACTTTTCAAACCCCGCGCTTCGCCCAGCCAGGTGAAGACGGGCAGGAGGCATGGCGCATCCTGGAGCTGAAAGTCCTTGCTGACGTGGGTCTTGTGGGTTTCCCCAATGCGGGCAAGTCTACCTTGCTCTCAGTCGTCTCAGCGGCCAAGCCCGAGATTGCCAACTACGCTTTTACCACGCTCAAGCCCAACCTGGGCATTGTAAGTTACCGCGATGAGCGCTCCTTTGTAATGGCCGATATACCCGGAATCATCGAGGGCGCCAGCGAAGGCAAAGGACTCGGTTTGAGATTCCTGCGCCATATTGAGCGCAACAGCTTGCTGCTCTTTCTCGTTCCCGCCGACAGCCCCGACATTGCAAAGGAATACGAGATATTGCTCAACGAACTGCGGGCTTACAATCCCGAACTGCTGGACAAAACGCGCTTGCTCGCCATCTCCAAAAGCGACCTGCTCGACGAGGAGCTCAAAGCCGAGATAGTGCCCACGCTTCCGAACCTGCCCTACGTATTCATCTCATCGGTAGCCCAAAAAGGCCTCAATGAGCTCAAAGACCTGATCTGGATACATTTGGTTAAGGAATGATTGAAACCATTGAGTCCTTAGACCGGGATTTGTTTCTCTTCCTGAATGGCTTGCACCATCCGGCCCTGGATCAGGCCATGTATTACATGACTGATGACAAGTTCTGGATACCATTTTTCCTGCTGCTCTTGTGGATGATTTTCAAAGCGTACAATTGGAAAGTAATGCTCTGGAGCCTGTTCGCAGTAGCGATCATCATCACCCTCGCCGACCGCATTTCAGTGGATCTTTTCAAGAATGTATTTCTCCGCTACCGCCCTTCGCACAACCTTGAGCTCGCCGACCTGGTGCACACGGTCAACGGATACCGCGGTGGACAATACGGCTTTGTGAGTTCGCACGCCGCCAACAGCGCAGGTGTGGCTACTTTCATCTTTTTGCTCCTGAGGCAGGCTTTCGCCAAATGGGCCTGGATTGTGATCGCCTGGGCGCTGCTGTTCACCTACACACGTATTTACCTCGGTGTGCATTACCCGGCAGATGTAATCTGCGGTGGCTTGCTCGGGGTGGGGATTGGGTATGGGGTGTATCTGGCTTTTCAAAAGTTGATAATCTCTCGCTACAAATGAAAATTTTGTTCGCCATCTTCCTCGGCGGCGGCCTCGGCTCCATCGCCCGCTACCTCACCGGCAAGGGGGCAGATTATCTGCTTGACAGGTTGGTTTCCCTTAGAACTCCGGAGCCATTTGTGTACACTACTTTTCCACTTGGCACTTTTCTTTCCAACCTGATGGCCTGCATCATACTCGGTGTGGTGGTGGTGCTTGCAGCCCGCGAGCAGCTCAGCGGATTTTGGGTGCCTTTTCTCATCATTGGCTTTTGCGGAGGCTACAGCACTTTTTCAACTTTCAGTTACGAAACGCTAGGTCTAATCAATGCCGGCAAGTGGCCCATCGCCATTCTTAACATTCTGGTAAGCGTGGCTACTTGTATCTTCGTTTTATTTGTGGTCGCAAAACAAATGAAATGATCTACGGGACGCTTGCCGCTGCCCTGCTCATCGCAGCAGCTCAATTTGCCGCAAAGGCACAGCCCAGCAATGAACGGCCAAAACTCGTGGTGGGCATCGTGGTAGACCAGTTGCGCAACGATTACCTGCAGCGCTATGGTGATCAGTTTACGGGCGGATTCAAGCGCATGCTCGACGAGGGTTTTTACTGCGCCAACAACCACTTCTCCTATGTGCCTACCTACACCGGACCGGGCCACGCATCGGTGTACTCGGGCACTACACCCGCAGTGCATGGCATCGCCGCCAACAATTGGTACGACCCCCGTACCAAGGAGGGCATGTACTGCGTGCAAGACAAGTCAGTGCGCACCATTGGCATCGACAATGCCGATGGGCAAATGAGTCCCTTGAACCTGAAAACGACCACCATCACCGATGAGCTTATGCTGTCGCTCAACTTCCGGAGCAAGGTGATTGGGATGTCCATCAAAGACCGTGGCGCTATTTTGCCGGCAGGACATCTGGGCAAGGCTTTCTGGTATTCCAAAGGCCAGTTTATCAGCAGTTCGTTTTACTATGATGCCCTGCCCGATTGGGTAAACGACTTCAACGACCGCAAACTGGTGGATACCTACCTCACAAAGACCTGGAACCTGCTCTTGCCGCTCGACCAATACACTTCGAGCTTGCCCGACGACAGCCCTTATGAGACCAAATGGGTGGGCGAGCAGGCTTCGCTGATGCCCAAGAATCTCAGCGCGCTCGTTGAAGCCAATGGCAAGGACAACGTTTTCAAGCGCTCACCCTACGGCAATACCATTCTGATAGATTTGGCGCAAGCTGGAGTGAAGGCCGAGCAAATGGGTAAGGATGCCGATACGGACTTCCTCTGCATCAGCTTCTCCACTCCCGACTATATGGGCCACGCCATGGGCGCGCGGGCTTTGGAAGTGCAAGACATGTACCTCCGCCTCGACCGCGAGTTGGGCGCCTTCTTCGATTTTCTCGACAAGGAAGTGGGCAAGGGCCAATACACCGTTTTCCTCACTGCCGATCACGGCGTGGCCGATGTACCTCAATTCAGCATTGACAATCAATTGCCTGGCGGCTACATAGATGCCAAGGCCATTCAGGGCCGCATCCTTGAGCAGCTCGAAGGCCACCATGCGCAGGGGGCCACTTTCGTGGAAAAGGTGGAAGAAGACCGCGTATTCCTCAACCGCAAGGCCATCTCCGATGCAGGAGCCGACTTTACGGAAGTGAGAGACTTGCTTATTCGCGCATTGCGCAATGAACCAGGAATTTACAACGCTTACCCCACGGAAGACATTCTGCGTGTGGGTGGGGGCACTGAGTTTCCACTGAAGCAGCTCACACGGGGATTGTACCCGCCACTGGCCGGTGATATTGCTGTGCTGGGCAACAGCGGTTGGATAAGCTATGGACCCACTGGCACCACCCACGGCAGTGCCTGGACCAACGATACCCACGTGCCCCTCATCTTTTTCGGAAAGGGCGTACCAAAGGGCCGTACTTACCGTGAAACCAATATCCGCGATATCGCATCTACGCTCTCCATGCTGCTCAATGTGTCGCTGCCCAGCGGGAATACCGGCAGCCCGATTTTGGAATTGTGGAAGTGAAACTGCTTCAAATCGTAGCGAATATGCTAAGGGTTTACTACCTTTCGGCAAATTAAATGACCACCATGAAAAAATTCCTCCTCGTTTGCTGCATCGCGTTTGGAACTGCACTTGCTGCAAATGCGCAAACCACTGCTGCTGCAAACACTGATGCTGCGGTAAAAGCCGATTCGAAAAGCTGCTGTGCCACCATGGCCGAAGCAGTTGAAAAAAATTGCGTAGAAGCTTACAAAGCCGCTGAAACCAGCGCCGAGGCTTCAAAGTCTGAAACTGCTCCAGCAGGTGTAGCAGGAGCTGTGGCTCCAAAAGCATCATCGTGCTGCGCTGCCAAAGCCGCTCAGGCTGGCACTAAACCATGCGCTGGCAAAGCCATGGCTGAGGCCAAGGAAAACGATGAAGCTCGAAAAGAGAATTGATTCTCATTAGAAACTACCAAAATGAAAACGCCCTTGCATTGTTGCAGGGGCGTTTTTTAATGTCTAATATATTTTGTCGAATCAGCCAGCCGGGTTGGCGTAGCGCTTTACGTCGGCACCGCTTATTTCGCTTCCGCAAAGGATGATCAGCCGCTCGATGACGTTGCGCAGTTCGCGGATATTGCCGGTCCAGTTTATTTCCTGAAGGGCTTTGTAGGCATCCTTACTGAGTTGCTTGCTCGCAATGCCCTGCTCGGTGCATATGGCGTTCATAAAGTGATCGGCCAGCATGGGTATGTCGGCGGCGCGATCGTTGAGTGAAGGCACCTGAATAAGGATTACGCTGAGGCGGTGGTACAAGTCTTCGCGAAAGTTGCCTTCAGCGATTTCCTTGCGCAGGTCTTTGTTGGTTGCCGCGAGTACGCGCACGTTTACCTTGATGTCTTTGTCGCCGCCCACGCGGTTGATTTTATTTTCCTGAAGCGCACGGAGTACCTTGGCCTGGGCCGAGGCGCTCATGTCGCCAATCTCATCGAGAAAGAGGGTACCGCCATCGGCCTGCTCAAACTTGCCTTGTCGCTGCTTGATGGCTGAGGTAAAGGCTCCTTTTTCATGACCAAAAAGCTCACTTTCAATGAGCTCAGAGGGGATTGCAGCGCAATTCACTTCAATAAACGGCGCTTTGGCCCTTTGACTTTTGTCGTGCAGCTGCTTGGCTACAAGTTCTTTGCCTGAGCCATTGGGGCCTGTGATGAGCACACGCGCATCGCTCGGTGCCACTTTTTCAATCATTTCTTTAATCGCCATCACAGGTGCCGATTCACCGATGATGTTGGAACCTTTGATCAGGTTGATCTTTTTGCGCAGGGTCTTGGTTTCGGCCTCCAAGGTTGATCTTTCCAGCGCGTTGCGCAGGGTTACCAGGGTGCGGTTGAGGTCGAGCGGCTTTTCGATAAAGTCATAAGCGCCAATCTTGATCGCTTCTACTGCCGTTTCAATGTTGCCGTGCCCTGATATCATCACGATGGGTGTTTCAACTCCCGCTTCCTGCGCTTTTTGCAGCAGCTCCATGCCGTCCATCAGGGGCATTTTTATATCGCAAAGGGCTACGTCGTACCGGTTTTCAGTGAGTTTTTTCAGGCCTGAAGGACCGTCTTCAGCGAGGTCGACAGTGAATTTTTCGAATTCAAGAATTTCTTTGAGCGTACTGCGAATGCTGCGCTCATCGTCAATGATTAAAATGTGGGCCATAAGATTTAAAGATTTCCTTCGAGGACGTCAAAGAGAACGCCTTCCTTGAGTGAATACCGGGAAATGCTCGCGCCCGATATTCCGGTTTCATTGAGTACGAGCCTTGCAAACAGCGCCGACATTACGATCATATTTACCCTGTATTCGGGCATGTGCGGCATGCGCTCCCTTTGTGAAAGCGATGAGGCCACCACCTCGTCGAGTAGATTCCTGAGTGCATCAAAGTCGAATGGCAAGGAACTCAATTCGAATACCTCGGCGTAATTGCCATGGCGCTCTGAGATCACGTCGCAGAAGGTATCAAATGATCCGGAAGAGCCCACGAGGTGGCTCACCCCTTCGGATTTTACAGCGGCAAGCATGTCTATGATCTCTTCTTTTAAGAAGCTTTCCAACTTTTCAGTTTGTTCTTTTGAAAGCGGATCGGAAGGCTTGAATTTTTCCATAAGGCGCGAAACACCAAGCTCGTAACTGCGCTTCCAGTAAAGCTTGTTTTCATCGGCGATGATGAACTCAGTACTGCCTCCACCAATGTCCATGATGAGGCTTTTTTCCGGTCCCAAAGCTCCGGCGAGCTTCACGCCCTGGTACACCATGTTGGCTTCCTTATCGCCGCTGATTACGTTAATGTTGAGGCCAAAAAGCTCCTTCATTTTCGATACAAACTGGTCGGCATTGGTGGCGTTGCGCACCGCCGAAGTGGCAAAAGCGTGAATGCGGTCGCAATACTCCGCCTTGATACGGGCTATCTGCGCGTGCATGGCTACCACGGCGCGTTCCATGGCTTCCTCGGTGATGTAGTTTTTCATAAAACCACCTTCACCCAGCTTTACTGCTATTTTAGACCGGTACAGGGGTTGGTAATTGCCATCATCGCTCACCTCAGCGATTAAGAGGTTAAAAGTATTCGAACCAATGTCTATAATGCCTACTTTCAAGGGATGTTGTTTTGATATGGGATGGCTAAGATAATGGATAAATGAGAATGGACAATCCTACTTTCTTATTGGCGCAAAGTCATCGCATTGGCCAAAGCTTAGAGCGCTTGGGCTTGAAATCTCTAAGGCGATGTACTCCACCATCGGCCTCATAATGGGCTTTTGAAAATTTTTCAGGATCGAAATTGAAGATGAAGTGATCGGCTTCGATGGAGTCGGGAATGCTGTCGGCCATCAGGAAGGGTTGAAAATGAATGCTGTGGTATTCAAGCCTTTGTTCGGGTAAATCGTCAAGGGCCGGCGTTTGCTCACTTGACGGGGTGTAGCTGAACTGCGCATCGAATTTGGACATGGTTTTGCCCGGAGCAGATATTTCAAAATGGACGCACTCGGCATTGCTGTAAAGGCTGTAATAGCCATCGGAGTCGGTAAATGTATTTTTACCGATATCCCACCACTCCGTCCATCCGCGCACAAGCGCACCTTCAATGGGTTTTCCGCTTTTGTATTCGACCACCCGGCCGGTGATTTTTCTGTTGACGTAGCCCAACATGTTGTGGTAGTTCACAGCGCAGGTGCAAGGCGCATTCACTTCTTCTTCGATGAGCATTTTGAGCTCGTGGGCCGCCGGTTTTATGCTGCCCTGAATGGTGTGAGTTTTCCCTTTCACAGAAGTGGTGCCATTGTTATCGAGCAGCCCGTTGTAAGCGGCATCGTAGATGAGGCCGGGCTCATCCTGAAATTCCCACCAGGCAAAGCCACTGCCTCCGCAGGCTTTTACCTTGCGAAACACCTCTTTCATAAATTGCCGTTGCGCTTCGTACGAGATCGAATCATTATTTGCCGGAAGGCTGGTCTCACCCAGCATCCAGGGCTTATCTACAAAGTTGGCGTACCAGTAAATCTCATTCGGGATGCGCAAGGGATGGTAGGTGTGAAAAGCGATAAAGTCGACCGGCATGATGGACGGATCCCACCTGAACACCTCAATGGGTTCCGAAAACCCTATGGTGAGCAGTTGGTGTGGCGCGTACTTCATCATCCAGCGTTTCCATTCCCAAACGATGTGGTAGGCATCGTTCTTGCGCATTTCCTGCGGGGCAAAGTACAAGGGCTCATTGAAAAAATCGTAAGCGAAAAGGGTCGGCTCATTTGCAAAACGCTTCAAAACAGCCTTGGTAAAATCGGCGAGCTGTTCGTCATGGTAGGGCGATTTGATGAGGAGCATTACCTTCATTTGCTCGGCTGATGCGAGGTCTATGAAGTTTTGGAGCAAATCCAGAAGTGCTTCTCTGTCTTCCTTCAGGTAATATCGGTCGTCTTGCAGGCTGTGAAAGTAATGTCCGGCACTGTCGAGGGTTATGCGGTCAAAACACAGCCTTATGGTGTTGAAACCCAGCTCTCGCATCAGCGCCATGTGCGTGCCGATTTGAAGGTTAAGGCTGTCCATGTCAAGGTATTCATACCCGTGCTGATCCTCGTAAGTATAGGTGGGAGAGAGGGCAGGTCCTTGCTCAGTATCTACGAAATCAACCACATAGTTGAGCATCACCGGGTAGAAATCTTCACCGTCAAGTTTAAACTGGCGGCCATCAAGGCTTACAAAGCCTTCTGGTTTGGTGCAGGCTGACAGTACAGCAATTGCGAGGAAGAGGAATGTCGTCTGCGAGGACAATCGTTTGAGGCGGGCAAGTCTGGGGATCGTGCTCAAGGCTTGAATTTGAAATGACCTGCGAAGTTATACAAATTGCCTGCAGCCTGAAGTGTGGATTTTCAACGATGACATTTCTGAAACATTGTAGGGCTTCCAATTAAGTATGCACAAAAGTCATGGCCCATTACGCGGTGAAGCCGCTTGTCACATTTCAAGCGATGTTATGCACATTTTGCTTTCTTTTGTGGCCATAAATTGGCTTGTTATGAACATGCTTGAAGTAAAAAATATTACCAAGGCTTACGCCAAACACCTGGCCCTGAAGGATGTGAATATCAATGTGCCTAAGGGCAGCATATTCGGATTGCTCGGCCCCAACGGCGCTGGCAAAACCTCATTGATTCGCATCATCAATCAAATTACGGGACCCGACACAGGTGAAATTCTTTTTGACGGCGAGTCTCTCAAACCGGAACACGTGCAGCACATCGGCTATTTGCCGGAAGAGCGCGGGCTGTACAAAAAAATGAAGGTTGGCGAGCAATGCCTCTACCTTGCACAGCTGAAAGGCCTCAGCGCGAGCGAAGCCAGAAAGCGGCTCGATGAGTGGTTCAGGCGCTTTGAAATTGAAGCCTGGTGGGACAAGAAGGTGGAAGAACTCTCAAAAGGAATGGCCCAAAAGGTGCAATTCATCACCACAGTACTGCACAACCCTCAATTCATCATCCTTGATGAACCCTTCAGCGGCTTTGACCCCATCAATGCCAACCTGATCAAAGGCGAAATACTGCGCCTCCGCGATGAGGGTGCCACGGTGATGCTCTCCACGCACAATATGAAATCGGTAGAGGAAATTTGCAGCCACATTGTGCTCATTAACAATGCCTCTGTGCTCATTGAAGGTGAGGTGAATGAAGTGCGCAACCGCTACAAAGACGAAATTTACGAATTACACTTCGGGGGCCACATGCTCGCGTTCACCAATGCCTTGTGGGTTAACTTTGAATTGATGGAGCACCGCGAAGTGGGCGATGACCGCATGGCCATCGTGCGCTTGCGAAATGGCGCCACGGTCAATCAGCTCCTCGAAGCCATACTGCCGCACGTTAGTGTAAGGTCTGTTCAGGAAATTATTCCCGGAATGGATGAGATTTTCATCAAAGTTGTACAGCACAAAAAACCTGATCATGAATAAGACGACACTCATTGTTCAAAGGGAATACCTGAGCCGGGTAAAGAAAAAATCGTTCGTGGTCATGACCTTGCTCGGCCCGGTTCTTATAGCGGGATTGATGGCTTTGGGAATTTACCTGGGCATCAGCGACAGCAGCAATTACAATGTACTTGTGGTGGATCTTACACCCAATATTGTTTCGGACAGTACCGCCAACCGAAGTCCGGTTTTCTACAACCGCTTAAAAAATACCGATCAGGTCAAATTTCAGTACACCACACAGGGGCTCAACAACGCTGAATTCGATTCAAGCGCCTACAGCCTCATGCTGGTGTTGCGCGAGGATATTTTCACCGTGCCGCAGGCCGAAATGGTTTTTAGGAAATTGCCAAGCCTCAAAGTGCGGAGTTACATCAAGAGCCAGATCGAGAAGGTAATCGAGGTCGAAAAACTTCAGCTTTACAGCATCGATCCTAAGGTTTACGACAGCATTCGTACTGATATCGACATCATTTCAGTAGATGCAGCCGATGGACAAACCTCTTACAAGCAGGAGCAAGCAATGGTGGGCTTTGGATTCGCGGTACTGATCTATTTTTTCATCTTCATGTACGGAGTGCAGGTGATGCGCGGCGTGATGGAAGAGAAGAGCAACCGCATCGTAGAAGTCATCATTTCATCTGTCAAGCCCTTCCAGCTCATGATGGGCAAGATTGTCGGGGTGGCGCTCGTTGGCCTCACCCAGTTTTTGCTCTGGGTGATACTCACCTTTATCCTGTTCACAGCCCTTAGCGGCCTCATCTTTCCGGAAATGGCGAATGCCGATGCCATGGCTTCAGGCATGCAGGCCACCGAAGAGGTAGCGCGGCAGGCTTCTGACGACACCATGAAGCAAGCGGCCCTCACCAACATCGCCGAGCTCATCCTTTTCAGGATCAACTGGCCGGTGATGATCGCCATGTTCATTTTCTTCTTCCTAGGCGGCTACCTGCTCTATGCTTCTCTCTTTGCCGCAATTGGCGCCGCAGTCGACAATGAGACCGATACCCAGCAATTCATGCTGCCCATCACCATTCCGCTCATTTTTGGATTCATCGTCTCTGAGTTTGCATTGACCAATCCTGAAGGTGCCGCCGTGTTTTGGTTTTCGGTGATTCCACTTACCTCTCCCATTGTCATGATGGTAAGGGTGGCCATGGGCTTCGACGCCGCCAACATGTGGGAACTTGGCTTGAGCATGGCCTTGCTCGTGGCCGGTTTCATAGGCGCAGTATGGCTTGCCGCCAAAATATACCGCGTCGGGATCCTCATGTACGGCAAGAAGGTTACCTACAAGGAATTGGGAAAATGGCTGCGATTTAAGGCCTAGTTTCCATTTCCACGGTTTTCAGGATAGCCTTTTAAGCGGCTTTGCTTAAATTTGGAGCAGTTCAAACCTTATTGCTATGAGAATTGCCGCGCTTGTGATGCTTGCCCTATTGCTGTTAAGCGACATATACGGGCAGAGCGATAGTGCAGCAGCGCGCGCAATTTACGACAGGGCCCTGGCCCACTTCATGCGCGATGAGATTCCCGAAGGCATGGTTCATTTCGACAGCGCTTTGGTGGCCTTCCGATCTATTGGCGATCACTACCATGAGGTGTCCGCTGAAAATGACCGCATCAGGGCGCTGGAATTTCTCGGAATGAACCGTCTCGACGTGCTCCTCGGATTTGAGCGCATCGAGAAAGAGCTGCTTCCATTGGTCGAAAAAAAGGGCGAGGTGCATGCCAAAACCTATTATAACATTGGCAATGCGCATTACTACATGGGCCAGCTCGGGCTCGCCCGTCAATACCTCCTAAGGGCTGAGGAGCTAATGAAAAAGAACCCCGGCAAGTCGGGATACCAACTCGCCATGATCATGGTGTGCCTCGCGGATATCGATGTGGCCATGGGCAATACCAATTACAGCATCGCCACCAGACGCAAGGCTTTGAAGCTTTATGAAGCAGTGCTTGGCCCGTATCATCCCTACGCTGCCTTGCAGTGGATCACCCTCGCCGAATCGCTCCTCGACAATGAGCGGCTCAAAGAGCTGGACGAAGTGCTTCAGGACCTCGAACTGGTCAAGGCCAATATGGGGGAGGAGTACAAGGAAACCTGGGCCGACATGCGGCTCTTTGAGGTGCGCTACACAGCCGCGCAGGGCAATTTTGCGGAAGCGCTGAGCTTGCTTTCAAAGCTTGAAAATGAATATCCCGATTACAGCCGCTACCTCCTCAACAAGTACCGCATACTCACCCTCAGGGCCGAATACCTCGGCGAAACAGGAAGGCATGAAGAGGCTGAAGCCATTTTGCTGGCCGGGCTTGCTGACCCAGCTGCTTACGGCAAAGAAGGGCGTTTATACCAGGCGCTTATCAACCATTACCTGAGCCGCAATTTGCCTGACAAGGCTTTGCACTACGCCAGGCTTTGTGAATTAACCATCCTTCCGGAAAATGACAAGGATGCCAGCAGTATGTGGGATTTCAGGCGTGGCATCGGATATGCACTCACCGTGTACCGCCTCAAAGTGCAAGCCGCGCTGGCCTATGCCGACTCATCCGGCGCGATTGAGGATAAAGTCGCGGTGCTGAGCGCCGTAGACGAAGCAGAGCAGATGTTTAACTACGCGAGGCGCAAGGCAAAAGTCGGTGAATTGATATACCTCAGGAAAGGCGGTTGGTTTGCAGTGTATGAGATGGGGATGCAAACCGCATTGGCCCTCTATAAAGAAACCGGCGACGAAGCCTATGTAGGGGCGGCATGGACCATTGCTGAGAACGCAAAAGCGGCTGGCCTGCTTGGATCCGTAAACCGCATTTTGTCGGGTGCTGAATTCAATGTACCTGAAGCACTTGTGGCCAAGGAGAAAGCGTTAAAAACGGAGATCGCCTATTTCGAATTGATGGATTCGGAGGCTTCGCTGAGTTTTGCACAACACGATAGCTTGGTGCAACTGAATCGATCGCTCGACAGCCTCATCACGCGCTATGAACAAGACTTTCCAGAGTATACGCGTCGCCGCTTCAGCCCCGATCCAGTCCCTTTTGGCGCTGCCCGTGAGACGGTTGTATCCGGTGGTGCTGCTCTGATTTCATACTTTTTTGGCGAAAGCAAGGTATACGGCATTGGCCTTTCGGCAAAAGGGGTAGAATTTCGGGAACTTGGCTCAGCCAGCGATTTGAGCACTTCCATTTCAGCTTACCGCCAGCTATTGGCCACAATGCCTCAGGTTGAGAAATTCCGCAGCCAATTAGATGAACTCACGAAAAGCGGGACGCTTTTAAATGAACAGCTGCTGAAACCATTCGATGCCATCATCGAGGGACATCCATCTTTACTGGTAATCTCAGACGGACCACTGAACTATGTTCCCTTTGAGTCTATTCCACGCCCAGCATCCAAAGACGACACACGGCCAAAGTATATGATCGACAGCTATCAGATATCCTATGCATACAGCTATACCAGCCTTCAGGCGACAGCAGCGGCTACCCTTGATTTTCCGCTGGGATTGATGGCACTCGCCCCCGATTTTGAGCGAAGCAGCAGTGCAGACGCAAGGGGCAGTGATTGGAGTCCAATACCAGGAGCAAGGTATGAAGTAGAGCAGGTCTCCACGCTGTTTCCGAAAAAAGAAGTAAGAACTTCAGCTGATAATTTTGATTGGTTTCTGGCCAACAAGGGGCGTCATCAGGTGATACACCTTGCCACGCATGCCTATGTCAATGAAGATGAGCCATTCAAATCGGGATTGTTGCTCGATGCCGGTCCCGAAGCCGGCCGGCAGGGTGTACTTCACGTCGAGGACCTTTACAGTATGAGCATACCCGCCGAGTTGGTGGTTCTCAGTGCCTGCAATACCGGTTTTGGAAAGGTGCAAAAAGGTGAAGGGGTAGTGAGTCTTGCCCACGCTTTTTCGCATGCCGGAGCCTCGTCGGTGATGATGACGATGTGGCCGGCCAACGACGCTGCGACCTTGAATCTGATCACCAATTTTTATAAGAAATTGCATGCCGGTTACGGCAAGTCGGCTTCACTTACCGCGGCCAAGCGGCAGTACCTCAGTGAGTCAGATGCATTCAGGTCGCATCCCTACTTCTGGTCGGGCATGGTGTTTGTAGGCCTCGACACCCCTTTGAGCGGAAGCGCCACAGGGAGTGTGCAGTATGCGTATTTATGGTTATTGTTATTGCCCGTGCTCGCTTTTGGCGGTTACCGCATTATTCGGCGAGGTCGTCGAGCGCGTTGAGGCTGTTGAGCAAGTCCTCTGCCTTTTCCCTGTAAGGGCCTTTTTCGGCAAAAATGAGGGTGAGTGCCCTCTCCGATTCTGCACGGTCACCCTTGAGCACGAGGGCCAAAGCGGCATGAAATCGGGCTGTTTCAAACAAGGCATTGTCGCGGTCTGTGAATTGCCCAAGGGCTTCGGCCGCTTCCGCAAAATTGTTGGTAGCGAGGTAACTCTCGCCCATGTAGAATGTCATCATGGTTGGATGATTCATATCATTTTGCATCTGCCCTTCAAAAGACTCAACTACCGTTTGATATTGACCAGCCTCGTAGTGCATCAAAAGAGAGTCGATGGCCTCCATGCTGCCTGCGTTGCGCTCGCCCATCACACTGGGGTAGGGGTCAAACATCGATGCTGCAAGCTGCTCTGGTTTAGGTCCGCTACTCCACAGCAAGTTGACAAGTAAAAAGCCCACTCCCAGAATGACGAGTAGGGCAGCCGCCATGGAAAAGAGCCTCCTGTATGATGAATTGCCTTTTCGGGCATTCTGCTCCCATGCCCCGATTTTTGCGCGCATTTTGCGCTGACCATCTATTTCGATGGCCTGCTTTATCTGCTGAAATTCTATGATGGCAGCGTCAAAAGCAGGCTCATTGGCCCGTCTTTCCTCCACCACTTTCCTATCCTTGAGCGAAAGTGAGCCTTCGAGATAGGCTTCAATCAATGGTAGATGTTCGCTGAATTCATTCATTTCTCTAAGAATAAGGAGCGCAATTTTTGAAGGCAGGTATATTTACTCTTTTTTGCAACTGCTTCATTTTTAAAACCAAGTCTTATCGCGATTGCCTCCATTGAAAAATTTCGATAATAGTACAAGTGTAACACTTCCTGGCATTTTGAGTCGAGTTTTGAAATCGCTCGCATTAGCGGTTCCTCATCAATTGTTGGTTCAGCTTCATAGACCGTTTCGCTTGCAGGGCTAAGGTCGAGGCCGTATTTATCCACCCGTTTTTGCCAGGTTGATTTGGAAAAATCCCGTTGAAAATTTTTACCAATGCCAATCAAATAAGTTCCAATATCTGCTTCGAGACTGGTCAATTTCCCCTGCCTGCAATTTTCAAAGAAGATAAAAAAAGCCTCCTGATACCAACCCGAGAGGGTATCTTCATCCACTTTGCTATGTTTTCTGAACCAAGCCATAAAAGCTTTGCGGTGGGTTTGGTATAATTCGGCCAAAACGGCATCACTTGCTTCTTTAACCTGAATTACATTCACCTATCGCTTCTTGTTTAATGGAGTGCAATGTCCAAAAGTAACCATGAAAGTCCAAAAGAAAAAAATCTTTGATTTCGGGTCACCTTTTCTCTTCTTGATCCATTAAGAGATGAAATTGGTATGAATTCAATTAAAATGACCTGCGAAGAAGCATGCGTTGTTCTGACAAATAGGATGCAGTTGATTCGCGTTTGAATTTGAGACGATGGGAGCATCTGAACAGTATGGGCTATGAACTATGCTCAGTTGCCCCGGACAAATGGGCCGTTGCATGCGACGGCCCTTTTGTTTTTTCCAAGGTACCTTCCTAAACTTGCACTGAATAAATCCATTTTGTAGCTTCAGCCCTACATTTCAGGCCCTATGCTTATACACCGCACCTTGATGACCATGGCCATTTGTTTTGCAATGGCTTTGCAAGGGCAAGTGGAGAGCAATCAAATCGAACATCTCAAAACACTTTTGCTCGAAAAGCCCGAGCCCGAGGTAACTGTTCAGATATACAACGACCTGGCATGGGAATACTATTATGCAGATTTTGACAGCGCAATGCGCTACGTAAACAAAGCACTTGCGCTTTCTGATGAAGTAGGCGATCCGTACTGGCGGGCCGTATCGCTCGAAATGCTTGCTATTCTCAAAGAGATGTCGGGGCAGGCCGAAGAAGCTTTAAACCTTTACCTTGATGTTATTCCGCTTAGAGAATCTATTGGTGGACAAGGTCTTGAAAATACGTATAACAACCTTGCTGTAATATTTCGAAACCAGGAAAATTTCGACAAGGCGCTAAAATATTTTCAACTTTCGTATGAGCTGGAGCTGAAGAATGGTCACAAAGCCGGACTTGCTGGAAGCTTGGTGAACATTGCACTGGTAAAAATGAGGCTCGGACAAATGGATTCAATACCGCTCATTTTTAATGAAGCGATAGACCTCGCAGCTGAGGTCGGAGAAAGTAATTTGCTCTGCATCGCATATTTAGATTTTGCAGATTATTTCGTTCATACAGCTTCACTCGATAGTGCAACATATTATTATAGCGAGGGATATGACCTTTCAGAGCAAATTGGCGACAACGGAAGCAAGTCGGTGGCTTGTTATGGCTTAGCTGAGATTGCTTTCATGCGCAGCCAATATGCAAAGGCCCTGGAATACCTTGAGGAGTCTGAATTTTATGCCCGAAGGATAAACTCCATTGAATATCTTAAGAGGATACACTATCTGCGCTCAGATATTTATGCGAAAGTGGGCCGGTACCAAGAGGCTTTGGTCGAGCAACAGAACTTTATTGCCGCAAAAGACTCTCTTATCAGCTTAAAGATCATAGGAATAACCAATGATTTGGAAACCAAATATGAAAGTGAAAGAAAGGAAAGACAAATCACCGCACTTCAGCTTTCTTCGGCGAAGCAGGCCTTGGAAGCCGAGGCGAGTCGCAATCAACGCAACGGCCTGCTCTTCGCTGCAGTGGTATTGTTCTCTTTGGCGGCCTTTATCGCTTATCGTTACCGCAATCAGCAGCGCATCGCAGCCGTGCTTTCTGAAAAGAACAAAACGATCGAAATCGCCCTGCGCGATCGTGAAACCTTGCTGAAAGAGATTCACCACCGGGTTAAAAACAACCTGCAGGTGGTGAGCAGCCTTCTCAGCATTCAAGGCCGCGAAATAACCGATGAAAAAGCCCTTGAAGCAGTTAATGAAAGTAAGAACCGCGTAAAGTCGATGGCACTAATTCATCAATACCTCTACGGTGACACCGACCTGAAGAGCATAGACATGCAGCAGTATATTGTTCAGTTGAGCAAAAGCCTGTTCAGCGCTTACAGGGTTGACCATGACCTTGTGGTGCTACGCACGGATATAGATCCCATTTTACTCGACGTCGACACGGCAGTACCGTTGGGGATTATCATCAACGAATTGGTGACCAACTCACTGAAGTACGCTTTTCCGGAAGGAAGCGAAGGCACATTGAGCATAAGCCTCAAAGAAATAGAAGGAAAATTGGAGCTCCGCGTAAAAGATGATGGCGTGGGCTATGCCAATATCGACCCATCCAACTTATCTTTCGGCATGAAATTGCTTAACGCTTTCAAGTCAAAGCTCGATGCTGAATTTCAATCAATCAGCAACAAGGGAGTTGAAGCCATTTATACCATAGGGAAATACAAACGGATATGGGCAGAAAGTACAGTATCTTAATAGTAGAGGATGAGCCGCTCATCGCAGAAGATATACAAGGCTACCTGGAGGAAAGTGGTTTTACGGTAATGGGAATTGCCCACAATGGCAATGAAGCACTTTCACTTTTGGATGCACAAAAACCTGACGCACTGCTTCTGGACATCAATCTGGGCAGCCCTCCTGATGGTGTTGAGCTTGCGGAAATCATCCGCGAGAGGTTTGAAATTCCATTTGTATTCCTCACCAGCCACGCCGATAAAGGCACGCTCGAACGCGCCAAGCAAACTTTTCCCGCAGGCTACCTGCTCAAACCCTTTGATGGCCGCGACTTGATGACCTCTCTGGAAGTGGCACTTTTCAACCACTTCAACAACAAGTCGGGCAATTCCCAACGCGAGCCAAGCCTCGAAGGATTCAATAAGCATCTGCCCAATCCGCTGAGCCAGCGTGAGTTTGAGTTGTTGATGCATTTGCGGAAGGGGATGACCAACAGGGAGATTGCGGAGGTGCTTTTCATATCCGTGAACACAGTAAAGACCCATTTGCAGCACCTTTTCGAAAAGCTCGATGTGAGCAACCGCACACAGGCACTGTTCAGGATTGAAGAGCTGAGCTAAGCAAATCGCCCATATGGGTGACCTGCTCTTTAGGGCATTGCCGTTTTTTTGCCGGGCAAAGCGATATTTCAATATGCAAAATCCAGGCAAATCGGCCCTATTCAAAAAATCTCTCCCATTAATTGTTTGCGAACTGAGTGATGCGATGATGCTTTTTACAGGTGTCATTTTCTTGAGTATGCAAGATGAGGTTTACCTGGCCGCCATAGGCCTTATCGATGCTCTTCTTCTTTGCTGTCTCGCTTATGGCCATGCACTCAGCGACGCTTTCCAAAATTTCTACGCGCGCAGACGGGTGCACTCTAGCCATGGCTCGCTCTCTGGCAAGGTGTTGAGAAAATCGTGTCTCGATTTTACAATCGCTGCTATTGTTTCCGTCGGCCTGTTGTCAGTCGTCCTGATGTGTATCAATTCCTTTTATAGCAATGAGATCATTTCCATCCTCTTTGCTTCGCTGCCATTCATCGGCGCTGTGGTACTGATTTATTATCTGGCATTGGCATTTCACTCCTATCTTATTGGTAAAGGACATTTGCAGCAGGTTGGTTATGCCGCGATAGCCGGCTTTCTTGTGCAATTGCTCTTGGTGTATCTCTTTTTACATCATCTCGATACAGACCTCTTGCCCACCAATGCAGTATTGCTGGCCACCGCTATCGCAGAAGTCGTTTGGCTTGCATGGCTATACTTAACTTATAGAATGTATGGCTATCATAAGGTAGCCCGAGTTCGGAACTTGAATACCGCACGCATCAGACACATACTGCGCCGCGCCTCAATTTTGCCAGGCCTGTCGGTGCTTTCATTTCATGTTTTGGTGTCTCTTACATTCTTGTACCTCACTTGGTGCTGTGCCCATGCTGAGGTGGCCACGCTCACCCTGGCAATGTCATACTACACCTTGCTTATTGCTCCTGCGAATGGTATTTCAGCAGCTGCCGCAAATGGATTTTCACAAATTCACATCAGCAAGCGTGCGGATTTGTTTCCGCGTTTCCGCAAAAATGTATTCACTATCAGTTTGGCTTCGGCTTTTATGGTTTTCACGCTGTTCATCATCATCAGGCTATTCGGACTTGAGGTTGGCCCTTGGAGCTGGGAAATGATGGCAGTTATAGGTGTACTTGCCACATTCGCCATGCGCAATAAGATTGACTTCGCTGCTGTGCTGGTGCGCCTGAGAGTGAACTTCTTTATTCGGGTACAAATGGCTTATGCCACAATGGTCTTTATGGGATTCGTTTTGCTGCAAGGCCTAGCGGTCACCCATGTGCTTGCGTTGCTCGTAGTGGTGCTTTTGGCACAAGCTGCAATGTCGGTAGCGCTTGAATACCGGATGAGGTCTATCTGGCTTTAAGCTCGATTAGACCTGAACGAATTTTATTCTTTTAATCTTCGGGAGAACTTTTCGATAGTTCTCACAATGCTCAGGTAAGCAGTGATTTATACAAATCACACTGCAGTGATGTGTCCTGCATACTCTCGGATTTAGGCGATAAAAAAAATCAGTTCGTCTTTTGATATTGAGTCCTCATTTACAAAAATCATCCCTTTGGGTGATATACATCTTAATCGGATAGTCCATTTTTGGAGCGTTAACCTAAATCATTAACCACAACTAACCGATTATGATGTTTATAAAAAATTTAATGGCTGCCATTGTAATGGTAGCTTTTCAACTGCCAATTTTAGCAGTTGACAATGACGATTGTGCAGATGCCATACCATTGGTGGTAGGAACTGAATGCGTGTTCAGCAGCTTTACCAGTGTAGGCGCCAGTGCTGAACCGACCTCAGTCGCCTCCAACCCCACCTGTGGCGGGTATCAGGGCGGC
>DAIRDH010000053.1:0-22716 GCA_036796255.1 Cryomorphaceae bacterium
CTAGCAGCCTCAAATCTGCTTATGCTACTGATGCTTCCTTGAAAGAAAAGGCAGCCGGCGACCTTGAGTTCCGCAACTTCCAGAATGAAATTAAATAAGGAGTAAATCTGTTTGTTTCAAAAGCCCGCTTCGGCGGGCTTTTTTTTGACCCGAATTTCCATTGGCGCTGATGATTCGTGGAATAGTACGACCCGTGCCTGAGTACGGAATAAGTCAAATGGGTTGCCGTACTTACATTCTTGGCTCGCAATTACTGGCAATGTATAGATTTTAATCTATCATCGCGAGCACTCGATGGTGTTGTTTATTCGTTTGTATATATCTCAAAACATTAGGAGTAATCTTTGAACTCCACATGCAAAGATTGGCCATTTTCTGATTGAAGTTGAGGTTCATACAACCACATGCAAAACGCCCAATTTGACAATTTCTGAACACATTCATTCCTCATACCATGTCATAGGTATGAGCAAGGAGTAATCCAATGGTGGTAATCCATCCGGGAACTCTAGAGACTTACTCAAGTGCGGTTTTGAAAGAAAGTCAGGGCTCAGCTTAGGCTAGAACACAAGCTGAATCAAAGTAATCGAGCTATCCTTAGAAGATCACCCTGCGGGCTTTGCGCTTGGTCACACGCCCTCTGGCGCGTTTAAAACGCTTCTGATTGAAGGTGTAGGTAGCGGTGATATGGGCCATCATGTAGGCGTCATTTCTTTCTGGATTGCCTCGTTGCGCGCCTGTGAAAGTTGAGTTTAGCGGCACTTGATTGCCATCATCATTCACACGAAAACCTAAGCTGGGATCCGCAAAATGTGAAGATAGCGGCCCGAAGTTATCCAAGAGTATTTCATTGTCGTAGTAGACCCCACTCACATCATCCATGTAGTCAGTAAATGTGATGCGGTGAATCATTTCAAGGCCAAAAGACCACTCCTTGCTGAATTCATAGCCAATTTTGAAGCCAAATGGAATTACAGCAGTGTACAGCGAATAAATGGGCGGACCTCCGTCAAGGCCTTGGCCTTCAGTACGGAGAGGGCGAAGATTGTGCCATGTGCCTTCGAAATTGCCTTGAGGATTAAACCGTGTAAACCCTACTCCAGCAACTGCGGCGAGGCTCCAGCCCTCAAGACCTGACTTTTTAGAGCCAACTTGATATCGGTTTTTTGACCTGAAATCGAGTACTGTTGCTTCCATCATTATTGCCAATTCCATAACCGGGGAGCGAAAGTGGATGTTCCTGTTCCTTCGGAAGGTTTCTTCAGTGAGGGCATCGTTGCCAGCAATGTAACCGAATGAGAACTGGGCCCGGGCATAAAAGCGACTACCCAATTGATAACGATAATTTACCATGAGGGAGGGCCTTGTTTTTGCAATTTCCAAATCCCAAATGAAATCGGAACCTATTTGGTCGCGACCACCCAACTCGCCAAGGAAGTTGGCAACTCCCAAGCCAAAGCTCATGGAGTGCCTCTGATTCTTCCAATAAGTTGATTTAGCCCCAAAGTATTGAGCTGAAGCATTGCATGTTAAAAGTGTGAACACTATTGCAATGTAGAAACTGAATCTCTTCGAAAACATCAAATCTTCCTCTTAGGGCAGCGAAAGATACAAAATAGAATGAAGCTGGTCATTACTGTGTAATATTTCCCTTTGTGGTGTGCCATAACACAATGCCTGTGCATACGGCAATGTTAAGTGAATGTTTGGTTCCATGCTGCCTAATTTCCACAACCCCTTCGCAAAGGTCAATCACTGCTTGATCTACTCCGCTAACTTCATTTCCAAACACGAAGGCTGTTTTTTGGTTTTGCCCAACTGTAAGCTCATCAAGCCAAATTCGGCTGGAGGTTTGTTCAACGGCATATACTATCCATCCAGCAGCCTTAAGTGCAGCGATGGCATCTGTAGTTTGATCAAATTTTTGCCAAAGTACTGAATTGGTTGCTCCCAAGGCCGTTTTATTGATCTCTTTGTGGGGAGGGCAGGGTGTGATACCACACAGGATCAATTGTTCACAGGCGAATGCGTCCATCGTGCGAAATACGGAACCAACATTTTGAGCGCTCCTCACATTGTCCAATACCAGGCATATTGGCCGTTTTGAAAGCTGTGCGTATGCTTCGAGGGAAGGGCGGTTCAGGTCTTGGCTGTCTAGCTTCTTGTTCATAATATGTGAAAATTGCGGACTGGGTTTTCGGCCAAACCGAAAGCGAATTGGTATTTTCGTTGTTCGCCCTAATTGCGATAAGATTTGGCTACAAAGAAAACAAAGATACCAGAGGGCTCCGAAACCCCTTTGATGAAACAATACCTGGGTATTAAGGCGAAATATCCTGATGCGCTATTGCTGTTTCGGGTTGGTGATTTCTACGAGACTTTTGGTGAAGATGCTATCAAAGCGTCGCAGGTTTTAGGCATCGTCCTGGCCCAGCGCAAGAATGGAGCTGCGGCCCATGTGGAGCTTGCCGGATTTCCTCACCATTCACTCGACACATATCTGCCTAAGCTGGTGAGGGCGGGTTACAGGGTGGCCATTTGCGATCAGCTTGAAGATCCGAAATTAACTAAAACCATCGTGAAGCGCGGGGTCACTGAACTTGTTACTCCTGGCGTTTCGTACAACGAGCAGGTACTCGACCACAAAAGCAACAACTTCCTTGCGGCAGTGCACTTTTTCCAGAACAGGGCGGGACTTTCTCTCCTCGATATTTCTACAGGTGAGTTTATGACGGCCGAAGGAAGCTTGCCTTACATCGAGAAGTTGATGCAGGGCTTCAAACCAAGCGAAGTGCTTTTTCAGAGAAATTTTGAAAACCGCTTTCAGGATATTTTTGGAGGCAAGTTCAATACGTTCAGGCTTGAAGATTGGGTTTTCACCAAAGATTTTGCTTACGATCTTTTGCTTAATCATTTCAAGACCAAATCGCTTAAAGGGTTTGGTGTTGAGGAGTTGCCATTAGGCATTATCGCTTCAGGAGCAGTGTTGCATTATTTGCGGGAAACGCATCACCACAAGCTTGGCCATGTTTCGGGCTTGTCGCGCATTGATGAGGACAACTACGTGTGGCTAGACCGTTTTACCATCCGCAATCTGGAGTTGCTTCAGGCCTTAAATGACGGGGCCAGCTCGTTGTTCAAAGTTATTGACCGCACCATTTCGCCCATGGGAAGCAGGATGCTCAAGCGTTGGATCGTGCTTCCGCTAAAGCAGGTGAAGCCTATTGTGCAAAGGCACGAGGCAGTCCAGTATTTCCTTGATGAACAAGAGATTTCCCAACAGGTATCGGGACATATTGAGAAGATTGGCGATGTGGAGCGCTTGATAAGTAAGGTCTCTGTAGGCCGCATTCAGCCCCGGGAAGTATTGCAGTTGGGTAGGGCCCTTGCTGCGATGCGGCCTATTCAAAAGGCGGCTTTGGCATCAAAGAATGACTTGCTCATGCAGATTGGCGAGCAATTGAATCCCTGCAATACGGTAATCGAAAGAATACAGAACGAGCTGGACCAGGATGCGCCCGCTCAGCTTTCTAAAGGGCACGTCATCGCGAGTGGAGTAGATGAGCGGCTCGATGAATTAAGAGACATTACCTCAAAAGGCAAGGACAGACTGCTTGAAATTCAGAAGAGAGAAATAGAAGCGACGGGAATCACTTCGCTGAAAATTGCCTTCAACAACGTATTCGGGTATTACATCGAGGTGAGAAATACGCACAAGGATAAAGTCCCGGCAGGGTGGATGCGAAAGCAAACGCTGGTCAATGCGGAACGCTATATTACGGAAGAGCTCAAAGATTATGAGCAGAAAATTTTAGGAGCCGAAGAGAAAATCCAGGCTTTGGAATTGGAGCTTTACAATGCACTGGTAGACGATATTGCTCAATTTATTGAGCCTATTCAACTCAATGCGCGCCGCATTGCTGAACTTGATTGCTTGTTGGGCTTTGCGAAAGTGGCGCTGGAATATAGCTACAACAGACCAAAGGTTACAGATGGTTTTCAGCTCGACATCAAGGAGGGACGCCATCCGGTCATTGAACGCCACTTGCCGGTGGGCGAACAGTACATTTCGAACGACGTGTATCTCGACACCTCGAAGCAGCAGATAATGATGATTACCGGGCCAAATATGGCTGGTAAATCGGCTTTGCTGAGGCAAACGGCACTTATAGTGATCATGGCGCAAATGGGGAGCTTTGTGCCCGCCTCGTCTGCCGAAATCGGAATGGTTGACAAAGTTTTTACCCGTGTTGGTGCAAGTGACAACATCTCTTCGGGTGAGTCAACTTTTATGGTTGAGATGAATGAGACTGCAAGTATCTTGAATAATTTGTCGAATCGCAGCCTTGTTTTGCTTGATGAAATTGGCCGGGGAACAAGTACTTATGATGGAGTAAGTATTGCCTGGGCCATTGCGGAATACATTCACGAACGGCGTGATGCCCGAGCGAAGACATTGTTTGCTACACATTACCACGAGCTTAATGAAATGGCTGCCACTTTTAAGCGAATCAAAAATTACAATGTCAGCGTTAAAGAGGTCAGCGACAAGATTATCTTTTTGCGCAAGCTCCAGCCTGGTGGCAGCGAGCATAGCTTTGGCATTCATGTGGCCCAAATGGCCGGTATGCCTGCCTCCATTGTAAGCAGGGCTAACCAAATTTTGGGACGTTTAGAGAAATCTCATGCAGGCAGTATGCTCGATACGCCTGTAGCGCGCACGAAAGAAGATCCCATGCAGCTGAGTTTCTTCCAGCTCGATGACCCTATTTTACAGCAGATTCGGGATGAAATAGCATTGATGGATATCAATGCTTTGACGCCTGTAGAGGCTTTGATGAAACTGAATGAGATTAAAAAAATCAGTGGAAAATGATTTTTATTTTTGGATTCGATAAGTTTGTTTAATTTTGTCGTCCCAAATGCGAGAGTAGCTCAGCTGGTAGAGCACGACCTTGCCAAGGTCGGGGTCGCGGGTTCGAATCCCGTCTCCCGCTCAGTGACAATCCCTGCATCGATAGATGCAGGGATTTTTTTTACCCCATACTTTTGCCAAGTTTACTTGAGCAAAAGTATGGGGTAAAAAAAATCGGGGCGCGGAGCGACCGGGGATTTTGCTGAAAGCCCCCCTTGGGATCTCCGCTGCATAGACGGCCGTACTATGGATTTTTTGCACAATGACGGTTAAAAGTACCAAGGCTAAACCCGACAATAAAGTGAAATGCAAAAAGCCTGAAAAAAACTTACATTTGCAGCAGTTTGCCCGGATGGTGGAATAGGTAGACACGCAGGACTTAAAATCCTGTTCCCATTGCTGGGAGTGCGGGTTCGATTCCCGCTCCGGGTACCTCGAAAGACATGCGATTTGCATGTCTTTCGTCATTTTGGTTGGTTCTTTTGCCGAAGGCAAAATTTCCTTTTCAGGAAATGATGAAAAAACTTGCAAGACCAATGCAAATGCAATATCTTAGTGGGGCAAATGCAATGCCTTTGGAAATGGCCACACAGTATACACCCCGCGACAGCAGTTATCTTCATGCACAGCCTAGAAGCTTGCCAGCCCATGATATAGTGGGTTACGATGCCATGTCTTATTTTTTCGATAAGCCTGAGGGCTCAATAGTAGCAGAGCCAAGTCTATCCATTTCGGCTTTCCGCAGCGGTGATTTTGAATTTACAGAAATACAGCCGCTTATTGATTTTTTTCGCTTTACTCAACAGCAGCTTGCCGAGCTTTTTGAGCTTGATGCCAGTACCTTGTCCAGATGGAAAAGATCTCCTAAGCCGATAGGGCGCCTACGCTCCCGCCTCGTTCGTGAGTTGGATATGCTGGTTGCTAAGGGGGTTCATATTTTTGGTACAGAGGCGGCTTTTCAGTCATGGCTTGCCACTCCCAATGTCGCAATGGGTTCATTGGCACCTGTTTCATTGCTTACTTCTCCTGAAGGCTTACTCTATGTGCTCGGGATGCTTGATTCTTTTTCCTGGGGTAATTTTTCCTGATGCGGTATTACCGGCTTTATGAGAAAGTCCCGGGAAGAAGTCCTTTGGGCTATGGGCGAGCGGGAGGGCGCTGGAACCCTACCGGCATACCGATGATTTATTTATCGCGGTTCAGTTCAACCAACTTCCTGGAACTTTTGAGTATTCGCGGCCCTTTCGTGACCTCAATTAAATGGTCTATGGCAATCTATAACATTGAGCATGATATCCCAAGTTTGGATTTAAATGCCCTTCCGGAAAATTGGAATGCATTGCCTCACCCGCCATCTACCCAGGCACTTGGGCTGACCTGGTTGCGAGAAGCGGAATTTCCATTATTAAAGGTGCCTTCCGCGCGACTGCCATTGCAGGCTTTTCCCGAAGAGCATAACTTGCTCTTGAATCCGTTTTCTCCCAACTTCGAAGGGTGGGTTAAAAATGAAGAAACATGGGATGTGAGCTTCTTGTTGAATTCTCCAGATCAGCTTTTTAAGGCGTAAGTGTCTCTTGGCTTGAAGTTTCAGTTTTAATAGAGCTGCTTGTCTCAATGATTTCACCGATCCACTGGTCGTAATCAAAATCCTTTTCGTCGTACATCACTCCCAGGCGCACTACGATCAGGTCGTGCCTGGGATGGATAGAAACCTGCTGTCCCTGAAAACCGTCTAGCCAGTAGTCTGATTCATTGTAAGACTCAAACCGACCGTTGCCATTCGTCCAGAACTGTCCGCCATAATATCCATCGCTCGCTGGCACAGTACTTCTGCAAAAGTCAACCCATGAGCTATCGAGTATTTGGGTGCCTTCCCATTGGCCATTGTTCATGAAAAGCAGGGCGAATTTCGCCCAATCTCTGGCGCTACCGTAGCCATACGATGAGCCCACAAAAGTACCAGAGGCATCAGTTTCTGCTATAAAATTCTTCATGCCCAAAGGTCCAAAAAGTCGCGAGTAAGCGTAAATCCAATAGGTCTCCTTATCAGGAAACGCATCGGCAACCAGGAATGCTAGAATGTTGGAAGTTCCCGATGAATAGTACCACACTTCACCCGGGACATGGGCCAAAGGTCTATCCATGGCATACTGGCCCATGTTGCTCGAGGCATAGAGCATCGTGGTGGCTGTCGAAACAGTGCTGTAGTCCTCCTCCCAGTCCAGACCTGATGTCATATTAAGCAAATGTCTCAAAGTGATGGCGCTGCGTTCATCATTTGCCCAAGCTGCTATTGGCGCGGCATCGTCGAGATTCCAATGCCCATCTTTGGCCAGCAGGCCCACAAGAGCTGCGTTTATACTCTTCATCATGCTCCAGCCTAAGAGTTTGCTCTTCGTATTAAAGCCTTCGCCATAAACTTCTCCAATAATTTCACCGCCTTTTACCACAAGCACTGCCCTTGTGTTGAGAATCGTTTCACCCGCTTTGTCAAAAGCTTTATTAAGCACCTCAGCCAACGCTCCAGTTGCTTCTACCTGACTTTCAGGCCATATGTCTTCATGGTAATCAATTTTGGACAGGTCGAGTTTTTGTGTGGCAATTGTTTGTGTTTTTTCCTCATGAACAAGGGCACATCCTAATCCTTCACGGTAAATGGCCTTTTTTGGATGTAAGCCCCATACACTGCTGCTCACAGTTTTAAGTTGAAAATCAATTTCGTTGGATGCGAGGTGCAAGGGACCAAAACCAAGATCTATTTCAGTCGCGACATCTTCACTTATGTTTGACACAAATATGCAAGAGCACAAGATTTTGGCATTGTAACCGGAGATGATTTCCAATTTTGGGTACAGATAGAAATAAAAGCCAATTCCTATTAAAACAAGGAGGGAAATAGTTAACGGAATTGTTTTCTTCATGGAATTTGTACTAACTTGACTTCTCATATGAGTTGAGAGCAAATATACTTTACGAATATTAAAGAATTTGAACTCCTTACCTTTGTCATTATGAAAACTGCATTTATATATAGCATAGTGAAGCGTTGGGCCTTTGTCCTGGGCTTGGCATTTATTTTACTTATGAATTATCTGTCCACGGCAATTCCGTTTGGCGGAATGACAAATGCAGATGTTAGTGCAGCATATCCCACATTGATCACGCCCGCTGGGTATGCCTTTGCCATATGGGGTGTAATTTACCTCACCTTAGCATTTTTCGGTTTTTTTCAACTTCGAAAAGGACGTAATGTCAGGTTCTACAACATGATATGGCCCTATTTCATGGTCAATGCTGTCGCCAACGGTCTTTGGCTGCTGGCTTTTCAGCATGAATTACTGGGTGCTTCGGTTGTAGTAATGGCAGTGCTTCTTATCACCCTTATTCTGATTTTCCGTCTTTTTTACCGGTTCAAGAAAGTCTTGAGTACCACACACCGCTACTTTTTTCATGTGCCCTTTGGAATCTATTTTGCTTGGATTAGTGTTGCCAGTATTTTAAATGTCTCAGTATGGTTGACTTCTCTGAATCTATCATTTTTCACTGGTGCTGAAGAACCTTGGGCCTTGATCATGCTGATTATCGGTTTTGGATTGGCGCTATTCATGTTGCTTTCACAAAAAGATTATATCTACGCTTTGACCTTTGTTTGGGCATATTTAGCAATTATGGTTGCTCACATGGATGTGGACATGGTGCGATACCCTGCCAAAATCGGAGCGATCATCCTTTCGGCATCTGCTGTGATTTTATTTGTTGCTGATCGCATTAAGATAGCGCAGTACGGTCAATCAAGCTAGGGTGCCATCGCCTCCAATCGTGGGGTCAGTACTTTTAGAATTTTGTCCGTGGCGCCAGCTCCATTCTGAACAAAACTTAATGCTGAAATTCCTGCCGCTTTGCGTTTTTCCTTGTCGGTGGTGAAATCATCAAGGATTGCGATCAGTCCTTTCCCGTCTTTTTCCGAAAAGGCACCGCCAGCTTGAATTAAGCCTGTGGCCTCATCGAATTTTTGATGCTTGGGGCCAAAAATGACAGGATTGCCAAAAGCTGCAGGCTCGAGCACGTTATGAATTCCTGCGCCAAATCCACCACCCACATATGCAAGGTCAGCATAGCGATACAGTGCGCTGAGCATGCCCATGGTGTCCAGAATTAGTATGCTGGAATCATTTTCAATTCCGTCTGTAAAGCGCCTCGCTTCAGGAGTGAGCTTCATTAAATCAGCGATGTGGTCTTCTCCAATTTCATGGGGCACGATGATAAGCTTCCAGTTGTCGAGGCTTTTGCGCCTACTCTTCCACCACCCGATTAGAATTGCTTCATCGGCGGGCCAGGTGCTGCCTGCTACCAGGAGGTTTTTATTGTTTTTAAACCATGCTATTTCAGGCAAGTCTTTGCCACGTTTTGCAATTTGAAGTACCCGGTCAAATCTGGTATCGCCTGTTTTAGTAGCTTGTATTCCCAGTCTACTGAGCAGCCTTACGCTGGTTTCATCTTGGGTAAAAATCCCACTAAGTTTGCGTAAAGTGTTTGCAAACCAATTTCCCCAGGGTATGAAATAAACCTGATCGGCTCTGAATTTGGCAGAGACCATGTAGGTCGGGATTCCCCTTTGATTCAGTTCTCTGTAGCAATTGTGCCACACCTCATATTTCACAAATATGGCCAATCCAGGATTGTGCATGGAAATGAAGCGTTTTACGTTGGCAGGGGTATCCAAAGGCAGGTACAATACCTTTTCTGCCTTGGGATAATTTTTATGCATTTCATACCCTGATGGGCTAAAAAAGGTGAGCATCACGGGCACATTGGGCATGTCCGACTTAATGCGCTCAAGTAGCGGCCTGCCTTGCTCAAATTCTCCTACTGAGGCGCAGTGCATCCAAAGACAAGGCCCATTGGTTGACTCCGGCTCAAGTTTTTGTTCTTTGCGGCCCTTAACCCACAATTTAGCCTTAGGCCTCCAAATGGATGCTGCATAAATGGCCAAACCATAAGCACGAACACCTGATGTGTAAAGTGCGCCCCACATTACTTGATGTAAAAGCGATCATCGATTTGTTTGTAGACCGGAATGACCCAACCTACTTTGAAGCCATAGGCCACATCGAGATAATTTCCATTGGTAAACTCCCGGCGGTCAATGTTGAATGCACGTAAATCGCTGGTAAAACCCTGATAGAACTCGACCCCAAAGAAAAAGTTTGCAAATCGGCTGTTACTGAAGTTTTGGTATCCAATGAACTGTTGAAGCGCAAGTCCTCCACGACGCCGGTCATATCCCTTTCGGTATTCTCCTTCCAGAGGAAAAATATCTGCCTCACGGCTTTCGATCCATGTGCGGTGCTCGAAGTAATTCAGGCCAAACTTAATAACCAAGCCTGAATTGGGGTTGGGGCCAACAATTGGGAGGATTTTCCCAGTGTAAAAGCCCGTTGTGAAGCCGCGTTTTTGAACCAACACTTCAATAAACTCGCCTTCTATACCGAGCACGAAACCATTCGAGAATCTGAGTTCATGAAAAATGTCGAATTCATCTTTTACATTGTTGCTGAACATGTAGTTGAATTCCGCACCAAAAAGCCAGTTAGATTTTGTCTTGTAAGCGTAGGAGAAACCAACGGTCGCAAAAGGCCCGTACCATTCAGCCAAATCAGCGGACGGCGCATAACCACCAAATTGAAATTGAAAGAGAGACATATTCAACTTTTCATCCTGCACTTTTCCCTGGCCAGCCGCCTGCAAATGCAGTAAGGCACACAAAAAGATGGATAGAATGTATCGCATTGGGTTTAAATAAGTGTTAAGGCGCACGCTTTCCGGTCTGAATATGCTATTATCTGTATATTCGCAGTCGCAAATTTAAGCCTTTAAATGAAGAAAATTCAAATGGTCGATCTTGTATCTCAGTATGAGAAGATGCAAGAAGAAATCGACGAGGCCGTGCTCGGTGTGATAAGGTCAGCGGCTTATATCAACGGTCCCGAAGTCAAAGCCTTTCAGGCAGAACTTGAAGCCTACCTGAATGTAAAACACGTTATACCCTGTGCCAATGGTACAGATGCACTCCAAATAGCCATGATGGCACTTGGCCTTAAGCCGGGCGATGAGGTGATTACAGCCAATTTTACCTACGTGGCCACCGCTGAAGTCATTGCGCTACTTGGACTTACTCCGGTGCTTGTAGATGTGAATCCTGCCACTTTTAATATTGAGCCCGAGGCCATTCGCGCAGCCATTACGCCAAAGACAAAAGCCATTGTACCTGTGCACCTCTTTGGCCAATGTGCACCAATGGAGGCCATACTTTCCATAGCCCGTGAACACAAACTTTTTGTGATTGAGGATACCGCTCAGGCCATAGGTGCTGAGTACACCTTCAGCGACGGCCGCAAGGCATTTGCCGGAACAATGGGCGATATTGGAGCGACTTCATTTTTCCCCAGCAAGAATCTCGGCTGTTACGGTGATGGCGGCGCACTGTTCACCAATAGCGACGAACACGCAGCTATGCTCAGGATTGTAGCGAATCACGGTCAGACGAAACAGTATTACCACGATGAAGTAGGAGTGAACTCAAGGCTGGACTCCATACAGGCAGCCATACTGCGCATCAAGCTGCGCAGACTTAATGAATACAACAAAGCACGCAATGAGGCTGCTGCATTTTACAACGAAGCATTTAAAGACCTTCCGGAAATCACTACACCTTCACAATGCGCCAACAGCACGCATGTGTTTCACCAGTACACCATGATCCTGAATGGACTCGACCGTGACGACATGAAGGCATACCTTGCTGAGCGAGATATACCCATGATGATTTACTATCCGGTTCCTTTGCATTTGCAGAAAGCTTACACAGATCCAAGGTACAAGGAAGGTGACTTCCCGGTTACGGAGCAACTGTGTAAAGCGGTGGCTTCGCTGCCTATGCAGACTGAGCTCGACCATGAGCAATTGACTTACATTACTGAAGGAGTGATCTCCTACATCAAATCCAAAAAGAAATGAATATCGCCGTAATTGGCACGGGCTACGTAGGCCTTGTCACCGGAACCTGTTTTGCCGATACCGGCAATGACGTAGTGTGTGTAGATATTGATGCCGATAAGGTTAAACGAATGCAGGCAGGCGAGGTGCCCATTTACGAGCCCTACCTCGACACCGTGTTTGAAAGAAATATCCGCCAAAAGCGTCTTACTTTCACCACAGAGCTCGCTCCATCCGTTCAGGGAGCTGATATCGTATTTCTGGCCCTTCCAACACCTCCCGGCGGGGATGGATCGGCTGACCTTTCTTATGTGCTTGGTGTTGCTGAAGAATTGGGAAGCATACTCAAAAAATACACGGTAATTGTTGACAAAAGCACGGTGCCTGTGGGTACTGCTGAGCTTGTTCATGCAGCCATTGCCAAAAATGCAACTGTAGAATTCGATGTGGTTTCCAATCCGGAATTCCTCAGAGAAGGATTCGCTGTCGAGGATTTTATGAAGCCCGACAGGGTGGTGATAGGCACGAGCTCTGCGCGCGCAGCCCATATTATGGAGGACCTTTACAAGCCTTTCGTGCGTCAGGGCAACCCATTAATTGTGATGGACGAAAAGTCGGCAGAACTTACCAAGTATGCGGCCAATGCTTTCCTCGCGACCAAGATTACTTTTATGAACGAGATCGCCAACTTCTGTGAGATGGTAGGTGCTGATGTTGACAAGGTGAGAGCCGGTATCGGTACGGATACCAGGATTGGCAAGCGCTTCCTTTTTCCAGGTATAGGGTATGGCGGCAGCTGCTTTCCTAAAGATGTGCAGGCGCTCGCCAAAAGCGGCAAGCAACATGGCTATGATTTCCAAATACTCGATGCTGTGCTCCGTGTCAATGATCAGCAAAAGCTTTCGTTGATTGAAAAAATGAAGGCCTATTACGGTGTAGGCCTTGCCGGCAAAAAATTCGCGCTTTGGGGCTTGGCTTTCAAGCCTGATACCGATGATATCCGCGAAGCACCAGCGCTTTACATGATAGATGCACTCTTGGGAGCAGGTGCCGAAGTGGTGGCTTTCGACCCTGAAGCTATGGACAATGTGCACAGGATATATGGTGATAAAGTGCATTTTACGGAAAATATGTACGAGGCCCTGGAGGGGGCTGATGCATTGCTTATTGCAACAGAGTGGTCGGTATTCCGCAATCCTGATTTTACGAAAGTGGGACAACGCCTCAAGGAGAAAACCATATTTGATGGCCGAAACCTTTTCGAAGTGGATCGGATGAAAGAACTCGGTTTCCATTACGAAAGCATTGGCCGCGAGGCTGTAAAGCACCACGCATGAAGGGTAAAAGGGTATTGGTAACCGGTGCCGCCGGATTTCTCGGATCTCACCTCTGTGACCGTTTTATTGCTGAAGGCTGCGAAGTGGTGGGGATGGATAACCTCATTACAGGTGATTTAAAAAATATTGAACATCTCTTCCCGCTTGAGAACTTTACGTTTTATCACCACGACGTAAGCAACTACGTGCATGTATCAGGTCACCTCGACTATATCCTGCACTTTGCGTCGCCTGCGAGTCCCATTGATTATCTCAAAATTCCTATCCAAACCTTGAAAGTAGGTTCGCTGGGTACCCACAACCTGCTCGGATTGGCAAAAACCAAAGGAGCCCGCATACTTGTGGCAAGTACCAGTGAGATTTATGGCGATCCTGAGGAGCATCCGCAAAAGGAAAGCTACTGGGGCAATGTAAACCCAATAGGTCCGCGTGGTGTGTACGATGAAGCCAAGCGTTTTCAGGAAGCCATGACCATGGCCTACCACCGCTTTCATGGCTTGGAGACACGCATAGTTCGAATATTTAATACCTACGGACCGCGGATGCGCCTCAATGATGGCCGCGTGCTGCCAGCATTCATTGGACAGGCATTGAGGGGAGAAGATTTTACCGTGTTTGGCGATGGCTCGCAAACGAGGTCTTTCTGCTATGTCGACGATTTGATAGAAGGCATATACCGCCTGCTCCTTTCAGACGTGGTGGAGCCAGTAAATGTGGGCAACCCCGATGAAATCACCATCCGCGAATTTGCTGATGAAATCATTGAGCTTACAGGTGCTAAGACAAAAGTCATTTACAAAGACTTGCCCCACGACGACCCCAAAAAGCGCCGTCCAGACATCACTTTGGCGAAAGCTTTACTCAACTGGGAGCCCAAGGTGAAGCGAAACGAAGGTCTTAAGCGCACGCTGGCATATTTCCAAACCCTCGATATGGATGAGCTCTACAAAAGCGAGCACAAGCATTTTGACAAATACATCAAGCGCTAATGGATTACTACGCGCACGAAACAGCCATAATTGACGAAGGCTGCGAGATAGGAGCAGGAAGCAAAATATGGCATTTTTCGCACATCATGCCGGGCTGCAAACTGGGTGAGAACTGCAACATTGGTCAGAATGTGGTGATATCGCCCGAAGTGGTGCTGGGCCGCAATGTGAAGGTGCAAAACAATGTATCGATTTATTCAGGAGTCACTTGCGACGATGACGTATTCCTTGGACCATCCATGGTTTTCACCAATGTGACCAATCCGCGCAGCGCAATAAACCGCCGCGGCCAGTATTCCAAAACCCACGTGGGTAAAGGCGCCAGCATAGGTGCCAATGCCACAATCGTTTGTGGACATGATATTGGTCAATTCGCTTTCATTGGTGCGGGCGCTGTGGTCACGAAAACGGTAAAACCATTTGCCCTTGTTGTGGGCAACCCTGCCAAGCACGTGGGCTGGATGAGCGAGTTCGGCCATCGGCTCCATTTTGACGAAAGTGGCAGAGCCCAATGTCCTGAAAGTGAAGATTGGTATCAGCTCGAAAACGATAATGTAAAAAAACTATGAGCGACAAACCCCTACACTTTGCTGTGGTTGGTTGCGGCCACATCGGCAAGCGACATGCGGAAATGATTGCGCGCAATCCCGAGGCTAAGCTCGTGGCCATGATGGACATCAAGGAAAGGGACGAACTTGGCATTGACGCTTATGTGGTGCCTTATTTCAAGAATCTCGATGAGATGCTGGAGGCCCATCCGGAAATTGATGTCGTGAACGTGTGCTCTCCCAACGGATTGCATGCATCGCAATCTCTAAAGGCATTGCAGAACCGCAAGCACGTGGTGTGCGAGAAACCCATGGGCCTGAGCAAAGCCAATTGCGAAGAGGTTATATTCAAGGCCTTGCAAATGAGTCGGCACGTCTTTTGCGTGATGCAAAACCGCTACTCACCGCCCTCGGCCTGGCTCAAGGAGATGATGGAAGAGAAGCGCCTCGGCGACATCTACCTGGTAGACATCAATTGCTACTGGAACCGAGACGAGCGCTACTACAAAAAGGAAGGCTGGAAAGGCAGCGCCGATTTGGACGGCGGCACGCTTTTCACGCAGTTTTCGCACTTTATCGATATCATGTACTGGCTTTTTGGCGATATTGAAAATATCCAGGGGCGCTTTGCAGATTTCAACCACCAGGGAATCACTGATTTTGAAGACAGTGGCATTGTGAATTTCGATTTTGTCAATGGTGGCGTGGGGTCCCTCAATTACTCAACTGCCGTTTGGGGCCAAAACCTCGAGAGCAGCATGACCATTATAGGTAGCAAAGGCAGTATCAAGGTAGGAGGTCAGTACATGAACAATGTAGAATATTGCCATGTAGATGGTTACGAAATGCCAGAGCTTGCCGAATCGAGCCCGGCCAATGACTACGGCCATTATAAGGGCAGTGCGGCCAACCACCATTTTGTGATCCAAAATGTGATTGACACCATCAAAAACAGGAATGTGGCAACCACCAATGCCCTTGAGGGATTGAAAGTTGTAGAAATAATTGAACGAATATACAAGGTCAGAGACCAAATAAAGTCATGAACATGTACGACGCGCTCCTTAACAAGGAAAAAAAACTCGCAGTAATCGGATTGGGATACGTGGGGCTTCCCATAGCACTTGAATTTGCAAAGCAAATCTCAGTAATTGGTTTCGACATCAACCCTGAGCGGGTTGAAATGATGAAAAACAAGATTGATCCAAGCAATGAGCTTGACTCCAGTGCTTTCGAGGGTTGTGATATCGCCTTTACGGCAAATATAGACGAACTCAAGGACGCTTCTTTCTTTATTGTGGCCGTGCCTACGCCCATCGACAGCAGCAACACTCCTGACCTGCGTCCGGTGCTTAGTGCTTCGCGCACAGTGGGGCAGGTGCTCAAAAAAGGCGACTATGTGGTGTACGAAAGCACGGTATACCCTGGCTGTACAGAAGAGGATTGCATCCCTGTACTCGAAGAGGTCTCAGGATTGAAGTTTATGGACGACTTCAAGGTGGGTTATAGCCCCGAGCGCATCAATCCGGGCGACAAGGAGCATACACTCAAGAGCATTGTGAAAGTGAGCTCTGGCTGCAGTGCTGAATCGGCTGAGATCATTGCCATGGTCTATGAACTCGTTGTTGAAGCAGGCGTGCACCGCGCTTCATCCATTAAAGTGGCTGAAGCTGCAAAGATCATTGAAAACACCCAGCGCGATGTGAATATCGCTCTGATCAATGAGCTGTCTATCATTTTCAATAAAATGAAAATCAATACCTACGAGGTGCTGGAAGCCGCTGGAACCAAATGGAATTTCCTTAATTTCAAGCCCGGCCTGGTCGGAGGTCATTGCATTGGTGTCGATCCATATTACCTCACGCACAAAGCGGAGAAGCTAGGCTACCACGCGCAGATCATCACTTCCGGACGATTTGTAAACGACTCCATGGGAGGCTATGTGGCCAAGCAAACGGTGAAGAAAATCATCAGCCAGGGCAAAAACATTCAGGATGCCCGCGTGCTGGTGATGGGTGCTACTTTCAAAGAAAATGTGAGCGACATACGCAATTCCAAAGTGGTGGATACCGTCCGTGAGCTCGAATCATTTAGCGTGCAGGTAGACGTAATCGACCCTTATGCCGACGCAAAAGAGGTGAAGCATGAGTACGGATACGACCTTCAGACGGAGCCTAAATCGAAGTATGATGCGGTCATCGTTGCGGTGAACCACAAGGAATACATGAACCTTCCAGAGTCTTATTTTGAAAATCTCCTTTCGGAGAATGGAGTATTCGTAGACCTCAAAGGCATTTACCGCGGTAAAATCACTAAATTTCTGTACTGGAGTTTATAAACTCGCCGACGAGCGCGGCAAGTCGCGGCTCACACGTTTGAAAAGCCCTTGCAACACCTGCCCAGGCCCCACTTCTATCACTTCACTTGCGCCATCGCCCATCATGGAAGCCATGGTTTGTGTCCAACGCACGGGAGCTGTTAATTGGGCTACAAGGTTGGTTTTAATTTCCATGGGATCGCGCGTCGGTCTGGCATTTACATTTTGATATATCGCGCACCGCGGAATGTTGATGGCAGTGGCTTCAATGGCCGCAGCCAATTTTTGCCGTGCAGGCTCCATCAAAGGCGAGTGAAAAGCACCACCCACAGCGAGCAAATCGGCTTTGCGTGCCCCGGCCTCTTTCATTTTTTCGCAAGCGGCGGTCACAGCTTCGATCTCGCCACTGATTACCAATTGACCAGGGCAATTGTAATTGGCGGGGACCACAACACCATCTGTTTGAGCACAGATTTTTTCAACCACCTCGTCATCGAGGGCCAACACTGCCGCCATGGTGCCTTTGGAAAGTTCCGTGGCTTCCTGCATCGCATTGGCGCGTGCGGCGACAAGCTTCAGTCCTGACTCAAAATCCATGGCGCCGGCGGCCACCAGGGCTGAAAACTCCCCAAGGCTGTGACCGGCTACCATATCCGGGGCAAAGCGGTCGCCGAGCAGTTGAGCAAGTATCACCGAATGCAGAAAGATGGCCGGCTGGGTCACCTTGGTTTGCTTGAGTTCCTCTTCGCTGCCCTCAAACATGATGTCGGTGATGCGAAACCCGAGTATCTCGTTGGCCTTTTCAAAAAGTGCTTTGGCTTCGGCTGATGCTTCGTAGAGGTCTTTGCCCATGCCGGGAAATTGGGCGCCCTGTCCGGGAAATACGTATGCTTTCATAATGTTGATTTGACTGGATATTGGGGCAATGATAGTTATTTAGAGCGGTTTCAAAAAAAATCCGGCCCGCTAATGACGGACCGGAATAAGCAATTTTTTCAAAAGGTACTTCAGTTCCTGTTGCCCAAAAAGCGAAGCAGGAACAAAAAGAGGTTTACGAAATCGAGGTACAGGTTAAGCGCGCCAAACAAAGCGAGCTTGGTACCTTCTTCACTTTGGGCGTCGACAGTCATGCCGATGCGCTTGATTTTTTGCATGTCGTAAGCGGTGAGGCCTGTGAATACCAGCACTCCGATAAGGCTGATCACATACTCCATGGCGGCGCTTTTCATAAACCAGTTCACCACCATTGCGATAATGATACCGATCAATGCCATATAGAGTATGGAGCCCATTTTCGTAAGGTCAGTGCTGGTGGTATAGCCCAGGAATGCCATGGCACCAAAAGTTCCGGAAGTGATCAGGAAGGTGGTGAAAATACTCGCCTGGCTGTAAGCCAAAAATATAAAGCTCAGGCTCATACCCATCAGTACGCTGTAGGCTATGAACACGGTGAGCATGGTAGTGCTGCGCATGCGCTGCATGCCAAAGCCCATCCAGAGCACGAGGCCAAAGGGAGCAAGCATCACAATCCAGCCAAGGCCGGTCATCCCGGTTTCGGATACGAGCATGCTGATGAGGGCATCGTTGGTTCCAAACCACCATGCCATCACACCCGAGATAGCGAGTGCAGCCGACATGTAGGTCATCACGTTGCTAACGAAATTTTTGGCTACTGCGCCTGTCTGAACAGCGGTAGCGTCGAGTGGGGCTGGGCCCGCAGCCCAGAGGTCATTGTTTCTCATGTCTCAGTGTAGTTTTGAGGATATCAAAGTTATAAATTCTTGTCGTGTTTCTTCTTTCAAAAATTGCCCGTGAAATGCTGAGGTCGTCGTCACCGAATTTTGCTTTTGCACACCGCGCATGGCCATGCACATATGCTGGGCTTCAATGACTACCGCCACACCTTGTGGCTGCAGCGTTTCCTGGATGCAATCTCTGATTTGCGTAGTCAAGCGTTCCTGCACCTGCAATCTTCGTGCAAAAGCATCCACAAGCCGCGGAATCTTGCTCAAACCGACAATTCGTCCGTTTGGGATGTAGGCGATGTGCGCCTTTCCGAAAAAGGGGAGGAGGTGGTGCTCACACATGCTGTACACTTCAATGTCTTTCACGAGCACCATTTGGTCGTAACTTTCGTCAAAAAGGGCAGATTGCAAAATCTGCACGGGATCTTCAGTATAGCCCTTCGTGAGAAACTTCATGGCTTTTGCCATGCGCACGGGAGTATCCAGGAGTCCTTGTCTTTCAGGATCTTCGCCTATCAGGCCAAGCGCTTCACGGTATATGGTAGCCAATCGCTCCAGGGTCTCTTCTTCCTTCTCTGCCATGTGTTTGTAGTTGTTTTCGGCCATCATTCACCGAAATATTCCGCCGAGTTGTTGCGGGTTTCGTAGAGGCGCACGCTGTGCAATTTGCAGTCATGCGACTCTACCTCTTCCTGAATTTGCTGCCAAATGGCTACTGCCAAATTTTCAGTACTGGCCATTACCCCTTCGAGAAATGGCACATCGAGGTTGAGGTTTTTGTGGTCGAGCTCGTCGATCACGCGGCGCTTGATGATGTTGCTAAGCAGCTTTAGATCGATCACGCAACCGGTGTCGGGGCTGGGCGTGCCTTTTACAGTCACGAAGAGGTCGTAATTGTGGCCATGCCAGTTCACATTGGCACACTTGCCAAACACCTCAATATTCTTCTCATCGCTCCATTTGGGATTCCACAGCTTGTGCGCTGCGTTAAAATGTTCCCTTCGTGTGATGTAAACCAATGCCATGCTCCCTGAAAAATTGGCTGCAAATATACGATTTATTGTGCGCTCAGCCACCTTAAGCCTCAAGGGCAAAATGTTAACTTTGCCCGCAAATTACAAAGCATGATTGTAGTAACCGGAGCAGCGGGTTTTATTGGTTCTTGCCTTGTAAGCGCACTCAATACCAGCGGCTACAAAGACCTTATCCTCGTTGATGATTTTGCGAAAAGCGAAAAGGCCCCCAACCTGGAGGGCAAGGCCTTTTCGGCAAAAGTGGACCGCGCGGAGTTTGCCGAATGGCTCGACGCCAACCACAAGATGGTCTACTTCGTCTTTCACATCGGTGCGCGGACGGATACCACAGAATTTGACCGCGAGATTTTTGACCGGCTCAACCTGAATTACACCAAAGAGGTGTGGAACCGCTGCGCCGAATACGGGATTCCCCTCGTCTACGCCAGTTCGGGAGCCACATACGGACTCGGTGAGCATGGCTACAGCGACAGCCATGAGGTGGTTGATAAGCTCAAGCCACTCAATCCTTACGGCGATTCCAAAAACGATTTTGACAAGTGGGCACTAGCCCAGGAGCGCAAGCCCTACTTCTGGGCAGGGCTGAAGTTTTTCAACGTCTACGGCCCCAATGAGTACCACAAGGGCCGCATGGCTTCGGTAATTTTTCATGCATTCAACCAGATTCGCGATAAGGGCGAGGTAAAACTTTTCCGCTCCCACAACCCCGACTACTGCGATGGGGGACAGCTCCGCGATTTCATCTACGTGAAAGATGTAGTGGCTGTGTGCCTTTGGCTCATGGAAACCCGCAAAACTTTAGGCCTGTTCAACCTCGGCACGGGCCGCGCGCGCACCTTTCTCGACCTCGCGAAGGCCAGCTTCGCCGCTCTCGAGAAGGAGCCGAACATCACCTTCATCGACACCCCCGCCGACATTCGCGACAAGTACCAGTACTATACCCAGGCAGAGATGGGCAAGCTGAGGGCGGCTGGTTACGATGCGCCTTTCACCTCGCTTGAGGATGGAGTGGGGGATTATGTGAAAAACTACCTGGAGCCGTATCGGTATATGTGATCGCATTCGAAAGCCGTTGTTGACAATGGTTTGAGAGAGGGCATGATCATCGTATGCGGCCTAAAATATCAACACCCTTCCTCACATTCATGGCTTGTGGCTTGCAGATTATCTGCTTATATTTGGTTGTAGTGATCGATTTTTTGCTGAAAAATCATGTTTAAAAGCCCACTTTTTCTTGTTCTCTTGTTTTCTGTGCATCTGACCTGCGATGCACAGAGCAACAGGGATTTGCTTTTCAGCGAAACATGGTGCACGGCTGAAGGGCTTGTCATGACTTTTGATAGCAGTGGAGTGACGTGGGAGGGATCCAGGCATAAATACATTATTGATGAGCATACGATTCGTCACACGAAGAGAACTGAACTTGTTGATGGGCAGAGCCGAAACGTTGTGTATGCGAACTACCAGGTGTATACAGACTCATTGATTCTGGAATTTGTGTATGACGTTGCACTTTGGATGTGTCCCCCTGTACCAAGAATGCTTCCTGATGTGGAAAATGAGAAACCCAAATTGGTTTTATACAGCACAGCTCATTTTGACAAGAAAGAACCCATCGACAATTTTTTGTCATTTTCCATTCACATGGATAGGTATGCTATGTCAATTGAAAGCAATGGTGCCATTGCCTTTAAGGCATGGGCCCAGATGGAATTCGCTGATCGCGTAGTTTATGGAGTTTACCGGGGATGGCTGGATTCGTCCCAACTATATGCTCTAAGAACCGCTTTAAGGGATTCCGGATTTTTTCAAATGGAGGCTGATGAATGCTGGCGTGATTGCAGACGGAGATATTACGCTTGCAACACTTTAAACAATGGTTATGGGTCTTGGGTCAGATGTTGGCACAGTACCCAATCCTGGAAAATTCGTGCGATCATCAATGATATTTTATTGAGCTCTTCAGCATGGGAACGCAATGGAATGAAATATTACGGTTTAAAAGGTGAGCTCGTGGAACCAGTGGAGCAAATATTTCTTGATTGGAAGACCGGAATGCCTGAAAAACCCCGCATTGCCGTTGCAGGTTCAATCCGTTTTGTTGAAAAAGTGAGCACCATTTACGAATCTGAATATCTATACGTCATAAACGTTGATACCGTGTTTGGTGCACCTTCTTATTTCAAAAATGCGCATCAGTATTTCAAAAGGGACTTGATAGTGGTATCGAAAGATCCTATCAATGTGGACACTGATTATTATGGGCTGGTGCTTGCAGATAAGGTAGTTCATACCCCTACATGGCAAACTGACCATACAGGGCACCCTTATTGCGAAACGAGGTACTTCGATCTCATTGAGACATTTCCAGTGGAAGGCGTAAGTCCCGTATTTTTAGTTAGCCGCTGGGACAGGGATTACCCGCGATACTACTATGTAGGAGGCTGGAATTGGGATTACAGAAATGGGCCAAGTTCTCATCTCGAGTTTAAAGTTGCCAAAGCTGTGCGCAAAGCCCAAGGTCAGGACAATTATATCCGAAGAGACCGAAATGGCAGTATTTTGCCTTTAGTTGAATAAAGTTTTGCCATGATTATGGCGCAGGGTTTTCAGGAGCCTGTAATTCATACGGCGCGAATACCGGCAAGGCACTCATTGCAAAATCTTTGGTATTCCGTGTGATGATGCCGTCGAGTCTGTCGATTTTGAGGGCGCAACTGTGCTGTACCGCATCCTCATAATCCTTGTATTTGGATTAAATCGCTGCTTTTACCTGATTAGTCCTCTTTCGGTAAAAGCTGCGCCCTACACGACGTATATGTTGCAGTAGCGATT
>DAIRDH010000054.1:0-22697 GCA_036796255.1 Cryomorphaceae bacterium
TGGGGCTGAGCCAGGACCCGGCTTTCTTTACGGGTGGGGTGGCGAGTCCTTTTAGCCTTTTGCATCTCAATGGGGACAATAGCCCAACTAGTGGTGTTGCACAGCAAACTGGCTACCGTGATTGCCTGCCTTGCCGGTAGGCAGGGATGCGTTATGGCATCACGTTCACCCACAACAGTGACTTGATGTATGTGGGTCCCAGGCGCATCGAAGGCTCTTCTGAGACTACAGATATGGTTATAGCATGGTCTGACAATCCTTTTGGACCTGGTGCGGGCCCTGACAATCTTACTTTCATATTTACTTCGGGAAATGGAACGGGCACTGGTGCAACGGCGGCTGGTGGCCTGGAAGTGGCACGGATGACAGCTGAAGCCCATACTGGTATTGGGAATGGATTTAACAATAACCTACAACCGAGACGTACCCTTCATACTTATCATCCTTCCAATCCCCAATTTCGAATTGCACAGAGCCTTTCGACCAACATCAATGCAGGAAATAAGGCGGATTTTCAAACAAGTAATTTAGGGAATCTACATGTAAGGACTTCAAATAGTTCAAATCAAGTAAGGGCTGTTGCCATTGGCTTTTTACCCGGTCAACAAGCGAATCCGATAAACAATGCAGATTTCCCCACCCGACTGGATGTTGGTGGTGTTACCCGCATTCGCGATTTGCCCGACTACGAAAGGATGGACTGCATCGTATTGGGACGAAATCCAGGTCCCAATCCAGAAGACAACTTTTTGGGCCGGATTGACTTCCCAACTGGCGATGATACTGATTGTCTTGTGCTAAATGCTGATGCAGAATGGATAAATGTCTGTGATAATGTAGGTGGGGATGATGATTGCCGCTGGAAAGACATAGCATCCCAAGTCACAATGGGAGAAATTGATATGTACACAGGTGTGGATCCGCTTGAAGATTGCTACCGTGGTAAAGTGGGAATAGGAGTACCCTCGGTTGTAAAATCAAAATTGCAGGTTGAGAATTTGTTCGATCGTGATGGAGTCTATAAAGGCATTTATTCTCGTTCAAGGGTTTTCTTGGATGGAGTGAATGAGCGCATAATTGGCGTTTTCGGAGAGGCGGATTCAGATGGTTGGCCAGGCGCAATAACTACAAATATAGGTGTGTTAGGCCAAGGCGGTGATTCTCGATACACTGTGGGTGTGATGGGTAACGCTTTATCGCATCCTAATGGTAATTTAACAGGTAGTGCAATAGGGGTAGCAGCAATCGCAGATGGAAATGCCGTAACTCATAATATTGCAATTTACGGTGAAGCAACAACGCCAGGTGGATTCGCAGGATATTTTACCGGTGGGAATATTGTTTTTGCAGGCAACCAGCCAATATTCATTAGTGATGAAAGTATCAAAACAGAAGTAGAAGATATTACTGAGGCAACTGAATTGTTAATGGCTCTCAATCCAAAGTCTTATTATTTTCAATCACCTGACAATCGTCCAATCGCTTTCGATGACACCAAGCAATTCGGATTGATTGCGCAAGAAGTTCAAGAGATTCTTCCTGAAATTGTGAAGCCAATAGTGGTTCCGGAAATGATGGATTCAACAGGATTCGTAGATGGTACTTCTGCAGATTTGCTGGGAATTCAATATGACGCCTTGATCCCATTCATAATTGCAGCTTTTAAAGAGCAACAAAGTGTAACACTTGATCAGCAAGCGGAAATAGCTGCACAACAAGATCTTATTGAATCCTTGCAAACACAACTTGAGGCTCAGAATGAGCAGATGTTGACTTTGATGAATGCTGTGCAAGATTTGACTGGTGAAGTCGATCAGGCCAAGTCCAATATGGACAATTGCTGTCAGCAAAAGCCAGTTCAGCAAGCTCCAACAGATCAAGGTGGGTCAATGCACCTTGGCCAAAATGCACCAAATCCATTCAGCGATCAAACCAGAATTGATTTTACAATTCCTGAGGGCGCACAAGTGGTTCTCGAAATTTCAGATAGCCAGGGACGAAAATTGGATAAATTGGTCGATGGATATCTCGGTGAAGGGAAACACAGCGTAACCTGGGACGGTGCGCGCTACAGTCCGGGAATGTACTATTACAGTCTATTTTCTAACGGAACTTTGCTGACCAAAAAAATGATCAAACGATAAAACAGACTTAAATCAAGTTTCTATCTGATAAAAATCCCCGGAGCCTGACTTCGGGGATTTGCTTTTCACTTAAACGCACTCTCCCCCGTAATATCCAATCCTGTAATCAAGAGGTGAATGTCATGGGTTCCTTCATAGGTCACCACCGATTCGAGGTTCATCATGTGGCGCATAATGGGGTACTCGTTGGTGATGCCCATGCCGCCGTGAATTTGTCGGGCTTCGCGGGCTACTTTGAGGGCCATGTCCACATTGTTGCGCTTGGCCATGGAAATCTGGGCGGTGCTGGCGCGGCCTTCGTTCTTGAGCTGGCCCAGGCGGAAGGTGAGGAGCTGGGCTTTGGTAATTTCGGTGATCATTTCGGCCAGCTTCTTTTGCTGTAGCTGGAAAGCCGCGATGGGCTTGCCAAACTGATGGCGCTCCTTGGCGTAGCGCAGTGCCGAGTCGTAGCAGTCGAGTGCAGCGCCAATGGCTCCCCAGGCAATGCCGTAGCGGGCACTGTCGAGGCAGCTCAGTGGTGCGCCCAGGCCTGAGCGGCCGGGCAGCAAGTTTTCCTTGGGCACTTTCACATTGTCAAACACCAACTCGCCGGTGTTGCTGGCGCGGAGGCTCCACTTGCCGTGGGTCTCGGGGGTGGTAAAGCCTTCCATGCCGCGCTCCACGATGAGGCCGTGTATGCGGCCCTCTTCATTCTTGGCCCACACCACGGCGATGTCGGCAAAAGGCGAATTGCTGATCCACATTTTTGCGCCGTTGAGCACATAGTGGTCGCCTGCGTCTTTGAAATTGGTGATCATCCCGCTGGGGTTGGAGCCATGGTCGGGCTCGGTAAGGCCAAAGCAGCCTATCATTTCGCCGGCGGCGAGTTTGGGAAGGAATTTCTTGCGTTGCTCCTCGCTGCCGTATTTCCAGATGGGAAACATTACGAGCGAACTTTGCACCGATGAGGTGGAGCGCAATCCGCTGTCGCAGCGCTCGAGCTCCTGCATGATGATGCCGTATGATATTTGGTCGAGGCCGGCCCCGCCGTACTCTTCGGGTATGTAAGGTCCAAAAGCGCCAATTTCGGCCATGCCTGGAATCACGTGCTTTGGAAAAGTGGCCTTTTCGTAATATTCTTCAATGATGGGCGACATTTCTTTCTTCACCCAAGCCCGCGCTGAGTCGCGTACAAGCTTGTGCTCATCGCTGAGCAATTCGTCCATAAGGTAGTAGTCGTGCCCTTGATATTGATCTGTTCGCATGTGGTATAATTTTCAGCTGCAAAGTTAACGAATCTAAGGCGTCAGAGTTCAGGCATTTTTGCGAGTTTTGTGCGGATATGTCAACCTGCCTCTACATCCTCCAAATCGACATCGCACCGGAGCTTCGGTTATCGCCCAACCTTTATGAGGATTGGATGCTGTTGGTGTTTTTTATCACCTTGCTCAACATTGCATACGTGCGCATCGCATACAAGCGCAGGTTGCAGCGCCTGTTCAGCAGCCTGCTGCGCCTGCAAATATTGCGGCAGGTGATGCGCGAGGAATTGGTGTTTTCACATCGGGCCTCGGTGCTGCTCTTCCTGAATTTCGTCTTGCTGAGCAGTTTGCTGGGATATTTGGCTTTCAAGTTTTACGGCTGGCTGCTGCCCATGGGATTGGGCCTGAGCACCTATTTGATTTTTGTGATGTTCGTCGCGCTGCTCTATTTCGGCAAGTTGATATTGGTGCGTTTTCTGCGCTGGCTTTTTGCCGATCATGGCCTGATGCGTGAATACCTGTTTGAGGTGTTTTTGGTCAACAAAGTCATTGGCCTGGTCGGTCTTCCCATTGCCTTGGCATTGACCTTTTTAAATGTAGCAGGCTTGCACCCGATATTTCTTGCCCTCGCGGCGCTTATCTTTATGTCTCTGATGTTTAGGACTTTTCAAGGCTTACTTATCGCTGCAGCTTACCCGGTATCACGCATCTACATTATTTTGTACCTTTGCACCCTCGAATTATTGCCTTTTTTGGTAATAATTAAAGCGCTACAGCGCGAGATGATATAAAACCAGAACAGAGGCGTGTCCATGGCGGAAAAAATTAGGTCAATTTTGATTTCTCAACCCGAGCCCAGCTCCGAAAAATCACCCTATTTCGACCTTTCAGAAAAGTACAAGATCAAGATCGATTTCAGGCCATTCATTCACGTAGAGGGAGTGCCTGCCAAGGAGTTTCGCCAGGAGCGAATCAATATCCTTGAGCACACCGGCGTGATACTGACCAGCCGAAATGCGGTGGACCACTACTTTAGAATGTGCGAAGAGATGCGCGTGGCGGTGCCGGAATCCATGAAGTATTTTTGCCTTTCGGAAAGTACGGCCTATTATCTGCAAAAATATGTGGTGTTCCGGAAGCGTAAGATTTTCCATGGAAAGCAGAGTTTTGAAGACTTGATGGAAGTGATCAAGAAGCACAAGAATGAGCGATTTCTGCTCCCGGTTTCAGATATTCACAAGCAAAGCATCACAGACTTGCTGGAAAAATTCAACATCAAGTTTTCCAAAGCCGTATTTTACAGAACGGTGTGCAGCGATTTGAGCGACCTCGCCGATGTGAATTACGATATGTTGGTGTTTTTCAGTCCGTCGGGAATTGAATCGCTTTACAAGAATTTCCCTGACTTCAAGCAGAACAATACAAGAATAGCAGCCTTTGGCAGCACCACCGCCGATGCCGTGAAAGAAGCCGGATTGCGGCTTGATGTGCATGCACCTGCACCGGGCTTACCTTCCATGTCGATGGCCATTGAGAGCTATATCAAGAAGGCGAAGTAGGTCTTGATTTGGCGGCTCCAATGCTTAGATATTTGATGCAAGCCGCGGCTGCTTTTCATACTTAAACCATACGACGCTGAGGTGTTTAAATTGTTGAGGAATGGATACCATGCATTTTCCCAAATCAGAGCGCCTCACCGCCAAGCGCGATATTGATGCGCTTTTTGCCCAGGGCAAATCGGCGAGGGAGCAATTTCTGGCTGTGAAGTACCTCGACAGGGAGCGCATTGATGATGAGCCTCCATTCCAAATACTCTTCTCTGTGCCCAAGCGCAACCTGAAAAGGGCCGTGCAACGCAACCGCGTGAAGCGCATGCTGCGCGAGCTGTACCGCTGCAATAAGCCAAAATGGCAAAAATTGCCAACGGCACCCAATAAAAAGCGCTTGATTGCAGTTATTTATACCGGCAAGTCGCTGCCTGCCTTTCTGGCCCTGTCAGAAGTGGCCAGCAGGCTTGCAGATAAAATCAAACCGCAAAATACAGAAGTCTGAATTACATTTATTTGCACCCAGTGCTTCCAAGTGTTCAATATACACAGCATTTGGCGCGAAGATTGTAAATTTAGCCTGTCAAATTCAACATAGAGGATGAAATCAAAAATCAAAAGGGGCTTGATGATCGCTGCGCTTGCAGTGAGTGGGGCAGTGAGCATATTTGCCGTAAAGGCAACGGACAATTTCTTTGAAATCAGTAAGAATCTCGAAATATTCGCGACGCTTTACCGCGAGCTCAACATGTTTTACGTGGATGAAACCCAGCCCGGCGACCTGATGAAAACCGGAATTGATGCGATGCTGGAGTCGCTCGATCCCTACACCAACTACATCACAGAGAGCGATATAGAAGACTTTCGCTTTATGACCACGGGTCAATACGGCGGCATAGGCAGCCTGATACGCCCGGCCGAAGGGGGAATTTACATCTCCGAGCCCTACGAAGGTTTTCCAGCGCATGAGTCGGGTTTAAAAGCAGGCGACCGCATACTCAAGATTGACGGTAAAGACGTGGCCGACAAGAACCAGGAAGAGATCTCCACCCTGCTCAAAGGTCAATCGGGTACGGAACTTACTGTGACTGTAGAGCGATTTGGTGAAGTAATCGAAGTGCCCATTGTGCGCAGGGAGATCAAAATACCCGATGTGCCCTATTTCGGCATGCTCGACGATGAAGTGGGCTACATCAGGCTTACGAGCTTCACGCGCTCAGCGAGTCGCGAAGTGAAGGCAGCTTTTCAGGAGCTCAAGGAACAGCATGGCATGCAAAAGCTGGTCTTCGACCTGCGCGGCAATGGTGGAGGCCTGCTGATGGAGGCGGTGAACATTGTGAATATATTCGTTCCAAAAGGCCAGGAAGTGGTGAAAACCAAGGGCCGTATTTCCGAATGGGAGCGCGCCCACCTTACGGTAAATGAGCCGGTAGATCTCGACATTCCGCTGGTGATCCTCGTGGATCAGGGCAGTGCCTCAGCCTCTGAGATCGTGGCCGGCACCATTCAGGACCTCGACAGGGGCGTGGTGATCGGCAACCGCACTTTTGGTAAAGGCCTTGTTCAGGAAACACGAAGCTTGCAATACAACAGCCGCTTGAAACTGACAGTGGCCAAGTACTACATCCCCAGTGGCAGGTGCATTCAGAAATTGGATTACAGCCACCGTGGCCTTGATGGCAATGTAGAGGAAGTGCCTGATTCATTGCTCAAAGCCTTTACGACCAGGAATGGCCGTGAAGTAATTGATGGACGGGGCATTGAGCCAGACATCACCATTGATGAAAGAGACTTTCCCCAGGTGCTGGCAAGTTTACTCTATGAGAACCTCTTCTTTTTCTTTGCCACAGAATACGCTGCCGCACGTGATAGCATTGAACCGGCAAAAACCTTCAGGCTTACCGACGAAGAGTATGCCAATTTTGTGACATTTCTCGATGGCAAGGATTACCACTACACCACCGATACTGAAGACGATTTGAAGTCGCTGATTGAAACAGCCAAAAAAGAGAAGTACTTTATGCTGGCCGAAGCCGAATTTAAGATTCTGGAAGATAGGCTGATGCAAAAGAAAAACAAAGACCTTCAGCTTTTCAGGGATGACATTCAGCTTATCCTTGAGAATGAAATCATCTCCCGGTACTATTTCCAAAGAGGCAGGGTAGAGGCTTCACTTGCATCAGATGAGGCCATACTCGAAGCCAAAAAAGTGCTCCTGGATGGCAGCAGTTACAAGCGTATACTCTCACCGGTTTAGCACCATCAACCAGGCCCCAGGAGTTTGAATCCAAAAACCGATTTTCACAACCGCTCTTATACCTTGCTCTTGTGCTTCACCGCATACGGGCTTGCCAATTTGAACGTGTTGATGAGCATCGGCACCATTCTACTTTTTGTGCAGTGGTTTGTTCATCCCGGGCTGTCAGCAGGCTGGCGCCGCTTCGCGGCCAATAAAACAGCCCTGGCCATGGCCGGTTTGTATTTAATCCATGTGGTCTGGATTTTCAATACGGAAGACTACGACTACGCGCTAAAGGATTTGCGCATCAAGTTGCCACTGCTCATTTTTGCCTTGGTGCTGGGGAGCATTGACATTTCGCGAAAGCAGATCAAATACGTTTGTTTTGCAGCGGCAGTGGGCATTTGGGTGGCGAGCATCAGGGCTTATTTTAACTACGGCGCACTTGGTGATGGCTTTCACGATTTTCGCAACATCGTGGTAGGTGTGAGCCATATTCGGCTTAGTCTGCTTATGGTGTTGGTCATTGCCGCCATTGTCCACTTCTGGTCAGAGTTTGACTCGAAATTGAAAATTGCTGCTGTTGCTACAGTCGTAAATGTTGTGATCTTTTTTGACCTTATCCAGTCGGCAAGCGGCATCGCGGTGCTGTTCTTTTTATTGCTCTTTACAGCGCTCCATTTCACGTATCGGCGCTTTGGTGCCAAAGGTCTTTTGGCGACTTCATTGGTATTGCTTATTGCCGGACTTTTAGGAAGCACTTTGGTTAAGAACTATTACTCCCGGTACTTCGCATCTGAGGAAGACCTGTCAAAGCTTGCCAGCCACACGGCCTTGGGCAATCCCTACACGCACTTCAGGGAGCTGGGTCAGGTGGAGAATGGGCACTACACATTTATCAACCTGGCCGAGGAAGAGATGCTGTATGCCTGGGAGCAGCGCAGCGATTCCACATTGCGGGGCGATGACCGGGTGATGCAGAGGGGCGCATTGATACGCTACCTGAGCTCTAAAGGACTTACCAAAGACGCCGCAGGCGTTGCCGCGCTTTCAGAGCAGGATGTGAACAATATTGAATTGGGTTATCCCAGTGTGGTGTACACCGAAAAGCGCGGCCTTGCCTTGCGGTTTCACACCACATTGTTTGGCTATCATCAGTTTGTAACCACAAATATTGCTGGAGGTTCCTCCCTGTTTCAACGGCTGGTTTTTTGGCAGGCCGCTGTTGAGCTCATTAGGAGAAATTTTTGGCTGGGCACCGGTACCGGCGATGTGAAATTGGCTTTCCAGCATATTTATGACGAAATCGACGTAAACCTTCAACCTCAATACCGACTGCGTGCGCACAATCAATACCTTACTTTCTGGGTATCATTTGGTGTAGTGGGCATCCTGTGGTTTGTGGGTATGTTTATTATTCCGTTTACCCAGTCCAGGGTAACCTACCTTCATATCGCCTTCCTGTTAATTGCCTTCATATCCTGCCTTACCGAAGATACCCTCGAGACGCAGGCAGGTGTCACTTACTTCGCCTTTTTCTATGGATTGTTTTCACGCGATGCCACATCGAAGTCTTCGAAAATACAGGCCGGTAATCCAGAGATTCGCTGAAGAAACATGGTCCATCAGCTTTTGTGAAAACGAATCTTACTTCGCAATTACAAATTTGCCCGTGTGTAGCATCTCGCCGGTGAGTGCGTTGCCTATGCTGTAGAGATAGATACCGTTTTGGAGGTGGCGCATATCAAGCATTCCATCCTGGCTGTTGAGTTGTTTTTGCACAACGACTTTTCCTGTAATGTCATGAATGGTCATTACCGCTGTCTGCATTTTCTCGGGTGCGAAAGCATGGCGATAATACAGTTCACCATTTCCGGGATTGGGGAAGAGCGCAAATTCATTTTCGGCGGCGCCTTCACTGGCGGAAAGGGTGGAGATGATAGAAACGCAATAATCTTCAGTCTCTCCAGCAAAAAACTGTTCACAAGCTTCTACCGCAAGTGCTGCATTGGCGACGCTTTTCATTGCGATACGCATTCTTGTAAGGCCGGTCAATGCACTCTCGGGTATTTCGATCACATCAACCAAGGTTGAACTCGAACCTTGGGTCGATTGCATCACGATCTCATCATTGCTGAAGTCCCCATCCTGATTAAAGTCTATCCAAACCCGGAAAAACTGGTTGCGCGGGAACACGCTGAAGCCAGGCTCGAGCGCAATTTCGTGTTGGGCACCTATTCCAAATTCGATTCCGGTTTCCTCAAACATGGCGTAACCTGCATTGTCGCCAGTTTCAAAAATAAGCTCATCGACATACACCTTGTCTATAAATTCCAAAAATGTGAACTGGCCCCGGCTCTCACAAAATACATTGTCTATGCAGCTGCCGCAGCCTTTGGTGCGAATGCTGGCCGTTATGGCCTCGTCAAAACCTTCGACACAAGCCGGCTTGAGCAAAAGCTCGTAGAAAGTACAAGGCTCAAGGTCTTGGACATTCGCCAAAGCATCTACCGAAGCCAGTGAGAATATCCAATCTGAATCTCCTTGCACACGGTAGTACACCTCATAATCCTCAATCAGAAATCCGTTTTCCCAAGACAGAACTACGCCTTGGTCACTGATGTCAGTCAGGTTGAGTTCGTCGGGAGCTACGCAGCACCCAAGGCTCTCGAGCAGTCGGGTGCTGCCAAATACGAGCTGTCCATCCGTACCGCTGCAAGAGGAAGCTATTTGAAACTCATAGTTTGTGCATACAGATAAGCTGTCGACCGTAAAGTTTCCGGAAGTGAGGCTATCCACAACTACCCATTCTTCACTGCCCACAGGCCTGAACCTCACACTCGCACTTGCACCCCCAGGCTGATTCCAATGGAAAGTATACACCGTGTCATCTGCCAGGGTGTAGTCAAAAGAAAATGGAGGAAGGCACAAATCTTCAGAGCAATTGTTGAGCAGCACATTGAGACTGTTGTATGCATTTACGCGGCCCCCTGTTTGAATAAATCCTTGCAAGCTTTGCACGGGGTCCACCCCTTCCAGCAGCGCAAAGCGCACATAATCGGCACCCAGCTGGGGATTTTCTTTCACCAGTTCAATAAACGTATTGCAGGGCACTGAGTAAAGCAATGCAATCACTCCTGCAGTAAGCGGTGAGGCAAAAGAGGTTCCGGATGTTGTGCCATAGCCCTGTCCACCGCTCGTAGTGAAGACATTTCCTCCGGGAGCAGCCAGATCAATGGTATTGAGGCCGTAAGCCGAAAAAGTGCGGATGTCGTTATGGTTGGTGGCAGTCACACTAATCATGTAGTCACTGGATGATGCAGTAGGTATGTCGCCTACTAGGTCTACATTCACATTGTTATTGGCAGTGGCTCCACAATTGAGAATTCCGTGCACGCCCAGCGTGTCGTAGAAGGCATTCCAAATGGGAACATCGTCCATATTTCCACCATCAATTCCCCATGAGGCATTGGTGGCGACTACGAAGGCGCCTCTGCTACCATTGGAATTGTTGTAGAGCGTGCGCATTACCAGCGCATAGTTGTAAGCAGCTACAACAGAAGCTTCGTCGAATATATTTTCACCAGCGACCGACATGATTTTGACATCCCAGTTAATACCTGACACGCCCACCTCATTATTGCCTTTGGCACCTATCATCCCCATTACTTGGGTGCCATGCCCACCAAAGAGCACTCCTTGATCATTTTCGCTTGCCACATTCCAGCCGAGGTAATCATCTACAAAACCATTGTCGTCATCATCAATACCGTTGCCGGGAATTTCATTGTGGTTGACCCATGCATTGCCTTGCAGGTCAGGATGGTTCAGGTTGCCGCCTTCAATCACGCACACCACAATAGTGTCGCCAGCTGCGGTGAGCCCACCCGTGGTAATGTCCCAGGCGGCAGTAGACCCGATGTCAGACCCGGGATTGCCATTGGTCTGGCCCGTGTTCAGGTGATGCCATTGGGAGGTAAACAAGGTGTCATTGGGAATGATCGTATCTCTTTTGGAAACATAGTGGTTGAACTGGGCATTGAGCACATCGTCATGTCTTCTCACCTGCTCAAGGATTTGGCGCTCTTCCGCAATACCAGCAGTGAAGTATACCTCGTATATGTTCATGTGTGCTGAGAGGAGCTTTCCGAGCACCATACCGGTTTCCTTTCCGGAAATGGATTGAAATTGCGCTACCGTACCTTTTGCATCAGCACCTTTAAATTGTACAATCATTTCACCCGGCACATGGTTCATTTGCGCATTGGAGATTGCAGGTGAGCAGAGCAAAAAGAGGAAAGAAAAGAAGTATAATAATGATCTCATTGTGGTGGATTTAATCTTTGCTTGATACGACGACACGCAAAATTAACACTTAGGCCCTCAGTTTTGTGTACCTAAATTGTTCAAAATTGCATTCCTATTGGTGCAAATACACCCTTTTTACACGTTGTGATATGCTGGTAAGCACCTCATAAGGGATGGTTTTTAGGTTGGCGGCCATTTCGTACAAGTCCATATGGTCGCCAAATACTTCCACCGCATCGCCGGCCGTGCAGCCGGTTCCACTCACGTCGACCATGGCCATATCCATGCAGATGTTGCCGAGAAAGGGGCAGCGCTTTCCGCGAATGAGTACATGGCCTATACCATTGCCAAGGGCCCGTGGCAAGCCGTCGGCGTAGCCCACAGGAATTACGGCTACCTGGGTTTCTTTGCTCAACATCTTCTTCGGGCTGTAGCCAATGCCCTGCCCGGCAGCCACCGTTCTCACCTGCGATACTGTGGTGATGAGCTTGCTCACGGGCTTGAGGTGTTTGCGGAATTCGGCGTTGCCGGAAATGCCGTAAAGTGCCAGCCCAAGCCTCACATAATCCCTTTGCTGATCGGGAAAGCGAAAGATGCCCTGCGAATTGAGCAAATGCGTGCGGAAGGGTGCAGAGATTTGGATTCTCAGCTTTTCAACGCCCGCGTCAAATTGCTCAATTTGGTGCCTGCTGAGGGCATCAAAATCGGCTGATTCGCTGGCAGCCATGTGGCTGAAAACGCTGATCACCTCAATGGCGTCATTTCCGGAAAGGCGCTTGCCCAATTCATCCAGTTCATGCGGGTCAAAGCCCAACCTGTTCATGCCGGTGTTGAGCTTGATGTGCACAGGGTATGGCCAGTCGCTCTGCCGGGCAAACAAGGCTTTTGTAAAACGCTCGAGGGTGAGGAAGCTGTAAATCTGTGGCTCGAGCCGGTAGCGTATCATGGCGTCGTAACTGCTCAGCTCGGGGTTGAGCACCAGGATGGGCAATTGAATGCCAGCTTCCCGAAGCGTGATTCCCTCATCGGCATAAGCCACTGCGAGGTAAGCCACACCGTGAAATTCAAGGGTTCGCGCGATTTCGTAAGCCCCACTGCCATAAGCAAAAGCCTTCACCATGACCATAATTCCGGTATCGGGATTCAAAAGCGACCTTACGTAATTCAAGTTGTCGCGCAGCCGCTCGAGGTCAATTTCGAGTATGGTTTCGTGGGTTTTTTCCGAAAGGATATCCGTAATGCGCTCAAAGGCAAAACTGCGCGCTCCCTTCACCAAAATGTTTTGATCACCGAAGTCGCTGTGCTTGAAATCATCGAGGAAAGCCTCTGTACTTTCGTAAAATTGACCGTTAAGGCCTGCAAATTTTTCCTGAAACTCAACCATCTTCGGACCGATACCTATCAGGGTATCCAAACTTTTGCTTCGGATGAGCTCAGCCATTTTTGCGTAAAGCAGCTCCGGTGGCTCCCCGCTCTGCATGATGTCGCTGATGATGGCTGTGTAATGCTTGTTTTTGCGCTGCAGCATCAATTGATCCAGTGCAATTTCCAGCGAACTGAAATCGCTGTTGTACACATCGTTGATCAAGGTGGAGCCGCGCACGCCATCGAGTTGCTCCAGCCGCATGGCAATGGGGCTGAGTGCGGCCATGCCCTCGGCGATGTATTCATCGCTGAAGCCTTCGAGCAGCAGGTAAAGCCAGCAATGGCAGCTGTTTTCAATGGAGGCGCTGTCTTTGAAAGGAATAAAAATCTGCCTTTCGCGCTCCCGAAATATGCCCTTAAAGTAAGTACCTGTTTCGCCTTGCTCCACTTTAATTTTCAGGTCGGCTGCTGCGTGCTTGCTCCAGGAATATAGTTCAGCTTGCTTAAGGTGATGTGGCGCTTGCAGGTGTGCATGCACTTCAGGCTGATCGCGGCAGTAAATGATGCGCTCCGCGTTCTGGAAGAGTTTGATCTTCTCTTCAATTTTTTGGGCAAGGCTTTCGAAGTTTTCCTGATGTGCCTCGCCAATGTTGGTGAATATTCCTGTGACGGGCTTGATGATTTTCTCAAGGCGCTCCATTTCACCGGGTTTTGAGATGCCGGCTTCCAGGATGGCGACCTCGTGCTGAGGCCGTATGAGCCATGCGCTCATGGGCACGCCTACTTGCGAGTTGTAACTGCGGGGGCTGCGTATTGCGTTCTGCTTACGTTGTAGCAGCTGAAAGAGCCATTCTTTCACCACCGTTTTGCCATTGCTGCCGGTGATACCGATTACGGGTATATCGAATCGGCTGCGGTGAATGGCCGCCATTCTTTGAAGGGCCGCCACGGCATCGTCTACCAAAATCACATTGACATCCCTGAGCGATTGCGCGAGCCCAGCATCGCTGAGCACAAAATTCTTCATGCCGCGCTTCAGCAAATCCTGTACATACTTGTGTCCGTCGTTGCGGCGGCTCCTGATGGCAAAGAATACGCTGCCCTGCCGGGGTTGAAACAACCTGCTGTCGGTGAGCAAGTGCGCGATATACTCATCCTTATGGCCCTGAACAAGCCATTTGCCACTGAGCATTTCGGCAAAAGTTGCGACCGTGTATGGCGCTGTTTCCATCAGGATTTTTGGCTGGCTTTTTTGAGTCTTTCCTCTTCGAGGGCTTTGATAAATGCCTCCCGGCTCAAGGGCTCGTAGCGGTCGAGCTCACCGAGCTCCACCGTGGCATCGCCGCCGGCAATGCGGTGTGAATAGTTGGCGAGCTTGCCGGTGCGCACGCAGATGGCGTGCACCTTGGTCACGTATTCGGCAATGGCCATGAGGTAGGGCATAGGGCCGAAGGGGCGGCCTTGAAAATCCATGTCGAGGCCGGCGATGATCACCCGCATGCCCTGATTGGCCAGCTCGGTGCACACGCTGGGCAGGTTGCTGTCAAAAAATTGGGCTTCGTCAATGCCCACTACATCAACATCGGCGCCTACCATGAGCAGGATGTGCTCCGATGCCGGCACCGGGGTGCTGCGAAGGGCATTTTTGTCGTGGCTTACCACTTCTTCCTCATCGTAGCGCTTGTCGATCTCGGGCTTGAAAATTTCAATTTTCTGCTTTGCTATTTTCGCGCGCTTGAGGCGGCGGAGCAGTTCTTCGGTCTTGCCGGAAAACATGGAGCCACAGATTACCTCAATGGAGCCTTCACCGCGACGACGTGTTTTTCGGGTATCTTCTAAGAACATACTGTGGATACATTGCTGCCAAAGCTTGAGGCCTTATTGCAGATATCAATTAGCTTTGTAAAGCCGCTAAATTAACCAAATATAACGCCACACAAACAAGGCTACACCTGAATCGCCGTTTTTGCCATGGATACGAAAACTCCCTACATGAACATTACCACACTTGCCGCATCACTGAATGAAATGGCCCAAAAGCTGGAAAAAGGCAGGCTGAAGCCAGAAGAAATCACCGAAATGCTCGGACATGCACAGCAACTCTATGAGCGGATGGTGGTGCTCAACTTTCAGGCTTTTGCAGCCGAAGGGGCGCCATTTGCGGAAGCGGAAACCAGTGAAGAAATGGCGCGGAACGAAGTGAACGAACCTGAAGTTCACAAGGCACCCATGGAGGAGATGCCTGTGGAACAAAACAGCGCAGAGGAGGAAGTGAATGACTCCCCGCCTGATGAGCCGGAAGAAGAGCCAGTGGAGGAGAACGCTGCGGAGCGCCCCGCATTCCGGTTTGGAGCGCCACAAGTGGCCCCAAACCAAATATCGCTGATCGACAGCATTGAAGAAATAAAGCGCATGGAGAGCAGCATCAACGACCAGTTCAAAGATGCCGGTGCCAAAACGCTGTCGCATAAACTCAAAAAGAGCCCGATTTCCGACTTGAAGACGGCCATAGGCATCAATTTGCGCTTCCAGTTTACTACAGCCTTATTCTCCAGCGATGCTGAAGCGTACAATGCAGCCATCGAAAAGCTCAACAAATTTACCTCCTATCTCGAAGCCGATGAATATGTGGAGAATACGCTCAAGAACCGGTATGACTGGGAGATGAAAAATCCTACCGTGAAGCAGTTTATCGAACTGGTAGAGCGCCGTTACTTATAAGCTTGTGTGGAGAATCGTCCTATGCGCCCTTGCCATTCCGCTGCTGCCTTTGCAGGCGCAAAATCTCGTGCGTGTAAAGCAGGATGTGCTGGCACTGACCGACTCGGCCCTCCACGGCCGCGGTTATGTGCATGACGGCAGCAACAAAGCTGCGCATTACCTCGCCGGGCGCTTTCGCGAAATTGGAATTGCGCCCATCGACACGGGCTACTTTCAGCCTTTTGTACTTTCCGTAAATGCCTACCCACAGCCTACCGGGCTCAGCTTCAACAAGCGTGCATTGCGCGAAGGCCATGATTACATAACCGATGCCTGGAGCGGGGTTTCGGAAGGGACTTTCACTTTGCAGTATTTTGACTCCACCCATTTCCAGGGCAATGGAATGCCGACGCTAAGGAAAGGGCGGATCCCGGCTGTTTACCTGCAGGGTATCGAGAGTCCTGATGAAGCAAGCGCATTGCATGAATTCAAGCAGGTAGCGCTTGCAAGGGGGCCAGTCCTTCTCATCAACCCAAAAAAGCTGACTTGGGGCGTGGGACAAAGACGGTACAAGCATGCGCTGATCGAGGTTGACGCAGCTTCATTTCCGGAAAGGGTGAAGAAATTAAAACTAAAGGTGACACCCGAGCAGATCGACTATACCGCCTTGAACGTGGTGGGAAAAATTGCCGGCGCGCGGAGCGACTCCTGCCTGGTAATCACTGCGCACTACGACCACCTGGGCCGCCTGGGCAGGGCGCTTTTTTCCGGTGCGAGCGACAATGCCAGTGGCACTGCCACCATGCTCGATCTGGCAAGCTACTTCGTGGAGCATGAACCTCCGATGGACATGTATTTTATCGCCTTTGCGGCGGAAGAAGCGGGCCTGCTGGGCTCAAAATATTTTGTGGACAACCCTTTGGTGCCGCTGGAGACAATGCGCTTCCTCATCAACCTTGACCTGATGGGATCGGCGGCAGAGGGCATCACCATAGTGAATGGAAGGCTGTACGAGGAGGAGGTGGGACGCATGGGCGCCATCAATAAGGCAGAAGCTTATGTGCCCAAAATCAAGCTGCGTGGCAAGGCAGCCAACAGCGACCACTACTGGTTTGCAGAAGCCGGAGTACCTGCTATTTTCATCTACACCGAAGGCAATGTAAAGGCTTACCACGACGTGATGGATACGCCCGAAGCCCTGGACTGGGCCAATTACGAAGGCCTCTTCACATTGCTGCGTACCTTTATCCAAACTTTCTAATATCAACATGCCCAAGCTGATCCTCGTTCCCACCCCCATTGGCAACCTCGGCGACATCACCTACCGCGCACTCGAAGTGCTCAAGTCGGCCGATGTGGTGCTGGCTGAAGACACCCGAACCTCCGGCCGCCTGCTCAAGCACTATGACATCAACGTGAGCTTCATGCCCTTCCACGCGCACAATGAGCACCGCATGCTGGAAAAGGCCCTCGACATGCTGCGCAATGAAAAGCAGGTGGTGCTGCTTACTGATGCAGGTACGCCAGGCATTTCCGACCCCGGGTTTTTGCTCGTGCGGGCCTGTGTGCAGGCGGGCATCGATGTGGAAACGCTACCCGGAGCCACGGCCTTTGTACCCGCCCTCGTCAACTCAGGGCTGCCGCTGGACCGCTTCTGCTTCGAAGGCTTCCTGCCCCACAAGAAGGGCAGGCTCAAGCGCCTGCAATCACTGGTTGGCGAGGAGCGTACCATGGTTTTTTACGAATCTCCGCACCGATTGGTCAAGACTTTAATGCAATTTGCGGAGCATTTCGGACCGGAGCGGCAGGCCTCTGTTTCCAGAGAAATCAGTAAACTGCACGAAGAAACCCGCCGCGGAACTGTCAAGGAACTCGCCCATCATTTTGAAGCCCATGGCTGCAAAGGCGAGTTTGTGGTGGTACTCAGCGGTACTCAATAAGGTCTTGTAAACCTTCATTTTGGCTTAAGCCATTGCCTGAATAGACCAGGGGGGGGAGGCAGACCGTCTGCCTTGAAAACCCCACTTGAACAAATGATTTCGCATGTTGGAAATTCAAAACCAAAATCGGATTTTTTTCACTACTTTTGCACCCGCTTTTTTCTGTCGAGCGACAAAACGGTAAGCCGATGAAACTTTCAAAGTTCAAGTTCAATCTTCCCAGCGATTTGATCGCAAAATATCCAGCCAACAACCGTGACGAGAGCCGCCTTATGGTGCTGCACCGCAAGGATGGCAAGATAGAGCACAAGGTGTTTAAAGATATTTTGGATTATTTTTCAGAAGACGACACCTTCGTGATGAACAACACAAGGGTATTCCCTGCGCGCCTCTACGGCAACAAAGAGAAAACCGGTGCGACCATCGAAGTTTTCCTCTTGCGCGAGCTGAATCCCGAAACTTTGTTGTGGGACGTACTTGTAGACCCGGCGCGTAAGATCCGCATTGGCAATAAGCTATACTTTGGCGAAAACGATGAGCTCGTAGCTGAAGTGATCGACAATACCACTTCGCGCGGACGTACTTTGCGCTTTCTATATGACGGCACCCACGAGGAGTTCAAGAAAAACATTACTTCCCTCGGCGAAACGCCAATACCAAAGTACCTCGACCGCAGGGCAGAGAAAATTGACGACGAGCGTTTCCAAACCATATTTGCAAAGCATGAAGGAGCAGTAGCTGTGCCAACGGCCGGCCTGCACTTTAGCCGTGAGCTGCTCAAGCGCATGGAGTTGAAGGGAATGCACTTCGCTGAAGTAACGCTTCATGTGGGTCTGGGTACCTTCCGTCCGGTTGAGGTGGAAGACCTCACCAAGCACAAGATGGACAGCGAGCAAATGATGATCGACGAGAAGGCCACAGAGATTGTGAACCGCTCGAAAGACATGAAGAAGAAAATTTGCGTCGTAGGTACCACCTCTATGCGTGCATTAGAAACATCTGTTTCGACCGATTCGCGCCTCAAGCCTTTTGACGGATGGACCAATAAGTTCATTTTCCCTCCTTACGATTTTCACATTGCCGACGCCATGGTGACCAACTTCCACGAGCCGGAGTCTACCCTGCTCATGCAGGTAGCCGCCTTTGGAGGTTATGAGCATGTGATGAATGCATACAAAGTGGCCATCAAGGAGAAGTACCGTTTCTATGCCTACGGCGACGCAATGCTGATCATTTAATCAGAACTGAATGTCGGGGCGCGCAGTAATTATGGTGGCCGGTGGTACCGGCACACGCATGGGCAGCGCGACCGCCAAGCAATTTTTATTGCTCGCAGGTAAGCCCATCATTCTGCACGCCTTTGAAGCTTTTCACGCCTTCGATCCCAGTGCGCAATTCATACTCGTGCTGTATCCCGCCTTGCGGGAAGAGTGGAATCAGCTTGCGCAAAAATACCAGTTCACACTCCCCCATACCCTTGTAGATGGCGGCGCCGAGCGCTTTCACTCCGTGCGCAATGGCTTAGCAGCGTTAAACAATGATGTTGAGCTGGTTGCTGTGCACGACAGCGTGCGCCCCCTGGTGGAGCAAGCCACCATTGCCCGGTCATTTGCAGCAGCGGAGGAGTATGGCGCAGCCGTTCCCGTGGTACCCGTCACTGATACCATTCGCCGGCAGCAGGGCGCGCTGAGCTTTACGCTTCCGCGAAATGAGCTGGTCGCCATCCAAACGCCCCAGTGTTTTCAACGCAGCATTCTTGAGTCGGCTTACAATGTCGATTTTGAAACCACATTTACCGACGATGCCTCGGTGGTGGAACGCAACGGGCAGTATGTGCATTTGTGTGAGGGCAATCGCGCAAATATCAAAGTGACCACCCCTGAAGACTTGCTCATCGGCGAAGCCCTGATGGCTGGCCGCAGCAACCTTTAGCCATTAAAGGGCGTAGGGGTATACCCGCTCCAATGCGGTTTAATAAGACGTGACCCTTAAGCGTATCATTCTCCCCATACTTTTGCTGGTTGGCCTGGCCATTTTTGGCTTTGGCAGTGCCCGGCAGCACGTCACGCCTTCCATTGTCGAAATATATAAACCACTCGTCATCATCGGGGCAGTTACTGACAGTGAGCACAACCTGAGCCACCGCAGCCTTGCCACCCTCAGCGACGATGATTTCAAGCACGTAGGCGATGTACCTACTTTCGGTTTTAGTTCAGCCCACCATTGGGTGAAGTTGAGGGTGTTCAATTTTGAAGACCGCAAGGTGGGGCGCATTCTCGAAGTCAACAATCCCATACTCAACAAGTGCAACCTCTTTGAAGTGAAAGGCCGCGATGCCATCCCACTTTATGAGGCAGGCGATGAGGGCAGGTTTAGCAAGAGGCCCATAGCCCACCTCAACTACCAGTTTCCACTGGAAATGGCGCCCAATAGCACCCGCGAATTTCTCCTTCAGGTCTCGTCAGGAGGCGAGCAATTGCAAGTGCCTCTTGGACTTTGGTCGGCGACCGAAATCACCATCCGCGATGAGAAAGACCGCCTGCTGAAAGGCATTTACTTCGGAATTATCCTCTTCGTACTGCTTTTCAACTTGTTTATTTATGTGATTATCAAGGAGCGTTCTTCGCTTTACTACGTCACTTATGTTTTCTTTTTGTTGATGTTGCAGCTCTCGCTTGGAGGTTTTGCCTACCGGTACTTCTGGCCCGATTCGCCTTATCTGGCCAATATCGCCAACCCCTTCTTCGCATCGATGAGCATTTTTGCGCTCATCCGCTTCTCCCAGCTTTTCCTGCAGCTTTCTGAATTTTACCCCAAGCTCAACAAAGGCTTTACCTATGCTGGCTATCTCGTGGCGGTCAACAGTTTGTTGGCCCTCATCTATACACCATTGACTTTCAAGATCTCGGTCTTGGTGATCAATTGCATGGCCTTGCTGTTAAACATATTAATCATACCAACGGCCATTTTGATTGTCCGGAAAGATTTCAAGCCCGCGCGCTTTTTCCTTTTGGCCTTTGTGGTGCTGGTGATCAGTGTATTCTTTTTTATCCTCAACAATTTTGGGGTATTTCAGAGTGATTTCTACGCAGCGTACGGATTGCAGATTGGCTCGGCTGTAGAGGTGATTTTGCTCTCGTTTGCAATCGTCGACAAGTTTAAGCGCTTCCGCGAAGAGGCCTATGGCCGGCTCATCACCATCAACAACATGAAGGCCAGAGCCAATGAAGAACTGGAGAAGAAGGTAGTCGAACGCACGGAAGAAATCAATGCGCAGAAGGCTGTGGTCGAAAACCAAAAGGAAGAAATCCTTTCCAGCATACGCTATGCCGAGCGCATTCAGAAATCACTGCTGCCGGCTGAGCAGGAGATCAATAAACTTTTCGAAGAAAACTTTGTGCTCTTCCGTCCCCGTGACATTGTGAGCGGCGATTTCTATTGGTTTGGAGAAACAAGCGACGAAAATCCATGGCTGGGCGGATCGAAGTGGCGGCTCTTTGCGGCTGTCGATTGCACAGGCCATGGCGTTCCGGGTGCATTGATGAGCATACTGGGCCACAACGGACTGGACAGGTGCGTAAACCATCCCCAGGTGCAAAGCCCTGCTGATGCGTTGCAGTTCATCAACAACGAAATCGTCCGGAACCTTCAGCAGGATAAGTATGAAGGAGCCGTAAAAGATGGCATGGACATGGTGCTCTGCGCCTACAATCCAGACCAACGCAAAATCGTATTTGCCGGAGCCAAAAACAACCTTTACATTTTCCGAAAGGGTGAATTTATTGAAATCAAGGGTGACCGCATTTCAATTGGCCAGGACTTTATGGAAGGCGATGTCGCCTTTCAGAATCACGAGGCCACTCTGGAACCTGGCGATTCCATTTACACCTTCACCGACGGCTTCCCTGATCAATTTGGTGGAGCGCTCAACAAGAAGCTTAAAGCCAAGCCACTGCTCAGTATGATAGCCGAGCTCGCCCACCTCAGTATGCCCGAACAGCAGAAATTGCTCAACAATGTTTTCGAAATGTGGCGGGGCGACAATGAGCAGATCGACGATGTGTGCATGCTCGGCATCCGCGTGTGATCATCGCCAGCGTCAATCTGGATGAAACCACCGTAGCTTCCGTATCTTTGCAGCATGGATTCCAAAATCGACATCCGCAAGCTCAGTCAAGGCGAGCTTATGACTGCCATGGAAGGGCTGGGAGAAAAGCCTTTTCGCGGCAAGCAGGTGCACGAGTGGCTCTGGGCCAAAAGGGCACGCACCTTTCAGGAAATGAGCAACCTGCCTGCCGCTTTTCGCGAAAAGCTGGACGCCTCTTTCATCATTCGCACCATGACGATCGCCGATAAGCAGGTGAGCAGTGATGGCACCATCAAATACGCTTTCAGGCTGCATGAGGGCAATATTGTGGAAGGCGTGCTGATCCCGACCAAGAGCCGCACCACGGCTTGCATCTCATCGCAGGTGGGCTGCAGCCTGGCCTGTAAGTTTTGCGCCACGGGCCGGCTCAAGCGCATGCGCAACCTCGAGGCCTATGAAATTTACGACCAGGTGGCGGAGATCTACCACGACGCGACCATACTTCGCGACAAGCCCCTGAGCAACATCGTGTACATGGGCATGGGCGAGCCCTTGCTCAATTACGCCAACATGCTGGAGTCGACCATTCGCATAGCCGACGACAAAGGGCTGGGCATGTCGCCAAAGCGGATTACCGTGAGCACTGCCGGCATCGCCAAGATGATTCGCAAGCTCGGCGACGACGAGGTGAAATTCAACCTCGCCCTCTCGCTCCACGCGGCCAATGACGGCAAGCGTGACAAGATTATGGCCATCAACGAGAGCAATACGCTTGAAGAATTGGCCGATGCGCTCAAGTATTTTCATGAAAAAACGGGCAGCCGCGTCACTTACGAGTACATCGTATTCAAAGATTTTAACGACACGCTCGAAGACGCCCGCGAGCTTGCCGAATTTTGCAAGCACGTGCCCTGCAAAGTCAATATCATCGAGTACAATCCCATTGACGAGGGCGAGTTTCAGCAGGCCGATCCTGAGAAGGTGGACGCATTTGCAGAATACCTGGAGAACAGAAACATCATCGTAAATGTAAGACGCAGCAGGGGCAAAGATATCGATGCGGCTTGTGGCCAATTGGCGAATAAGAATGAGGCTGCGTTGAAGTGAATTATTGGTTACAAGCGGC
>DAIRDH010000055.1:0-22293 GCA_036796255.1 Cryomorphaceae bacterium
AGCACAAAGCTTCATTTAACCACTGAACCGCCAATTTCTTGTAGGTGCTGTTAGTGGCTGGCTTTCTTTCCTTCATCTTCTCTCCAGTTCGCTAAGTGATTAAAAAGTTTCCATTTTATGTTGTCCAAACATGCATATAAATTGGTCGTATCAAAACCTACTTCAATTAAGAAGGAACAAACCAAAAGTATTTTAAGTCTCTCGGATAAGTAAAAAAGTTGTCCACCTTTTAGTGCCTTCTTTTCTCCGTCTTTGGAATAATGAGTGTAGTAGTTTCGCGAAACTTTTACATTCATAACGAATTGAGTTTTGTCTCCTAAAATTTTGTCTAAAATTTGGTTTGAATATTTCTCGGTCAGTTCAGTTAGTCTTGAATGTAAATTTAAATTGTTACCAAAATTAAATTGGTCGTTGAGCCACGAGTGGTAATCGGAAGGAGCTACCGCTAAAATTTCTTCCTTCATTTTTTTATATTTATCCCTTGGTATTTTTGTATGATTATGCACTCTTGCATGAAAAGTTTCTGCTGATTGAGCCAAATTAAGAAATGAATTTACTGTAAACATATTTCCGTTATAAAACTGCTCAAATACTAAATCAAAAGCAGGTTCAAGCAACTCATATTTTGCATACCAGTTTTTGATAATAGTCGGAAAATCGTTTTTAATTCTCCTGTAATCAAATATCATTTCAAGGTCAAATTTCGGCTTTTCGTTAATCTTAAAGTTTCTTGATGAAAAGTATAATTTGATATTTTTTTTGTAGCTCTTTCCATCCGGATACAAATCTTTATGTCTATCACCAATCAGTGAAATAGATAACGGATATGTGCTTTTATAAAGTGCAAGAGTTAAAAAATTTTGAAATGTGAATAGATATTTTAATAGGTCATTAATACCTTTTTCGGTTGCAGAAATTGCTTGAAATTCTACTCTCTGATTTATTGTTACAGTCTTTTGAAAATGTGAAAGTCCTGGATGATTTGCAATGAAATTAAATCTTCCTTTCGTATTGCTGTCAATTTCAAATTCAATGGACTCTGGTAATTTATATTCAACTGTTACTTCATGGTTCTTGATTTTTTCCATGTCAAAATTTCCATTCTTAAATCCGCTAATACCAACCCACTCACCAAGGTTAAATATTTCAGAAGAGATTTGAGTGAATTTTAAATCATCGGGGGTGTCCACATGTGTCCCAATAAGCAAATACAATATTGAATATGTTGTTGATGGTTTTCCAGATTCGCCACCTTGAACTAATGTGGCTCCGCCAGATTTTGTCATGTTACAGCTATAAAGCGTTACCAGTTTACTGTCACTTGTTAAGCCAAGAATAATTTCTTGGTCTTTAAATTCAGGGAAAAAATTGTCTCCCGATAAACTGCCATATAGTTCAAGGTCTATCCCGTCTTGTGGGTCAAAGGTTAGTGTTCCATGAACTCGTTGTCCTTTATTTGTCGGTAAAAACCACTCTGCTGTTATTTCTATTTTTTCTGTCATTGTTGATGTTGTCGTTTAAGCTTGCCACTAACGTGTCGCTATACGGAAGTACAAGACAGACTTCCGTATACCTCCGTTTTCTTTTCTATTCATTTCTATCTTTCCTTACCACCCCAAATATACCCCAATCTCCAAAACATCAAAGCCCTCCGGTTTGAATTATGGGCTATTACAGCGCCAGGTAGGGTGATGCCGCGAGCCTGGTAAGGTGCACCTTCTGGCGGTGCCCATCCCAAGCCATAAACCATCCTTCCCGTACAAACTAAAATACAATTCCCGTATCACTCCCGTATCCTTCCCATACCGCTGCCTTGAGAACGGTTTTCAATGGGCCATGCCGGGGCCTTTCATCAATCCAACTCCGGTTCGTCCTGCCCCATCAGGGCGTAGCTCACGAGGTTGGCGCCCATGCGGAGGGCTTTTTGGCGGGTCTCTTCGGGGTCGCCGTGTATTTCGGGGTCTTCCCAGCCATTGCCCAGGTCGCTCTCGTAGCTGTAAAAAAGGATAATGCGGCCCTCATGGAAAATCCCGAAGCCCTGCGGCGCCTTGCCATCGTGCTCATGCACCTTGGGCAGTCCGCTATCAAATTTAAATTGCTGCTGATAAATGGGATGGTCAAAAGGCACCTCCACAAGCTCCTTTTCGGGAAAGAGCTTTTGCAGCTGCGGCCTGATAAAGGCATCCATGCCGTAATTGTCGTCTATGTGCAGAAAACCGCCGCCTAGCAGGTAGTTGCGCAGGTTGTCAATGTCGTTGGTATTCCACACCACATTGCCGTGGCCCGTCATGTGCACAAAGGGATAATCGAAGATTGCCGGGCTGCCCACGTCTACAAATTCACTTTCGCCCAGCTGCATGCCAAGCTTCTCATTGCAAAAGTTGCGCAGGTTGGGCACTGAAGTGGGGTTGGCGTACCAGTCGCCGCCGCCGCGGTACTGCAGCACTGCAATGGCAAAGGAGGCGTCTTTCTGGGCCAGCAGCGCAGTAGAAGTGCAGCTTAGCAGGAGGGCAAGGGCTAGTATTCTCATCTTTCTTTTCATTCTTTACATATCGAGGCCAGCAAGGCAGCGCAATATACGCCAGCCGTTTCGGTGCGCAAGCGTTGGCTGCCGAGGCTCACTTCCGTAAATCCGGCTCCGACCGCCGCCTCAATCTCCTCAGGGCTGAAGTCACCTTCGGGACCTATCAACACCAAAACGCTTTCGGCCGGGCTTTCGTGTAATGCCTTTGAAAGATCCTTCCGGGGCCGGTCCTGCACGCAGTGTGCGATGAGCTTGAGCGCTGCGGCTTGCTTTATCACTTCCGTAAATGGGAGGAGCCCGTACAACTGAGGCAAATGGCTGCGCTGGCTCTGCTTTGAGGCGGCGTGGCAAATGCGCTCCATGCGCGCGGCATTCACCCGAGGGTGTTCCGTGCGGCTGCTGTGCAGGGGGATGAGTTCATCCATGCCCATTTCCGTGGCCTTTTCGAGAAACCACTCAAAGCGCGATGCATTCTTGGTAGGAGCGAGGGCTATGCTGCACTGCACGCGATCGGCTTCAGCACTTTTTGCCGAAAGGACGGCCACCTGCAGCTCACGCTTGCCAACAGCAGTCACCCTGCAGTGGTAGCGCACACCGCACCCATTGCCAATTTCGATTTCATCGCCTGCCTTGATCCTGAGCGCCTTGATGGCATGCCCGCTTTCCTCAGCGTTCAACACGCCAAGGCTTGGGTCAAATGCGGTATCGAGGAAGTAATGCACGGCACAAAGGTAGAAACACGGGGTGATTATCCTTCGGGATTTGGAAGGAGGTTAAGCTTGATCGCTCGCTGACGCTCGAAAAGCGCTTGCTGCGCTCGGAAAGCCGCTCGCTAACGCTCGAAAAGTGCTCGCTTCGCTCGCAAAAGGTTTTCACGCAAAGGGAAAACTTAAGGACGCAAAGGCCGCAAAGGATGTGAAGAGCTCAGAAACACCCTGTCGTTCATCTTTTTCTCCACCACACCTTTCCTTTGCGTCCTCCGCGTCCTTTTTTAAACCTTTGCGTGAAAACCTTTTTTTTGTGAGCGCCCGCCTGCCGCAGCACAGGCCCTAGCTACGCGGGCAGGAAGCGAACCTTTTTTGATCTCTACATGGGCTTTCCTTGGTGAGCGAAGCGAACCCAAAAATCTGCGTTCCTCCGCTTCAATCCCTTTTTATCTGCGTCTTCTGCGATATCTGCGGGCACCCTTTTTCTTTATCCCGTGAGCATAGCGAACCCAATCTGCGTTCCTCCGCTCCAATCCTTTTTAATCCGCGTCCTCTGCGCAATCAGCGGGAGCCTTTTTTTTAAACTGTGAGCGCCAGCGAACCCCATCCGCGTTCCTCCTCTTCAATCCCTTTTTATCCGCGTCCTCTTCGCAATCAGCGGGAGCCTTTTTTTTAAACTGTGAGCGAGGCGAACCCCATCCGCGTTCCTCCGCTTCAATCCCTTTTTATCTGCGTCTTCTGCGATATCTGCGGGCACCCTTTTTCTTTATCCCGTGAGCATAGCGAACCCAATCTGCGTTCCTCCGCTCCAATCCTTTTTAATCCGCGTCCTCTGCGCAATCAGCGGGAGCCTTTTTTTTAAACTGTGAGCGCCAGCGAACCCCATCCGCATTCCTCCGCTTCAATCCTTTTTAATCCGCGCCCTCTGCGCAATCAGCGGGAGCCTTTTTTTTGTGAGGCCAGCCACGCCCAGAAAATCCAATTTCTCAAATTTCTTAGAATTACCGCAAGGCCAAAATTCAATAAGGCTATATTTGCCCCATGCTGTACGCGGTGCTATCCGGATTGCTATTTGCCTTGCTCATGCCACAGTTGCTAAAACTGGCACCTAAGCTGCGTGGGCTGTTGTGGACCGCCCTGCCCGTATCCCTCTTCGTCTACTTTTTGATGCAAATGCCTGCCATTGCGGATGGTGAGGTGATCCGGGAACTGCGGCCCTGGGTGCCCTCGCTCGGCGCCAATTTCAGCTTTGTACTCGACGGCTTGTCCTTGCTCTTCGCATTGATGATCACCTTTATAGGCAGCCTGGTGTTCTACTACACCCACACCTATATGAAGGGCCATGAGTACATAGACCGCTTCTACGCCTACCTCTCCTTTTTTATGGCCAGCATGCTGGGCCTTGTGCTTTCTGACAGCCTTATGCTGATGTTTGTATTCTGGGAGCTGACCAGCATCAGTTCCTTCTTCCTCATCGGGTTCAACAACAGGGAAGCGGCCTCGCGGCGCTCTGCATTGGTGGCGCTCACCATCACTGGTTTCGGAGGTATGGCCCTGCTGGCTGCGGCAGTACTGCTGGGCATGGTGACCGGCAGCGACAGCCTCGAGGGCCTTTACGCTTACGGCGATGCCATTCACGACAGTGCTTCATACAGCCTCATTGTGGTTTTTGTATTTCTGGCGGCTTTCACCAAATCGGCACAATTTCCTTTCCACTTCTGGCTTCCCGGCGCCATGAAAGCACCCACACCGGTGAGTACCTATTTGCACTCCGCTACCATGGTCAAGGCCGGTATTTTTATCCTCTTGCGCTTCAGCCCCAGCCTGGGAGGCACGGCGCTTTGGAATGAGGGCCTGATGATCGTAGGGGGCTTTACCATGCTCTACGCAGCGGTGCTGGCCCTTTTCAAAACCGACCTCAAAGCCATCCTCGCCTACACCACCATCTCGGCACTTGGGGTGCTCACCTTCCTTATAGGCTTGGGAACCGAGGCGGCACTCACGGCTGCCGTGATTTTCATATTTGTGCATGCGCTCTACAAAGCTGCGCTCTTCCTCGTAACGGGCATCGTGGACCACGCCACCCATAGCCGCGATGTGACCAAGCTCAAAGGCCTGCGCCACATCATGCCCGCCGTGGCTGTAGCAGCCATCCTGGCCGCGCTTAGCAGTGCGGGCCTGCCGGGTACTTTTGGCTTTATCGGCAAGGACCTGATCTACGAAGGCACCCTGGGCATGGGCAGCATCGCTTACGGACTCACGGCCCTCGCTGTGGCCACGAACATCTTCCTGCTCCACGCCGGTTTTGTGGCGGGTATCAAGCCCTTTACGGGAAAATTGCACGAAACCCTGAAAGATACCCACAAGCCTTCGGCTGCCTTATGGATCGCGCCACTTTTGCTCGGGGTGCTGAGTGTTACCTTTGGATTTATGCCTTCCTTGCTGGAAGCTGGCGTGGTGCATCCCGCCTTGCATGCACTCGGTTTTGCGGAAGCGGCACCCCACCTCAAGCTCTGGCATGGATTCAATACTGTACTGGTGCTCAGCTTGATCACCCTGGGTCTGGGTACCGCCATTTACTTCCTCGTCAAGCCAAGTCAAAAGCTGGAGGCAGCCCTCGACCGCTTGTTTCGCTTTTCGCCAGAAGGCATATTTGAAGCTTCCTCAAGAGGATTTTACCGATTTTCGGTAATCTGGACCAAACGCTCCCAAAACGGGCTCTTGCGCTATTACATACTGATGGTGCTCACCGTACTTACAGGTCTGGTCGCCTTGCGCCTCGGTGGAGCCATACACTTGAGGATCGACTTTGCTTCCTTGCTCAAGCTCAGCTGGTACGAGTTGACCATTGCCACCATTCTGATTCTGGGCATTACGGTGACGGTCTTTTCACCTTCGCGCCTTGCGGCAGTGGTGGCCATGGGGGTGGTGGGGTACAGCATTTGCCTCTTCTTTGTGTTCTACAGCGCCCCCGACCTTGCCATGACGCAGTTTACCATCGACACGCTCACAGTGATCCTTTTTGTATTGGTACTCTACAAGCTCCCGCGCTACCTGAAACTGTCCAACCTGCGCAGCCGCATCAGAGACTGGATTTTTGCTACAGCCTTCGGTGCTGTTATTGCCCTTATCGCACTGGAAGCCATCAATGAACGGTCTAACAGGGCCACCTCCGACTTCTACGCGGAGAATGCCTACCTGCTGGCCAAGGGAAAGAATATTGTCAACGTAATTCTTGTCGACTTTCGCGGAAGCGATACCCTTGTGGAGATTACGGTACTGGCCGTGGCCGCAGTAGGGGTGTTTAGCCTCCTGAAGCTGCGGCTCAAAAAATCGGATGTGGGATGATGAACACTTCAACGCAAATCCGACAAAATAACTGAACCATGAATACACTCATATTACGTACCACGTCTAAATTTCTGCTGCCGCTTCTGCTGCTGTTTTCGGTGTTTCTGCTGCTGCGCGGACACTACCTTCCAGGGGGTGGTTTTGTAGGTGGCCTGGTGGCGAGCATCGCCTTTGTACTTCACGCTTTCGCATTCGACCTTGCAAGCAGCCGCAATTTGTTGCGTGTACACCCCGGTTTTTTCATTCCAATTGGCCTCTCCATTTCTATTCTGAGCGGACTCTTTCCCATTGTTTTTGCATCGCTTCCATTCATGACGGGCGTGTGGTATCCGGAGACGGTGCCTGTAATTGGCTCTATTGGTACCGCGCTCTTTTTTGACATCGGGGTGTACTTTGTGGTCATCGGTTCGGTGCTTACCATTATGATGACTTTATCTGAATCGGCATAAGAAATGGAACTACTACTGGCATTGATGACGGCGATACTCTATGCAGCAGGCATCTACATGATCCTGAGGCGAAGCATGGTGAAGCTGATCATCGGCTTGATATTGCTTGGCAATGGTGTCAACCTGCTCATCTTCCTTATGGGAAAAGTGATGAAAGGGGCGCCTCCCATCATTCCTGAAGATTTGAAAATGATTGATGGCCCCTTTGACGATCCCGTGCCCCAGGCATTGATCCTTACCGCCATTGTGATCAGTTTTGGCTTGCAAAGCTTTGCCATCGTGCTGCTCAAGCGGGTATACCAGGTTGTGAAAACCGACGACCTTGACAAAATCAACACAACCGACGAGTACGCATGACGCCTCAATTCATCATCTGGCCCATATTCTTCCCGCTGCTTCTCGCAATTGCGATGCTGTTCGCATGGGACAAGGTGAGGGCGCAGCGCATCATGAGCGTGGCGGGCAGTGTGGTGTCATTGGGACTCGCCATTGCATTGTTTGTGTATACCCGGCAGGAGGGCATTGTGGCCATGCAGGCGGGCAACTGGCCGGCGCCTTTTGGCATTACCTTCGTATGCGACACGCTCTCAGCCGTGCTTGTACTGCTCACATCAATAGCCGGACTGGCCGTGTCGATATACTCCACGGTGGCCATTCGGAGGGTACGCTTGAAATTCGGCTATTTCCCGGTATTTCATATCCTCCTCGTGGGGCTCAACGGGGCTTTTCTTACCGGCGACTTGTTCAATCTCTACGTTTGGTTTGAGGTTATCATCATCAGTTCATTCGTCCTGATCACGCTGGGCGGTGAGCGCAAGCAGCTGGAAGGGGCCATGAAATATTTCACACTGAATATGCTGGCTTCCATCATATTCCTCACGGCCATCGCGGTAATCTACGGCCTCACGGGCACCCTCAACCTCGCCGATATTTCTCTCAGGATTGCCGAGATTGAAAACCGCTTTCTGATCGAAGTGGCGGCCATGCTCTTCTTTGTGGCCTTTGGCATCAAGTCGGCAGTATTCCCTCTGTATTTCTGGCTGCCGGCATCCTACCACACCCCGCCCGATGCCATTTCGGCCATATTTGCGGGGCTGCTCACCAAGGTGGGCGTATACGCATACATACGCGTGTTTACCCTCGTATTTCCCGGCGATGCCTTCGTGCGCGAAGTGCTGGTGGTGGCGGGGATTATCACCATTATCAGCGGTGCGCTGGGGGCTTTGATTCAAAACAATTTGCGGAAAACGTTCTCCTACCTCATCGTGAGCCACATCGGCTTTATGATTGCCGGCCTTGGGCTGGGCACCAAGCTCGCTTTTGTGGGCATGTCTTTCTACCTCATTCACGACATTGTGGTGAAGACCAACCTCTTTCTCATCACCGGATTGCTTTTTAGGATGACCGGTTCCGTAAGCCTTCGCGATATTGGAGGCCTGTATTCCAAACATCCCTGGATCACGCTTTTGATGGCCATACCGCTGTTTTCCCTCGTGGGAATCCCTCCGCTTTCAGGCTTCTGGCCCAAGATTTCCCTGTTTGCGGCTAGCTTCGAGACTTCTTCCTATTGGGTGCTCGGGGCCTTGATTGTGGGCAGTTTCCTCACCCTGGTCATCGTGGCAAAGGTATGGGCGGCAGTGGTATGGAAGGAGCCTGTGCAGTTGAGCAACCTGGGCAATATTGCGCTTTATGACAGCATTGCCCGGCGCCGACGTGCCCTTTACCTGATGCCTATTGTTTTGCTTTCGCTAACTTCGCTGTATATCGGGTTGGGTGCGGAACACATCCAACTTATATCGGAAAGCATCGCATCAGAACTGAAGCATCCCGAACGGTACATCGAAGTGGTGCTGGGCGCTGCACAAAATATAGAACCATGAGAAGTCGCTTCTTAATTAATATGTTGCTCACCTTTGTATGGGTCGCCCTTACAGGAAGTTATGACCGCACTACTTTCTTGTTTGGCTTTCTGTTGAGCTTCATCTTGATATGGATTATCGGGCGCGATGGGGACAGCCGCAAGTATGTGGGCTTCGTTCCAAAAATTGTGTCTTTCATATTGTATTTCACCTACCAGATCATCAAGGCCAATATTGAAGTGGCTTACGATGTGGTTACCCCAAAATTTTACATGAAGCCGGGTATCGTACAGGTGCCGCTCGATGCCAGGTCGGATGTGGAAATCACCCTGCTGGCCAATATTGTGAGCCTCACACCCGGTACCCTCAGCCTCGATGTAAGTACTGACCGGAGCGTGCTCTATATCCACGCCATGTACATTGACGACAGGGAAAGCTTCATTTACGAAATCAAGAACGGCTTTGAGCGCCGCCTTTTGGAAATAACCCGATGACCCTCTACGACATTCTATATTACATTGCCCTGCCCATGATGTCCATATCAGCCTTGCTGGTGTTCTTTCGCTTTATGATAGGACCCACCATCGCCGACAGGGTTATTTCACTTGACCTGCTCATTGTTATCGGGATGGGAATCATAGCGCTGTACAGCATCATTACCGACCAGCCGACCTTTCTCGACATTGCGATGATATTTGCCCTGATCGCCTTCCTCAGCACCACGGCCTTGTCATACTACCTGAAGAAGTCGCACAAATCGCGCGAAAAACACCGGAGCAACCGGGGCTCAGAACCCACCAAAATCATAAAGCCCGATGACAGCAATTGAAATCCTGATTGCCGTATTTGCATTGCTGGGCGCTTTGCTCACTTTGATCGCTGGGGTCGGTATGATCCGCATGCCCGACTTCTACCTCCGCATGTCGGTGACCACCAAGGCAGCCACCCTGGGCGTGAGTTTCTTTATGCTCTGCGCAGCCATCCACTTTAAGGATGCTGCCGTCACCACCAAAGTTGCGGCCATTATCCTTTTCACCTTCCTCACCGCCCCGGTGGCTGCCCACCTCATAAGCCGTGTGGCTTACATACTCGGCGTTCCTTTATGGAGAAAGTCTGTATTGGACGACCTGAAAGGGCAGTACAAGAGCCAGGCCCAGGAGTTGATGAGCAATACCCCTGAGGAAAAAAACACTGTCGACAAAGCCAATACCGAAAAGCCGAAGGATTAATCCTTTTTGAGCTTCTTGATAAGGCGCTTCATCCAGCCGCCTTCTTCCTCGTCGCCGCCATCTTCCATTTGCTTTTGTAGGCGTTCCTGACGCACCTGCTCCCTCAGTTCACGCTTGGCATCGCGGGTATCGCGGTCAAAGAGGCTCTCAAACAAGCGCTCCGTTTTGCTTTCCACATACATGGGGCAGTAGCTGTCCAGCACAATCTGCGCCGGGATATCGGGGAATGATTTCTTGATGATTTTTCCGGCCGCAGGGTCTTTGCTCACTTTCTGTAAAAAACTGCCCACCAGCGGCAATGCGGTGGCTGCGCCTTGCCCCAGCGCAGTGGAGCGGAAGCGCACCGTGGGCGATTCACCACCCACCCATGCACCGCAAACCAGTCCGGGGGCGGCTGCAATAAACCAACCGTCGGCATTGTTTTGGGTGGTGCCCGTTTTCCCCGCAAGGGGCATGCGCAGGCCATAGGTGCTGCGCAGGCTGCGGGCTGTTCCGCTGTCTACCACCGCTTGAAGCATGTGCAGGGTGGTGAGGGCCGCATAGGAATCAACGGCTTGCTCTTTTTTAGCTGATTCAGCCTGGTAGATGACGCTGCCATCAGCAGCCATGATGGAAGTGATATAATGCGGCTCCACGCGAAAGCCCCCATTGGCGAAAGCCGAATAGGCCCTCACCATCTCGAGCAGGGAAATGTCGGCCACCCCGAGGCTTATGGCCGGTCCGGGTGGCAGTTTGCGCGCTATGCCCATCGCTTTGGCAGTTTCGATCACCGCTTCGGGGCCCGTCTCGGCAATGAGCTGGGCAGCAACGGTGTTCACCGAATTGGCCAATCCGCCCCGCAGGCTGTAAAAGCCGCCGTACTTTCCATTGCTGTTTTCGGGCGACCAGTCGTCGTAGTTGGAAAAAATGATGCGCTCATTGGCGATGTAATCGCAAGGGGAGAAGCCCTGTGCGATGGCGGTGGCATACACGAATGGCTTGAAGGTGGAGCCCACCTGCCGTGCCGAGTGCACATGGTCGTAAGGAAAGTGGCTGTGGTTGATGCCGCCCACATAGGCGAGCATGGCACCGCTTTCAGGATTCATCGCAAGGAAGCCCATCTGCAGCACCATTTGGTGGTATGCCACTGAGTCGAGCGGGGTCATTTCCACACGCTCATAGCCCTCATGGCCGAAGCGGAGCAGGCTGGTCTTGGTGTTAAAATTGCGGCGAATCTCTTCTTTGCCCACCTTGCGGTTTTCCAGGCGCTTGTAGCGGGTTGACTGCTCTGCAAGTTTCCAAAGGAAAGCTTCGTCTTTGCCCCAAGGTTTTTGCCCTTTCCAGTGGCTGTCGAAACTGGCTTGCAGCTTGCGCATGTGGGTTTTGGTGGCATCCTCAGCGTGCTTTTGAAGCGCGCTGTGCACGGTAGTGGTGATGCGCAGGCCGTCGCGGTAGAGGTCGTACGTGGTTCCGTTTGCCTTGCCAGCCTCCTCGAGCAGTCGCTTTATTTCCCTTTCGGCAAATGCGTGGAAATAGGCCGCGGGCGCATCAAACCCTTCCATTTTATTGTATTTCAATTCAATGGGTTTCGCCATCAGGACATTCAGGCTTTCCGTCTCCAGGAAACCTTCCTTTACCATGAGGGCCAGCACGGTGTTGCGCCTCGTCCTGGACGCCTCAGGGTACAGGCGAGGGTTGTAACTCGTATTGGCTTTGAGCATGCCGATCAGGGTGGCCGCCTCACTTACGCTCAGGTCTTTGGGCAGTTTGCTGAAAAAGCGCTGGCTCGCAGCTTTGATGCCAAAAACGTTCTCGCCAAAGCTTACGGTGTTGAGGTAGAGCGTGATGATCTCCTGCTTGTTGTACACCTCTTCGACTTTGAGCGCAATTACGTTTTCTTTGAGCTTATTGACCGGCATGCTGAGCACACCGTAACTGCTGCGCCCATAGAGATTTTTCACCAGCTGCTGCGAAATGGTGCTTCCCCCGCCACCGGACCGGTCGCCGAGTATGATGGTCTTGATCACCACCCGCGGTATGCTGTAGAGGTCGATGCCCTCATGCTCAAAGAAGCGACTGTCTTCCGTGGCCACCAGCGCATTGACCACATGTTCAGGAATGTCGTCAAAGCCAATGCTGGAGCGGTTTTCAAAATAGTACTTTCCGAGCAGCTTTCCATCAGAGGAGTACAATTCAGAAGCATTGGCATTGCGCAAGGCGAGGATCTCTTCGGCTTCGGGCAATTTGCCGAAAAGGCCGATGTAGACCGCTCCAAACAGGGCAAACAAGGCCAGTACAAAGACCAAAAGCCCCAGAAGGGCTATTTTGAACAATTTGTTTTTCAGGCTACTTGCCTTACTCTTCTTTCGCGCAGGTTTACGCGCCGTGTTCTTTGATGTGCGTGTTTTGTTGGGCTGGGCTTTTTTGGATTTCATTGCCCTTTTTGGAAAACAGGGTTAGGTAGGCTTAATTGTAGCGCAGGTTTTGGCCAATGCGCAAGGTGGTGCTGGAACGTATTCCATTGAGCTGACAAAGTTTAGTAACACTCGTGCCATATCGACGCGCGATTCCCGAAAGGGTATCGCCGCTGCGCACGCGGTGAAATTTGCGCGCCCGCGCCTCTTTCAGGTAGGAGAAATGGCCTTGATTGAGCATCAGTGTGTCGGCGATGAGGGCGCCGGCTTCGAAGTTGATCACCTCGTTGGGATTGATGGGCTCACCGAGGTAGCGCACCTCAAAGTGCAGGTGGGGGCCTGTGCTGCGGCCGGTACTGCCGCCGAGGCCTACCACATCGCCTGCTTCAATCCAGTCACCTTTCTCCACCTCAATACTTGAGAGGTGAGCGTAAAGCGTTTCGAGGCCGTTGTTGTGGCGCACCACCACGACTTTGCCGTAATCGCGGTCGTAATGGGCCACACGCACAGCACCTTCAAAAGCTGACTTGATGGGATCGCCAACATTGACCTTGATATCAACGCCGTAATGGTGGCGGTAACGGCGGTAGCCAAAGTCAGAAGTTTTATGGCCGATAAATGGCGACACGAAACTGCAGGAATCATAAGCGAGCGGGATAATCACCGTATCGCGCATGGCAGTAAGGTCGTGCTTGTAGGGGTGTACTTTGTTGTCGACCCATGAGCAGTAAAGGTCGTAGGCGGGGATGTTGTAAAGCGAGTCGTTGATGCTCCACACTTCGAGGGCTTCCACGTCGGCCTTTTCGACCGGGAGCTCCAGCTCCATCATTTCTTCCATTCCTTCAGCCTCGGCTATTTGGTCCTGCGCCAGCAGGGGATAGGACAGTGTACAAAGTGAAATAAGCAGAAATGTGGATTTCGTCATGGTTTCAATATGAGTAAATTTACAAAAATAGCCTTGCAGGGCTTGGTATGCGGTATTCAAGTGGAGGAGATGCTAACAGGCGATTGCTCATTTCGCACCATCCCACCATGAAACTGCATAAATCTGCAATTATTGTTCGGTACGCAAATCCCGCGCAATGGTTGCGTCTTTGCCCTTGAATTTCAAAGCGTCATATTTTTGGATTGCGAAGAAGTATTGATGTACTGGCTACACCAATGTGTTGAGGCAATCATCTTTGGCGAAAGCCGGGTGGGCAAGATCAACCAGCGTAAAGGCTTAAGGTGAAATATTATCTTCGTACCCAAATCCTTTCCCCATGAACAAAACCGACCTCGAGATAGCCCGCGAATCCAGGATGCAAAACATCACCCACATTGCCGCCAAGCTGGGTGTGCATACAGATGACCTGCGGCCTTACGGCAAATACGTGGCCAAGCTGCCGCTGAAATTCATATCAGAGGAGCGCATGAAATCAGGCAAATTGGTGCTGGTTACGGCCATCACCCCAACGCCCGCCGGCGAAGGCAAAACCACCACGAGCATCGGCCTTACCGAAGGCCTCAACAAAATAGGCGTAAAGGCGGCCGTGGTAATCAGGGAGCCATCGCTGGGCCCTGTATTCGGGATGAAAGGTGGTGCGGCTGGCGGTGGCTATGCCCAGGTGCTGCCCATGGAAGACATCAACCTCCACTTCACTGGCGACCTGAGCGCGGTGGAGAAGGCACACAACCTGCTCAGTGCGCTTATCGACAACCACTTGCACAGCCAGGGAAATGCCCTCGGCATCGATCCGCGAAAGATCATCTGGAAGCGCGTGATGGACATGAACGAGCGCGCACTGCGCGATATCGTTATCGGTCTCGGTGGGCCTACCCAAGGCGTTCCGCGGCAGTCGGGCTTTGACATTACAGCCGCCAGCGAGGTGATGGCGGCGCTTTGCCTTGCCAGCGACCTTATGGATTTGAAAGAAAAGCTGGGCAACATCATCATCGGCTACACCTACACCAATGAGGCGGTGCGTGCCAGCCAGCTCAAGGCCCAGGGTGCCATGGCCGCCCTCCTCAAGCACGCCATTATGCCCAACCTTGCCCAAACCATCGAAGGCAATCCGGCCATCATTCACGGTGGGCCATTTGCCAATATAGCCCAGGGTACCAATACCTTGGTTGCAACGAAAATGGGCCTCTCCCTGGCCGACTACGTGGTTACGGAAGCAGGCTTTGCCAGTGAGCTGGGGGCTGAGAAGTTTCTGGACATCAAGTGCCAATACGGTGGGCTCCGTCCGGATGCCGTCGTGGTGGTGGCCACCATCAGGGCGCTCAAGTACCACGGTGGCGCGGCGCTCGCCGATTTGAAAACCCCCAATGTGTCGGCTTTGAAACTTGGACTGCCCAATCTTGAGAAGCACATTGAAAATATGCAGCACTTCAAGCTTACCCCCGTGGTGGCGATCAACAAATTTGCCACAGATAGCGATGAAGAAGTGCAGGCCCTGTTTGAGCGCTGCCAAGCCTTGGGTGTGCGTGTGGCCCTCTGCGAAGGCTGGGAAAAAGGAGGGGAAGGCTGCACCGAACTCGCCAAGGCTGTAACAGCCGCCGTAGATGAAGGCAAAAGCGATTTTACACCACTCTATGCTTTCGCACAGGGTATTGAGGAGAAAATAGAAATTATTGCAAAGAAAATGTACGGCGCTGTTGAGGTGGAATACTCTTCCAAAGCGAAGCAACAGATGCGGCTTTTCGCCAAAATAGACCTTGACAAGCTGCCCGTGTGCATTGCCAAAACCCAGAAGTCACTGAGCGACAATCCAACCCTGATCAACCGCCCGGAAGGTTTTACCATCAAAATCAGGGAGTTTGACATCGCGGCCGGAGCCGGATTTATCGTGCCCATCGCAGGCGACATCATGCGGATGCCCGGATTGCCGGCGAAGCCAGCTTCAGAGCATATTGATATCGACGCGGAAGGTAACATCAGCGGATTGTTTTAATAGACCCTTCATTCCTCCATGAAAGCGCCAGAAGCCAGGGAAGCCGTATCGCCAGAGGTGATCATGCAATGGGACGTGAAGACCTGGAGCAAGGCATTGCACTTCTGGGAAGCCAATGTGGTCTGGTCGCACGTAAAAAATGCGCTGGAACTGGGAGGCAGGCAGGGTGGGCCGAGTTTATGGCTCGCCCAAAAAGGAATTGAGGTGATTTGTTCGGATTTCAAGGATACCGAGCAAAACGCCAAAGCCCTGCATGAAAGCCACCATGTGGCAGGATCCATTGCCTACGAGGACATTGATGCAACACAAATACCTTACAGCAATCACTTTGATCTCATTGTATTCAAGTCTATCATCGGCGGTATAGGCCGGGGCGACAACAAGGCCATTCAGGCAAAAGTGTTCAGTGAAATTCACAAAGCATTGAAGCCCGGCGGCGTGCTCATCTTTGCTGAAAACCTGGTTGCATCTCGTTTTCACCAAAGTTTGCGCAAGCATTTCACCAAATGGGGAGGGGACTGGCGCTATTTAAGCACCGATGAACTGGAGGATTTTCTCAGCCCCTTTTCCCGAAAGGATTTCAAAACCGCGGGTTTCCTGGCCACTCTTGGCCGCAATGAGCGTCAGCGCAGAATGCTTGCGGGGATTGATGCTGCCATTTTCAACAGATCACTGCCCGGCACATGGCATTATCTTGCCTACGGAATGGCCGTGAAATGAAGCCGCTTATGAGCCGCTGATATCGATAAAATATTTGTTGCAACAGCACAAAATGAGTATTTTTCGACGACGATATTGCGATGGAAACAAAGAGACATTCACTTACCGCCTGCACGGCTACAATCATAATGGCAATGCTGCTGCTTGCCTGCAACCGCAATGAGGGGCCGCCTGGTCGTCCTTGTGATGGAATCGCAGCGCAACTGTCGCTTGTGGCGCAGGGCGTAAACATCATTCCGGAAATTCAGGGTGGTGCACCTCCTTACAGGTATGAGTGGAGCAATGGAAGTGAGGAGCCTTTCTTGCATTCACCGCCCAGTGGGGAGTATTCCCTTTCGGTCATTGACGACAATGGCTGCCGCTCCTTTGCCGCTATGGAGTTCCTAAACCCTTGTGATGACAATACGCTAAATGCCAGGGTCGTGTCGGGGCTTAACACGGCTCAGGTGCTGGTATCAGGTGGGCAAGCGCCTTACACCATTTCATGGAGCAATGGCAGCAGCGATACGCTCATTGCAAATGTGCCTGCTGGATTGTACAGCGTCCGGGTGAATGACGCGATACCCTGTGTGGTAGAACTCGATACAGAAATTAAGCTGGGTTGCGAGGGCGTGGTATCCGTGGAGGATGTAGATGGCAACACCTATACCACAGTCGAAATAGGCGGGCAATGCTGGATAGACGAAAACCTGAGAACCACAAGATACCGCGATGGAAGCCCACTGACCCTCGAAAACTTTCAAAGCTCATGGGGGGCCAGCACCAGCGGTCTTTACATGGTCTACAATCCGGACATGCTCGACCTGAGCCCATATGGCAAACTTTACAATGGGTTTGCAGTCATCGATCCAAGGGGACTTTGCCCGGAGGGCTGGAGTATCCCGACCAGATTGCAATGGGAGGTATTGTCATCTTATGTCGGTGGCGATGCGGGAGCAGGGCTCTTCTTAATGTCGGCTGAAGGCTGGGAATCCGCACAGCCCGGCGCCGACGATCCTCATGGGTTTGCGGCACTGCCCGGAGGCTACCTCGATGTGTTTAGCGGATTGGAACAGGTGGGCACCCATGCTTTGTTTTGGTCGCAGACATTGTTACCCGTGGGCATCAACGTATATGGACGCAGGCTGGATGGATTCACCTTTTCATTTGAAGAAATCCTAATGCCGCGCAACCGCGGCCTCTGTGTGCGCTGCATCAAGGATTGAGGAAACGCTGTTGCGGAAGTTTCGATCGAGCCGTATGCAGCAATTTCCACATCGCCTGGCTGCCATAAATAGGATGGGTGGCAGCGCTGATAATGCGATAAGAAAAATCCTCTGTTAAGCAGCCTGAATATCGAGGGTTTGCCTGGCCTTGTAGGGCTCATATTTGTGCAGATATGCACCTTCGTAAGCCCAATCAAGCCACAGAGAATGGTATCTTTGCGGCCGGGAATTCCCGGAGAATTATTGGAATATGGAAGTTCATAAAAATATATTTATCGCCACTGCCGAGCCCTATAGTGGCAAGTCAGTAGTGGCACTCGGAATTGTGGATATGCTTGTGGCTAAGTCGTCAAGGATAGGTTACTTCAAGCCAATTGTTAACCACCCGCCTGAGGTGAAGCGCGATGCCCACATCGAAACGAGCATCAACTATTTCAAGCTCGACCTGCAATACGAGGACACCTATGCCTTCACCCGCGATGAGGCCAACCTTATGGCTGAGCAGGGTCTGCAGAATGACATTATCGATGCGGTGATTGCCAAGTACAAGGCCACAGAAGCCAAGTACGACTTTACCGTCATTGAAGGCAGTGACTTTCTGGGCGCCGGGGCAGCTTTCGAGTTTGATGGCAATGTGACCATCGCTAAAAATCTGGGTGCTCCGGCCATCATTGTGGTGTCAGGGGAGGGCAAGGGCACGGCAGAGATTGCCAATGCCGCCATTGTCGCCATGAACAATTTTCAGGTGCGCAAGGTGAAGGTGCTGGCCATCATTATCAACAAAGTTGATGATGATCAGGTTGTTGAGGTAAGGTCGCTGCTTAAAAATCAGTTGAGGAAGGAAGTGATTTGTGCTGTAATTCCATCTGTTCCTGAGTTGAAAAGCCCCACAATGGCCGATGTCAACGACCATTTGCGTGGGGAGTTGCTATTTGGCGAAAGCCACCTCGCCAACCGTGCCGACAATTTTATTTTCGGGGCTATGCTGATAGGAAATTTTCTCGAACACCTTAAAGCCAATGCCTTGGTGCTCACTCCGGGCGACCGCAGCGACATCATACTCGGGGTGCTGCAGGCCAATCTTTCGGTAAATTATCCCAAAGTGGCTGGCATTGTGCTCACCGGCGGCCTGCGTCCGCCGGCTTCGGTGATGAAGCTCATTGATGGTTTGGATGCAGTGGTGCCTGTGATTGCGGTTGAGTCGGCCTCTTTTCAGGCTGCCAATGCTGTGGCTGGCATACGCCCTAAAATTCGCGCCCACCACACGCAAAAGATTCTCAATGCCATCAAGATGTTCAGGCAGCATGTGGATGTTGCGGCACTTGAGAAACAGATCATTGACTTTAAATCGACGGGGATCACCCCACGCATGTTCCAGTACCAGCTCATCGCCTGGGCCAAGGTGGTGAAAAAGCACATCGTACTGCCTGAAGGGCTCGACGACCGTATACTAATTGCTGCTGATCGTCTTGTGAAGCAGGGCATTGTCGACATCACCGTACTTGGCAACATAGCCGACCTCAAGGCTTCTATTTCAAGGCTGGGCCTCAGCCTCGATGAGCATAATTGCAACATGGTCGATCCTCTGAACTCGCCACTTTACGAGGTGTATGCCAACACCTTCTACGAGCTGCGCAAAGGCAAGAATACCCCGCTTGAAGTGGCCCGCGACCTGATGACCGACGTGGCTTATTTCGGCACGATGATGGTGCACCTGGGCCATGCAGACGGCATGGTTTCGGGCGCTGTACACACCACTGCACATACCATCAGACCGGCATTGCAATTTGTGAAGACCAAGCCCGGCATCTCGCTGGTTTCTTCGGTGTTCTTTATGTGCCTGCCTGACAGGGTCACTGTATTTGGCGACTGTGCCATTAACATTGATCCCAGCGCCGAGCAGCTCTCAGAGATCGCCATTTCCAGCGCCGACTCCGCCTCACGCTTTGGCATTGAGCCCCGTGTGGCCATGCTGAGCTACTCTTCGGGTGCCTCGGGAAGTGGGGCAGATGTGGACAAGGTGCGCGAGGCCACTGCCCTCGTGAAGTCCAAACGCCCCGACATCATGGTGGAAGGCCCCATCCAATACGATGCCGCTGTGGATCCCCTTACGGGAAAACAGAAAATGCCCGACAGCCAGGTGGCCGGAAGGGCAAGCGTGCTCATATTCCCCGACCTCAATACGGGCAACAATACCTACAAAGCCGTGCAACGAGAAACCGGGGCGGTGGCCATAGGCCCCATGCTTCAGGGGCTCAATAAACCGGTAAATGACCTGAGTCGCGGCTGCACCGTCGATGATGTGTTCAATACCGTGGTCATCACCGCCATTCAGGCACAGGATTGAGCGCATCGTTAAAAACTATGAAGGTTATAAAAGTCTGTAAGACATGAATATATTGGTTATCAATTCAGGAAGCAGTTCAATAAAGTATCAGCTGTTCAAAATGCCCTCTACGGCACCTGTTTGTAGCGGATTGATAGAGAGAATCGGCCTGCCTGAGGCCCGCATTTCCCATAAATCATTCTTGGCTGGAGCCGAGCGCAAGCAAGTGCTCGAGCGCTCCCTTCCCAACCATGAGGCCGGACTGCTCGCGCTTACCGAGGTGCTGATGGGAGGCGATGCGCCTGTGATCAACCACCCCGACGACATTGATGCCATCGGCCACCGGGTGGTGCATGGTGGTGATGCTTTCTCAGCAACAGTTTTGATCGACGAGGAAGTAAAGCGAAAAATCAAGTCTCTCTTTGCGCTGGCGCCGCTGCACAATCCGCCCAATTATCAGGGCATTGAGGTTGCTGAGCGGGTTTTTGCGAAAGCGAAACAGGTGGCGGTATTCGATACGGCTTTTCACCAAAGCATGGCTCCCGTGGCTTACCGTATGGCCTTGCCAAAGGCGATGTACAGCGATTTCGGCATACGCGCATATGGATTTCACGGCACAAGCCACCGCTACGTATCGCGCAAGGCGGCTGAAATGCTCAATAATTTTGATGCAAAGCTCATTACCATTCACCTCGGCAATGGATGCAGCATGACCGCCATTCGCGGTGGGCGATCGGTGGATACCAGCATGGGCCTTGGGCCGATGGCCGGCCTCATCATGGGCACACGCCCCGGCGACCTAGATTCAGCGGTGATATTTCACCTGATCAATGAGCGTGGTTACGATCCTAAAGTGCTGCATGACATGCTCAATAAGCAGAGTGGACTGCAAGGGCTTTGCGGCCACAGCGATATGCGCGACCTGAAGCAGGCCATGATGGCGGGCGATGCAGATGCCCAGCTGGCTTACGACATGTATGCTTACCGCATCCGCAAGTACATCGGCATGTATGCTGCGGTGCTCAACGGGCTGGACGCCATAGTGTTTACCGCAGGGGTGGGAGAGAACGATGCCGATATGCGTGCGGAGGCATGCAGGGACATGGATTTCTTTGGTATCACGCTCGATGCAGTGCGCAATGCCGCCCCGGGCAGCGAAGCCCGTGAGGTGCAATCTGATGGTTCGCAGGTGAAAATTCTGGTTGTTCCCACCAATGAAGAGCTCGAAATAGCGCAGCAGACATTTACCTTGCTTCAGGATTGAGCTGCATTCGCTAATTTCGCTGCCTCATGCGCAAACTCTTTTTGTTCACACTGGTTCTGGCCTTGCTCGCTTGCAGCAAGCGCAAGGATCACAGCGATTTAATGGTATTTCGGTACAATGAGTCGGCGGGCATTAGCTCACTCGACCCTGCATTCAGCCGCAACCTGGAGAACATCTGGGCCTGCAACATGCTGTACCGCGGCCTGGTGCAAATAGACGATCAGCTCGAGGTGCAGCCCTCCATCGCACGCAGCTGGGACATTGACAGCACAGGCACATGCTACACCTTCCACCTGCGCAATGATGTTTATTTTAATGACCATGAGGTATTTGAAGGGGGTAAAGGGCCAGCTGTAAAGGCAGCTGACTTTGTGTACAGCTTTGAGCGCCTTCTCGATCCGAAGCTGGCCAGCCCTGGTACCTGGGTGTTTGGCAGCGTGCATCCAGAACGCCCCTTTGAAGCCATTGACGACTCTACGCTTGTCATCCGTCTGGCAAAACCCTTTCCGCCATTTCTGGGCCTGCTAGGCATGCAGTATTGCGCTGTGGTGCCCGAGGCTGCAGTGAAGCGCTATGGCGATGATTTTCGCAAGCATCCGGTAGGTACAGGGCCCTTTCGCTTTCACTTCTGGATTGAAAATTCCAGGCTGGTGCTGATGAAGAACGAGCGCTACTTTGAGCGCGATGAGGCAGGCGAAGCGCTGCCTTACCTCGATGCCGTATCCGTGTCGTTCATCCCCGACAAGAGTGCGGCTTACCTCGACCTGCTCAAGGGCAATTTTGAATTTATGTCGGGCCTGCACAGCAGCTACAAGGATGAATTGCTTGCGGGCGATGGCAGCCTCAATCCGCTGTACGAAGGGCAATTGTATTTGCAGAAGCATCCTTTTCTGAAAACCGATTACCTGGGCTTTGTCGTGGAGCCGCCTTCCGGCAAAAGGGGCCCCTGGCACGATGCCGATTTGCGGAAAGCAGTGAGTTACGGCATAGACCGGCAGGGCATGGTGCGCTACCTGCGCAACAACGTGTACGCCGCTGCCGATGGCGGATTTATACCCCGCGGCATGCCGGCCTACCAGGAAGGCAGTGGCTACACTTACAGGCCCGATTCGGTGCGGGCGATACTGCAGCGAAAGGGATATCCCGGTGGCAAAGGCCTGCCTACGCTCACTTTGAGCACCACGAGCGATTATGTAGACTTGTGCGAATACGCGCAGCATCAGCTCAGCGAATTTGGGATTCCGCTCAAAGTCGATGTGCTTCCCGCTTCAGTGCATCGGGAGCGCTCAGCACGCGGCGATTTGGAATTCTTCCGCAAGTCGTGGCTGGC
>DAIRDH010000056.1:0-21197 GCA_036796255.1 Cryomorphaceae bacterium
CCTCTGTGTTTCCCCGCTCAAGGGGCAATACCACGCGCAAATTGGGATCGCCGGTATTCATATCATTACACGCACAGCTCACCGTAAGCATCATCACCTGCACCGGTGCCGAAGAAATCATGATTTGGGGACCGTCGCCCAGAAAAAACGTGGTACTCTCCCCCGCCCCCAAAGTGGGCAAGACCTCACATCCAATCGTGATATCAGTGTTGTCCTCGAGCGCAACGATAATGGCGAGGTCGCCACCTGAATCCAGGGTAGGCACAAGGGGATGGTATTGTCCCCATGTATTTACGGGCATAAGCTGCTCAAAAATGTGGTTATCCGCATTGCAATCAGCAGGATACGACACTTGTTGATGGCCGGCATATGTGGCAAAGGTGGTCCCCGATTCGGTAAAAACGCGGGAGCCGGTCAGGTTGCCATTGGAGCCTATAGAGATCACCTCCCCAGCGTTGAGTGTAACCTGAAACGGTACGTTGGCTGCCCCGAGTGGAGTATTGACTGAGGGAATTACGGTGACCACAGTATTGTCTTCATGGCCTATGATGTTGAACAGTGAGGGCACGTTGCTACCTGGATTTTGATGGGTAGCCACGATGTACTCGGAGCCCAAAGAAGTGACCGGTAGCACGGCCGTAACATCCGAAAACAGCATGCGGTGGTGGTAGGCATAGAGGCGGATGGTGCCTGTGGAAGTGACGTGAAATGACCTTGTTTGCACCACGTTCAATTCTTCCTGGTTCAGAAACTGACCTGGAAAGCTGATCACCCCTACCTGACCTGCCGTGAGATTTATGGCCTGCTGTTCAAAATAAGCGTCGGCGGGCTGGCCATAGGCAATGGTGACCTGCACATCTTCGATTGCGTGAATAGAAAAGTCGAAAGTCGGCGGCCCATTGAGGGACACATTGAGATTCTTCAGAAATGCGATTCTGAACTCCGTGCCTTCAAAATTTTGGGCTTTTGCTTCGCCAAGTGAAAATGAAAAAAACAAAGCAAGCAGGGCAAGCTGTATATTTTTAACCAATGGGAAAAGTCTATTTTGACCGAAAGGTATGCTTTTATTGGCATTCTCCCGCAAGGTCAAGCCCACACTTACCGGAGATCAATGAGGATATGGCAAGCTCACTTCTAACTTCTCATGAATTGAGCGGATGATTAAATTTTGATGGGGATTTTAATCATTACATGCAGACACTCTAGCGTTCAGCACTTATGCCCAAACAATGGGGTCATGAGCTCTATGCAAGCCTCAAAACTCGGCTACTGCAATAGCCACCAATTAGCGCCGTTCTCATTTTGCCATTTTCATACCTTTGCCCACTGCATGCCGATGCAATTCAAGTGATTCTATGGAAATTCCCAAAATATACGACCCCTCAAGCTCCGAAGCCAAGTGGTACAGCTACTGGCTCGAGCACAAATTCTTTAAGTCAACGCCCGACAAGCGAGAGCCTTACACCATTGTAATTCCGCCGCCCAATGTGACCGGTGTGCTGCACATGGGCCACATGCTCAACAACACCATTCAGGACATCCTCGTGCGCAAAGCGCGTATGGAAGGCAAAAACGCCTGCTGGGTGCCCGGCACCGACCACGCCTCTATAGCCACGGAAGCCAAAGTGGTGCAAAAGCTGCGCGCTGAAGGCATCAAAAAGAGCGACCTGAGCCGAGAGGATTTTCTCAAGCATGCCTGGGAATGGAAAGAAAAACACGGTGGCATCATCCTTGAGCAACTCAAGAAGCTCGGAGCCAGCTGCGATTGGGACCGCACCTCCTTTACCATGGACCCGCAATATTCCGAAAGTGTAATCGACACCTTCATCGACCTTTACGGAAAGGGACTGATATACCGCGGTGAGCGTATGGTAAACTGGGACCCTGCGGCACTAACCGCCGTGAGCGATGAGGAAGTGATCCACAAGGAGGTGCAAAGCGCCCTTTACCACGTGCGCTACCGCATTGCTGGCAGCGACGATACCTACGTAACCATTGCCACCACGCGGCCCGAAACCATCCTGGGCGACACCGCCATCTGCGTGAATCCCAAAGATGAGCGCTATGCCAGCCTTGTCGGCAAAAAGGCCATCGTACCCATGATCAACCGCGAAATACCCATCATCGCCGATGAGTATGTGGACATGGAATTCGGAACGGGCTGCCTCAAGGTGACCCCGGCGCACGATGTAAACGACTACGACCTGGGCCAAAAGCACGGCCTCGAGACCATCGACGTGCTCAATGCCGATGGCACCATGAGCCCCGCTGCACAGCTGTATGTAGGCGAAGACCGATTTGCCGTAAGGAAAAAAATAGCTGCCGACCTCAAAGCCGCCGGACACCTGGTGAAAGAGGAGCCCTACACCAACAAGGTAGGCTACAGCGAGCGCACCGATGTGCCCATCGAGCCGCGCATCTCGCTGCAGTGGTTCGTGAAAATGGAAGACATCAGCAAGCCCGCACTCCAACATGTGATGAACGACGATGTGCAGTTTTGGCCGCCAAAATTCAAGAACTCCTACCGCAACTGGATGGAGAACGTGAAGGACTGGTGCATCTCACGGCAGCTCTGGTGGGGCCACCGCATCCCTGCATGGTACTACGGGGAGGGCGAGCACGATTACGTGATCGCCAAAACTGCCGATGAAGCTGCAATGCTTGCAAGTGAGAAGCTCGGCAGTGCCGTAGACGCGACCAAACTCAAGCAAGACGAGGACGTGCTCGATACCTGGTTCAGCTCCTGGCTCTGGCCCATTTCGGTGTTCAACGGCTTTTACAGCAAAGAAGAAGTCGACTACTACTACCCCACCAACGACCTGGTTACCGCCCCCGAAATCATGTTTTTCTGGGTGGCGCGGATGATCATCGCCGGATACGAATACCGCGGCGAGAAGCCTTTCAAAAACGTATACTACACGGGCATCGTGCGGGATAAGCTGGGCCGCAAAATGAGCAAGTCGCTCGGCAATTCGCCCGACCCGATTGAGCTCATGAAACAGTTTGGCGCCGATGGGGTGCGCTGCGGCATGCTGTTCAGCAGCCCTGCCGGAAATGACCTCCCATTTGACGAAAGTCTATGTGAGCAAGGCCGCAATTTTTCCAATAAAATCTGGAATGCCCTGCGCCTTGTAAAAGGCTGGACGCCCGAAAACCGGAACCAACCTGACTCGGCAGTGGTGGCCGTGAAGTGGATGGACCAGCGCCTTGCACAAGTGATCGATGAGGTGAACGACCATTACGGCAAGTTCCGCATTTCGGATGTGCTGATGACCTGCTACAAGTTTGCCTGGAACGACTTCTGCTCCTGGTACCTCGAGGCAGTGAAGCCCGCTTTTGGTGAAAATATTGACAGCTCGACCCACGCTGCGGTGATGGGCCATTTTGAGACTTTGCTCAAGCTGCTGCACCCATTGATGCCATTTGTCACAGAAGAGATGTGGCACCTTCTTGCAGAGCGCAAGTCGCCTGTTGATGCGCTCGTTGTGGCCTCATGGCCCACTGCCCGTGATTACAATCCCGAAGCGGTTATTGCTTTCGCAAAAGCAACCGATGTGGTGAGCCAGGTGCGCAACGTGCGCAGTGAGAACGGCATGCCATTTAAGGAAGCTGTTGAGCTCTTTGTGCGGGGCGATGCCGAAACAGATGCGTACTTTTACCCTGTGATTCAAAAACTTGCCAACGTAAGCCGCATCGAGCGCAATGCAGAAAGTCCTGCACAGGCTTTCACTTTTGTGCTGTCGGGGGCCGAGTACGCCATCCCCATCAGTGAGGACATGGATACCGGCGATCAGGTCGATAAGTTGAAGGCTGAGCTGGAGTACACCCGCGGATTTTTGATGTCCGTAGAGAAGAAGCTGGGCAACGAGCGATTTGTGCAAAGTGCGCCGGCACAGGTGGTGGATGTAGAGCGACAGAAGCAGAGCGATGCTTTGGCAAAAATCGCGCTCATCGAAGAGAAACTTAACGCCATGGGGGCCGCGCTGTGAGATTTGGCGCCATCGACATAGGATCCAACGCAGTGCGCTTGCTGATCGCTGACATCGTGGAGAATGAAAGCGGTCTTTACATCGAAAAAACCTCCCTGATTCGCGTGCCCGTGCGTCTCGGTGCTTCTGTGTTTGAGACGGGAATGATCAGCTCAACCAAGGCGAAGAAGCTGGCCAAAACCATGAAAGCCTACCGCTACCTCATGGATGTGTATGACATCAAGGACTTTCGCGCCTGCGCCACATCGGCCATGCGCGAGGCGAGTAATTCAGCAGAGGTGCTGAAGCGCGTCAAAGAGTTTTCGGGCATCGACATCGAGGTGATCAACGGACAGACCGAGGCCAACCTCATCCTTTCCACCTTCAAGAGCCAGCGCCTCGACCCGGCCCGCACCTACCTCTACATCGACGTGGGTGGCGGTAGCACGGAGATTACCTTGCTGAAAAATCAAAAGCGCATCCGCAGCCGCTCCTTCAAAATCGGGACGGTGCGCCTGCTCAAAAAGAAGGTGCAGCCATTTCTTTGGGACGATATGAAGCAGTGGGTCGCCAAGTTGCGGGAGAACGACATTCAGGACGAAATCACTGCGATCGGAACTGGTGGCAACATCAACCGCTATTTCAAGATGAGCGGGCATGCCTATGGCGAACTGCTACATCTGGATAAGCTCGAGGAGATGCTGGCCAGCATGAAGAAGATGACCCTGCGCGAACGCATTCTCAAAATGCGCATGCGTCCTGACCGCGCCGACGTAATCATTCCTGCGGGCGACATCTATACCACCGTGCTCAAAACCGCAGGTGTAAATTACATCAGCGTGCCGCAAATGGGGCTTTCAGATGGTATTGCCTTGTACCTTTACAAGAAGCACCTTGCAGCTAAAAAAGCCGCAACAGCCGGAGGTCAATCCAAGACCGCGAAATAGCAATATTTGTTGTCAGATTCTTGAATTCAGGCCGGCAGCCTGAAGCATTCGGTAGGCAAAACAATTAACTTCGTCACAGCGAATTGCTTCAAAGCGATTTGTCTTGAATTTCTTGCCGTACATAATTTCTTTTCTGCCATGAAAAAACACTTGATACTTAGCTTAATCGCCATCTGTGCGGTGCATTTTGTTGTGCATGCACAGGTGCTCCAGCTCGCCTCTGACGTCTATCCGCCTTTTACCAATGTGGAGGGAGAAAAGGCAGTGGCACTGCGCATTGTAGAAAATGCCTTGGCGGAAAGTGGTTTTGAAACAGATTATAGCATTCTACCCTTTGCTGATGTGATGGAAGGTATAGCCAGTGGTAAATTTCACGGAAGTGCTGCCCTTTGGAAAAGCGATGAACGCGAGGCTTCCATGATCTTTTCAGATGCCTATCTGGAAAACAGGCTGATTCTTGTAGGCCGCAAAGGAAGCCAGGTTGACCAAGTTTCTCTGGAAGAACTCGCTGGGAAAAGCGTTGGCATAGTAGCCAACTATGCATACGGAACTGAGCAGGCTGAGGCTGCAGGAGTGACTTTTGAAGAAAGTGAAAGCGACCAACGCAATTTTAGCCAATTGCTCTCAAAGCGTGTAGATTACATTCTGGTAGATGAACTGCTCATGGCCTACCTGTTCAAATACCAAATGAATGACGTGAGCAACCTGCTCTCCATTGGCAACAAGCCCATGGTGTCAAAATCTCTGCACTTTGCATTGCGCAAAGACATGCCCGGGGCTGAGCAGATTATTGATGACTTCAATACCTCCTTTCGGAAAATGGCTGCAATGGGTCAAGTCAATGAAATACTTGGATTGAGCGCAATACGCGCCGATGTGGATGGCGATGGTGAGATGGAGCTTATACTGGCGGGAGATTCCTTCGGATCGAGCAAACCTGACAATGCATTTGCACTGGCGCTGGCAGCACAGGAAGAACGAAAATCGGGGCCGGAGAGAATATACCACCAAGGTGCGGTATATGACGACTGGGACGCTGTGCCTCAGAGTCTGAAAGGAAATGTAACCACGGTAGTTGACCCTGCCGATGCCGGCATAAAAATCAAACTTAACACTTCGAAATGAGCAACTGATAAAAGCGTGATTGGGCCCATAAACCTCCATTTCGCTTGAGGCTAGAGGCCGTCCGGCCTACTTCATTTTTAGTTTGTAGAATTTAGGACTTAAAAAACCGAAGCAGGTGCTCCGGTCTTTTAAGTCCTAAATTGGATTTCATTATGAGCGCTCGTTCCAGCGCTGACGAATTTTGTCATACTGCCTTTTGGTACCATCTTCAAGTTTCTCGTAGTTTTCTTCGAGCCACTCCATGCTCTCCTCTAATCCCTCCTCTACATCATCTGCAGCTTCTTCTGTTCCCTCTTCCACATTGTCAGCTGTTCGGCTAAACCAGCCTTCTGCGTTGTTCATGTGCCGCTTTGATTCAGCGCTCATTTTCTCTGAATGCATTTCGATATCCGCCTCGATTTTATCATAGCGGTCCTCGAGCTTATCCAGCCGGGTTTTCTCTTCACCCTTGGCGTTCTTCCAGGCATCATCAGCGTCAGCCCTAAGTCTCTTGTACTCTCTTTCGATTTCAGCCCAATTTTCTTGCGAACCAGCTGAAACCTCTGTTTCTACGCTGTCAACAAATCGCTCTAATCTTTCGACTGATCTTTGGTCATCGGTGTTGCTTTGTCCATCGCATGCAACGATTAATGCTGCACCGAATAGAAGGGAAATCATTTGAGTTTTCATGGTTTTAGTTTTTTCTTGAATTTATCTAGTTCAGTCTCAAATCAGGTTCCACTTTCACAAAGCAAAAGGAATTGCCTCGGATTTTGAATGCATCTTTCTAATTACTTGTGACTAACAACCGCATGGAATGAAAATAACTACTCTTCGCATATCTGCATATTGACAATATGTGTATCCAAAAATCCACAATTCCAAGTCATCAATTCTACAGAGACCTCACTGACAGCCCTATTACTGATTGTAGCCGAGGAGTCATCAAGACTCAGACTTGCTCTGATCCAGTTTATCCTTCACATTCTCGTTGCGCAAGATCGGCGCTATGTCACGCAAGGTCCGTTTCGTGGCAAGGATTTTTGAGCGCTGACGCAACACTGTCGACATCACCTCATTGGGAAGCTCATTTTTATCCATCAATTTTTCATAAGCTGAGAGGGTTCGTGCTTCCATGCGCTCACATTCTTTTAGCAATGCTTTATCCTTGAAGTCTGAAAGCATCATCCTTATTTTCATAAAGCCGCGGTGCACGTCATTGAGTACCGAGGGCTTTCCTTTTACTTCAAGGCCTTTTGAAAGTAAAATTTGACGCAGTTCATCTGCAAATTTCTTTCGTGTTTCGGCGTAGCTCAGCAGAAAGCTTTTGAAATTCTTATTCTTTACTTCCTGTGAGGCGCCAGAGTATTCTTGGTATCCTTCTAAATTTTTTGAAATCAATAGGTTAAGCTCTTCTTCCATCTGTCTTTTCTACTTTAAGTGCTCCATACATCGTTCTTATTTAAACCCGCAGGTGATCAATCCATCAACAAAGGTTTTCTCTCAGCCACTGGGAGCGTTAAATGACCTGCCATTTAAAAACACAAAAAGAACTCCAGAAACACTACTACTTTATTAGCAATGCATTAGGTCCGCGCGAAAGAAAATTGTGTAGAGGCAGGTCTACAAGCAAAAAGGAATTTGTTACCCGATGAAGGAGAAATACTCCATCAATTAGAAACGATTATTGCGCTCTATAGGCAGGCTGATGGTAAAAGTAGAGCCGTATCCTTCAGCACTCTCCACTTCAATTTCGCCTTCGTGCTCAGAAATGATGGTTTGGGTGGCGGTGAGGCCCAGACCGAGGCCTTTGTCCTTGCTCGTGAAAAAGGGATCAAACAAACTTTGTTTCACTTCTTCGGTCATCCCCTTTCCGTTGTCTTCAACGTAAATAAACAGGTAACCATCCTCCTGGTAGGTTCCAATGGTAATGGAACCCGCCTTGCCTTCAATAGACTCAATGGCGTTGCACACGAGATTGCTGATGGCAAGTTTTATTTTTTGCGTATCACAGGGGTAACTGAATTCATCTGCTTCAAAATCGCATTCAATTCTAGCATTGACGAGCTCGGCCCGGTCTTTGGCTTCTTCAATCACCTCCTTGATCAGGTCGATGAGGTCACAATCATTTACATGCGGCTGACTCCGCTCTGAAGAGGTGAGCAGTTGATCGATGAGTTCATTGATTCGCCCGGCCGAGCGGCCTATAACCTCAAGCATTTTACTGGCATTTACGTCAAGTGATGCCATGTCAGGAATTTGCTCTAAAGCGAGGTTGATATTGGTGAGCGGGTTTCTAATTTCATGTGCCAGGGTGCGCGCGAGACGGTACGTCATATCGACCCTGTCGGCGCGCTGCCTGATGTTGCGGAGCCGCTCGCGGTAGGAAATATTGCTCAAGGAGCCATGGTAGCCCTTGGTAACTTTGGAGGTGCGACCACCGGCAAATTCGAATTCGCGAAGCACCGAAATCTTAAGGTGGCCAAGAAATCGGCCTTTGCGGTCAAGACGAACGAATTGACATTCACATTCAATATGAGATGCATCCTTTTCCAGGTCTTCTGAAATTCGTTCAAAATCCTTAGAATCGAAAAAAAGCGCTTTAAATGCTTTACCTCCCACCACTTCCAGGCCTTGGCCGAATGTAGTCACAAATGCCTCGTTGATGTTTGTGATCTCCCAGGCAGGGCTCAAAAAAAAAGAAGGGTCAACCGCGTTGTAAAACAGCGATTGGTATCGCCTGTTTTGTTGCTCAAGTTCCAATTGAAGCTGAGCATTGTGCAGCACCCACCGTATACAATTGTGCAGTGATTTGCCGTTAAGGTGATCCTTCAAAACGAAATCAGAAGTAAGACTTTTTACAGCTGTAAGTGAGCTGGAAGAGCTCAATGCATTTGAAAAGTAAATTATTGGAGTATCTCCAAGTTCAGCTTTTAGCTTGCCTAGCCTCTCTTCTGGTCGGGATTCAATGGATTCAGAATCAATGAGTGCAATATCAACAGCTGGCAGGCCCTCGGTATTGGCTGAAGAAATAACATCTTCAAAATATAAACCGGAGTCACGCTGAAGCCCCTTATCAGCCAGAAAATCCTTGATGGATTGGACAAACCCGGCATCAGGCGAAACAATCAATACTTTCAGTTTTTGCTCAAGCATAAATTCACAGTTCAGATGTCGTACGTTTTGAGTTTATTGTACAGTGTTTTTCTGTCAATATTGAGCATACGGGCAGCCTTAGATTTATTGTTGCCTGTTTGGGCCAAAACCTTTACAATTTTGTCTCTTTCAGCTTCTTCGGCTGCCTCTTTGAGTGAGTATTGATCACTGTAGCCAGATTTAGCCGTTAGGCTGCTTCCGTACGCGATTTCCTCAGGCAATGTGCTCAGCGCGATGGTATCGCCCTGGGTGAGCAATACGCAGCGTTTAATAACGTTCCGCAATTCGCGCAGGTTGCCGGGCCATGGATAGCTGCCGAATTTTTCCCAAACGGCATCTGATATATGCTTTACATTGCGGCTGAGCAAGCGATTGGCCTGCTCTACAAATCTTGTGGCGAAGACTTCAATGTCAGCGCTTCGATCGCGCAGCGGTGCAACAGTGATGGAGAATTCATTAAGTCGATAATAAAGGTCTTCCCTGAATCGGCCTTCATTCACTGCATCTTTCAGGTTCTCATTGGTGGCGGCAATGATGCGCACATCCACGTCAATGTCCTTGCTTCCACCTATCCTGGTGTATTTATGCTCCTGCAAAACCCGCAGGAGTTTAACCTGTACCTCATAGGAAAGGTTGCCTACTTCGTCGAGGAAGAGTGTGCCAGCGTCAGCGTATTTAAATTTTCCATCTTTGGATTTTACCGCTCCGGTGAAAGCGCCTTGTTCGTGTCCGAAAAACTCGCTTCCAGCGATATCTTTAGGAAGTGCTCCACAGTCAATGGCGACAAAGGGTTTGGCCGATCTGTCGCTCAATTCGTGAATGCGCTTTGCGACAAATTCTTTTCCGGTACCTGTTTCGCCCAGGATGATGACCGAAAGCGGTGTAGGCGCAACCAGTTCTATATTTTGGTGAACCCTCACCGCACTTTCGCTTTTACCGACGAGGTAAGCGTCAATGTCGGTACTTCCTGCAGTCTTGGTTTTAGACTTGTGGGTAGAATTGTGTGCTGCTTTCACTTCATCCTGTGCCTGAGGGGGTTCAGCGCTTAGACTTTCCTTTACGAGGCTCAACAATTCTTCAGGATAAAGTGGCTTGGTGATATAGTCAACGGCGCCGAACTTAATGACTTCCACAGCCATACGAATGTCAGAATAGCCTGTGATGATGATAACCTTGCACAAAGAATTGATGCGCTTGGACTCTTTGAGAAAATCGAGCCCATTCATGTCCGGCAATCGAAAGTCAGAAATGACCAGATCGTAAGTCTCTTTCTCAAGCATTTGTAAGCCCTTGCGGGCATCTGAAGCAGTCTCCACGGCGTATCCATGCTTGGACAGAAATCGCTCAAGCAAAAGGCAGATGTCGAGTTCGTCGTCTACAACCAGTATTCGTTTCATGCAAATGTATCGGTGAAGTGAGGGGATAGGTTCTGAGCTCTAAAGTAGCATTTATTCCATCGCCTTCAACACTTGGGCTTTACTAAAAGGTTTTTTTATGAATTGTTTAATGCCTTGGGCAAACACGGCTTTTTGAACTGAATCATCAGTATAAGCACTGATCACGATAACCTCAGTATCTGACTGGTGTTTTCTGATAGAAGGCATAAGGTCAAGACCATGGCTATTTCCCAAATTGAGGTCAAGCAGGATAAATTGAAATTGATCACTTTTAATCAACTCATTAGCTCTCGATGCTCCGGCGGCATAAGCGACTTTGTATCCCGCAGTCTTCAGCATGACAGACAATAATAAACCAATGTCCTCCTCATCTTCAACAATCAAAATTCGCTTCATAATGGCAAGTTTAGTAATATTTCAACCACTATGAAAGCCAGAATTTAAGTGTTTTCAAACAAGCCCGCATACATAGCGGATGCGGGCTTGGGTGTGAAATTATGCTTTCATGCGCTAGAAACCAATGTAAAGGGTGGCACACGCTCCGGTATAATCATCAATCAAAAGCACCTAATCTGATAGCGGCATAAACCTGCACATAGCTGTGCCTGGCGTCACCCAATGCTGTTCTCGCTCCGTCGGATTCGGCAATACTCTGTAATCCATTATGGTATCGCGCTCCAAGTTGCAAGGCATTAAAATTCAAAGCAAGGCCAGCGGCCAAGCCGTAATCCACTGACTTAAAGTCATCGCGATCGAGCTCCTGAACTCCTTCACCAAAATCTCCCTCTGTGGAAAACGATGTTCCTGCCAGGAAGCCCAGGTAAGGGCCGAAATGCAGCTCTGCTGATCTGCCTAAACGAAGTACGCCCATGAGTGGCACGTCAACATAGGCCATATTGAAGCTATACTCTCCATTGAAAAACAAAACATCATATTCGGCAGTCGCGCCTTTGGTGGTGAAATTTACCTCCGGCTGAAAGGCCAAAATATCACCTAAGGGGATGTTTACATAAGCTCCGAAGTGGTAACCGAGGCGCATGTTGCGGTCATTTACTTCATCAAAGTTTAAATTGGATGCGGTAAACCCACCTTTTAGTCCAAGGTATTGCGCCTGTGCTTGCATAGATAGGATGCTCAGCAAGGCGGCAGTAAAAATTAATCTGATCATGATGAATTGTAATTTAAGTTCATCAAAACTTAACAAAGCAATGGCCGTTTTAAAATTTGCGAAAAAAAGATCTTTGATATGGCTTACATCCTGCCATTTACAGGATTTAACCCTACCATTCCTCCATTGAGACCTTCTGCAATCATGTGGAGGATTTGCCCCATACATGTACACTTCGAGACGCAGATATCCACAGGTAAATAAGGGCTCGATAAATGAAGGCGAAAACGCACTCCTCCTTAGAGGGGCCCAGCCACTTGCCAATTGTGACATAAGCAGGCCTTGGCGGCAAGAGACTGTAATTCAATATGTATTGTAAACCTGACGGAACAAATCTAAATATATCCTGGGCGTAAAAAACCCCAACATCGCAAAGAAGTTAGGGTCTGAATTTCATTATACAAAAAATAAACAGGAGGGCTCTACGGCTATACTAAACTTGCAATCAGTGTAATGATAAATACTACGAGAAGTATATAAAACAATACTTTGGCAATGGCAGCAAAGCCCTTGGCAATTCCGGTAAATCCAAGAATTGCAAACAATACTGCAAGTACAGCGGCTGTGATAATCCAGGTAATCATGGTGTAAGTTTTATTTGGTTTACTCTATTTAGGGCAATTCCGGGGCCATGGCCTCTGCACATCTGCACTTTACGCAAATAAATCCAGCGCACTCAAAGCAGGGCCACTGAAATACATGCATTTAGACACTGGGGGAATTCAGCCTACTAATTCAAGACACAGTGCGAAAATGTGGAAAAGAAGTTTCTACTTACCCAGTATTGGGTAACTCATTCCCCATTATTTAATACCCAGATCTATCGCCCGCCTTTATTAAGCCTCGGGATTGCTTTTGCCTTCTGGCCCAGCTCCACTTGAAGACGCAATTTTCAAAGAAGATTTATTGAGGACCTTGTCCATGGTTACGCCACCTTTAATTCCAAAATCGAGCGTGCGAATAGGGAATGGTATCATGATGTTGTTGGCATCAAATGCAGATTTGAGTCTGATAATTGCCTGGTTTTTAACATCAATATATGCCTTGTTATTTTGGGTATATTCCATCCATACATTCGCAATGAAATTGATGGAGCTGTCGCCGAAGCCCTGCCAGTGCACCGTTACATCTTCTTCTTCAAGTCTGCCTTCTACCTTGCTTAGGGCTTCTATAACCACACGCTCCACATTTTCAAGGTTTTCACCATAACTTATCCCACACTCCAGGCGCAATCTCCGCCTGCCCAATTCGGTATAATTGGTAAAACTTTCCTGAAAGAGGTAGCGGTTGGGAACATACACAATAGGCCCGTCAAAAGTTCTGATTTTAGTCACGCGCAGGTTGATGTCCACAACGTAGCCCATTGTACCGTCATTGGTTTGCACCACGTCGCCAATCGCATAAGGCTGATTGAAGGTGATGTAAATTCCCGACATAAAGTTGGCCGCAGTATCTTGGAAGGCGAAGCCAAGGGCCAATCCCACAATTCCGAGACCGGCCAATATGCTCGAAACCGTTTTGGTAAGGTCGAGTATGCTCAGCGCGAGCATCAATCCAGCCACTATGGTGAGCAATGCCAGCAATCGGCTCAGGAAGCTGCTGATTGTTTTGTCTGTCCCTACTTTTAGTAAATATTTCTTGCTAAACCGCTTGACGAGTTTTGCCAGCAGAAATGCACCAACCATTACCAAGACCGAAAGTGCAAGATTTGGCAAATTGGCACCTATAGCATAAATCCATGATTCCAGGCGGTCTATTGCTGCTTTATATAGTTCAGAAATGTCCATTTTTTAAAAGTTTTTTGTTCGTGATTCGTCTAATCATCGGCACACAGCTGTGTACATTATTGCCCAGCAGCTTCATTGAAGTTGATCACATAATCCAACTCACGGCTGTATGCCTCAAAAAAGGCATTGCGAAAGATGTTAATGAGGGCCTGAAATACGCTGGTATCGAGGTTGTCCAAATCACCGGCTATCTCAACCCTTGTGGCAATTTGGTCTTCTTTTTTATTTTCAAAAACATTGGTCACCACTTGGGCCGCTCCCTGGTAGAGGCGTTGTAGCACGCCGTCATCTTTGTCATTCTCGATTTGAAGCCCTTCGATCACAGGCTTTACATATCCTGTCAACTTGCCGTCGGCGGCGGCGGCTTCAAGGTAGAAAAAAAGCAGGCCCGATTCGGCCTTAAGCCCCGCATGATGATCGCTTAGGTTATTAAAATCCTTAATTTCTGCTTTTTCCAGCTTGAAATTAATATCAAAATCGGGCGTGGCTTTAAGCAGGTTCAATTGCCCATCAATGTTTAAGGCGCCATGGCCCATAGCGGTGGCGCTAAGTTCTACACTTGCCGGAAGCGCGTTGTCAGGATCCTTGACATTCCCGAGGTTGCGCGCCAAAATATTCAGGTTTTCCAAAGCCACATCAATCTCCGGGCTGGCAGTCGGATCGCGGTAGGCCATGCGGGCATTGACAACTTCAAATGTGTTGATTTGTATGGGATTGAGCTCCTGAACGGTTTCAAAGAAAGCAATGCGGTACTCGCTCACCTCCTCCTCCTTCCCTGATTGGGGCCGTGTTAAATTCAGCTGGGGACTGTCCATAAAAACCTCTCCCACCACACGGCCATCAAATAAAGCGCGCCACTCAATGGAAAATTCCATCATAGGCAAGTGCACCATTGGAATGGTTGTATCAGATGAGGCCTCCTCCACAATATACAAACCATAAATTTGAAATGCCCCACGGTAAAGCCGCATACGCACCTCTTCAATAGAAGCATAATAACCCTCAATGCTGTCAAGCTGTTTGTTAATGTGCTTTTTTGCAATACCCGGAAGGGCAATCCTAAAGCCGATGATCAGAACAGCGATCACAATTAAAACAATATATCTCTTCTTCATAATTTCACTTTCGTAAATTGAGGACTCTCCATTAAGTTAGCTTCTGCTTTATGCCGTTTCGCGACCATTTTCACATCAGCTTGCCATTAAATTCAACTACAATTATTTTCTTTTTTTTTCTGGAGCATCACTTCCGCGTTCTATAATCACATCCTGTTCGCGAATGCGAACTGCATGGGCAAGGGGATGAATACCTTCGCCATAGCGCTCGGCATAAACGCGGATTAATGCAGCCCCAAAGAAGAATATTAAGCAGGCATATGAAACCCAAAGGAGCAGCACTACAACCGATCCGGCAGCCCCGTACATGGTGCCTGGTGAGGCTTTACCAAAATAGAATCCCAATAAAAACACGCCGGCGTTGAATAGTATTGCAGTGCCTATAGAACCTCTCCACACCGTTGACCAGGCTACGCGTGCATCTGGGAGAAACCTGAACATGAGCGCAAAGAGCATGGCAATGACAGCGGTTGAAATGCCGAAGTCAAGTATCTGGGCGGCGAGCACATAGGCAGGCTCCCAAATGGTTGACAAAAAACTGCTCAGCGCAGTGAGCAAAGCGGATACGATGAAGCTTATCAAAAGCAAAAAGCCAATTACCAATACGAATCCAAAACTTATACTTCTGTCAATGAGAAGCTTTAGAATATTGGATTTAGGGTCTTGACGAATATCCCACATTTCATTTAGCGAAAGCTGAAGGTGGTAAAATACTCCGGTGGCACCAAAAAGCAATACCCCTATACCTATTACAGTAGCCCAGAAACTTTGACCACTTAATTGAATACTCTCCAATATGGATGCAATGTACTTGGCGGCATCTTTGCCCACCCATTCAGCAATTTGGTCATTGATTTCTCCTTCAACAATCTCATTGCCCCAAATAGCTCCCACAGAATTGATCACAACTACCAGCAATCCCGGAAGGGACAATATGGCATAATATGCCACTACAGCTCCCAGACGCCAAGGATTGTGGTTGTTCCATTCTTTTGCGGAAGCAAGCAAAAATGAGGGGATTTCTTTAATTCCAAATTCGCCGCGTTCCTCAACACCTTTCTCAAACTTCTTTTTCTCTCGCTCGACTTTCTCTTCGTCAAGAAGTGATTCTTCTTTATCTCTTTTCATAAATCCTTTGGATGGTGGAATATTGGCAAAGCTTGTACCACACTCTGGCCGATCGGTGTAATATAATGAATGTTGGGCAAAATTCCGCGAGCATTCATGAACCTCCAGCTGCTCAATGACCGCTGTTGACAAGAGAATAGAAGCCTTAACGCAAATCAAAGATAATCTGTAAAATCTCAAATTTAACTGAGTGAAACGTCATTATTAAGCAATGCCTGGCAATCGCATTTGGGGTGTTTACCCACTTAATTGTGGACTTAAAACCACACAATCCACCCCGCATTTAATTAATCATGTCAGTACTTTTCACACATAATATCTTGATTGTACGCCCTTCGCGTCAAAGGATACCACTTTAAAGCATTGAGGCACATTGTGTGCTTCAATTAGGTTGAACATAATAAAAACAAAATCAAATCAACATGAGCGCAACGACAGATAAGATCAAAGGAAACTGGAATCAAATGAAAGGTAAACTCAAGCAACAGTACGGTGAACTCACCGACGATGATTTGAAGTATACCGAAGGCAAGGAAGATGAGCTTCTGGGCCGCATTCAGGAAAAAACAGGAAAGTCGAAAGACGAGGTGAAGAAATTCATTGACAACATCTAAGCCTTTTCCGCTTAAATGAAACCCGCAGTCTAGTTGGCTGCGGGTTTTTTTGTTTTATCATTTTTTTCGGCTTCTTTATCCTCGCCATTTTTTTCGGCTTCCCGCACAGTATCAGAAACCTCGCGGGCAAGTTTAGTCTTTTCCGACCAGCGGTAAAGCGCCGCAATTTTATAGCCTACTTTGATGGCAGTACCGGTGCTGTCCTTCTCTGCAATCCACATAAACACCTTGCGCAAAGGCTTTAGATAAGGCATCAATATCAAAGCCGTGAGCGCATAAAGCGCCCAGCCAAAAGGCAGAAATGGCAGCATAAGGCTGGCGGTGCCCAAAACGAATGTGATGACCGCGAGTATTGGAATGACGTAGGCTTTCTTCATGATTTGTGCAGGGCAAACCGAATGCCGCAAAATTTAAAACGCATTTCTCCTGCAAAATGAGTAGGCTCAAACCGGGCAGTGAGCATGGAATCGGCAGGCGCATGGAAGATGAAATGATGTTCAGGAATTTGAAAATGATGAGCACCAGCATCCCGCTTTGGGATGATTCAAACATCTGCATGCTGCGCCTTAATCAAAGCATTTCATTGCCCATCAATCCCTACCTTTGCACCCGCAAATCGCTCACATGAACATCCTATCTGTCGAAAACCTTTCCAAGCGCTACGGTCCGCGCCTGCTTTTTGAAAACTTCTCTTTCGGCATGGCCGTGGGCGAAAAAGTGGCCATCGTGGCACCCAATGGCAGCGGCAAGAGCACCCTGCTCAAGGCCATTGCTGGCGATGAACCCGCCGATACCGGCAATGTGGTTTTCCGCAGTGGCACGCGCATAGGATACCTCCCGCAGGATCCCATTTTCCCGGAAGGGCTCAGCCTCAAGGAAGCCATCATGCAGAGCGATACGCCCATGAAGCACGCCGCCCTCGCCTACGAGAAGGCCCTCGAAGACCCGGGAGATGGCGATGCCCTCCAGGCGGCCATGGACCTCATGGACCGCAGCAATGCCTGGGATTACGAAGCCCGCGTGAAGGAAGTGCTCGGACAGCTTGGCATTGACCGCAGCGACATACTCGTAGAGGCCGCCTCTGGTGGACAGCGCAAGCGCGCCGCCCTTGCCAAGGTGATGCTCGAAGAGCCCGACCTCATCATACTCGATGAGCCCACCAACCACCTCGACCTCGATACCATTGAGTGGCTTGAGAACTGGCTGGCCAGCGGCAACTTTACCTTGCTTATGGTGACCCACGACCGCTATTTCCTCGACCGTGTATGCACGGACATTCTCGAAATCGAGCGCGGCGAACTGGTCCGCTATGTGGGCAATTACAGCTATTTCCTGGAAAAGAAAGCCGAGCGCGATGCCATGCTCGCCTCGAGTGTCGACAAGGCCAAAAACCTCATGCGCACCGAGTTGGAGTGGATACGCCGCCAGCCCAAAGCCCGGGGCACCAAGAGCAAGAGCCGTGTGGATGCATTCGACGGCATCAAGGCCCAGGCCAGCATCAAGACCGACAAGCAATCGATGGAGCTGGGCGTGCGCACTGAGCGCATGGGCTCCAAGATCGTGGAGTACCACAAGGTGAGCAAGGAATTTGGCGATATCAAGATCCTCGACCAGTTCACTTACACCTTCCAGCGCCACGAGAAGCTCGGTATTGTAGGCAAAAACGGCACCGGCAAGTCGACTTTCATCAAAATGCTGCTCGGCAAGGAGCCTGTAGACAGCGGCAAGGTGGTGCAGGGCGAGACCATCCGCTTTGGGCATTACGACCAGGACGGGCTGCTCGCCAGCGACCACAAGCGCGTGATCGAGGTGGTGACAGACATCGCAGAGGTGATTGAGCTCAAAAAAGGGCAAAAGCTCACAGCGGCGCAATTGCTCGAGCGCTTCCTCTTCAGCAGGGAGAAGCAATGGCAACTCGTGAGCACCCTGAGCGGTGGCGAGAAGCGCCGGCTCTACCTCTGCACTGTGCTCATGGCCAATCCCAACTTCCTGGTACTCGATGAGCCCACCAACGACCTCGACATCGACACCCTGCAGGTGCTTGAAGACTACCTCGCTACCTACGACGGCTGCCTTGTGGTGGTAAGCCACGACCGCTTCTTTATGGACCGCGTGGTCGACCATCTCTTTGTATTTGAAGGTCAAGCCAAAATCCGCGACTTCCCCGGCAACTACAGCCAGTACCGCGAAAAGCTCAAGGAGGAAACTTCCGCAAAATCGAAAGCAACAGCGGCAGCCAAGGCTGTCGCCAAAACGGAGGAAACCACAAGCTCCGGCAGCAGCCCCAAGTCTTCAGGCGAAAAAATCAAGCTGACCTATGCCGAGCGTCTCGAATTTGAAAAGCTCGAAAAGAGCATCGAGCAGCTCGAAGCCAAGAAGGAAGCCCTTGCGGAAAAACTGTCGAACAGCAACGACAACGCCGAGCTCATGGCCATCTCAGCCGAGCTGGAAGAAGTGGTAAAAACCGTCGACGCCCACACCGAAAGGTGGATGGAGCTGGCGCAGTGGGCGGAGTGAATGCTTCTTGTAAAGGATTGAATACATAATAATTTACGATTTTAGATTTTATGATTTACGATTTGGGGTCTTCCTCAGTATTGTGAATTTGTGTTTATGCCTCAGTACAAATCATTTATCTTCGCCTAAAACCACCTCTGCGTTGTTATTTGCAATCCAGCGGCTCAATTGTAATCATTCGCTTCATTGGTTTTCAAATTAGCCAGGACATGTATAGAAATGTCGATTTTCTATACACATCAACCTTGACATGAATAGAAAATCGCAAAAAGTATACATGAAGAATATTTGGCGGAGTAGGCGGAATGAGCGAATTTCACATAAAGCATTGACTGCGCTAGCAAACTGACAGGTTTTCAAGACCCGGTAGGTCTAATCTGTAGTTGTAATCCAATCGTCAAACTTGAGGTGCTCAAAGTCTCCAATCCTCAAGCCCTGTTGGGATCCATCCGCAATTGCTTAAAAGCCCATTGAAACGTTTTTCCGAAAAGGAAAATGACAATGCCTATGACGCTGTAGAGTACGATGAAGAGAAGCTGCACAGTGAGCCCTCCTTCAGCCATAAAATTGAAGTTAAAATAGTCCTCAGCGAAAATGGGCAAATAGACCGTGAGGTACAATGCCCAAAGGGCTATCTGAAATAAGGTGGCGAAATACTGCCGTTTGATCAGCCTCAAAAAGAGGATGTAGAGCATCATGACCGTTGCCGCAAAACCAAGGGCAATGTGAAATGCAATAAAATAGTGCTTCCAGAGGCCGAGTTCCTGACCTGAAAGCCACACAACAAAGGCAATCATGGGATAAGTAAACAGGCTCAGTGGACCTAAAAAGAGCTGAAATAGTTGACCCTTGAGCATGCGCTGAATGGTTTGGGCGCGCTGCTCTGCATGCTTGTATTCAAGTTTCCGCAGCTTGAGCCATGAGTTTTCGCCCTTGAATTTGGCGAAAGCCTCCTCTGCCGAAAGGCCGGCAGCCATGCGCTCCTCCATCTGCTCGGCGTAGTGGTCGCTGAGCTCGTTGAGCAGTTCAGGACTCTCAATGCCATAGCGCTTGAGTTGCGCCCTCAGGCGGATGATATCCTCCTCACAAAGTGTCTTCATCGCGTTTCTCATTTTTAATGTCCTGCCTCAAGAGCGCATCAAGCTCTTCCTTAAGGGCTTCATTGTCGGGGTCGGCGAGGTGGGCCCGCCATGCATTTACAATTTCGGGCTGGTCCTGATACCGGAAACTGACAATTTGCAGCGTGCTCATTACGCCAAATACAGCTGCAAGGCTCCCGATAATTGCAAAGCGGATAAAAAGCTGCTTGTGAAAATCGTCAACCCGGCCTTTGTTGCTCACCATCACTACCATGAGAAATAGTATAGCAAGCGCAAGCCCAAGGCGCAGCATCAAATCGGCGCCCGGCCAGATATTCCATTTGAAAATGGTGCCGAGCAACAAGGGACATAGAATGAATCCGCCAACAAATCCTATTGCCTGGAAACGTCTGGGAACTGCTTGAAATGATTTTCCATTGAGTGCTTCACGCATGCGGATTCCATTGAATAGCAAGGCGCCAAGTGGATAGTAGAGCATAGCCAAAACAGACATGCTCAGTAACAAGAATACACCCGATAAAGGCACATCCATCAAGCTGCCGATGAAGGAAAGTATTGCAATACCACCACAGATAAGCTCGAGTTTTCTCATACTTCCTTCAATACTTTACGAATGCTCGGATGTGTGCCAGACACATCCGCGCGCATATTTTGAAAAAGACGCCAGGCTACAACATTGCAATACACGCTCATAACGATGGTGACAGTGATGAAGAGCAATGGCCCCTCACCAGCGCTCAACTCGCCCTGATGGCCATTGTTCCAAAATACTTTGTCGGAATAAATGATGAATGTGGCGTAATCCATAATATACAGACATCCAAAGGCAGCATATTTCTCTTTTGCCAACCGCTTCATGTCTTTGTGAAAGTGAATTACGAAGCCGATCAGTACGAGTACGAGCAAATTTTTGAAAGCCATCAGGTATTTAAAGGCAGGCTCGGTGTGTGCAGATGAGAGGAGGTAATAGCTGAGCAACCCTGTAAGCCCAAACAACAGCAGGTACCTAGGATGCAAGGCAGGGCCCATTTGTTGGAAAAGAACCCGCCACACACTTTTCTCTACAACTGCCGTGTATGCTGCCTGTGCGCGGCGCAGCTCCAGGTATACTTTTTTGGTTTTAAAGCTGCTCAACACCCTCTCCCAAGTGTAACCTTGAGCCATAAGCTCTAAGGCCTTTTCGGAAAAATGATCGG
>DAIRDH010000057.1:0-20698 GCA_036796255.1 Cryomorphaceae bacterium
CCATCGGCATCTTTCTTGAAAAAAAGCGGCCCAGAAAGTACAGCCTCAACCTGCGTTTGGGCATAACGGTCAAGTCCAAAACCACCGCCATCTTCATTGGCAAAACCGGAAGTGAGGATGTCGACACCACCAAAATACTGGCTGGTAGCACCCCGTGTTGTAATGGCAATTACACCACCTGTAACGTCTCCGTAGCTGGCTGGAATTCCACCAGTCATAACCTGTACTTCCTCAATACCAGCCTTAGGCAGCTGGGTAGATCCCCTTACCTTAATACCATCAATGTAATAGAAGGTGTTGTCTTCGCGTGCGCCGCGAATAGAAACTCCGTCTTCATTGCTCTGCACACCTCCAACCGTGGCGGCAACTCCAGTAGCACTTCGCGCTGGGAGCAATTTGATTTCTTCACGTGACACAGTTCCACCAGATGCGCCGCCGTCTTTATCAATCAGTGGCACAGAATATTCAATAACTTCAAATTCATCGAGCTTTATACCCGCCTCAAGCTTGATGTTGACGAAAGTGATTTTCTCATTTCTGATCACCACATCGGTAATCTTCTGACTGTTGTAACCTACAAAAGATACTAAAACAGTGTATCCGCTTCCTGGAGGTATTGGCTTGAGCACATAGTTTCCATCAAAATCTGTGGTTCCTCCAACTTGACGCTCGCCATTCTGAATAACTACGTTAACAAATGGGAGTGGCTCACCCGTTTCAGCATCTGTAAGCTTTCCTCTAAGTTCACCAGAACCTACTTGTGCAAGTAACGTAGTGGATGATAAAAGGGATATTAATCCCAGCAGGTAAAGACATCTAATCATAGATCGCGGATTACGTATTTTTAACAATTTCGCAACAAGGCGGTAAATATATAGATTTTTGATTCACCCGACCAAGCCTGATTTTCCATGATTATTTTATTCTCAGTTTGGTCGAATCGCCAAGATTGCTGCAAAACAATTGTTAACGACTTCACAAATAACTTACAATGGTTATCTGATTCACCCCCCTGAGGGATGTAATTTATTTTAACAAATTTATTGGCCATCCTTGGATTCACAAATCAGACTCAGCACTAAACTTTCCAGCAACATTGCATTAACATCGCCATAGATGGAATTATCTGCCCTTGGGTTTTTTGGTAAATAGTCTTTGCAAAAAAGTGCTTTGATGCTTGTCCTTCTTCATCCTGTCCGCCTTCTTCTTGCTCTTCTTCATTCGCTTCTGCGTCTCTTTGGTCTGAATCTCCATGTGTTGCTTGAGCTTCTCGTCAATTTTATCGGCACGCTCTTGGTCGCGATCATCCTGAAGCTCCATGAATTCCTTGTACTGCTTCTTTGTACTTTTCTTTTTTTCCTGCGCCGACAATTCATTTACCGAAAGGGTAGCCAGCAATAAGGCCGTAATATATATTGTAAATTTGCGTTGATACATGGCAATTATATGTTTAATTCGAAGCTTCTAATGTACCGAAAGATACTCTTCTACCTACCCATTTTCGGTTTAATCTTGTTTATACTCACTTCCTGCAATGATGATGAGGAGTTGAATCAGGTGCCGGTTGTTCCTGTGAACCTCTCAATTAGTTTGGATCTACCTCTTTACCAGACCCTCCAGAATCCGGGAGGATGGGTATATCTCAACGGTGGCTCAATGGGTATTATAGTATACCGCATAGGTCCTGATGAATTCAGCGCTTTTGACCGACATTGCACTTTTCAGGTGGAGAGCCAATGCCAAATCGCCATGGACGAAGAAAGCAATGTAAGCGCGGTGGATTATACCTGCTGTAATTCTGTCTTCAACATGCTGGATGGTGGGCCTATGTCTGGGCCGGCGAGGCGCCCCTTGAGACGTATGCAAACCAACTTTAACGTCAACACCAATACCTTACTTATTAATAACTAAAAGGCTCCACCTTTCGGTGAAGCCTTCTGATTGTTACAATAATAATACCCTGTTTAATAACGGTATGTGTCTGGCTTGAAAGGTCCTTTAACCTCCACTCCAATATAGTCTGCCTGGTCTTTCGTAAGCGTTTCGAGTTCTACACCAATTTTAGAAAGGTGTAGCATAGCCACTTTTTCATCGAGGTGCTTGGGCAAGGTGTATACTTCGTTCTGGTAGCTTCCTCCATTGTTCCACAATTCCATTTGAGCCAACGTTTGGTTGGTAAATGAATTGGACATTACGAATGAAGGGTGACCAGTAGCACAACCAAGATTCACAAGGCGACCTTCAGCCAGCAGAATGATATCTTTGCCTTCAATGGTGTACATATCCACCTGCGGCTTGATAGTCACTTTGCTTGCACCGTATTTGGTGTTGAGCCATGACACGTCAATCTCATTGTCAAAGTGGCCAATGTTGCACACGATCACTTTATCTTTCATCGCTTCAAAGTGCTCGCCGCGAATGATATCCTTGTTTCCGGTGGCAGTAACTACAATGTCCACATCTCCTACCACATCGGCCATGCGTTTTACTGCGTAGCCATCCATTGCAGCCTGGAGTGCACATATGGGGTCAACTTCAGTCACGATAACACGTGCTCCGGCTCCACGCAATGAAGCAGCTGAACCTTTACCCACGTCACCATAACCAGCCACCACTGCAACTTTACCAGCCATCATGATATCTGTAGCGCGGCGTATAGCATCTACAAGAGACTCCTTGCAGCCGTATTTGTTGTCAAATTTCGACTTGGTTACCGAATCGTTAACGTTGATTGCTGGCATGGGCAGGGTGCCTTTGCGCATACGCTCGTACAAGCGGTGCACACCAGTAGTGGTCTCTTCAGAGATACCACGAACGCCGGCCACCAGCTCAGGATAGTTGTCTAAAACCATGTTGGTAAGGTCACCACCATCATCGAGGATCATATTCAGGGGCTGTCCATCGGCAAAGAAAAGCGTCTGCTCGATGCACCAATCAAACTCTTCGGCAGTTTGGCCTTTCCAGGCGTAAACCGGAATACCAGCGGCAGCGATGGCTGCTGCGGCATGGTCTTGTGTAGAAAAAATATTGCAGCTCGACCATGTAACCTCAGCACCAAGCTCGGCAAGCGTCTCAATCAATACAGCAGTCTGTATAGTCATGTGCAGACATCCTGCAATTCTGGCTCCCTTCAGTGGCTTCTTCGCTCCATACTCCTCTCTCAGCGCCATAAGCCCTGGCATTTCAGCCTCGGCCAATCGTATCTCTTTTCGACCCCACTCGGCCAGGTTGATGTCCTTTACTTTATAAGGTAACCTTTTTGTTTCAGCAGAATTGCTCATTACTTTAACGTGTTTTTAAAATTTGCCACAAAGATACAAATTAAACATGCAGCCTTAAAGCCGTGCATTCCGCTCAAGGCAAATGAACTACCTTTGACCCATGCCCTTGGTTTACTACCACAATTCAGAAGGCAGAGAGGTCGGCGTATGGCGCGCGGACGAGCCTGAGGAGTTTTTTGCGGAAGCGCTTCACGCCGCCCGCTTTTCAATATGCGACGGCAATGCAATTGCCCATCCGGAAAAGAGGTTGCAGTGGTTTGCTTCACGTTACCTCCTCGCCACCCTATACCCAGACCCGATCACCCGGTACCTAGGCCGCAAGCCTCAACTTTACAAAGGCCCTGAGCTGTCCATAAGCCACTCTAAGCGATTGGTGGGCGTGATGATTGGCGCCAAAATCGCAGGAATTGACCTGCAGTGGGCCGACCCCAAGCTTGAAGTGGTGGCAGAAAAGTTCCTTTGCGACAACGATTTAAACGTATTTAACGCCATTCCCAGCCTTCAAAGGCTTACCATGATCTGGGCGGTGAAAGAAGCTGTTTTTAAGCATTATGGCACCGGGCTGCCTTTTCGGCAAATAGCGCTAACTGCTTACGACGAAGACCACAAGGAAGCCCAGGTTCGCGTGTTCCGAAAGGAAAAATACCATGTGCACCGCATTGCTATAGCCGAGGTAGAAGAAACCATTGTGGCTTTTTTGATTGATTAGCTACCTTTGGCGGCAGTCGACAATGGGCATTATAGAACATATCAATAGCAACCGTAAGGCGGGCCGCAGGCTGCTTGCGCAGCTCATCGACCCCGATGATGTACTGGCGGTGGATGTACTGCTCGACCTTGCCGCACATGCCGAAAAGGTGGGCGTAGATTACTTCCTCCTTGGTGGAAGCATGATTACTGCGCCACAAGATTTTGATGTGGTAAGTGCCTTAAAACAAGTGAGTAAAATTCCAATCATCACCTTTCCATCCTCCCCTGCCCAATTGCACGCCGATGCAGATGGAGTTCTATTCTTGTCGCTTATTAGCGGACGTAATCCGGAGTTTCTAATTGGACATCATGTGACTGCGGCGCCTTTATTGCGCAAGATGAACACTGAAGTTATCCCAACCGGATATGTGCTGGTAGAATGCGGTGATGCAACAACCGCCCAATATGTGAGCAATTCCATGCCCATACCTTATAACAAGCCAAACATTGCCGCAGCCACTGCTTACGCCGGGCAATTGCTCGGCTTGAAAATGATCTATCTCGATGCTGGCAGTGGGGCTGATAAGCCCATAAGTACCGAAATGGTGCGCGCAGTGCGCAACTGGATCGATGTACCCCTTGTGGTGGGAGGTGGAATACGCTCATCACTTGAAGCCTCTGCCCTGACGGAGGCCGGAGCGGATATGCTCGTGGTGGGAAACGGTGTCTGGAAAAATCCTGAATTGCTCTCTTCTCTGTCCAATGCATTAAATAAGGTATGATGGAATTGATAGCGGTATCCAGTTCTCAAAATGTAGAAAATGAGGTTTCCGAAGTGGTTAAAATGTTCGAATTGGGCCTGACCTATTTTCATGTGCGCAAACCAAAAATGTCGCGCAAAGAGGTACTTGATTATATCAAAGCCATACCTGAAGAGTATCACAAAAGATTGGTTTTGCACTCATATCATTCATTGGCAGAACAGCTACACCTGGGCGGAATACATTTAAGCCGTAGCCACCGCAAACGAAAATGGATGTATAAATTCCGATTGTGGATCAAGCGTAAGATCAATCCCAACCTCATCGTAACCCGGTCATTTCACAAACTGACAGATCTCGGCACCGACAAGCGTACCTACACTTATGCCTTCTTAAGTCCTGTGTTTGACAGCGTGTCTCAAAACTCCCTTGGCGGCGGATACAGCAGGCGCGCCCTGCTCATCATGATTCCGCAAGCCAGGCAACCCATTTATGCCATGGGCGGTGTACATCCCGATAACCTCGACGCCGTGGCAGAGCTCGGGTTTCCCGGGGCCGTAATGTTGGGCTCACTTTGGAAAAGCGTCGACCCACCACACGAGATTTTCAAACGGGCGGTTGAAAATGCAAAACGCCTCAGCCCACAATCATAGTTGAGCTTAAGCGTAAACCTACTCGTCCAGAATTTCATTGGTAAAGTAGAGCGAGGAAGGCTGCTCTAGTTTTGCCTCATCCACCCGCGACACCCACTGCTGCCAATTTTCCCAAACTTCTGATTGCATAAGGCCCCATTCATTGCTTTCAGTGAAAAAAGCGGGCGCGATATCAACCAAAGCCAGGCGAAGCAATGCAGTATCTTGAAAATTCACGATTTCTGCCAAAGCATTTAATTCAACTGCCGCCTTTCTTGGACCTGCATTGGTCACCTCGCGGTATCCCTTTTCCATTGCCCTGAGGAATCGGCGGTATTTCGAATTGCTCATTGATTTGGATTTCAACGCCATGATTACTGATGAATAGCCATATGGCACCCCATAATCTTCCAGGTGAAATATGTTCAGTTCGACGCCATCCCTGGTGGCCATGGCACCCTCCCAGTGGGTAAATATCCAAGCGGCATCACCCTGACCTTCCATAAAGGCATCCCAGACTTTGAGCCTTCCCGGCGTTTGCACCTGGAAATCGCCATTGCCACCATCATATTGAACCATGGCTTTGAGCACCTCATTTTCGAGCGGTGTATTGTACCCCAGGTATTTCTTGCCTTGAAGGCCTATTGGAGATGTGATTCCACTGCTGCGCTTTACGCAAAATGCGCTTTGCCCCCTTTGCAGCAAACTGGCTATGGCAATGGCCTGCATACCATCTGCGGTATCATTAAAAAAGAAAAGATGCTCAGATGGACCGATGGCCAAATCGACTTCAGCATCAAGCAATCGCTTCACGGGCTTCTTCACATAGCCGTCCACTTCAGGGCTGAACCACTCGATGTGCAGGTTCTCCTCTTCAAAAAATCCATTCTTCTCCGCCCAAAAGAACCCAGCATGAAGCGCATTTGGACTCCAGTCAAGGGCGAGAATGAGCGTGTCGGGGACTTCAACAGCCTGCGCTTCCTGATTTTTGGGATTGTGATCTCCGCCACAGCTTATGCAAAAAGCCGCAAATGGGATCAGCAAAAGTGATAATCTCATGATTTTCAATTTTTAAGAATACTATTGGTATGGCCTTGGCTAAAATTTCAGGTGCAGGGTGGCATAAAGGTGCCTTGGTGGCTGCACGAAGAAGCCTGGTTCGCTACCTGATTCAGTAAAGACCGGTGCCCCATAAGTGAAATACTGCCTGTCGAATACATTGTTGAATTGCAGGCTGAGCACATGCTCCTTATAAAATTGGTAGCGCAGCCTAAGGTCGGCCACAAATGATTCAGGCACCACCAAGTCAGGGTCGTTGCTGAGCTCCATATAGGCCTCGCTCAGGTATCGGGTCCGCAGCGACAGTGTAAGGTCTTTGGCAATTGATGCCTCGAGGGTGGTTTGCACGTTCCATTCTGGACTCAATATCGGCGATATATTGCGTATGGTTTCGCCGCCCTCGGGGGTGTAGCTCTCGATGCGGGCGTGCATGTAAGTGGCATTTCCCAAAAGGCGAAATACGGGACTAATTCTATAGGTATAGTCCAGCTCCAATCCGGCCCGGCGGCTCGACTCCTGGTTTCTAAAAATTTGAACGAAACCCTCTTCGATAAACTCCCCTGTCGGTGCAATCTCATTTTCAAACTGCATGAAGAACGCATTCAACTGAAATTGCAGCTGGCTTCCTCCAAAACGTGTTCCAATTTCCAGATCGTTCACATACTCGGGCACCACTGCATCTAGCTCAGCTGCAAGCAGCACGTTGCCCGTGTTTATTTGGGTTGAGCCCAAGATGTCAAATCGCGTAGGCTCTCGTCCTGTGCGTCCAATCGAAGCGTAGGCCTGCCACTTTTTATCAATGCGGTAGGTCGCTCCCGCTTTGGGGTTCACAAAAAGCCAATCCCTGTCGGGAATATTGGCTTCAAAACCGAGAAAATTATTGTCAGGACTGAGCTGAAGTTGCACGCCACGCACTTGTACATCGCCGAAAAGCTCAAAGCTTCCCACGGTATAAGCCGCTTTCGCAAAAGCTGAGAGCTCATTCTTACGCGACTCGTCGCTGTAATACGGATTGTCAAAATCGGGAACAATCTGCTCCTTGTTTTGGCGGAAGAAGCTGTAGCCATGCACTCCGCCATTGAGCTTGAGCCTTCCGTCGAACGCCTCACCATTCACTGCGCTCATAGCGCCAATGTGGTCATTGAAAAGCGGGTAGTTGATTTGCGTAAAGGCACCGTTTTCGTCCTCAAAGCCGAAGGGGAAATCACCCCCGGCGCCGCTGTAATAAACCGTGTTGACCAATGACCAGTCGCGGCTGAGCGCAAAAATGTGTTGAAACTGGGCCATCCACTGGCCGAAATTGTCCCTATCGTTGGGCGATACGTAATTGGTGCGTGGATTGGCTTCAATATCAGAGATGGCCACCGGGCCATAGGCCAATCCATTTGCCGAAAGGCCACTGAAAGCGGTCAACTTAAAGGTATGCCTGTCGCGAAATACCGCTCCCGAAGCAAAAAATGAACGCGAATCGGTACTTGCATTGTCGCGAAATCCATCTGAATGTACCTGGGCGTAGCGCACATAGAGTGAGGTTTTGTTTTGCATCAAGCCTGTACTTGCTTCGGTGCTAAAGCGGCGGGTATTGAAGGAGCCGCCCGTGAGCTGCACTTCAGCGCTCGGCTCAGCGTGGAGTAGCCCCATGGACTCAAAATTGATAGAGCCTGCATAGCTCGAGGTACCATTGCTGCTGGTGCCCACTCCGCGCTGGATTTGCACTGATTCGATACTGTTTCCAAAATCAGTGAAGTTGGAGAAAAATACCCCTTGGTCAACCATATCATTGAGCGGCACGCCATTGAGCGTCATGTTAATTCTGGTTTGGTCCATGCCCCTGAGCCGCAAGCCACCATAGTTGCTGAGGCCTGTACCTGATTCCGAATAGGAAACGATGCTCGGAGAGAGCTCCTCCAGGAGGAAAGCGCCATCCTGCCCGGTGTAGATGCGCTCTATATCTTTCCTGCTGCGGGTCACTTGGCTGATCGGGGCATCTCTATCGGCCCGGGTAGCTGTGATGACCACCTCATCGGTGATGAAGTCGCGGGCCTTGAGCACAAAATTCAGCTCAAGTGGCGCGCCCTCCAGCTTACCTGCCACAGTCACTGGCTCGTAACCAATGTACGAGGCCGTAAGCTTAAACTCACCTGCCTGCAAAGGAAGGCGATAAGCGCCACCGGCATCGGAAATGGTGCCGATAAAACGGCCGGTTTGAATTACCGCGGCTCCAGGCAAAGCCCTGCCCGACTCGTCGAGCACAAAACCGCTGATTACATTTTGGGAAAAAAGTGCAGGGCTGATGCACAGCATCAATAACCCCAGCACGGCATGCATTCTTGTTGTCATGTTCGTAAACATTTAACAAGAACAAGGGGCCAATTCTTGGGAAGTTAATATTAAGAAATTGTCGGTCACTTTCCCTTCGCCGGCATTACCCGGATCAGGTTCAATGGGTATAATCTCAGCCTGAAATTCGCAATTGCGACACGGGCACCCCTTATGAGACGGGGCAAAGTTAAGCCGAGAATTACTTCTGGACAAATTATTTAAACTGCCGCCCGGTGTTTTTCGATGGCATGAATAGCCTGACTGAGCCTGACATCTCCCTGGCCTTGAATAACAGCATACGGCGCACCCATGGATATCAACTGTTTTTCAAAAAGGGTGAATAAAAGGTCGCGTTCTGATTGCTCAGGGCTTTCGCGAAACGGATCTGCCTCCCATGGCACATCGGGCCGGCACAGCAAGCGAAGGTCATAATGCCTGTTGGCATTGGCCTGGTCTATTTTATAGGGTACCGTTCCGTAACGAAACAAGCTCCAAATTTTGACCACCAATACGTCCGTATCAAAAATAACCAGATCCTTTGCAGCTTGAGCAGCCTGATCTTCTTTGTGTATTTGCTGTTTACAAATTTCTTCCAGATCGGCTTGCGTATATGATCCTCCTGTGTTATGCAGAAACTCGCGGGCATATTCTTTTGCTGATGGGCATTGGAAATGACCTGCTAAAGCTTCTGTTAAATCCGACTTGCCTGAACTCTCCGGCCCTGTAACTGCAACTCTGATTAAACGCATTGTCTATGAAGCGGTACTTTGAGAATATTTGTGCCAGGTAAAATAGCCGTAGACTGCCATAGCCGTATAAAAAAGCGACAGCCATGCGTATACTTCCAAATCGCGTGCAAGGTATAGATAAACGGTAAGGGAATCAATAGCGATCCAGTAAATCCAGTTCTCAAGCACTTTTCGGGCCACAAGGTAAGTGGCTATAAAACTGAATATGGTTGTAAATGAATCAAGGAGAGGCATGGCTGCGTCGGTAAATTCAGTCAAGAACCAAAACAAAATCAGTACACCAAAATAGCCTCCCAGTATAATCCAAATGTGCTGAACAATGGGCCATGAATCAACGGTAAAGGATTCATCTTCTTTCTTTTTGCCCCAGGAAATCCAACCGTAAAAACCCATGGCAACGTAGTAGAGGAAAAGAACCGCCTCAGCGTAAATCTTCACCTGCAAAAAGAGAACAATGCTAAGCAATGAGCCAACAATACCCATGGGCCAGCACCAAATACTGCGCCTTGCAGCAAGAATGACATAGGCCACGTTGAAAGCCACTGCGCAATACTCAAGCATCAATGGGCCTCCAGGGAGTATTCATAATCCAGGGCAATGTCTCCAGGAAGCAATTTCATTACAAACGAAGCCCGCTTTTCAGCCTCAAAATATTCAGCCACAGCCGACTGTACCGCGGAAAACACTTCAGACATCTCGCCTTGAATCTGTGTGCTCAAAGCGTTTACTCTGATCGCAAGGCCTTTATTGGCGTGCAAATGATTCAAAAATGCGAGGATTTCGTCTTTGTATGTTTCCTGTAAAGGATACATGGAGATATCTAAAGTAATTTTCATAATTTAATGGCAATGACAGGGTGATGAAAAGAAAATTTGAACGTTGGGGAAGCGATCCCTGAGTTCATCTTGTTCCAGCTTGCTGAGCATGATTAGCCTCATATCTATGGTTTTTAAATGCTCAAGTCCATGAGGAAGTGCTTCAATGCCTGTTCCACGTAGATCAAGGGTCTGCAGATTTGGTAAGTCTGCTATCTCATCCGGAAGGTAATTGATCTCAGTATTGGCAATTGAGATATGCTCCAACTCATACATCTGCGTGAGGGCCATTGGAAACGTAGCCAAAGCCGACTTTGACAAATCGAGACTCCGTAATCCCCGTATGTCAGTAAGACACTCAGGCAATTTGAGCAGTTTCGACTTTTTCATGTTCAGTGATAATATCCCGTTGCATTCACATAGCTGCTCAGTGAGCACCCATTCTTTGGGTTTGAGTTTTAGAAAACCCTCCCCGTCAATACGGTCACACAAATCAATTCCCTGGGCAAAAGCTGCCTTAAGACCGGGCAAGCAAAGTATTGCTGTTAAGCAAATTGCGCGCAACAGAGGAATCTTTTTCGATTTGTACTTTAAGGGCTTCAATATTGTCGAATTTAATTTCACTGCGAATTCGTGCATGAAAATTGACCTCCAAAATCTTGCCGTAAAGGTCGGATGAAAAATTGAACAGGTGAGCTTCTATGGTTGCATTGCCTTCACCACGGGATATGGTGGGTCGCTTGCCCACATTGGCAATGCCGTGATATACACGATCATCGAAGTCAATAGTGACTGCATAAACCCCATTGCCAGGCACCAGTTTGTGCGCATATACAGGCTGCAAATTGGCTGTAGGAAAACCGATAGATCTTCCGATTTCATTGCCTCGCACCACTTCGCCTGATAGACTGTAAGGGTAACCAAGGAATTCATTGGCACGGACTATATCGCCCTCCAGCAGGGCATTTCGCACTTTGGTGGAGCTCACATTCACATCGTCAATCATCTGGGCTGGAATCTCTTCTACTTCAAAATCATAGCCAGGAGCAATCGCGCGCAAATTCTCCAAGCTGCCCTCTCTGTTGCGGCCAAAGTGATGGTCGTACCCAATCACAAGCTTTTGCACCCCAATCCCCGCCACCAGGATATCACGCACATATTCCAAGGCAGTCGTTCGGCTGAATTCCTTTGTGAATGGATGAACGATGAGGTGGTTAATTCCTGACTTTTCCAGCAATTCGATTTTCTCTTCGAGTGAGGTGAGAAGCTTCAGGTCGTTCTGCTCAGGGAAAAGTACAAGACGTGGGTGCGGGTAAAAAGTTAGCAATACTGAGTCGGCATTGTCTTCAGCGGCGATGGCTTTTATGCGGTCAAGGAGAATCTGATGCCCCTTGTGTACCCCATCAAAAGTGCCAACTGTGACCACCGCTTTGCTGAGCGGTGAAAATTCAGATAAACTGTGGTAAACTTTCAAATGAGAAAAGCTGAATTTATAGATTTCGAAAGCCGCGTGCGGCGCCCCTCTCAGCACCTCTGTAGGGGTGTCCAAAAGTAGAAAAATAAAGTGAGGTATAGCGTTGGCTCATCTCGGATTAGTTCTTAGCTTTGCAGCCCGAAAAGACTCGATTCTACTCATATACAATCCCTATACAAAATGGCGAATAATACAGGTAAAGTTGTTCAGGTAATTGGTCCCGTTATCGACGTGAGTTTTCCTGACGAAAAAAGCTTGCCCAACATTAATGATGCGTTACACCTTACACGAGAAGATGGAAGCACATTGGTACTCGAAGTACAACAGCACATTGGTGAAGACACCGTACGTACCATCTCTATGGATGCTACTGATGGTATCGCACGAGGCACCGCAGTAGTTGCCACTGGCACTCCTATTCTTATGCCGGTTGGTGAAGACATTAAAGGACGCCTTTTTAACGTCAATGGTGATGCCATTGATGGCTTGAGGCCTGTTTCAAAAGAAGGTGGTTACCCTATCCACAGGGATGCACCAAGGTTTGAGGACCTCTCAACGAGCAAAGAAATTCTCTACACGGGTATCAAAGTTATCGACCTTATTGAACCTTATTCAAAAGGTGGTAAAATTGGTCTTTTCGGTGGTGCGGGAGTTGGCAAAACCGTACTAATCCAGGAGTTGATCAACAACATCGCGAAAGGATATGCCGGTCTTTCAGTATTTGCCGGTGTAGGTGAGCGCACCCGTGAGGGAAATGACCTACTCCGCGAGATGATCGAGTCTGGAATTATCACCTATGGTGACGAATTCAAAGAGTCGATGGAAAAAGGTGGATGGAATTTAGCTTCTGCCGACTACGAGAAAATGAAAACTTCACAGGCCACTTTCGTATTTGGTCAGATGAACGAACCTCCCGGAGCCCGCGCACGTGTTGCCCTTTCCGGACTTTCAGTTGCGGAGTACTTCCGCGATGGCGATGACGAATCGGGTGGGAAAGACATTCTTTTCTTTATAGACAATATCTTCCGCTTTACGCAAGCAGGTTCAGAGGTATCGGCACTTTTGGGCCGTATGCCTTCAGCAGTAGGTTACCAGCCTACACTGGCCACCGAGATGGGCGCCATGCAAGAGCGCATCACATCAACCAAGCGCGGATCGATCACTTCCGTACAGGCGGTATACGTACCTGCTGATGACTTGACTGACCCTGCACCAGCTACAACCTTTGCCCACCTTGATGCCACAACAGTACTTTCGAGGAAAATTGCTGAGCTTGGAATCTACCCTGCAGTTGACCCCCTTGATTCAACTTCACGCATCCTCACCCGCGAGATCGTAGGTGATGCACATTATGACTGTGCACAACGTGTGAAAGAAACCCTACAGCGCTACAAAGAGCTACAAGACATCATTGCCATCTTGGGTATGGATGAATTGAGCGATGAGGATAAACTTACCGTGAGCCGCGCCCGCCGTGTGCAACGCTTCCTTTCTCAGCCTTTCCACGTGGCTGAAGCCTTTACCGGCCTTCCGGGTGTACTTGTACCAATCGAAGATTCAATCAAAGGTTTCAATATGATACTTGATGGCGAAATGGATCAATATCCGGAAGCAGCCTTCAACCTGAAAGGAAGCATCGAAGAAGTGATTGAAGCAGGCGAAAGAATGCTTGCTGAAAGCAAATAAGCATGACAGTTGAAATCATTACTCCAGACCGGAGCATATTCAAAGGAGAAGCCAAAGCAGTGACCATTCCGGGTATAGATGGCAGTCTGGGAATTCTGGACAACCACGCACCATTGATCACAGCGCTCAAGCCAGGCGACATTAAGTTGACCCTCAATACAGGTCAGGAAAGCAACTATCCTGTGCTGAGCGGCACGGCTGAAGTGCTCAATAATAAAGTGCTCATTCTTGCAGAGGAAGCTATTGGCTAAAACTGACAAGGATAGTTTAATTGATTTTAGAGCCGCGATCGAAAGATTGCGGCTCTTCTTTTTCTACCCAAATGATGTGCACTGCAAGTGGTTGCAGGTGGTGGCTCGAAGTATGGTCAGAGGCATGGCCAGCGGCCATTTTTCTTGCAGGGTCACTGTGGTCCATGTAGGAGAATTTTGGCAGTCGCGATGAGATAGATATCCTTCCGGTAAAAATGGATGCGACGCTGTGAAAAGGCTGAGTGACCATATTTGAGTAGGTTTCGTGGCAGCACCGTTCACTGCCATGTGATCTGCTCTTACGCAAATGGGTAGCATCAGTTACCTGCTGCCTGCAGGCCATTAGGCGTCAAATTCAATTAAATCAGCTTTTCGTTGTTGCGGTGCCTGTCGCTGTCGCGTGAGGTCTTCTTTGCAAAGTTGCGCTCTATGGCCTCCTCCAGATTCACACCAGTTTGGTTGGCAAGGCACACCAGTACCCAAAGAATATCGGCCATTTCATCACCGAGATCCATTCCTTTGTCCGATTCCTTTTCAGACTGCTCCCCGTAGCGCCTTGCCATGATGCGCGCCAATTCTCCCACCTCTTCCATCAGGATCGCCGTATTGGTGAGTTCATTAAAGTAGCGCACGCCTATGGTTTGAATCCACTCATCAACGCGCTCCTGCAAAATTTTTATTTCCATAAAATGTGGCTCTTATTCGTAAAACAATTCCAAATGAAATTCCGCTAATGTCAAGTTCTAAGGCTGGACCCCCAACCCATTCTAAATATCTTTTTGCCTCGTGTCGAGAATAATCGTTACCGGGCCATCATTGACCATGCTTACTTTCATGTCTTCTCCAAAAATGCCGCTGCGTACCGTTCCATTGATGTCAAACTGCATTGCATCGATAAACGCCTCGTAAAGGGGGATCGCATGGTCGGGATGGGCGGCGCGGATGTAGCTGGGACGCGTTCCCTTCTTCGTCTTGGCGTGGAGGGTAAATTGGCTGATGATCAGCGCCTGCCCTTTCACTTCATTTACCGAAAGGTTCATCAGCCCCTCTTCGTCATTGAAAATGCGGAGCGAAGCAATTTTCCGCGAAAGCCATTCCACATCTTCCTTTGCATCAACGCTCTCGATACCAATGAGTATTACCAGGCCCCGCTCTATAGTTGCGTGCACTTTGCCCCCTATCTGCACTGAGGCTTCTCCTACCCTTTGAATCACAGCTCTCATTGGCGGTAATGTTCTTCTTTGTCGTTCAAAATCATGTTCAGGTAGCTCTTGTAGCGCGTCTCTGCAACGCCACCCTTTTCTACAGCAAGCTTCACTGCGCAGCCGGGCTCATTATGGTGCAGGCAGTTGTAATATTTACACTCCGGCAGCAGGGCCCTCATTTCCGGAAAGTACCCCGCCAATTCTTCACGCTCGAGATGCACCAGCCCAAAACCACGGATACCCGGAGTGTCAACGATATAGGTATGCTCATCGAGTCTGTGCATTTCTGCAAAAGTGGTGGTATGCTGACCTGTGCCGTGGGCCGATGATACCTCGCCAATGCGGATGTTCACATCGGGCGCTATAGCATTGATCAGGCTCGACTTGCCCACGCCCGAGTGTCCGCTGAGCAAGCTCACTTTTCCTCTAAGGATATTGCCTAGTGCTTTCACCCCTTCGCCTGTGGCCACTGAGCAAAGTGCCGTTGTGTACCCGATATTGGAGTACACCGAAATGAAATCATTGAGTAAGCCACGCTCCTCATCATCGAGCAAATCGATCTTATTAAAAACCACAACAACAGGAATATGAAATGCCTCAGCGGCCACGCAGAAGCGGTCAATAAAAACAGGAAAGGTCATTGGGTCGCGCATGGTGGCTACCAAAACGGCTAGGTCCAGATTGGCCGCAATGATGTGGCTGTCTTTAGAGAGGTTTACCGATCTGCGCACGATGTAATTGTGCCGGGTTTCGATATCCGTGATGGCCCACTCGCCCTCAGCGCCTTCAATGGTCACCCAATCTCCGACGGCTACCGGATTGGTGGAGCGCTTGCCTGCCTGCCGCAGCTTGCCCCGGGCACGGCACTCCACACGGGTGCCATCGCCCATCTCAGCGATATACCAGCTGCCTGTACTCTTTATAATGCGAACCCTGTGCATGACGTGGCTGCGAAGTTAAGAGATTAGGACAGTGGACAGGTTCAAAAAACCATGCTTCCAAATGCTTTTGTCTAAATTTGCATCAAAGCCAAAAAGAATCCCTTGTCAATAGAAATAAAGAATGTCACCAAGTATTACGGCAGTCAGGCCGCGCTGAACGATGTGAGCTTTTCAGTAAAGCGTGGCGAAGTGGTGGGCTTTCTCGGCCCAAACGGCGCCGGTAAAAGTACCATGATGAAGATCATCACCTGCTACCTGCCTCCGAGTGATGGCGATGTAAAAGTGGCTGGCTTCGATATTTACGAAGACAGCCTCAAGTTGCGCCGCCGGGTGGGATACCTTCCGGAAAATAACCCGCTGTATCCTGAAATGTACATCAAGGAATACCTGCACTTCGTGGCAGGAATATACGGCGTGAAAAACCGCAAAGCCCGCGTAAGTGACATCATCGAAACCGTAGGCCTCGGTGTTGAAAGCCACAAGCGAATAGGTGCCCTCTCCAAAGGATACCGTCAGCGCGTGGGTCTCGCACAGGCACTCATTCATGATCCCGAAGTGCTCATACTCGACGAACCCACCACAGGGCTCGACCCCAACCAGCTCGATGACATTCGAAAATTGATTAAGCGCATTGGCAAGGAGAAAACAGTATTGCTCAGTACCCACATCATGCAGGAAGTTGAAGCCATTTGCAGCAGGGCAATTATCATCAAGCGCGGCGAAATTGTTGCCGATAGTCCCGTGAGCACTTTGAAATCTGCCTCAGGCAAAGTCATCTATACCCTGCATGTAGACGGCGAACTGCGTTTAGCAAAGCTTCAGAAATTGAAAGGCGTTGAAGATGCCAAAGAACTGGCCAGCGGCAAGTTTCGCATCACTGCTGAGCGTGGAGCCAAGCTGGGCCCTGAAATCACAGCACTTGCCGCAGCCGAAGGTTGTACCATTCAGGAGTTGCGCCACGAGGAGCGCTCACTCGAAGATGTGTTTAAATCACTCACGCGTTAAGAAAAACGATGGCGCGAAGTATTTTTTCTATTTTTGCCGCGCCATTGTGGAGTGATTTGGCCTATTGCAACCACATTAAAAAACGCTAAAAACGCAAGATCACTCCCTCCTTTGGCGCCTTTACTTAAGCCCGAAAAACAACAACAATCCATGTCATACGCCTTTACTTCTGAATCAGTATCAGAAGGACACCCAGACAAAGTTTCAGACCAGATTTCAGACGCGATTCTGGACAATTTTCTCGCCTTCGATCCGCACGCCAAAGTAGCTTGCGAAACACTCGTAACCACTGGCCAAGTGGTACTCGCTGGCGAAATAAAATCAAGCACTTACGTAGATGTTCAGCAGGTTGCGCGCGACGTGATCAACCGCATTGGCTACACCCAGGGCGCCTACATGTTTGAAGGCAACTCATGCGGTGTTTTGAGCGCATTGCACGAGCAAAGTGCCGACATCAACCGCGGTGTAGACCGCGGTAAGCCCGAAGAGCAGGGTGCAGGCGACCAGGGAATGATGTTTGGTTATGCCACCAATGAGACTGAAAATTTCATGCCTCTGGCACTCGACCTCTCGCACCGCATATTGCGTGAACTTGCAGCCCTGCGCAGGGAGAAAAACGAAATTAAATATTTGCGCCCCGACTCTAAGGCGCAGGTTACCATTGAGTACTCTGAAAACCATGTGCCCACACGCATTCACACAATTGTGGTGAGCACGCAGCACGATGAATTCATCATGCCGGTATCAGAAGATCCCGAAAATGTTCAGCGCGCTGAGCGCGAAATGTGCGATCAAATTGCACACGATATCAGGAAAGTTCTCATCCCCAGATTGAAGAGCCAGCTATCGCCTAAAATTCAGGGATTGTTTGATGACAATATTATTTACCACATCAATCCCACTGGCAAGTTTGTAATTGGTGGCCCGCACGGAGATACCGGACTTACTGGCCGCAAGATCATCGTAGATACTTACGGTGGCAAGGGTGCACATGGTGGAGGCGCTTTTTCCGGAAAGGATCCCAGCAAGGTAGACCGCTCAGCGGCTTACGCAGCAAGGCATATTGCTAAAAACCTCGTGGCAGCTGGTGTTGCCGATCAAATATTAGTCCAGGTAAGCTACGCCATTGGCGTGGTGGAGCCCATGGGTGTATTCGTGGATACTTACAATACGGCCAAAGTTCACATGAACGACAGCGAAATCGCTGAAAAAGTGAAAGGGCTGTTTGACTTGCGACCCGGGATGATCGAGAAAAACCTGAAGCTGCGTAACCCAATGTATTTGGAAACTGCCGCCTATGGCCATATGGGTAGAAAAGCAGAAACGGTGTCTAAAACCTTCACCCGCAACAATGGCAATGGTCAGGAGAAGAAAATCATTGAAGTAGAACTCTTCACATGGGAAAAGCTCGACCGCGTTGACGATATCAAAAAAGCTTTTGGATTGTAATCTCCAATTGAAGAAGTAACCTCATTAGGGAACAAAAAAAAACCGGCCATTGAGCCGGTTTTTTTTATTTCTGCCTGAAGAATATCAGTACAGGAATTCCTGTAAGGTCGAAATGTTCGCGCAGCCTGTTTTCGATAAACCGCTTATAGGGATCTTTCACATACTGTGGTAAATTGCAGTAAAAGGCAAATGCAGTTTTGCGCGTGGGGAGCTGCATGATAAACTTAATGCGGACCGACTTCCCCTTGTATTGTGGAGGCGGATTGGCATCAAGTATAGGCAGCATTACGTCATTGAGCTTGGAGGTGGGAATGCGCTTGCTGAGGTTCTCATACACGTTCACAGCGGTCTCAATCGCCTTGTGGATGCGCTGCTTGGTAATCGTAGAGGTGAAAATAATGGGCACATCTGTAAAAGGCGCAATGCGTTCCCTTATGGTATCCTCAAATTCCTTCATGGTGTTGCTCTCCTTTTCAATGGTATCCCATTTGTTCACCAGAAGTACTACACCTTTGCCATTTTTCACAATGGTGTAAAAAATGTTGAGGTCTTGCTTTTGAACGCCCTCGGTGGCATCGATCAGTTGTATACACACATCGCTCTCTTCAATACTGCGGATGGAACGCAGCACCGAGTAAAACTCGATATCCTCATGTACCTTGCTTCGCTTACGGATACCAGCGGTATCAACAAGAAAAAAGTCAAATCCAAATGAAGAATAACGTGTGAGCAATGCATCGCGTGTGGTTCCGGCCTGGTCGGTTACGATATTGCGCTCTTCATTAAGCAGGGCGTTGATAAATGATGACTTGCCCACATTGGGTTTACCCACCACTGAAAATCGTGGGATCTCGATGTCAGGTTCATTTTCCTTTGTGGGAAAAGTGGCAACAAGCGCGTCGAGCATTTCACCTGTTCCACCGCCATTGGAAGAAGAGATGCAATATACCTCACCAAGTCCGAAGCTGTAAAACTCGCTCGCCTGAAAAATTCGGTCATTGGTATCTACCTTATTTGCGACAACAAGCACTGGCTTGTCAGACTTACGCAAAAAAGATGCGACTGCCTCATCATGGTCTGTAATACCGGTAGTCACATCTAGCAGAAAGATTATGGAGGTACACTCTTCAATGGCAAGCATCACTTGCTTTTTGATTTCCTCTTCAAAAATGTCTTCACTGTTGATGGTATAGCCGCCGGTGTCGATCACTGAATATTCGTGACCCGTCCATTCAGCTTTGCCATAATGACGGTCGCGCGTTACGCCACTCATCTCATTTACAATGGCATCACGTTTTTCCGTAAGGCGGTTAAAAAGGGTGGATTTGCCCACATTGGGGCGTCCCACGATTGCAACGATATTGGCCATAACTATTTTTTGTATCCGAATGCTTTGAGTCGGTTCTCTTTGCGGCGCCAGTCTTCATCCACTTTTACGTAAAGTTCAAGAAAGACTTTGGAACCTATAAATTTTTCGAGCAGTAGCCGGGATTCTGTACCGACAATTTTCAATTTTTCGCCTTTGTGCCCTATGAGAATCCCTTTTTGGGTTTTGCGCTCCACATAAATGACGGCGGCAATACGCACAAGTTTCTCTTCCTCTTTATATGATTCCACCTCAACCTCAACTGCATAAGGCACTTCCTTTTGGTAATTTTCCAAAATACGCTCCCGGATTATTTCACTCACAAAGAAGCGCATCGGGCGATCGGTGAGCTCATCTTTTGGATAGTAAGGCGGCGATTCGGGAAGCAAGGCTTCGACGCGCTCCTTGACAGCATCTACACCAAATTCATGAAGCGCCGAGATGGGGATGATTTCAGCTTTGGGAAATAACTCCTGCAACTGCGCAACCTGTACTTCCATTTTCGACTGATCGCTCAGGTCAATTTTGTTGAGCACCACAATAAGCGGAATTTCCATTTTGGCAATGCCTTCTTCAAATCCAAAAAATTCGAACTTCTCCTCGTTGGCGTCAGCCATCAACAACATGACGTCGGCATCCTTCAAAGCCTCCTTCACAAACGACATCATACTGGCTTGCAAAGCGTATTTTGGCTCCAACATGCCGGGAGTATCGCTATAAACGATTTGAACATCGTCGGTATTGACGATGCCAAGTATGCGGTGACGGGTGGTTTGAGCCTTGGGCGTAATGATTGAAAGTCGCTCACCCACAAGCAGATTCATCAACGTGGACTTCCCAACATTGGGCCTGCCGATGATATTTACGAAACCTGCTTTGTGAGACATTTTAAGAAAGTATTTTGCAGTCAAAGAAACAAAATATATATTTGCACTCCCAATTTGAAAGCTGTTAAGCGAAACAGGCTTTTAAATGTAGAAAAACATTGCGGGGTGGAGCAGTTGGTAGCTCG
>DAIRDH010000058.1:0-20270 GCA_036796255.1 Cryomorphaceae bacterium
ACCCCAAAAATATAAAAGGCGAGTCCGTCATGCAGAGCGGAGCGATGCATCCCGGGCATGAACCAAGACCTGACTTTTATCAAAGTCCCTCATGCCGGCTGTTTCTGTATGGAGCGCCCGCCACTGAGCGAAGCGATGCATCCCGGCCATAAACCGAGATCTTAATTTGTGCCATTGCTTCGTCCTCCCGACTGCGGCAGCGGGCAGGCCTTCACGCACTGTAGCAGGATCTGGGACCTGCCCGACGGCGCTGCAAGGAGGTGAATTGTTGTAGATCTGAACACGAAAAAGAATTGCACTTAGGTTTATATTCCCTACCAAACATTGGGCTTATCTTCGCGCTTTTTACAATCATGAGACCATTGATTCCAATCATCATATTCATCGTCGTATTTCTGCTCGTCGATCTGTACGCCTTTAAAGCCCTGAAGCTCTTCGCCTCGAGCTGGCCCAGGCCCATGTACCGCAACCTCGCCTATGGGGCTTACTGGCTGAGCTCCATTGTGGTATATGGCTTTATATTTTATGCCATTTACAAGTACAATCAAGGGCAGCAACCTTCAGATTACTACTTCTTCTTTATGAGTTTTGGCTTTCTCATGCTCATCTTTATGCCCAAGCTGGTGGTCTCCTTCTTCCATTTGTTTGATGACCTCATCCACCTTTTCAGGAAAATTGCCGCCTACTTCATCCAAACCAATGAACCTGCCCGACCAGCCGGTGAAGGCATCACACGCTGGCAATTTCTCACACGCATTGGCTGGGCCCTGGCCGCCATTCCATTCTTCGGCATCCTGTATGGAATAGGCGTAGGGCGGTACCGCTTTCGGGTGGAGAGCCAAAAGCTCAACTTCGCACACCTGCCTCAATGGGCAGAAGGCCTGCGGGTGGTGCACATCAGCGACATACACATAGGCAGCTTCTTCAACAACCACGAAGCCGTGGCCGAGGGCATCGCCAAAATCAATGCCCTCAAACCCGACCTCGTACTCTTCACCGGCGATATGGTCAACAATTACGCCGATGAACTAAAGGGTTGGGTGCCCGTGCTCAGCGCCATCGAGGCGCGCTATGGAAAGTACAGCGTGATGGGCAACCACGATTACGGCGACTACGTGAAGTGGGACAGCGCCGACACGCGCAATGCCAACATCACTGCGCTCCACGCCTACCACAAGCAATTGGGCTTTAAGCTGCTGCTCAACGAGCACGTGGCTTTCGCACCTGAGGGCGAAACGGAAAAGGTGGAAATCATCGGAATTGAAAACTGGGGACTCGGTGGCTTTAGCCAATACGGCGACCTCAACAAGGCCATGGCTGGCACGGACAGGGAAAAATTTCAGGTGCTCCTCTCCCACGACCCCTCGCATTGGGATGCCGAAGTAAAAGGCAAAACGGCGATTGACCTCGCGCTTGCGGGCCATACCCACGGCATGCAATTTGGCGTGGAGATACCCGGCATTGTGAAGTGGAGTCCGGTAAAGTACCGCTACCCGCGCTGGGGTGGCCTCTACTCTGAAGGCGTGCAGCACCTGTACGTAAACCGTGGCTTCGGCTATATCGGCTTTCCCGGAAGGGTGGGCATGCCACCTGAAATTACCCTGCTGGAGCTGCACAAAGCATAGGTGCCTTTGCGGCAAATTTGGCATTACCAGCGAAAAAGCTACTTTCGCGGGGTGTGCTTTTCGCAAAATGAAAAGGGCCACCCATCAATCCTAGCGAATTGAAATTTGTAGACAAAAACAATGTGATTCCTGCGCTCAGCGGCCGCTCACGCGTGGTGATAGAGCTGGGCTGTGGCAACAACAAAATATCGCCCGAAGCCATTGGAATTGATATGGTAGACCTCCCTGGAGTGGACATCATCGCCGATGCAGGCCAAGGGCTGTCCTTTCTCCCTGACGCTTGTGCCGACGAACTTCACGCCTACCACTTCCTTGAGCACCTCGACGATACCGGACTTATCATGGCCGAGATTTACCGAATTCTCAAGCCCGGCGGACGCCTCATTGGCGCTGTGCCCCACTGGTCCAATCCTTATTATTTCAGCGATTATACCCACAAGCGTTTTTTCGGCTTGTACAGCTTCGCCTACTTCACGCGCAAGCAGCACCTTATGCGCGGGGTACCATCCTTTTACAATGACATCGACTTCCGCACCCGCCGCATGAAGCTGGTGTTTTACTCGCCATTCAAGCTCATCAACGTTTTCCGGAAGGTGTACACCTTGATGTTCAATCTGAGCTCTTTCACACAGGAGATGTATGAGAGCAGCTTTTCGAATATTTTTGCGGTCCACGAGATTCAATTCGACCTCGAGAAAGTGTGAGCACACCGGCAATTCCCATCAGCATTATTACGGTCAACTACAATGGTGGCACCGTGCTGCGCGACTGCGTTGAGCATATTATAAAGCATATCGAGCTTCCCTTTGAGGTGGTCGTCTATGACAATGCAAGTCAGGACAATTCCATGCAGCTCCTGCCCCACTCTTCCAGGGTCAAGGCTATTTACGGAAAGAAAAACCTCGGTTTTGCCAAAGGCAACAACGCTGCAGTACGTGCCTCTTCGGGCGAATGGCTACACTTTCTCAATCCGGATATTCTCGTCAATCCCAAGCTCAACACCCATTACGCCGATATACTCAGTGGCCCTAAGGACAAGTTGTACGTGACGAGCCTGATCGATGCTGAGGGCAAAGCCCAGCATATGCAAATGCTGATCCCCACACTGGACAATTACCTCAGGCGCCTCATCGCGCCGGGCAAGGCAAAGTATTGGAGCATAGGTGCCAGCATCGCAATGCACAGGGATACGTTTGCGGCCATCGGGGGCTGGTGCGAGGACTACTTTATGTACAGTGAAGATTTAGACCTCTTTTACACTGCCCACAAAATGGGTCTTGAAGTGGTGCAGCTCGACACGCGGATTACCCATATCGGCAAGGTGTCATCCGCCTCGGCCTGGAGTGCAGAACAAAGGGCCAAAGTGATAGAGAAATCTGTGAGAACGTTTTACCGCAGGCACCGCAGTATAGCCGAGTATGTGCTGGTGCGCCTGATGCAATTGGCCTATCAGTTGCTGCGCCGCGACCCGGAGCTCGGGCCCAGCGCCAAGGCATTCTTCGAGGTCGGAAAGAATTGATTTTATATGTGTTGTGTAGCGGAGACTGCACAAAAGAAAATAAAAAAACCGCTGCACATGATGTACAGCGGTTGGGGAAGTGCCCAGGACTGGACTCGAACCAGCACGAGCGTAGCTCACCACCCCCTCAAGATGGCGTGTCTACCAATTTCACCACCTGGGCATATTCGGGCTGCAAATGTAAATAATTATTTCAAACATGCGCTCAAATATTCTTCATGTTTCCGACCGGGTCGGGCATAGGTTTTTTGCTGAAAACCGTACATATTATTTTTGTACCGTTTGGCATAAAATAAAGCCTCGAAATTGAGTGGAATTCTAAATTTGTGTAGAACAAAGCATAAGGTTATATTTACCATTAACAACTACCACATGCAGCATGAACCCAAGCATGAAGGCAACAAACCGCTCTTTTCTAATCCATTATTAGAAAAGTTAGCCCGCACGCATATTGCAGTGCCATTAAGTATATATTTTATCGGTTCGGCTATTCTGTTGTATGTAGGCTTCGGCCAACACCTGTTCAGCATTGCGGGTGGTTTAACCGCTTTCTTTTCAGGATTGATATTTTGGACATTCTTTGAATATCTGGCCCACAAGCACATCTTTCACATGCTGCCCACGAATAAAGTAAAGGAACGCATCCAATACACTTTTCACGGTGTGCACCATGAATATCCGCGCGACAAAGAGCGCTTCGCCATGCCACCGGCTGCCTCAGTGCTGATCCTTACTGCCATATTTTTCATCCTCCAATTGGTGATGGGCAATTATGCCTACGCCTTTCTTCCCGGTTTCGTGATTGGTTACTCCTTGTACCTTTTCGTGCATTATTCCGTGCATGCTTTCCGGCCGCCGCGCAACTTTCTGAAAGTGCTTTGGATCAACCACAGCATACACCACTACAAAGATGACACGGTCGCTTTTGGCGTTTCCACACCGCTCTGGGATTACATCATGGGTACCCTTCCGGAAAAGACCTACGAGCGAAAAAGACCAAAGGCCGATGCGAATGACCGACAATCATCCGGGAAAGAGATGAACAAAGGCCACAAGTACTCCATGCAGGAATAAGGCACTACCGCACCAGATCAGCTGAAGTGCGGAAATACTCTCTGAAAATTGGTTCTCCTGGCCGCTCCCCATTGCGCCATACCTTGTTGATGCTGTAAAACTTATTGGTGCAATGTTCTATCACAACACTGGGGCTGTGGCTGGAATTGACCCATGCATTTTCGGGCCACCAGGGTATGTTTTTGAATATGTAATTGCCATTGTTCATCAGCCAGATCGTCGGCGCTTCCAAGCTTGCTTTTTGGGTGAAAAAGCCATCCACTTCCACGATGGTGCCGAAACTCCGGAAAACCAATCCGCCTTCGGTGGGCACATGCTCAAGGTGAAAATTCTGGATAGAAAAATATTTGGCAGTGGTGCAGCCCGCTGCATCGAAGAACACCGCCCGTGCATTGTCCCAGCCCTCTGATATGCAATCCAATAAGCGTATTCCTGTGCTTTGCAATACTTTGAATGAGGTTCCTGTCGTTTCCTTGCGGTTGTACACGCGACAGCTGCGCAACACGCTGTGGTTGCATTGGGAGTTGTTGAAGCTTGTTCCAGGCCATTGTTGGGTCTTGTTTTCAAACTCCACGGCACTACGCAACACAATGCCATCGTGCATTGGATTGGTCACCAAAATGTAATTGACCGAGCACATAAGGCAGAATACCAGGTCAATTGCAGCCACCTTTTGTCCAATGAATTCAATGTTTTCAATCACTGTATTGAAGCTGGAGCCAATGTACACGCCCCGGTCGCCGCCTTGTATATTTCCAAAATTTTTGATGAGGTAGCGGGTTTTGTTGTATACCATGGCTTCACTTTGATTTGCCGGAAGGCTGTAAAACACCGGAATGTTGCCCCGCACCTTGAGTTCGGCACCCTGCCCGTCGATCACCACGAGGCTGCGCGTGCGCGGCAAGTGAAGGGTATCGGTAATGGTGTATACGCCGGGTTCAAAAACGATATGCTTCACCTTTGCCTCCTTTGTCATCATTCTGAATATGGCCGGAACATCATCACCCAGCTTGATGCGCACTTCGTACTCACCGGCCACAGGGCTGCGTTGCTCACCGCGGTCACTTGCCGGTGCTTCGCCGGCCGCGACAGGATTGCTTGTGGTGATGGCATTATCAGGTTCTGATTCTGCATCTTTGCGCAACGGCTTGCCCGAACAACTCAATATGAAGAGCAAAAGGGCGAAGGGGGCGATAATTTTGAATTGATAGGTCATGACAGCATTTTTTAAGGACATCAAAGTTATTGAATTGGCCAGCGTTCTTGCGGGGCCTTCGGCGGGCATGTTTTTCGCAGAGCTCGGTGCAAAGGTGCTAAAAGTTGAAAACAAAACCGGAGGCGGAGATGCTACCCGGGGCTGGCGGTTGCCGGAGGAAAGCGCCGAAGGGCCTTCCGCCTACTTTTGCGCAATCAATTTCGGGAAGGAACACGTCTTTCTGGACCTCACCCTCGAAGCAGATCGATGCTGGCTGGAGCAAGCTGTAAAGGACGCAGACATTGTACTCAGCAATTACCGTAACAATACCGCTGAAAAGCTGGGCGTTTCATTCGAGCGCTTGGCGCAAATTAAGCCTGACCTCATATTCATACAGCTCGATGGATTCGAAAGCCATGACCGACCCGCTTACGATGTGGTGCTGCAGGCCGAAACCGGGTGGATCAGCATGACCGGCACTGATGGGAGCCATCTTGCCAAAATGCCCGTTGCCCTGATCGACATACTTGCCGGGCACCAGATGAAGGAAGCTGCCCTGCTGGCGCTCCTCAAGCGAGAGCGCAGCAACAAAGGCTCATATGTGCGCTGCAGCCTTGAGCAATCGTCACTCGCCGCCCTTACCAATCAGGCCACCAACTACCTTATGAACGGGCACGTGGCAGCCCCCATCGGAACCCTCCACCCCAATATTGCGCCCTATGGCGATATGTTCCGCACCCGCGATGCACGCCAGGTGGTGCTGGCTGTTGGCACCGATGGACAATTTGCAAAGCTCTGTGAAGCGCTTGCGATAAGCGATTTGTACGTTGATATGCGCTTTCAGACCAATACCCATCGGGTGAACAACAGGGCGGCTTTGCAGGCGAAATTGGCGGAAGCCATTGCTGAATTAGAGCTTGATGCGCTGGAATCGGCCCTTGGTGAAGCCAACATCCCTTATGGCGTGGTGCGTAAGCTCGATGAGGTGCTGGAATCGCCCGTGGCGCAATCCATGGTTTTGGAAAGCGAAGTGGAGGGCAGGCACACGCGCAGGTTGAGCAGCATCGCCTTTAACTGCGACTTCCTCGATGCTTAGGGAGATTGCGCTGCAGGAAGCGCAGCACCTCTTTCGTTTCTTTTTCAGAAAGTTGCATGCCAAAGCGCACAAACTTGCCCCCATAATCGAAGCCTACTTTTTCGCCTCCAAGCACCCACCACAGGTTTTCGTAGGTGAAAGCCAGTGACTTCTCAGGCACTTCGATCTGCTTGAGCGTTTCAATGTTTTCAATGAAGTAGCGTGCTATTTTCCCTTTACCGACGATGTTGCGTTCCATTTGGATTTCGCCATTGCTTATGCGCACACGCTCAAAACCTGACCTTCGGTAAATCCAGACCTGGCCTATGCGCCATAAGTAATAGGCCCAGAACACCATAAAGACGAAAAGCGTCAACTTCAGGTCGCGGTCGTCAGAGATAAACATCTCTCTAAGCACGATGGCGCCTACCACGAGCCAGGCAAAAAGCCAGGTGCTGAGGGCCGTGATCTTCCAGCGCTCCACTTTTCCATTCATGGTGAGCACCGCAGCTTCACCACTTTCGGTGTAGGCTACCCTTTCACTGACTTGCTTTTCTTTAACCATTACACCACGGACACTTTTGCTTTGCGCTCAAGGACACGCGCATACAGCGCTTCATACATGGGCAATACATGCTTTACGCTAAAAAGTGCTGCCCTCTTTTTCGAATTGGCCTTGAATTGATTGAGCATTTCATCGCTCTGAAGCAATTTCAGGGCATTGGTAGCCATATCGTCAATGTCGCCCACGTCGCTCAGGAAGCCCGAGTAGCCGTGCTCATTCACTTCAGGCAAGCCGCCCGTGTTGGTCGAAATCACCGGTACGCCGCTCGCCATGGCCTCCAGGGCGGCAAGGCCAAAGCTTTCCGATTCGGACGGCAGCAGAAACAGGTCGCTGATGCTGAGTACCTCTTCGGGTTTTTTGAGTTTCCCAATGATAAACGTGTCATGGCAAGTACCCAACTGACGGCACAATTGCTCCACCCGGTAGCGGTCAGGGCCGTCGCCCACGAGGATGAGCTTGGCCGGTATTTTCTCGCAAATCTGTTTGAAAATGTGCACCACATCCTCCACGCGCTTCACCGGCCTAAAATTGCTGATGTGGGTAATGATTTTCTCCCCATTGGGGGCGTACTCATTTCTAAAATCCTTTTCGGGCTTGGGGAGGTAATGCTCAGGACAAATGAAGTTAGGAATCACTTCAACCTCCCGGGTCACTTTAAAATGCGTGTAGGTATCCTTTCGCAAACTTTCTGAAACTGCGGTCACAGCATCACTGTTGTTAATGGCAAAAGTAATGGCTGGTTCATAAGATGGGTCACGCCCTACGAGGGTAATGTCTGTACCGTGAAGCGTGGTAATAAATGGAATGGCAATACCTTGAGATTCCAGGATGCGCTGGGCCATGTAAGCCGCCGAGGCATGGGGAATGGCATAGTGTACATGCAGCAGGTCGAGGCCTTCATTTTTAACCACATCCACCAATTTGCTGGCGAGAACGGTCTCATATGGCGGGTACTCGAACAGTGGATATTCGAATACATTGACCTCGTGGTAAAAAAGGTTTTTGGTAAACGAACCCAGCCTTACGGGCTGATTGTAAGTGATAAAATGTATTTCATGCCCTTTTTCCGAAAGGGCCTTGCCGAGCTCCGTGGCCACCACTCCGCTTCCACCAAAAGTGGGATAGAGCACAATTCCTATTTTCATTATTTCAAATATGCTGCAAAGATAGCAAGGATATCTCTCCTTATTTAAGACTTAACTTCAAGATGCTCCATGCCATATTTTTAAAAAATTTGTGAGTTCTGAATCAAGGGAAACTTAAAAAGGTGCTGGTTTTCATTAGATTTGTGACTTTTTGACACTTAGTTCACAACACAATCACCTACATGAGAATATCCATTTTAACCATTTCGCTTGCTTTGATAGCAGCGATGATGAGCACGTCATGCTCAAATGATAACAAGCAATCCAAGAGCCGCTACAAGTATGAGACTGTGGAAGGCGATCCGCTTGGCGCAAAAATTTACACCCTGAAAAATGGCTTGAAAGTTTACATTTCTGAAAACAATGAAGAGCCACGCGTGGTAACGCAAATTGCAGTGCGTACGGGAAGCAAGCAAGACCCTGCTGATGCTACGGGACTGGCGCATTACCTCGAGCACATGCTTTTTAAAGGTACTTCAGTCATTGGTACCAAGGACTGGGAGGCTGAAAAAGTGGTGCTGCAGCAAATCTCTGACCTCTATGAGGAAAACAGGGCCACCGATGATCCTGATGAACGCAAAAAAATATATGCCCAAATCGACAGTCTCTCTGGTGTCGCTGCAGCTTTTGCCATTGGCAATGAATTTGATAAAATGGTGTCATCCCTGGGCGCACGCGGCACCAACGCATACACCTCCAATGAACAGACTGTTTACATCAACGACATTCCCGCCAATGAGCTGGATAAATGGGCTGCCCTCGAATCGCAGCGCATGAGCGAATTGGTGCTCAGGCTGTTTCACACTGAGCTCGAAGTGGTTTATGAAGAATTCAACCGAGGTCAGGACAGCGACAACCAGCAGGCCTATTATGCCCTCCTTGAAAACCTCTTTCAAGAGCACCAATACGGCAAGCAAACGACCATCGGCACGAGCGAGCACCTGAAAAGCCCGTCTATGGAAAAAATCCATACCTATTTCAAGACCCATTACATCCCCAACAATATGGCCATCATATTGGTTGGTGATGTAAATCCCGACGATGCTATTGACATTATAGAGAAGCATTTCGGCGGCTGGGAAGCTGGCGAATTACCCACATTCGAAGTGGCGCAGGAAAAACCAATTGAATCGCCAATTGTAAAAGATGTAACAGGCGTACAGGCGGAATTTGTGCTTTTGGGCTACCGCCTACCAGGTGTTAAGAATGAAGATTTGCTTACTGCCCGGGTGGTAGACGGTTTGCTCAGCAATGGACAGGCCGGATTGATTGACATCAACCTGGTACAAGGCCAGAAGGTGCTTTCGGCCTATTCGAGCGTATACACCATGAGCGATTACTCGATGTTTATCTTTCAGGGCACGCCCCGTCAGGGACAGAGCCTCGAGGAGGTTTCGCTATTGCTGCGCAGCCAAATTGAAAAACTGAAGGCGGGCGACTTTCCCGATTGGATGGTTGAAGCTGTAGTGAACGACATGAAGCTCAATGCGCTCAAGGGAAGTGAATCCAACTGGGCCCGCGCAGGCGAAATGGTGGATGCATTTGTAACCGGTCAGGATTGGAAGCAAGTGGTCAATGCATTCGACCGGATGCAAAAGCTGGGCAAGGAGGATGTGCAGGCTTTCACTACCAAGTACTTCGCCGACAACTATGTGCAAATCAACAAGCGCGAAGGGGTAAACACTGCTGTAAAAGTTGAGAAACCCCTTATCACGCCGGTAGAGATTGACCGCGAGGCGCAATCACCTTACTACGCGTCATGGGACTCTATAGAATCGGGAAGGCTGGAACCACAATTCCTCGATTACAAGACGCTGATCAATATTGAGAAACTCGACAATGGGATTACTTTCAACAGTATAAAGAACGAGAACAATGAACTTTTTAGCCTGTATTACATCCTGAATATGGGTACCCGCCATGACCAGGTGATGGGCCTTGCAGTGTCGTACCTGCCCTACCTCGGCACGGAGAAATACAGCGCCGAGGAGCTTGCACAGGAGCTTTTCAAACTCGGTGTAAGTTTCGATGTGTTTTCATCAGACGACAGGATGTATGTGACCCTGAGCGGTCTCAACTCCTCATTGGATGAAGGGGTGAAACTCTTTGAGCACATCCTTGCCAACGTGCAGCCCGATGAGGAAGCCCTTGCCAACATGGTGGATGGCGAAATCAAGAAGCGCCAGGATGCTTTGAAAAACAAAAACCAGATACTCTACCGCGGCTTGGCAAACTATGCAAAATACGGCCCCGAAAACCCGCTCACCAATCAATTGAGTGAAGAGGAGCTGCGCAGCCTGACGGCCGATGAGCTAGTAGCTAAAATCAAAGAAATCACCTCATACAAGCACGAGATATTCTACTACGGACCGCAAGAAAACAAGGAAGTGGTGGCCATGCTGAAAGAAAACCACAAGGTTCCTGAAAACCTCAAGGACTACCCTGAGCCTGCTGAATTTCCTGAACTGCCTACCGACGAGAATCAGGTGTACTTCGCACATTTCGACATGGTGCAGAGCGAGATCCTTTTGCTCTCAAAAGGACCCGATTTCGATAAAAACCTGATGGCCTCCTCCAACCTCTTCAACCAGTACTTCGGCAGCGGCTTGTCTTCCATCGTATTTCAGGAAATACGCGAATCAAAGGCGCTTGCTTACTCTGCGTACAGCAACTTTAGTACGCCGAACAGGGCCGACAAAGCACACTATGTGCAGGCTTACATCGGCGCCCAGGTCGACAAGCTACCCGAAGCTACCGATGCCATGCTGAGCCTGATGAGCGATATGCCGAGGGCTGACCTTCAATTTGAAAGCGCCCGCGAGGCGGCGTTGAAACAAATTGAAGCCAACCGCATCACGCGACAATCCATCTTCTGGGATTACATCACTGCACGGGAGCGAGGCATTGATTACGACATCAGAGAAGAGAACTACGCAGCACTCCAAAAGATGACCATTGATGATATGCAAGCATTCTTTGACAAACAAATCAAAGACAGGACGTATACCTATTGCGTAATTGGCAACAAAAACATGGTAGACCTCGAAGTACTTGAAAAACTCGGCCCTGTAAAAGTGCTCAGCCTTGAAGATCTGTTTGGCTACGCGCCCGACAGCCCTGAGGCTGTAAGCATGATGGACTAGTTTTAATCGCTGACAATATCAAAGCCCCGGAGCGACCTTGCAGTCGCTCCGGGGTTTTTTTATATACTTTTAAATCATGAAAAAGCTACCCTATCAACTCATAGCCGTATTCACCGGTAAAAAAGAAAAAGCCTTGGGGAATATATCGGCCGTGATGGAGCTCGACAGTTGGATGAGTGATGAAGCCATGCAGGCCATCGCCCTCGATCTCAACCAGCCTGCAAGCACCTTTTTGCGGAAGCACGGCAAGAGGGGCACCTGGGAGGCGCGCTGGTTTGCTCCCGATGCTGAAATAGGCCTTTGTGGCCACGGCACTGCTGCGGCGGTGGCTTATCTCGGCTTACAATACGGCGACTCTAAATTCACCCTGCTCGCTGGTGAGTATGAGTTGAGCGGCACATCCCTGATCGCTGAGCATAGGTTTGAAATCAGTATCGAAGCCATCGACACCAAAGGAAAGCTGCCCATTGAAGAGGCCTTGCGCAAAGGCCTGGGCGTTGAAATTGTCGAGCATATGAAAACGGACAACAAAAACATTGTGCTTCTGCGCTCTGAAACTGACCTGAAAAACTTGAAGCCCCAATGGCATCACTTGCGTGAGCTGGAGCACTTCGGCTATGCCGTGACCGCTCCCGGCGATAAGGTCGATTTTGTAAGCCGCACCCTCATACCTTTTGTGCAGCAACTCGAAGACCACGCCACGGGCTCATCACATGCTGCACTTTTGCCCTACTGGGCTCAAAAGCTGGGCAAGTCGAGCCTGAGCGCCGTGCAGCTCAGCCCAAGAAAAGGGGTGCTCGGGTGCGCACTGAAAGATGGACAAGTAGAGCTTGCAGGTCAGTTTGAAATTCTTGCCAGTGGCGAAGTGTGGTTGTAGAATTGGCATTTTCGCTGGTATGCTGCCTGTTAATTCGACAAAATCAAAGCTTGCCAAAAGCTGAAATGTCTTAATGCTTGAGGATGGAATATTAAAACTGTGTGCCATGCGTACTATCAGTGCGAGGCCCCCTGACATGATTCTTATGGAGGGCTGAAGCCGGCATATCAAATGGTAAAACGCAGCCCATTCAAGTGCTAAAATTCCTTATTTCACTAATCATCCGCTGTATTATTTGTATTTAGCACCACGTAAATTGATTTTTATGTATCTTTCCCGCCGCGTAGAATATAGAGATAAAGTGAACCACGCCTCTCAGCTTACAATGCATTTGCTGATAGCCTGAGCTTATCGAAGATGAAAAAAATACCCGGCAATCCGCTCTACGAAGGCAAGCATACCAGTGCTGCTGACAAGTTGTTGCTTTGGGATGAGATTTTGGGTAATATTTCCGACATAGTAATCAAATATGATTTCAGCGGAAAGCTAATATACATCAATGAGGCGCTACACGCTTATGTAAATATTGACCGGCGCGAATTTATCGGCAAATCATACGCCTACCTTGCACAACGCATCGGTCTTGTTCAAAAATGGCAAGAGGGTTTTGATCAATCCGCCATTTGCCGAAAGGCGCACACTACATACGCTGATTATGACAGTCCTGTAAAGGGAGCATGTCATTTTGAAACGGTAATCACGCCCATATTCAATGCCGAAGGTGACTTAATGGGGTTTGATGCGGTGGTGCGAGACATAAGCTCTCTTCGCCAAGCGCGAAAGCGCAATACACGAAATGACCAGCACTGGGAATTGATGATGGAACTGTCGCAGGAGTTCATGACCGTAAGCCCCGAAAAAAGCGGCGAATTGTTGAACAAGACCCTGGAGCGTGTAGGCCAATTGTTTGAAGCCGACAGATCCTATATTTTTGAATATGATTTTGAGAATGGCTACACAAACAACACCCATGAATGCTGTTTTCATGGCGTACATCCGGAGATAGACAACCTGCAGCAACTCCCCGTGTCATGGTTTCCCGAAATGATAGAAAAGCATCAATCGGAAAGGGCCTTCATTGTAAATGACGTAAAGGCGCTGAGTCCAAAAAGCCACACACGAATGGTGCTCGAGCCGCAAGGCGTGAAATCCATGCTCTCAGTTTCCATCATGAAGCACGGGGAATGTATCGGGTTTATAGGGGTCGATTACGTAAACGTTTCCCACCTCATTAAGAAAGAAGAGGAAGAAATGTTGGTACTTTTTGCCGGCCTGGTTGGAAATCTCTACCAGAAAAATACATTCCTGAAGGAAAAGGCCGAGAATGAGGCCAGGTTTAAGTTGATAGTCGACCGTGCTTTTGCAGGAATTTACATCATGCGGAATGAGCGTTTTGAATTTGTAAACCAGCTCTTCTGTCGCCTGACGGGCTACACAGCTGAAGAACTGAAGGCACCTGATTTTAAACTGCCAACACTGTTGTTGGACACGGATAAGCATGCGCGGCAGTCCATCAAAGAAAGGCGTAGTGGCGATACTTCACCCAAATCGTATCAGGTTCAGATAAAGACCAAAGACGGAGTCCATAAATCTTTAATGCTCAATACCACTGGTATCCATGACAATAAAGGAGTTTACACGCTAGGAATTGCATTTGACGTTTCACATGTCAGTGACAATAAGCAAGCCATTAACGATATCAATAAGGCGCTAACGGAACGCAATGCTTCACTCAAAGAATTTGCCCATATCGCTGCGCACAACCTGAGGTCGCCACTGGCCAATATATCAGGACTTCTGGGCCTCATGGACCGATCAAAGTTGGGCAGTGACCTCAATACCACGATTGTGGACGGAATTGACCAGTGCATCACCTCCATGAATGAGACGCTCAATGACATGTTGCTAATCATAGGCAGCGACGATACAGAGAAGCGCTTTGAGAAACCGATTGTGATGAGCGAAACCTTTACAAAAGTGGCGGGTATGCTCGAACAACAGATTGCAGAGGCAGGAGCTACGATAAATTGTAATTTCAAATGCGATACTTTCATTTATAACGTTGGCCATATTGAGAACTTTATGCTCAACATGCTTACAAATGCATTCAGGTACCGGGACGCAGAGCGTCCATTGGTGGTCAATATCAGCTGTCGCAGAGGTGAAAATGAAGTCATTTACCTCACATTTGAGGACAACGGTTGTGGTATAGACCTTGAAAAGTATGGCGGCAAAATTTTTAAAATGTACCAGAAATTTCACGATCACCCGGAAAGCAGGGGCATCGGATTGTATCTGGTAAAGAATCAGCTCGACAAATATGGAGGGCAAATCAATGTAGAAAGCAAACCAGGTGCAGGCACGCGATTCGAATTCAAACTGCTTGAATTGAAGTAATTTAAGCGAGATATGCTCAGGCGCGTTAAAAGAAATAGCTTTCAGCGATTCGTTTTTACAAACGAAAAATGCATGAAAGCCCAAAAAATATTGTCAAATTAACATCCTGAAGAAACGAATGAAGTAATTGCGGTATGAAAATATTTATCATTGACGACGATGAACTATTGTCGTTCATCCTTAAAAAGCAATTTACACGATTTGAAGGTTTGGAAACCTGGGGTGTTGCCAAAGACGGAGAGCAAGCTTTATCCTATTTAGAAAATGCTTTAGCAAACAATGACCCTTTGCCCGAAATCATCTTACTGGATCTGAATATGCATGTAATGGATGGCTGGGAATTCCTAAAAGCCATTGAAAAGCATCCCATACTCTCCGAGAAGGCTCCGTGTATTTGCATTTTATCAAGTTCAATTGATGCCGGCGATGTGCTCAAAAGCAAAAACTTTAAACGTGTTCGACACTTTTTCAGCAAGCCTTTACTGGATGATGACATTGCAATCCTTCATAAGCTTTGCAGCTAAGCGCCAAAAGTTTCCAGAATTTCTTACACGCTACAACCAAACACCGAACCCATGAACAAAAAACTCAAGATATTCCTCATCGCAGCCGTAGGATTGGCCATTGTTCTGATTGGAGGATTTAAATACATGCAGCACAGCACCAAACAACACAGCCCTGAACAGTTTGTTACAGTAAGTGACCAAGACCTCAAGGTTGATGTTTTTTACAACAGTCCCTTTATGCGCGACCGCAAGATATTCGGCGGTCTGGTGCCCTATGGAGAAGTGTGGCGCACTGGTGCCAATGAACCCACCACGATTACATTTAACTCGGATGTAATCATTGACGGAAAAGAACTTGGAGCAGGAAGCTATTCGCTTTGGACGGTGCCTGGTGAAGCGCAATGGGAAGTGATATTCAACAGCGGTGAATACGGCTGGGGCGTATCATGGGGAGGCAAAGCGAGCCACGACCCCACCTTCGATGCCCTGCGTGTGCGCGTGACTCCCGAATACCTCGACAAACCTGCTGAGCGTTTAGCAATCGTCGTCAAAAAAGATCCCTTGAAACTTGAAATGGCATGGGAAAACACCCGCATAAGCCTTCCCATAAACCGCGATAATTGAACGAGGTGCCCTTCACCAAAAGAAAGTAGCCTAAGCTTATCGCGCCATTTCCATGTCCACCCCGAGCATCTCCGGCACACTGGCAGCGGCCCTTGAAATGTAATACATACTCCACAGTGCGCAAATGTGCACAACATCACTATTGGTAAGCCATTCGGGATGGATGCTCCACGGGAAGGTGTACAGCAATCCGGATAAAAATGCGATCAAGAAAGCCTTAAACAACAGGCCTGAAGCGCTGTACTGGTTGCGGTAGAAATAAGTGGTCGCCAGGGCGAAAACATAGGTGAGGCCTAAATCGACCACAACCGGGGTAAAAGACTTCGTAGCCGCCATAAAGGCAATTACCGCAAGAGCCTTCACCACTAGAAATATGAGCATACCACTTCCCGTTAATGACAACAAGCGGGGATAATGCACCCTCAACAAAGCCATGGTGGCAAATAAATTACCAATGACGATAAATGCGTTTTTAAGTCCCCAGAGTGTATAAAACTCTCCCTCGGTAAACAATAGAGGGACACCATGGGTGAACATACCTCCGAATGAAGCCAGGCCCAAACAAAGCAAAAAGATGCGCCAGTAAGAAGTCCAAAAACCTCTATGCGGCCTGAGCCTGATCAAGAGAATTACAGACCACAGCAAAATAAAGAAATTTGTAATCAGCGAGCCGGGCTCGTGGATGTACAGTTCGTGAAACTGGATACCTGTAAGGGCTTGGGGATACATTGAAATGAAATGAAGGCGCAAAAATATAATTTTGGCTGAATAGAATGGCATTTAACTTAACACAATTGCTTAATTTTCAAATTTAAAGAAAAACTGACAGTCTATGGATACCGACCTTCTTCCTGCGTTTAATACCTATTATGACGACTTTATGGTACTCTGGCCGAAGCTTTTGCTGGCGCTCTCCGTATTCGCTATTTTCTTCGGTTTTGGCTACGGCAGCCGCTGGCTAATCAGGCGAAGATTAAAAGTGAAGAGCAATACCAGCATTGTTGTCACTTTTGCCAGCGAGCTGATCTTCTGGACCGCGGTGCTGTTCGGAAGTTTTAGCGCATTGCAAACCTTGGGCTTTAGTGGCATTGCCAACAGCCTTGTGGCTGGAGCAGGCGTTTCAGCCATCATTTTTGGATTTGCCTTCAAGGACATTTTGGAAAACTTCCTCGCCGGCATTCTGCTCACCATTCAAAAGCCATTTAAATCGGGCGATATCATTGAGGTGGCGGGATACAAAGGTCCTGTGAAAGCACTTGAGTTGCGCAGCACCCACATCCGTCTTGCTGATGGCCGCGACATCTGGATTCCAAATGCCATGATGGTGAAAAGTGTGCTCACCAACTACACCCGCAACGGACTGCTGCGCCATGAATTTGCCGTACGGCTGGCACATGACGATGATGCGGGGCGTGCGCGCAACGTAATCCTCGATTACCTCAATGCACAGGAAATCGTTCTGAAACGGCCTATCAACGAAGTGGTTGTTGAAGAGCTGGAGACCAATAGCATAAAACTGAGGGTCATGTTTTGGATAGACCAGTTCAACCGCCGCAAGGCGCCCCATCCCAGTGCTGGTGGAGAAGACATACGCTCACAAGTGATGCGTGGTGTGAGGGACAGCCTTAAGGCAAATGGCTTTAAAAGACCTACCACACTGCTGGAGCACATAAATTTTGAGCCGGACCCACGCAGCGCTTTTAGTACCCTTAATCCACCTTCAGCAACTTCGAAGTAAAGCGGCCTGCTCCACCCTCTAACTGGATTATGTACAAACCATTCGAATACGCTCCCAGATCGATTTGCCTTGATCGGCTCCCTTCAACGTTGAGTTGCTTTACCTGACGACCCGAAATGTCAGTAATCCTTAAGGTATGAAAGGCCTGTGCATCGGTCCAAGCTATTGTGACCAGTGCATTGCTGGGATTCGGGTACACCTGAAGGCCTACCTCCTCTGCTTCGTTGGTACTAAGCGTTAAATCGATGGTGCATATATCAAGTTCCCAGGACTGTAATTGTCCGGTGGCTGTGCCGGCGGGGTGCAATACTTCCAAAGTCCAGTCACCGCCAGCAGCGAGGCCAATGAAATCGTTCAGAGGGTCCAATGGTTTAACCACTGATCCTTCGCCGGTGCTTATGCAAGCGGCAACTTCTTCTGATCCGAAGTCGTCAAAGCTGAAATTAAAATCCGCAGGTAGCGCTGCCAGCGCTTCTTCAATGGCAGTTCCGGTAGCTGGGCTCACCATTACAGAAGGAATCTCAATGCCACCTCCCTGGCCACCCATATCAAAGAATCCAGGTTCGTTGTTTATCACCACCACGCCAACGGCTCCGGCCTGTTGGGCGTTGATCACCTTTTGAACGAATGGACAGGATCCGCGGCGCACCAAGGCTATTTTGCCATCGAGCACCAGGCCATTCACCGGATTGCCGCAAAGCAGATCGCCATTGGAGCTCTGGTCGTAGCCAAAAACCACTTTGGAAGATGTTCCTCCCACAGCCACGCCAGGACCAAAGTCAGCAGGCGTTGTTGCATCAAAGCTCTGCTGGAGCCCATCAGGTGTAGTCAATTCAACCGCACCAGCGGATGTGATGTTGAGCTCCACACCACAGGGCGCAGGGCCAAGATTGACAGTGCCATGGGCAGCGCTCTGCAATTGAAAATGAAGCTGGCTGATGTCGAGGTGGGTACCGGTAATATTACGAACGCTGATGTCGGCGATGGTTTCGTCAGAATCCACTGATATAGTAGTTTGTACCATGCTATCAAAACCCTCATTTATTGAAGCTTCCTCCTCTGATATCAGGTTCACAAGGCATGCATAGGTATCGAAAGTGAATACTTCTGAAAAGTCAGAAATTCCGCAATTGCTTTCTTTCCGGATGCGCCAGAAGTAGGATGTCTCTGACTCAAGATTCTGCGGTGCGTATGTGTTGGAAAGCAACCCCTCAGCCGATTCCACAACCGATGCAAAGGAGGCATCTTCGGCAATTTCTAATGAAAATGATTGGCCCTCATCGAGCGTGCCTTCCCACTGCAATCCTGCATTCACGCTCACCTGCATGGCCCCATCAGCGGGTTGCAAGGGTGTTGCAGGCTCTAAATTGACAGGCAGAAGATTGAGTGTAAGGGTCAGTGTATTTTCGGCATCACCGCTTTGTCCGTTGAGCACGATATCTACGCTGCCCACCGGACTGTCCTGCGAAGTACTCACTGTGAGCACAACTTCGCTGTCGGCAGCGAGTACATCATCGCTTGTACTTACGGAAACGCCTTGCGGCAAATCGGAAAAATTGAGTGCAATAGGGTCCTGGACGCTATCGCCAACAAACACCGCCGAAACTGAGAAACTGAGCTCATCGCCCACGCATGCAGTTTCTGATAGCGATTCTGTTACAAAAGCAAAACCTTCCTCGAGCACTTCGATGGTGAAGTTTTGTCGCGAAATGTCAAAAAACTGTCCGGTTGCAGCACGTGCCATCACCCGTGCGGTGGTGGTGCCAATATTGGGCACCAGCACGGTGTATGATCCGGTATTGGGAACTCCCGCAGCCAGCAAAGTATCGAATGCGAGCTGGGAATTGGTAGAGAGATAAAGATCGATAAACCCACTGTTGATGGGTGCAAGGTCGGTACCTGCCACCTCCCAGGTTACCGTCTCATAACTCAGACCCTGCCATACAATGCCATTCCCCTGCGGGTAAGTCAATTCGAAGGGCTCGCCGGTGTCGATTACGTTGACCGTGGTTTCAGCGTATTGCGTGCAACCTACCAGGGGGTTGTTGTCGCGCACAGAAAGGCGGAAAAGCATGGTGCGGTCCACTTCGGGCAGGCGCTCCCATGTAAGCTGTTGGTTGAAAGCAAGGGCTTCAAGGCGTGGCAAAAATCGTGTTGGGTTTGGCGAGGGCGAATATGACCTGAAATTGGGTCCCCCCTGTGCAAGGGCCGATGGCGGCTGAAAGGTAATCTCGTTGTTCATCTGCTCCCAATTGTACGTCAGCGAGTCGAGGTCAATATCGACTGCTTCGGCACTGAGCGCAAATGGTGTGCTGGCGGGAACAAATATTTCCTCTGCTGAAGCCGAAATCAGGGGTGAGGTATTGCCTGGGTCGGTCACCACGGCGCAAGTGGCATTGGTGATCAGTATACCCACCTCACTCATGCTTATTCCATGAAAATGGTCGTCGCTCTGGTTCTGCACATTGGGATTGCAAATGCCCGCGTAGGCCATAATCGTTGATCCACTGCCAGGCTCATATGCTGTAATGTCGCTGCGATTGCCATTGCATGAATTGTTGTAGGAATGCCTCGCACCAAATTGGTGGCCAATTTCATGGGCCACATAATCCACATCAAACGGATCACCTATCGGAGCGCCACTTCCTGTCACCCCACGCCCCTTTTGGTTGGGGTTGCATACGCTACCGAGGCTCGCCACTCCCCCGCTATTGGTGCCGTACACGTGACCAATGTCAAAATTCTGGTTTCCAATGAAGGTATTGAGCGCCTGCTGGTTCTCATTGA
>DAIRDH010000059.1:0-20158 GCA_036796255.1 Cryomorphaceae bacterium
TGCTCCGTAAGTTCATAGTAATCACCGCGAAAACCCACAACCTTTTCCTTGAGCTTTACGCCGTCTTTGCGAGCCAGGCGATCGGCCTGCAGGCCAGCGCAGAATACCTGGTAGCGTGAGGTGTAGCTGCCTTTCGTGGTTTGAATGGATTTCAGGTCGCCTTTTTTCACGATCCCAGTTACTGCTTCGCCCAGGGCAAGTTTACTCTGGGGATTGGCGGCGAGGGCGAGCTCCACCATTTTCTCCGTGGCCTGCCTGAAGTTAATGATTCCAGTTACCGGAACCCACAAGCCCGCGATGCCAGTGCAATGCGGTTCCCTTGCGCGAATACCTTCTGCATCAATTTTCTCGAGGCCTTCGATGCCATTCTCGAGGCCGATCTGGTAAATTTTTTCGAGCATGGGCAGCTCCCATTCTTCCACGGCTACCACGACTTTGCCGCACACATCGTGGTCTATGTTGTGCTTTTCAGCAAATGCGACGAGTTCTTTGCGCCCGTTGACACAATTGATGGCCTTCAGCGAGCCGGGCTTGTAGTACAATCCGGAGTGAATCACCCCACTGTTGTTGCCGGTTTGGTGGTCGGCGAGCGCGGGCTCCTTCTCAATAAGCACCATGCGCAAATGTGGGAATCGGGTTTGCATTTTGTAAAAAGTGGCCGCGCCCACAATTCCTCCCCCGATGATGGCCACATCGTACACTTCACTTCCTTGCCCTGTCATGCGATTCAAAATTTTTGCAAAGATGCGAAATCTGATACATTACACGCGCCATCTGTTGCTCACATTCGAGTGCGGAGCTCTTTCCGTAAAATGGAATAAGCCAAAAAATCGCAACACCTGAAATCCCATTAATACAAATTCTTTAACTTGCTCCTCACATGGAAACAGCACTCTTCATACTTGCCGGCATTCTGCTCTTGCTGGGCTTTTTCGGGTCTATACTTCCCGTGTTGCCGGGCCCTCCCCTTAGCTGGTTGGGCTTATTGGCGCTGCATTTCACTGAAAAGATGGAGTTTAGTAACAGCTTCCTGATTTGGAGTTTCGTTGTTATGGCTTTGATTGCGGCATTGGATTATTTCATTCCCATTTGGGGTACCAAGCGTTTTGGCGGAAGCCGCTCAGGCGTTATTGGATCCGTGGTGGGATTGGTAGTGGGCTTGTTTTTCATGCCTTTTGGCATTATTGTCGGCCCATTTCTCGGGGCCATGCTGGGCGAACTATCACACCAACCTAACGAGATGCGCAAAGCCCTGCGCAGCGCCACGGGCAGCTTTGTGGGCTTTCTTGTGGGTACCTGGCTCAAGCTGATGTACGGTGCATGGGCTATTGGGGTGATGGTGTGGCGGCTGATTTAACATTGTGAAAACTTTTGCAAACCAAACCAAATTGCAAAGTTTTCATCCAATTGCTCAGCATTCTACGGATTTAACATAAGTCTTAACCGAGCATGTAATTTCTTATGCTTTCGCATAATTGCTCTACTTTTGTGCAAACTGTTTTGAAAACTTCTATGAGTCAAAAGAATATTGTAATCACAGGCACAGGGGCTTACATTCCCACAGAAGTAAGAACCAATGCCCATTTTGTAGATCGAAAGTTCTACAACATGGATGGAAGCGCCATTACCAATCCGGGTGCAGTGGTGGTAAAGAAATTTCAGGACATCACAGGCATTGTTGAACGTCGCTACGTGACGGACGACCTGAACTCATCGAAAATTGCCGCGAAAGCTGCGAAAATTGCCATTGCCGATGCCGGTATCGATCAGGAGAGCATCGATCAAATAATTCTTGCCCATAACTTTGGCGATGTGCGCCATGACTCTGCGCAGGGTGATGTGTTGCCTTGCCTCGCCTCCAGGGTGAAGCACGAGCTGGGAATACGCAATCCCAATTGCGTGGCATATGACATCCTATTCGGCTGTCCGGGCTGGTTGCAGGGCGTAATTCAAGGCCATGCCTTTATGAAAGCCGGGCAGGCCAAACGCATATTGGTTGTTGGCAGCGAAACCCTTTCGCGGGTTGTCGATCCTTTCGACCGCGACTCCATGATATACTCCGATGGCGCCGGGGCCACCGTGATGGAATTTCTGGAAGAAGATGAAAAACGCGGTGTATACACGCATGGCTCAAAATCATATACTTACGATGAGGCTTACTACCTTTTCTGGGGAAAGAGCTACCTGCCCGAATCCAAAGACAACACCCGCTACATCAAAATGCACGGCCGCAAGATTTACGAATTTGCCCTGAGCGCAGTTCCTTCTGCAATGAAAGAATGCCTCGACGCGAGCGGCTTTGATATCAAGGATTTGAAAAAAATCTTCATCCACCAGGCCAATGAAAAAATGGACGAAGCCATTATAAAGCGTTTTTACAAACTTTACGACATCGACGATGCGCCTGAAGGTGTGATGCCCATGAGCATTCACAAACTTGGAAACAGCTCTGTGGCCACCGTACCCACCCTTTACCACATGGTACGCAAAGGCGAAATGCCCGAACACAACATCAAAAGCGGTGACCTCGTGATGTTTGCGAGTGTGGGGGCAGGGATGCATGTGAATGCCATGACTTACGTCGTGTAATTTCCGAATTTTTTAAAAGTACTATTCTTCGCGGCCAAATGCCCAGCGAATGAAATGCGGCATGGCTTCACGCCATGTGCCTGGATTGTGCTCTCCATCGGGCACTTCGTGGTACACATGATCGTAATAAGGCCTGTAGCCTTTCTTGCTTAGGGCCAGCATGAGGTCGAGGGTATCGTCTATAGCGTCGATAATGCCATTGCCATTTCGGTCGCTTTCTTCATCGCGGGTACCGGCTTGAAACCAGAATTTTAAGTCGGGCTTGTGCCAGGATTTGCGCACCTGCAGGTGCATGAGCCTGCCCGCATCGGCACCGAATATGCGCTCCCAAAGCGTGTATCGACGCCACCAAAAACTGCCGCTAAAGGCGCCCACTTTGCCAAACACCTCAGGATGGCGCCAGGCAATATCGGCAGCGCTGAGGCCTCCGAGCGAATAGCCGGCAATGGCGCGCATGGCTGGCGAGGGCTCAATGGCGTATTTCGCTTCAAGCCAAGGCAAAAGTTCCAGGAGGATGAATTTGCTGTATGCGCCTGCCTTCGCTCCCCTACCCTGATAATCAGCCCGAAATGCAGTGCCATACTCCGCCATGCGGTCGGCAGCTGCCACACCCACCACGAGACAGGGCAAGGCCCTTCCCTGGCCCACTTCCCGCTCCATGCTGCGCTTCACGCCTACTGCAACACTGTCCTGTCCGTCATTGAGCACGAGCAGCGGCAGCGGGCCTTCTACCCCATCGGGGCTGAGCACCTCGAAGTGCACCTCACGGCCCAAATGCGATGAGTGCAAGGAATGCCACACTGAAGTGTAGGTATGGCATGCCTCTGAGGGCTTTGCATCGCCGCGACGCAAGTTGTAGCGCCATCTTGGCCTCGAGCCGGTGCGGGGTGGTCTGGGGCGATATGTCATAAGTGCCTTTGCGGCAAAAGTAGATCGAAAACGACGATCGGCATTGTTCTGAAGCAGATTTTGGCTAAGCGCAAAGGGCTTGCAGGCCCGGAAATCCAAAAAAAAGTCGGACTTTCGCGCTTTCAATTTTTGAAACAAATGAGCATCCACGCCATTTCGCCCATAGACGGGCGCTACGCTGAAAAAACCGCAGCCCTTTCGGGCTACTTCTCTGAATTTGCATTGATTCGCTACCGCGTGCATGTGGAGGTGGAGTACTTCATTGCCCTTGCAGAGCTTCCATTACCGGCCCTCGCCGATGTGAGCTACGAAGCCAAAAAGGCGCTGCGCGACATGGTGGCCAATTTTGCAGAAGCAGATGCCGAAAAAGTCAAAGCATTCGAGCGCACCACCAACCACGACGTGAAAGCAGTGGAATACCTTATTAAGGAAAAACTACAGGAGCTCGGGCTGGAGGCTTACGCCGAATTTGTGCACTTCGGGCTTACCTCTCAAGACATTAACAACACGGCCGTGCCCGTGAGCATCAAGGAATGCTTTGACGAGCTGATGATGCCCGGCCTGCGCGAAATTGAATACCGGCTGTATGAAATGGCAGCACAATGGGACCATGTTCCCATGCTCGCGCATACCCACGGACAGCCGGCTTCACCCACGCGCCTGGGCAAGGAGATCCGCGTATTTGCCGAAAGGCTGCGCATACAGCTCGATGGGCTCGACGACATTCCAATCAGCGGGAAGTTTGGCGGCGCTACGGGCAATTTCAACGCCCACAAAGTGGCTTACCCCGATATAGACTGGGCGGCATTTGCCCACGGTTTTCTCCGCGACAGCCTCGGCATACAGCGGCAGGCGGTGACCACGCAAATAGAACATTACGACCAACTTGCAGCGCGTTTTGACGCCCTCAAGCGGGTGCATACTATCCTGATAGACTTGTGTCGCGACATGTGGAGCTACATTTCCATGAACTACTTCAAGCAGGCCATCAAGGCAGGCGAGGTGGGCTCATCGGCCATGCCCCACAAGGTCAATCCCATTGATTTTGAGAATGCTGAAGGCAATCTCGGCATGGCCAATGCCATCCTGGAGCACCTTTCGGCAAAACTGCCTGTATCGCGTCTCCAACGCGACCTCACGGACAGCACGGTGCTGCGCAATGTGGGTGTGCCCTTTGGCCACAGCCTTATCGCAATGGCTTCGATCAGCAAAGGCCTCGGCAAGCTGCTGCTCAACGAGGAGGCCCTTGAAGCCGACCTCGAAGCCAACTGGGCTGTAGTGGCCGAAGCGGTACAAACGGTGCTGCGCCGCGAGGGCTACCCCAAGCCCTACGAAGCACTGAGAGACCTCACGCGCACCAATGCCGTGATCAACAAGGATTCGCTACACCAATTTATCGACACGCTGGCCGTGAGCGATGCGGTGAAAACCGAGCTGAAAAGCTTCAGTCCTCAGAACTACACCGGCATTTGACATGGCCATGTGGCTCGGGTACTCCCGCTTTTTTGATTTAGCTTTGCGACGTTCATGAAGAGCTTTTTGCAAATATTGAAGTTGCTGCGCAATTACAAGCCAGAGATTGCCGGCAACCTGCTGTTCAATGTTCTGGCGACTATTTTCTCGCTGTTTTCTCTGGTGCTTGTGGCGCCCTTTCTGGAAATTCTTTTTAGCGAAAGCGGAGTGGTGGTGCCCGATGAGGCGCCAGAGTTTGGCTTTTCCTCCACCGACTTTTTGGAATGGGCCAACTACCAAATCGCCATGTACATTTCGACCTATGGCCCCGAGCGTGCATTGATGTATTTCTGCGGCTTTATCGTGGTCGTTTTCTTGCTCAAGAACATTACCCGCTACCTTTCCCTCCATTACATCGCGCCCATACGCATTGGCGTGATGCGCGACCTGCGGGAAAGCATGCACTTGAAAATACTCGCCCTCCACCCCGGCTACTATAGCGAGGAGCGCAAAGGCGATATTATTTCCCGCGCTTCGAGCGATGTGAATGAAGTTGAAATTTCGATCATCTCCTCGCTTGAGATGATTTTTCGCGATCCCATCCTGATCATCACCTACCTGGCGAGCATGTTTTTTATGAGCTGGAAACTCACCCTCTTCGTGATGGTGCTCTTGCCGGTGAGCGCGGTGCTGATTTCGATCATCGGCAAAAACCTGAAAGGTGCTGCCAACCGCGGACAGTCCAAGCTGGGAGAAGTGATGAGCATGTTTGAAGAAACGCTGAGCGGAATCAGAATTATCCAGGCCTTCAACGCACAGGAGGCCGTGCAGGGGCGCTTTAAGCAAACCAACGACACCTTCAATGACCTGATGGTTAAATTGTTCAGGCGGCAATACCTCGGCAGCCCAATTACTGAAGTGCTCAGCGCCATCACCCTGGCTATCCTGATGTATTTCGGGGGATTGCTCGTGCTCAGCGAGTCGGATGCCGGCTTTACAGGCGCTTTTTTCATCACCTATATTGTGATCTTCTCTCAAATCATCACACCTGCGAAAAGCTTCAGCCAGGCTTATTTTAAAATCCAGAAAGGCATAGCTTCGGTGGAGCGTATCAACGCTGTACTCGACGCTGAGGAGAAGATCAGCGACCCGGAGCATCCCAAACCATTGCCGGCGCTTGAGAAAGAAGTGCGCTTTGCGGACGTGTCCTTCCATTTTGGCGAGAAGCCCGTGCTTCGAAACATCAACCTGCGCATTGGCAAGGGGCAGCGCGTGGCATTGGTGGGTCCATCGGGTGGAGGTAAAACTACCATGGCCAACCTGGTGGCGCGCTTTTACGATCCCACTGAGGGCCGCATCACTGTGGATGGCGTCCCGATCAGGGAGGTGAAGCTTCGGGATTTGAGAAATCTCTTTGGTGTGGTGTCGCAGGAAAGCATACTCTTCAATGATACCGTTGCCAACAATATTCGCCTGTCAAGACCTTCAGCTACTGATATGGAGGTAGAAGACGCTGCCCGCATTGCCAATGCCTATGATTTCATCACCGGGCTGGAAAAAGGCTTTGATACGGTGGTGGGTGATGGTGGCAGCAAGCTGAGCGGTGGTCAGAGGCAAAGGTTGAGCATAGCGCGGGCGGTGTTGAAAAATCCTGCATTCCTGATCCTCGATGAAGCCACCTCAGCGCTCGACACCGAGTCAGAACGCTTGGTACAAGATGCCATCAACCGCCTGATGGAAAACCGCACCTCACTGGTCATTGCCCACAGGCTAAGCACCATACAGCACGCCGACCGCATTGTGGTCATCGACGCTGGCCAGATCGTTGAAGAAGGCCGCCATGATGAGTTGCTCGCGATGAACGGGACCTACAAAAGGCTGTATGATATGCAGTCGTTTGATTGAAGTCGGAAGGTGGTTGGCAGCCTGGCAGGAATCCCGCAGATGGCGCAGATGGCGCAGATTACGCCTTCGGCGTTGCGCGGATTTGTGCAGTGTGGTAGTGCCTCCCGCGGATTGCGGAGATGAACGCCTGCGGCGTTGCGTTGATAAATGGTCTCCCGCTTAGGACACGGATTACGCGGATTTTGTGGGTTGGTAGAGGTTGAGAAAAGCACCTAAGCAAAAAAGGAATTTCAATTCAAAGACCATTTACCTTGCGGTAAATAGATTCTGAAATATTTTCATAATTGAAGTTTACGAGAAGTCCCAATCTCTTCTTAGACAGCTTTAGATAAGTAAGCAGTTGCAAATGATGCACTGGGAGCAAGTGCTCAACAGATTTGATCTCAACAATTACTTTGTCTTCAACTACAAGATCTAGCTTGTAATTGGTTTTAAGATATTCGCCTTTGAAATAGAGTGGCAATCTAACTTGACGAACTACTTCGTATCCCTTCTTTTTGAGGACGTGCTTCAGCGCTGCCTCGTATGCACCCTCCAGTAAGCCAGGGCCATACTCATTATAGACATCAAAAATGGCACCCCTGATTACATAAGAAATTTCATTTTCATGCATTTAGAGTTTGCTTTTGGCGAATACGCTTGGTTCAAGAACATGAAGCTAGCAATAATTCTAAAATGTTCAAGGTAAATACCTTTGAATCTGCGTAATCAGCGTGATATCGCCACGGCGGCATCTAGCGATCTGCGGGCAAAACCATCACAAAATCCCTTTTTATCTGCGTCATCTGCGCCATCCCTGGCCGAACACGCAGTGGGCGGCTGTGGGCCAAACCATCACAATCCTTTTTTAATCTGCGAAATCCGCGTCATCTGCGGGAGACATCTTCACCCAAACACGACATCCAGCGCAGCCTTAAAAGCCTCCTCCGCCTTTTCCAAATCTTCCATGCTATGCGCCCTCGACACGAATCCAACTTCATAGCCAGAGGGGCCAATGTAAACGCCATGGTCCAGCAATGCCGCGTGCAATTTGCTGAAAAGCGGCTGCATCTTCGCACCGTCAATTTCAGAGCTGGCTTTCACTTCTGCCTTTTCCGTAAAGGCCACCCAAAAGATCGAGCCAATGTGCATCACCTTAAAGGCATAGCCTTTGGAACGGGCGTAATCGTTGATGCCTTTGGCCATGCCAGAAGTCTTGGCGGCGAGGGTTTCGTAAAAGCCCGGTGCGAGACAGGCACGAATCTGTGCGAGTCCCGCAGCCATGGCAACAGGATTGCCGCTGAGCGTTCCGGCCTGGTACACCGGGCCGTCGGGTGCTACGCAACTCATGATTTCGTTGCTCGCTCCGTAGGCGCCTACGGGCAGTCCGCCGCCGATAATTTTGCCGAAAGCGATGAGGTCGGGCTTAATGCCATAATAGCCGGCTGCACCTTCAAAACCCACACGGAAGCCGGAAATCACCTCATCAAAAAAGAGGGCGATATTCTCTCGGTCGCACACGTCGCGGAGGAACTGCAAGAATTCCTTGCCTTGCAGCAGCAGGCCATTGTTGGCGGGAATCGGTTCGATGGCGATGCAGGCGATGTCGCCGCGGTATTTTTTCACCGCCGCTTCAACCGCCTCGCGGTCGTTGAGTGGAAGCACGATGGTTTCGGTAGCGTAAGCCGCAGGTACTCCAGCCGAATCGGAAGTGCCGAGGGTGGCAAGTCCGCTGCCTGCCTTCACGAGCAGGGCGTCCACATGGCCGTGGTAGCAGCCTTCGAACTTGATAATCTTGTTGCGGCCGCTGTAGCCCCTGGCCAGCCTGATGGCGCTCATGGCGGCCTCCGTGCCAGAGTTTACAAAACGGATTTTCTCAATGAAGCGGTGGTTTTCGATAATCAGCGAGGCCAATTCGTTCTCAAGCGAGGTAGGTGCGCCAAAGGTGGTGCCGCGCTGCACAGTATCGCTCACTGCTGCCACCACTTCGGCGGGTGCATGGCCCAGGATAAGCGGTCCGTAGCTCAGGCAAAAATCGAGAAAGCGGTTGCCATCGGCATCGGTAATGTGGCTGCCCTCGCCGCGCTCGATGAAGAGCGGATTGCCGCCCACGGCCTTGAAAGCCCGTACGGGGCTGTTGACTCCACCGGGGAAGAGGGTTTTTGCTTTTTCGAACAGGAGTTGTGATTTGTCTCTTTTCATGTTTGACTACCTTTGGGCCGCGCGCGGCTGGCCATTGCAATTCGGGCGCAAAAGTACAATTAAAACTCCGCGACCCCATGCAAGCCCTCCATACCAAAGCCCAGGAACTAGACAACACTGACCCGCTCGCCAGGTTTCGCGAGATGTTCTATTTCCCGGAAAGGGAGGGCAAAGCTTGCGCCTACTTCACAGGCAACTCCCTTGGTTTACAGCCAAAAACAGTGAAAGCCGCCATAGATCAGGAGCTCGACGACTGGGCAAAGTACGGCGTTGAAGGCCACTTCGAGGCGCGCAATCCATGGATGGATTACCACGAATTGCTCATGGAGACTGCGGCTCAAATCGTGGGTGCCAAGACCAAAGAGGTGGTGCATATGAATGGCCTTACGGCAAATTTACACTTGCTCATGGTGAGCTTTTACCGTCCGGCGGGCAAGCGCTACAAGATACTTTGCGAGGCAAAAGCTTTCCCAAGCGACCAGTATGCCCTTGAATCGCAGGTGAAATTTCACGGCTACAGCCCTGAAGATGCCATCATAGAAGTGGCGCCCCGCGAAGGCGAGCACACCATCAGGGAAGAAGATTTCGAGGCGGTGCTCAAGGCGCAAGGTGAGGAAATCGCGCTTGTATTTATTGGCGGGGTGAATTACTTCACGGGCCAATGGTTTGACATGGAGCGCATCACCAAGGCCGGCCACGAAGCCGGCGCAGTGGTAGGTTGGGACCTCGCGCATGCCGCGGGCAATGTGCCCATGCATCTGCACGATTGGAATGTAGACTTTGCCGCCTGGTGCACCTACAAGTACTTGAACAGCGGGCCGGGCTCGGTATCGGGTATTTTTGTGCACGAGAAGCACGCCCGCAGCTTCGACTTGCCGCGCTTTGCGGGCTGGTGGGGGCACAACAAAGAGGAGCGCTTCCTCATGGCCCAGGGCTTCAAACCCATGGAAGGAGCCGAGGGCTGGCAACTCAGTAATGCGCCGGTATTTTCCATGGCCCCGCACCTCGCCTCATTGCGCATTTTTGCGGAAGCGGGCATGGAGCCCTTACGGCAAAAGAGCATGAAGCTCACAGCATTCATGCAGGAAGTTGTGGAAGAAGTAGCGCGCAATTCCGGAGCAAAACTGGAAATCATCACCCCGAAATTTGAACAGCGCCGCGGTTGTCAGCTGAGCCTTGTGGCCCACGGCCATGGCAAAGACCTTTTCCACCACCTGATGAAGCAGGGTGTGTTTGTGGACTGGCGGGAGCCCAATGTGATCCGCGTGGCACCTGTACCCCTGTACAATTCATTTGGGGATATTGTGCGGTTTGGTGAGGTGCTTGAGGAGGGGTTGAAATGATGGAATGCATTGTTCACTGGCAAATTATTGGTGCTAAGTGAATCAACTTTTCTTCACGTAATCCGACCACATTTGTTTCGCAATATGCAAATTACTGCCTAACATAACATCTCAAATATTCCTTTTTGATGCTTCGCTTAAAGATAGGTGAGCCGGCTTAAAGACTAATTACGCGCTGAGCAAATCACAACTGCACAACCTTGTGCTTGATCGCAAATATGCACAAACCCACGCGCGACCTCACACCCAATTTCTGAAAAAGGTTGTCGCGGTAGCCGTCGATGCTGCGGTGGCTCACGAACATCTTCTCTGCTATCTCCTTGTAGGTCATTTCAGAGCAGGCATAACGGAGAAAGTCAAGTTCGCGCTGGTTGAGCAACTCCAGCTGCGTGTGAACTTCGTCTTCATCGGGGTTCGTAATGGTGCGGATCAGCCGCCCGGAAACATAATCAGATGAATGAAAACCATCGTGGTATACGCCCATAATGGCATTCTTGAGCTCAGAGGCCGAGGCACCTTTAAGCACATAGCTCCTCGCTCCGGCGCGGATCATCCTGATGAGTGAAATGTCATCGTCGTACATGCTCAAAGCTATGACGCCGGTGGAAGGGCAGGCTTCACCCAATTTTGCAGTAGCTTCAAACCCATCCATGACTGGCATATTGATGTCCATCAGCACAATATCGACGGGATTGTTCTTGCAATACCCCAGCATCTCAAGGCCATTTTCACAATGAAACTGCACGGCCAGCCCTTGCGCATCGAGGACTTTTATAATGCCATCACGCACGAGGCGATGATCGTCGGCAACGGCAATTCTTGGCGTATTCAAAGCTTTGGCTATTTGGAGAGAAAGGTATAAAGATTGAAACTGCCAATCAAGACCATTAGCAGGGTTTTTTCAATGCTGAAAATAAAAGACGTAGCCTGTGGGTAAAGCATCGAAATTGACAAACAATTTAACACATTAGCTGGTAAAGGCCATGCGCTAAAAAGCCGACGCCTATCAATGTGATTTCACAAAAGTGCGTTTTAATCGAGCACGGTCACGTTGCCGGTGTATGACACGGTGCGGTCCTTGTAGAAATACTGAATGGTTTGAAAGAAATTGCCTCCGGAAACGGGGTTTCCATTGGAGTTTTCCCCATTCCACTGGAAGGTGGGATCATCACTTTCAAACACTTGCTTGCCCCAGCGGTCTATAACGAGTGCTTTAAAATTGAGCAGACAAACATCGTCGAGGTGCTCGATAATCCAGGCATCATTGCGTCCATCTCCATTTGGCGTAATCACATTCGCAATGGGCGATATGTCGCCACGTGTGGGTGTGGTAACGGTGATGCTGATATCCAAAAATGTACTCACGTTTTTCTGACAACTCCGGGAATTGACTTCAAAACGCACCGGAATTTCAGCTTCCGAGATATCCGGGCACAAGGGATCCCAGACGAAGTTGCTGCTTACAAATTGAGTGCTCGTCGCAGTTTCCATCAATGCAGGCCTGCCCGGTGATTGGAAGGCGGGCGAAGTGGCTGTGAGGGTCAAGGTATCATAAGAGTCATTGTCGCGGGCGATGACGAGAATATCAATAAGCTCATCGCCTACAGTGTGTTCGATCAACTCGCCAGGATTTGGCAATTCAAAGAATGGTGCACTTTCCGGCGGGAGTTCGAGAAATATCTCAATGGTTCGGGTTACAGTATCATCCGTTTTGCAACTTTGGGCAGTGGCGGTGAGGGTCACCGTGTAAGGCTCGGGCCGCACAGCCTCACAGGCGGGCGACCACAGTATGGCACCCTCGACGATAGACAGGCCATTGAGTGAGTCAAAAATTGCCGCATTTTGCGGAAGCGAAAAAATGGGTGAACTCGCTGTAACGTTGAGGGTGTCGAAGAAATTGGCATCGCTCACGACCACTGGTATTTCAAAAGTATCGGCGCTATAGAATTCAAATGTATAGGTGTCCTGAAAAGGCTCGTTAAATATGGTGGGCTCATTAGCAGGCACCACCACGAAGACAGGAACCTCGAAAGTGTAGACCTCTTCTACCTCGCAATTGGTGGTGATCACGTTGAAAGTGACAAAATAGGGCTCGTCGCGCACATCGGCACAGGTCACATTCCAGCAAAATGGCAGCGATATAGTCCCCTGATCTACATTGGGTTCGATTGTGGTAGCATTTGGCAGGTTAAAAATTGCTGAGCTCGCCGTTACCTGCAAGCTATCGGCAACATTGGGATCTTCAAAAACAAATTCGAAACAATGGGTCGAGGGATTATACAAGTCTATAAGCACGCCAGGCAATCCGTCGGGCAAAGTTGGTTCTGCCAATTCTGTGGGCTCATCATCTTCAATATATACGTTGAAATAGAGTGTTTGCGTGGTGACCAGAATTTCGTTTGCGCAGCCCCTTGAAAAAGCAGAAATGGTGATTTCGTATAGGCCCTCTTCAAAATTCAAATTGTCGCATACCGGTGACCAGCAGAATTCTTCTTCAATCATAGAGAAACCTTCAGATGCGGGAAATGAGGCCGGGGGAAAAACTGTACCGTCGAATAAATCACCCTCAACCTCAACAAAAAGCGTATCACCTTCATTGGGCGTGGTGATGACGATATCAATACAGAAACCCGTATTGGCAATAATGTCAAAAATGGTGTCGCCGCTGGCAGTGGCGATGGTGGAAGGCTCATCTATAACACAAGCCAATGAAGCCAATTGGGCTTCGCGCATCACCTCCCCTATTTTCACCCCATTTCGAAACTCCTCTACCACTACTGCCAGGGAGAAAAAGCCTATAGCATTGGGTTGGGCCACTGCAATGCCCGTTTGAGAATCAAGGGTGATAGGAATATCCCCTCCCACGGCATCATCAAGTCCATATGGAGCATTCCAATTCAAGGGAGGATATGGCCTCGCAAGAGCGCCTTGTGGAATAGTAGGGGCGGCCAGACTCGTACCATTTCCCCGCAAAGGAGTGATGAGGGTGTACACAAGACTATCTCCGTCCACATCGGTAGCGGAAAAATCAATGGTTGTTGAGCCATTTACACAGAGAAAAGTCTCGGAAGGATATGGCGCGAATTGTGGAGAGGAGTTTTGGATTGCAGGATCGGGCACCTCAGCAGTAAATACCATCCCCTGATTGGTGGTGTTTACATTCAGGGCCAAAGCATTGCGGCAACAGCGCTCCCAAGACATGTAGTAACCATTGGGATTGTTGGGCAAGGTGATAAGTTCTGTGTAAATCTGCGCATCGATGCACAAACCTGTATCGTAACAATCATTGGCAAGAGGGATATTCTGTTGTTCAGGATTAGACATCGTGAAACTAACCCCAGGTAAATAAACATCAGTGACAGCGTCAAAAACTGCAATATTAATGTTTTGATCTACAACAAGGCTTCCGTCACAGTCGCGGTACAAAATCAATCTCGCCTCAAAAATATTGTCCTGGACATGTTGAATGGTGAACTCACCTCCCGCAATGTGGTTGGCACTTACATGTACTGAAAATAAAAATTGGATAACAAAAAGCGAAAGGCCAATTAATATTGACCTTGAATTGAATTGCTTCAGGAGAGAGAACATAGCGATCAAAATAGGTTTACTATTGAATTTCAAGCATCCAGCATTTGGGCTGTAAACGCCAGGGCTAAAGATAAAATTTAGTTTGAAGAAATTGGCAAATGTTAACTGGATATGCCTTTTCTCAAGGAATTCCTACACAGCGACTCATAGGCGAGAACTTTTTAGAGGTGCAATCAGAAAAGGCTACCCACAGCGCAGAATCCAAAAGAGATGAACATGTGATTTCAGTTTCATCAAAAATTTCTCCTAAATAAATCAGGAACATTTTCCACGAATTCCAAGGAGAGGGTTGGCCTGGATTGCGCAATCAGACGATACATATATGATCTGATGTCACATCAGTTGATGGCTAAACTTAAAGATAACCCAATCATTGCCCACATCGTCCTACACTTTTACCGAATAAGGACAACCAAGGAGTAATCTAATGATCAGGTAGCCAAATTGAAATGGATGATTATACATGACAAACGGCGCAAAAAAAAACCACAAGGCGTGAAACTTTATACTATTTTTAGACCAACCAATTGATTTGTGCATGCGCTGGGTCATGATAATATGGTGCTTGTACGCTCTGATGTGCCGCATGGCGGTAGTGCAGGGCCAGAGCCTGTCATTTCAGCACCTCAACAAGCAGAAAGGATTCAGTCAAAGTGTGTGTTATGACGTGCTCAAAGACAAGCAAGGCTATCTCTGGATCACCACCATCAGCGGCTTGTACCGCTACGATGGCAATCGTTTTGAAGATTTCACACAAGGCAACAATGTACTAAAAGGCCATGCCCTGGTATCGCTGATTGAAGACCTCAACGGCGATTTGTGGCTATCGCGGTTCGGCGCGGAGCTGGTGCATTATCGACGGCAGGAGCATAGCTTTGAAATCATCGCTTTAAGCAAATTGTCGGCTGATATGCCCGCCGAAATTGGCTTGGTGCAATTGCTGCACGTCGACGGACAGAACCGCATCTGGATGCAGCTCTCCCCATCTTCCTTGGCTTGCTATGACCCGAATGACAACACGGTGCAATACATTGGCGATGAAACGCTGGAAATGCTGAAGCTTTTTCCACAAAAGGGCGATCCTACAGAACCGCTCGTGGCAGCAACTACAAAAGGGGATGACTTGGTATTGAGTGGATTTCTGGACAAGGACCTGAAAATAAAATGGACAAACAGCTTCTCTGACTGGCCTTTGAAGCCGTCAGCACTGGCGATGACCGATGGAGAGCACCTTTGGGGCATCCGGGGTCACACCTTGATGAAGTACAGTTTCGAGCAAAAAACCTGTACTACATACCCTTTAGAAGTATTGGCAGATACAAAGTATGACCCCGGCTCCCTTTACGCTGATCCCAATGGCCATTTGTGGCTGAGTGCCGATGGGGGTCTTTTGCACATAACTACCTCACCAAAACCCCTGGCCACCTACCACCATAACAGAGCCGATGATGGCTACAGCATCGCCGGCACCGCGGTGCCACACCATGTAGATCGGGATGGCATACTGTGGACCACCGTTTACGGAAAGGGAATCAGCTACGCCCAACTGGGTAGCCTAAGATTTCCGAATGTACTCCCGGAAGCATCAGTTAAAGAGATCAATGCCAGCAATTATGTGCGTGCCATCTGCGCAACTCAGCATGGCATCACCTATGTAGCGGTGCAATCGGGTGGGGTGATGCGGCTGGACAGTAGCTACGCGGCGCAGCCCCACGTGCTCCCGCCTGAGGCCGGGGTGGTAGAGCACCTCCTTTGCGAAAAAGGCAAGGGCGTATGGATGGCGGGCAAAACCTTGTTCCTTTTGCAAAAAAATGAAAGCGCGCCTATCTCCTACCCAACTCCGACGCCTGATTTCAAAGGATTTACAGTAGTACACCGCAGTTCTGACGGCCAGCTCCTGGCAGGGGGTTACCAAAGCTTTTACCACTTCGATGAGGCCACTGGCAGCTTTCATTTGCCGAAAGGCATCCCCCAAAATGGAACTTACTGCGTAATTTATAGCCTGAAAAACAATCACTTGCTGGTATGCCGACGCGATGAAGGGGTTTCGCTTTACGCGAAAAACGAAGATGGATACAGCCTCGTGAAAGAGGTGGATGCAAACCTTTATGTAAAATGCATCACGAGGGCCACTGATGGTAGACTGCTGCTGGCGACCACCATTGGGCTGTATCATTACGACGAGAATACCCAGACTGCGCTGCCCCTTGAAGAGGTAAACCAGAGATTGCCCGACTTATACTTGTACAGCATATTACAAGATGAAAATGATCGATATTGGACTTCAACCAACGCGGGTTTGTGCTTGTGGGATAGGGAATACTTTCAATGGTTTGACATGGGCCACGGCTTACAGGACCTGGAATTTAACACCAACGCATTTTGCAAAACTGCTTCCGGCGATTTGCTCTTTGGAGGTGTCAACGGAATCAATCTAATCCCTAGGAACCAAAACCTGTCAGCCCTGCGCAGAAAGCCCTCTTTGCACTTGAAAAGCCTTGCCTCGCGTGATGTGGAACTCGGCGAAGAAAATATTCTTGCTGAGGGTGAAGCCATGTTGATGGGATGGGGCAACAATGCCCTCGAGCTGGAGTACGCATTGCTGGAGTACTTCAGACCGGAGCGCATGAGAGTGCGCTACCGACTTGAGGGACACGATGATACTTGGCAAAGAGGACCCTCGCACGGGAGGGTACGCTTTGCCAATGTTGCCCCCGGACGCTACACGTATGAGATGCAGGCAGCCGATGCCAATGGAAATTGGGACAGCACGGTGCAATCATGGGTACTCCTCATCAAGCCACTGTGGTGGCAAACGTGGTGGACCCGCAGCGCTGCTATCCTGCTGATGATGGCAATGGCTTTTTTTGCCTTAAAGGCATACACCGCTCGCAAGCTGCAACAACAAAGGGAGACCCTGGTGCGCGAAACCGCGGTGCAGCGTGAGCGTGAGCGCATCACCGCCGACCTGCACGACGACATCGGAGCGACGCTCAGCAGTATGTATTTATATGGTGATCTGGCCAATACGGTATGGCAGGAGAAGCCCGAAGAGAGCCGCAAAATGCTTGGTACAATCACTACGCACAGCCAAGAACTGATGCAACGAATGAGTGATATTGTGTGGAGTCTTAAATCGGCTGAGGAAGTCTCAGCCAGCCTCTCAGTGCGCCTGCGCAACCATGCCCGTGAGCTGGTGGAAGGCACCGGACTGAAAGTTAAAATAGAGCTGGAGGAGGCACTGGACCGAAGCCTGCGCAATCCGGTGGTGCGCAAAAACCTGCTGCTCATCACCAAAGAGGCCATGAACAATGTTGTGAAATACAGTGAGGCCCAACATCTGCGTATAGCGATGTACTGCGAAGGCGAACTGGTGCACCTCCGCATTACGGACGATGGTAAGGGATTTGATATCAACACGATCGAACAGGGAAATGGATTGAGCAATATGAGACAACGATGTGAGCGACTGGGCGGAGAAATCAAGTTTGAGAGTGCCCCAGGCGAGGGATGCACCGTGCACTGCACCTTGCCTATGGCTATTATTAGGCAGGGGTTGGCTTCATGAAAAAAAGTAATTTTGAACAATGACCGCAATACTTGCATATGACGACAGCAGGCCACGTCGCGAAAGCCTCAAGGCCTTGATCGACCTTACACCCGGCATGCAATGGGTAGGTGGATTTGAAAATTGCAAGGAAGTGGAGGCGCAAATGATGAATTGCCAACCCGATGTGGTGCTCATGGATATACAAATGCCCGGCACGGATGGCATTGAGGGTCTGATCCGAATCAAACAGCACTTTCCCACCGTCAAGGTGATCATGCAAACCGCATTTGATGATGATGAAAAAGTATTCAAGGCATTGCAAGCCGGCGCCGAGGGCTACATTCTAAAGAGTGCTACCGCAGCCCAAATTATTCAGGGCATCGAGGATGTGTTAAAGGGCGGCGCGGCCATTACGCCGTCTATCGCTCTGAAGGTGATGCAGTACTTTCGTGAAAAGCCCAGCATGGAGCCTGCAAACGACCATGGGCTTACGCCAAAAGAGCGCGAGGTGCTTCGCTTGCTCGCCGAGGGCCAAAGCTACAAGATGGTAGCTGACCAGCTGAACAATAGCTACTTCACTGTTAATAACCACGTGAAAAAAATCTACCAAAAGCTACAGGTTCATTGCCTGGCCGAGGCTGTAATCGCTGCGCAAAAGAGCAGGCTGGTTTAGACCCCCTACCAGGCCAGGTGGCCCATGAGCACCCCATAACTCACCAATTCAGCTGTAGATTTTGCTCCGGCTTTGCGCAGCAAACTCTGCCTGTGGTTGTTTACTGTGTGGATACTCACATTTAATTGATCCGCGATTTGCTTGCTGCTGAGCCCGCTTGCCAGGAGCTTAAGTATTTCCTGCTCACGCGGTGTAATGGGGCGTATTGGACTGGAACCCTCTTGCAGATCGCCATGTTCGCGGCACCTGATGCATGTCACCGTATTCTTTTCCATATCTCGTATGGTCATTAGTGCTTCTCCGGTGCTCATCAGGTGGCTAACATCCGTCACCGTGGTAAAAATATACAAGAAGTCACCGCCCTTTTCGAAATACACATCAAGGTATTGAACCATTGCCCATTTGTAAACATTGCTGTGATTCAATACCCTCAGGAAAATACAAGGCATAATGAATTTACGTCTTTCGGGCTCAGTACCAGCCAAAAATTGGCCCCAATACTCGCTGTATGCAAACATTTTTGGCAGGTCATCAGGATGCGTTCGTTTGTAAACAAATTCAGCACCCTTCCCAATCAGTTCTTTTGAGGCTATTCCAAAAATTTCAGCGGTATTGCCACCTGCAGAGTAGGTAACTCCCTTTAATCTGTCGGCAATAAACCAGCAATATGTTCCAATCGCAAATCGGTTGTAATGATAAAGTAAATTGGCAAAGTATGCATCTACATCAGGGGAGGGATCAGACGTAGCCTGTGGATTGGCCAACAACTGAAACTCCTTATTCGACAGAGGTTTGATGATTTCACTTCTCGTTTTCATCACTTCATCAAGGCAAGATTTGACTTACGCGAGATTGAAAGTAAAACAAATCATCTGATGAACCTAGACGAAATCCCACAAGCATTTGAAAACCAAAGAATCCTTAGCGAATGACCTTTTATGTATAGCTAGGTCTAGCACCCACAAGCAGCATAGTACAAATTCAATTCGCACACTCACTCGCACGAACTTAATCTTCAGGAATGCAACTACTTGACATTTCAAAAAAACATGTACGAAGGTATAGACCGGAAAATCAGAAGCTCAGCTTTGCTCATTTATATAATCAAAATGCCACTTTATCGACCGAAAAATACGGTCTATAGCTATTTCTAGCTATTGTGTGAAAAAGCTTAATGGTCCAAATTTGCCTTTCTTGATTGATGTACCTCCAAAGGGAGGACATCTTTCAATCCATTTGTGCTTCGATTTCTTTAACCATCATAATAAAATGAAAGCATGCTTCCAGCTAATGTAGCTTTCAAACAGCCAATCCAAAACCAAACCTTATGAAAAAGTTGCTATCCGCCCTATTCCTTTTGATCATCTTTATTGGCGCATCACAAGCCCAGACCCCTGTTGCATCTTATCCCTTTAACGGCAATGCCGAAGACGCCATCGGCTCCAACGACGGCACCGTAAATGGTGCCACCCTGACCGAAGACCGATTTGGCAATGCCAATAGTGCGTATAGTTTTGATGGAGTGGATGACGTCATTGTATTTGACGGTCCGTTTACAACCGCAATAGATAACTTCACCATTTCAGCATGGGTAAAAAAGTCCAACATTGAATCTGGAGGTCAAATTGTGAGCAATGGTCGCAACCCAGGAAGTGGATTTCCCGCACCACTTTATGATGGCTACAGTTATGGTACAGGAGAAACTTCGCTTGCAGCCAACTACCACGCAGTTCTGGTTTCTGCTAGTGGATGTCTCGCTCAAGGCACTGAATGGGAATTCACCGTAATGGTGAGAGAAGCGGGAATCACAAAATTTTATTTAAATGGGATTCAATGCCCAAATACCTTTAACAATTCACCCATTGCACCAACCCAAAATGCATTTATTGGAGCGCTCAATGGCATCGGCACCAGCCCTTTTGAAGGCAGTATTGACGACGTAAAAATCTACAACGTTGCATTAAC
>DAIRDH010000060.1:0-1165 GCA_036796255.1 Cryomorphaceae bacterium
ATGAAAACCTTCACCAGTTCGCTGCCCGAAGATCTGCTCGCCCTCCTCGCCGAGAAGGCCGAGACCTATGCCATCCCCAAAAACAAGCTCATCGAAAGGGCCTTGAGGGCATACCTCGACCAAATGAACAAGGCCGCTTACCTCAAGTCGTACAAGCGCATGCAAAACGATGACGATGTGCTCGCCGTGGCCGAAGAAGGCATGAACGAATACTACAAGCAGCTCGAGGATGAAGAGGGGTGAGATATGGCGGGCAATGCTGAATCCCGTCACAGGCCGCGAGCAGGCAGGCTTCAGGCCCGTGCTCATCATCAGCGGTAACTTACTCAATGCCAACACTGAGATCGTCATTGCTTGTCCGCTCACCACAAAAATCAAGCGCTACCACGGCAACCTCATTCTGGCACCCGATTTAAAAAACGGACTTACGGAAGTTTCGGAAGTGCTTACTTTACAAGTCAGATCGATCTGCAAAAACCAACTGACTGAACGCATGGGCCATATTCCTGAAGCTGAGGTGTTGAAATTGCACCAAACCCTGAACGAAATCATGAGGTACTGAGATGCGCGTACTCCTCATCCCCGAAATGTACCCCAGCGCAGGCCATCCCAACGCGGGGGTGTTTATGCAGGACCAGGTGCGGGCGCTGAGCAGTTTTGCGGAAACAATAGTTTTCAACACCAACCCATACAACCGTGGCGCTTATCGCGAAACGGACATGGCGCGCTTCTACCACTTTCACCTTTTCGAAAAGCGCTGGCCTGGGCTTTTCAACGCCCTGGCCTATGCGCTTTGGGAGAGACAAGCTTTCAGGGTGGTGAAGCGGCTGCCCAGGCCCGATATCATTCATTTGCATGGAGCCGCCTTGCGGGGTAGCCTTGCGGCAAAATTGGCTGCATACTGGCGCAGCCCCCTCGTGGTCACCGAGCACACCGGGCCCTGGAGCAGCATCAGCGGTCGGCCATACATCCTGAGACGGGTCAAAACAGTGCTGGAGAGAGCAGAATGCCTCATGCCTGTAAGCCATCACCTCGCCGCTGAAATCGCCGAAAGTGGAATTGAGGCCCGCAACGTCACGGTGCTTGGCAATCCCGTCAACACCAAACTATTCACACTGCGCAACGCGCCGCTCAGCGCCAGTAAAAACATACTCTACCTCGGCCG
>DAIRDH010000060.1:1265-19763 GCA_036796255.1 Cryomorphaceae bacterium
GTGGAAAGCTATGGAAAGAGGCTCACGAAAGTTTATGACAGCTTGTAGCTTATGCTGAGATTGAAAACATGCGCGATGTGTTACATTCGCAACTCACCTTCACCATCAATCCTCTTCATGAAGTCTATCATCGGGTTCATCCTCCTCTTCACATTTTCAGCTTGCGGCCCCCAACCCACTGCCGAACAAACCGTAAAAAAAAATCCAAGCTCAGCACCATCGCCAATGGCAAGCTCCGCTACCTTGAGCTCAGCGGTAGCGCCTACGACCGGGGCCTCGCCCACGGCCAGCTGCTCAAGGACGACATCAAGGCCGTGACCGACTCCCTGCTCCTCGATATTGAGCGCACCGTCGGCGGTGACCCGCGCGAATTCATCACAAGCTTCTTGGAAAAAACCGACTTCATCACCGCCATCGAAGCCCACACACCTGAATTGCTGCAAGAGATCAAGGGCATTGCAGAGGGGTCGGGGCTTGACCATGACCTCATCATGATGCACCAATTGGGGGATGAGTTTTTCTTCAACTCGGAGTATGTTTTTGCCCATAAGTGCAGCTCCATCGGCATCGATAGAACCGACAAGCACCCCCCCATTGCAGCCCAAAATATGGACATCCCGCATTGCTTTCATGGCTACCAGACCGTGATGCGCATCACCGAACCCAACGGCCGGGAGAGCCTGGTGCTCACCATTCCCGGGCATATCGGCATCACAGGAATGAGCGATGCGCCCGTTTCCATCAATTGTAACATCCTGATGCAACTCGATTACGCAGCCCAGGGTTTGCCGGTGAGCTTCATTGTGCGTGGCGTTTTGAAGCAAAACAGTTTTGCGGAAGCGCGCGACTTCCTCCACCGCATCCCGCACGCCTCGGGGCAAAACTACCTGATAGGCGGTTCGGAGCAAGTGGGCAGCTTTGAATGCTCGGCCACGGTTATCGCTGAGTTCCGCCCATTTGCGGAAGCGCCCTTCACCTACCACACCAACCACCCACTTGTCAACGAAAGCTTTAGCACCCGCTACCTTGAAATCCTCGCGGAGCATGAGGTGAGCCTCGGGGAAGCCATGACATTTTGCCAAAGGCTGCCTTCCTTCCGGCAGCGCTTCGACAGCGCCACAGTCGATTTTGGCATTGCAGAAATCAAAGAAGTGCTCAGCTCGCGCGACCATGAGGGAGTGGATGTGCTGAGCAACAGCCTCACCTACGCAAGCGTGGTGTATGGACTTTCTGCTCAACCGGTGTTTCACATTGCACCGGGTAAGCCGCACGAGACAGAATACCTGGAGCTCTTGTTTGAAAAGTGAGTCTTTGGGTCAGCTGATGTTCGAGCCTCAAATCCCACATTTCCTTCGTTTCAACCCATCTGCGTACCTTTGCAAAAATTTGCAGCAAGCAACATGGGCAAGCCGGTGAGTGAAAAGCCTTCAAGGGGTTTAAATTTCAAAAAAGCAGAGGGACTTTTCAGGTTTTTGAAACCATACGCAGGGATGTTCAGCGTCGGCTTTGTTTTCTTGATTCTCAGCAGCCTTACGGCAATGCTCTTCCCATATTTTCTAGGCCAGCTCATCGGGCGCGATGAAGCTGCCGCTGCAATGGACACCAGCACCTTTCAATTTGATAGCCTCGACCAGGTGATTATCGCCCTTCTCATCGTATTCACTTCTCAGGCCATTTTTTCGTTTTTCCGCATTTTACTTTTCACGAAAGTGACTGAAAGCGCTTTGATGGATATTCGTCAGGCGGCCTTTTCACAGCTTGTTACTTCGCCATTGGAGTTCTTCAACCGCAATAAGGTAGGTGAGCTCACCAGCCGTATCGCGACAGATATCAACCAATTGCAAACCACCTTCACCACCACACTTGCAGAATTCGTAAGGCAGGTCATCACCATCTTTGTCGGGATAGCCGCTTTGGTATGGCTTTCGCCAAAATTGTCGCTGATCATGCTGGCTGTGATCCCTGCGGTGGCGCTGCTCGCGGTATTTTTCGGACGGTTTATCCGCAAGCTTTCGAAACAAACGCAAGATGCAGCGGCAACCAGCAATGGCATTCTCGAAGAGGCCCTTCAGGGCATCCAAAACGTGAAGGCATTTACCAACGAGTGGTTTGAAATAAAGCGCTTTGGCACGGCCGTTTACGACATTCGCCGCCTTGCAATTAAAGGCGCAGTGTGGCGGGGCTTGTTCGTGTCTTTCATCATTTTGGGACTTTTCGGCTCCATCACTTTCATCATTTGGCAAGGGGTGTTGCTCACTCAAAGCGGGGAGATGCTGCAAAGCTCCTTCATCTCTTTCATCATGTACACCATCTTTCTCGGTGCTTCCATCGGCAGCCTGCCCGACCTCTATGCGGGTATTCAAAAAGCCCTTGGTGCCACCGAAAATCTGATGGAAATCATCAATGAAGATGCCGAAACCATCAGCACCGGTGCGCCTTCCGGCAAATTAACTCTGCGCGGCCACATCCAATTTGATCAGGTCGACTTTCGCTACAGCAGCCGCCCCGATGTGCCGGTGTTGCGGAATGTAAGCTTTGAAGTACAGCCCGGCGAACAGCTCGCCGTAGTTGGCCCCTCGGGTGCCGGCAAGTCGACATTGACCTCATTATTGCTGCGCTTTTACTCACCTACTGAAGGCCGCATCCTTATCGATGGCAAGCCTATCGGCAACTATGACTTAAGTGAATACCGCAGCCAATTTGCCATCGTACCACAGGAAGTGCTGCTCTTCAATGGAAGCATTCGCGAAAACATCGCCTATGGCCGCCCCGGCGCAAGCGATGCCGAAATACGCACCGCCGCTGAAAAGGCGAATGCAACAGAATTTATCGATCAATTTCCGGAAGGCATGGAAACCCTTGTAGGCGAGCGCGGTGTACAACTAAGCGGTGGGCAGCGCCAGCGCATTGCCATAGCGCGTGCAGTGCTGCGCGATCCGGCCATTTTGATTCTCGACGAAGCCACTTCATCGCTCGACTCAGCCTCAGAAGCCCTTGTGCAGCAGGCCCTCGAAACGCTGATGAAGGGACGTACCAGTGTAGTGATTGCCCACCGCCTCAGCACCATCCGCAAAGCCGACCGCATCATCGTGGTGGAGCAAGGCAGCATTGCCGAAACAGGCACCCACGCTGACCTCCTGCTTCGTGAGAATGGACTCTACAACAAGCTGCAACGCATCCAGAACATCGATGCCTGAGGCCGTATCATGGCGGGTGGCTTTGAAAGGGGCATGGCCATTTTTACTGGCCGCTGCCGTATTAAGGCTTTTTGATTTTGGCAATATGCCTTTTACCAACGATGAATTGAGTGCCCTGTCCCGCCTCAATTTCAGCAGTTTTGCTGCGCTCATCAATGAAGGCGTTCGTCCCGATGCCCATCCAGCTTTGGTGCAACTTTTCCTGTGGGCGTACACGGCCATCTTTGGAACCGCTTCGTGGGTGGTGCGCTTTCCATTTGTGCTCGCGGGATTGGCTTCCATGCTTGTGCTTTACCGCCTCGCCTACCACGCTTTTGGAAAGCCTGCCGCCGACCTGAGCGCAGCAATTTTGGCGGCAAGCCAAATCTTAATCTATTTCAGCGCAACCGCAAGACCTTATGCAAGTGGATTGCTGATATGCAGCTTGATGGCATTGCAATGGTACAAAATCATCGCCATGAAAGACCGCTTATGGTCGACGCACCTATGGTATGGCCTACTAATCGCGCTATCGGTTTATAACCACTACTTCAGTGGTCTTCTGGCCATCATCATCTGGCTCTCGGGATTCGTGTATTACCAGAACCTCAAGCTGAAAAAATTTTTGGCGTCGGCCGCATTTTCTTTTCTGCTCTTTCTGCCTCACCTCGGTGTAAGCGTTGATCAACTTGGCCACAAAGGTATCGGTTCATGGCTGCGCAAGCCCGCACCTGACTTTCTGTGGGAGTGGTTTTTGAGCCTTTTTAATTATGATCTTGTGGCCCTAACACTGCTGATTTTGGGCGCTATTTTATACTATCGCAATCCATTTTTCCATAAGGCGGAGAAAATCGGTGGGGAAAAAAATGGTGGAAACAAAATTGCGCTTACCTTTTTCAGTTGGTTCATGCTCACATTTGCCATTGGTTATGCGTATTCCTTGCTTGTTGATCCATTGCTGCACCACGGTGCCTTGCTCTTTAGCACGCCTTTTTTTGTATTGTCTCTGGCTTACCTGATCGTTGGTTTTACACGGCAGCCTGTAATGAAAATCATACCCTATGTGGTAGTGATTGCCCTGAGCTTCAGCTTAATATTTGAGCGCAAACATTTTGAGGTGTTTCGCATGCAGCCTTACGCCATGGTTGCGGCACAGCTTAATGGCCAATCTTCAGGCATGGCGGTCATCGCACAAAATCCAGCTTACATGAACTTTTACCTCGAGCAAAATAGCACTGAAAGGCTAGGAGTCATTAACCTGGCAGGTGAATCCATGAGCAACGCTCAAATCCTAAAGAAAATTATGGATTCCAGTCCACCTACCCTCTACCTCGATGGGAGAAACTGGAGCCTCACCCGCGCCGCGACCGAGCTCTACGGCGCACCCAAAGTTGAGAATGGATTCACCTATACCGGATATACATTTACCGAAAGTGGTAAAGAAGGTACTCCACTCTACAGCACACTGAGCTCTGGTAATGAACCAATTCAATCAAGCGCGGAATTCCTTGAGCTTTACAAAATTGGTCTCGACACCGCTGATTTTAGCTTTGGCGATCATGCTGCGGCATTGATACGCTTATCGCAAAATGACAGTGCTGCGACCTATATGGCCACGGCCGATTTACACCTCGTCATTGAGTTTAGCAGGGCAGGGCAATCCTTACACTGGTCATCGACAGAGCCTGTAAACCATGGATTTGAAGATGCGGGGGAATGGGTGCTTACCCATCAAATGTTGCTTTGGGATATTTTCATCAATGAAAGGGAAATGAAAGGTGTGGAGCTGAAAGTATACTTGTGGAATCCAGGGCAACTCCCTTTGCAAATAAATCGATGGGAAGTAAACCGCATGGAGGGCAATCCCAACCTCTACAGCCAGTTAAACCGTCGGCCTTAACGCAGCTGAACGTATACCACCTTCTTGGTTTCGAAAAAAGGCTCCTTGAGCTTGTCTTCAATTTTGTAAACCGTTGAGGGGAAGGCATCGATTTCCTCTACTTCCTCCCGCAGGTCGCCTCCCTTGAGGCAGTACAGCGCCGGGATGATGAGCTTGGGTCGCCGACACCACACCACGAGATTAGAAAGTCGCGCCACAGCGCGTGTTACGGCATAGTTGTAACGTCCGGCCATGTCTTCAGCCCTGCCGTGCACCGCGATTACATTGTTCAGGCCAATGGCTTCAACAACTTCCGCAACCACCTTCACTTTCTTGCCAATAGAATCGACCAAAACAAAAGATACTTCGGGATACATAATTGCCAAAGGAATGCCGGGGAAACCGCCACCGGTGCCGATGTCGAGTATCTTATCGCCTTTCTGGGGTGAGAAATAGTAGGACAGAGCGAGGGAGTGCAATACGTGGCGCTCCATAAAATGCTCCATGTCCTTCCGGCTGATCACATTTACCTTGGCATTCCACTCGGCATACACTTCGGGTAGTTTGCTCAATTGGGCGAGCTGGGCATCCGTTAATTTAGGAAAATAGGCATGAATGCTTGATGCGTCCATCACAAGGGGGCGATCAAATGGTTTCCTTGGTGTGCTTCATCAAATTCGCCAGGAACTCACGGGCGCGAAATAGCTGTGCTTTCACCGTGCCGAGCGGAAGGTCGAGCTCATCAGCAATTTCCTCGTAAGAGTACTCTTTGAAATAGCGCAGTATCACCAGCTCCTTGTAGCGGGGTTTCAACTTCTCGACCACCTGCCGCATGAGTTGTATTTTCTGATCGCGTATTACTTCCTCTTCCGGATCGCGGCCATCTGACTCTACGTCAAAAGTGATTGCCTCGCCATCTTCATTAGACATACCAGTATCGAGCGACATGGTTTTCTTCTTGCGCTGCTTGCGGATAAAGTCGATACAGTTGTTAGATGCTATTTTGAACATCCAGGTGCTGAAAGCATAGCTGGGATGGTATTGGCTCAACCTGTTAAATGCCTTTCCGAAAGCTTCAATCGTCAAATCCTCAGCATCATCTGAGTTGTTGACCATTTTGAGCAACATGTAGTAGATACTTTCACGGTATCGCTCCATCAATTCTGCGTAGGCAGATTGATCGCCATCGTCAACGCAGCGCCTTACGAGTTTATAATCGTGTTGTGCTTTTGGTGAAAGTTTGGTAATCAGGTCTTCCATCTGGATTGTTTTGAAGAAGCGTTTGCGATATGCGCGCTTGCAGCGAAGGCCAAGGTAAGGATTTCGAGCAAGGGTGCGAAAAAAGCCAAATCTTTTTGGCCCAACCAACGGGCTGAGCGGACAAAAATAACGATTTGAGCCACCATTCTCAAGAGGATTACTGCAAGTACTGCATAAATCCAGACGCCGTATGCCACCAGGGCTATTGATGAAATGAACAATAGTAGTAAGCTCAACGGGTGCGCGGTGAGCAACAATTTGTGAATTGGCCTGTAGCGCCAACCGGTGGTGAGGTGCCTGCGCTTTTGTCGCCAGAAGTTCTTCCAGGTTTTTTCAGGCTCGGTTTCGACCATGGCTTCTGAATTGAGGCACACCGTGGTATTGTCTTTGGTGGCAATTTGGTTGATCAGCAAGTCGTCATCACCCGAGCGGAGGCTGTAGTGCGCGCGAAATCCTCCTACCTTGAAAAATTGTGCCTTCGGGTATGACAAGTTTCTCCCCACACCCATGTATGGATTTCCCGCAAGGGCAAAGCCAAAGTACTGCTGGGCCGTGTGCACTCCGTCAAAACGAATAAGTGCATTGAGCAATCCTGGCACTTTCGTAAACGGACTGTATCCCAAAACGATGTCTTCCTCCTGCCGGGTGGCGGCAACCATTGCCCTGATCCATCCATAGCCAGTGGGCCGGCAATCGGCATCGGTGAGCAAAATGCGTTCGTGGCGGGCGGCCTTGATACCAAGCGTAACTGCAAGTTTCTTGCCTCCGTCAAAACGATCATTCTCTTTAATATTGACTACATGAAGTCGCTTGTGTGTTGACTTGAGCGCGTGCAGGAGCCCCTCTGAATCGTCATAAGAACTGTCATTGACCACAATGACTTCGAATTCCGGGTAGTCCTGTTCGAGAATGATCGGCAGGTTTTCACGAAGATTTTCGTATTCATTACGTGCGGCAATAACCACGCTCACCGGCTGCAGTTTGGCATCGCCAACAATTGGTTTATGAAACGCAATACGGCCATAAACCAGGGTAAAAAAGGCCAATTGAATAAGTGCCGCGATGACAAAAACAATTTGCCACACGAGCATAAGATTATAGACATCTACATTCACCGTCATGGTTACATTGACCTGGTAAGCGGTTATTTTCTAAACGACTGGGGGCATGGCGAGGTGCCACACTTCGCTTTTTCTGCTTGGATCGTGAACGTTAAATACTTCATAAAAAGCATCTAAACCTTCTTAACCAGCCCGCAATAGAAAGCGAGAGTAAAGGTATTACTTCAATGTCCTTTGCCAATTCATCTTATCTTTGCGCGCCTCGAATTTATCAACAAAGTTTTACAACAAGCCCCACCCTATTTTGCATTTCGAACTACTGCACAAAGACCCTCAATCCAAAGCGAGAGCGGGCGCCATCACCACCGATCACGGTGTGATAGAAACCCCTATATTCATGCCAGTTGGCACTGCCGGTGCTGTGAAGGCAGTGCACATCCACGAAGTGGCCAATGAGGTGAATGCCGACATCATACTCGGCAATACCTATCACCTATACCTCCGGCCTGGGATTGACACCATTGGCAAAGCCGGTGGCCTGCACAAATTCAATGGATGGGATCGCCCTATCCTCACCGACAGCGGCGGGTATCAGGTATACTCTTTGGCGGAAAGCCGAAAGATCACCGAGAGCGGTGTGAGTTTTCGATCGCATATTGATGGAGCCAAACACTTCTTTACGCCCGAGCGGGCCATCGACATCCAGCGCCAGATAGGTGCCGATATCATCATGGCTTTTGACGAATGTACCCCATATCCCTGCCCATACGATTACGCGGAGAACAGCATGCACATGACCCACCGTTGGTTGAAGCGTTGCTGCGAGCGGTTTGACAACACGCCTGACCGGTATGGCTACAAACAGACTTTTTTCCCTATCGTCCAAGGCAGCGTGTACCCCGACTTGCGTAAAAAGTCGGCCGAGTTTATCGCTTCGATGAACCGGGAAGGCAATGCCATCGGAGGGCTTTCAGTGGGAGAGCCCCACGACGAAATGTACGCCATGACCGAGGTGGTTTGTGAAATATTGCCGGAAGAGAAACCCCGCTACCTTATGGGCGTGGGAACACCGAGCAACATTTTGGAAAACATAGCCCTGGGCATTGACATGTTCGACTGCGTGATGCCCACCCGCAATGCCCGAAATGGCATGCTCTTCACCAGCGAAGGGGTGATCAACATTAAAAATGCAAAATGGCAGGACTGTTTTGAGCCCATTGACCCCAATGGGACGGCATATGTAGACAAGGCGCATACCAAGGCCTACCTGCGCCACCTGATCATTAGCAAGGAAATGCTTGGGGCACAAATCGCGAGCATTCACAATTTGGCCTTCTATTTGTGGTTGGTGCGCGAAGCCCGAAAACACATTCTGGCAGGCGACTTTGTAAACTGGAAAAACATGATGGTCAAAAAACTCGACCAGCGCCTTTGATGAAACTACTCGACCGCTATATCGTCACGCGATTTTTGGGGACATTTTTCTTCATGATTGCATTGATTATGTCCATCGCAGTCGTGTTTGACGTTTCGGAACGGCTCGAAAAATTCATCAAAACCCAGGCCCCTTTGAAGGCCATCGTATTCGATTATTACGTTCACTTCATATTCTATTACGCCAATCTTTTCAGCTCGCTTTTCATTTTTCTCAGCGTGCTGCTATTCACGGCTCAATTGGCACAACGCACCGAGATTGTAGCCATACTTGCCAGCGGCGTAAGCTTCAGGCGCTTGCTGAGGCCCTATATGCTGTCGGCAACAATCCTCGTTGCCATTTCACTGTATTTCACCCATTACCAGCTTCCTATTTCCAATACTACACGATTGGCCTTCGAAGACCAATACATTAAAAAGCAGTTTCGCATTGACGATAAAAACCTGCACCGGCAGATCAACGATTCCACCCTCGCCTACTTTGAGTCTTTCAGCACCATCAATGCCATTGGCTATAAGTTTTCACTGGAAAAATGGAGTCCGGATGGCGAATTGAAATACAAATTGCTTGCCGACCGCGCCAAGTACGATTCAGTCAGTGGCCTTTGGCAAATCAACACCTACCTTGAGCGCTACATCACCGACAGTGTGGAAATCGTAAACCGTGGCCGGCAGCTCGACACCCTAATTTCGCTCAAGCCCAGCGACCTCGGGCAAAGGTTGAACATAGCCACGACGATGAGCTTTGGTGAACTGAATGAATTCATTGAGTCAGAGCGAAAAAAAGGTTCTGATAAAATCGTGTATTACCAAATTGAGAAACATCAAAGGACTTCTTATCCTTTTGCAGCATACGTACTTACCATTATCGCGGTATCGGTGGCCAGCCGAAAGAACAGGGGCGGTATTGGTGCCCATCTTGCCCTCGGGGTGGTGATCGCGATAAGCTATATATTTGCCATGAAACTGGCTACGGTAGCGGCTACCAATGCCGACCTCAATCCATTTATAGCCGTTTGGATTCCCAACATTGTATATGGTATGGTGGCCGTATGGTTGTATACCAAAGCCCAGAAGTAATCAGATCGAAGCGTGGTGCACAAAAGCCGATGCCCCAAATGCTGATTTGAGTTCTTCAGTCATTTTTGCCGAAAGGCGCTCCAGCATATCCGCTTCAAAAATCCCGTAAACCGCCGATCCACTTCCTGTCATCGCGGCAAACTCTGCTCCCTGCTTATAAAGCATTTCCTTGACCTGCTTCAGAACTGGAAATTTCTGAAAAGCATAAGCTTCAAAATCGTTCGTGATCAATTGCTTCCAATGATTCATGGGCTCCTGCGCAAGCGCCGCTGCCAAAGAGGGCCGGCCGGCTTCAGGCTGCATATTTGCGTAAGCTTTAGCAGTAGAAATGTGCAGGCCAAGATGCACGAGGATCAGGGCCTTTCCAGACAAGTTCAACCCGATCGGCCTTAATACCTCACCGCGTCCTTCAGAAATGGCGGGCTCGTTTCGAATGAAAAAAGCGCAATCAGAACCTAGCCTTGCGGCAAAATTTTCAAGTTCTGCGGTCTTAAGCCCCAACTTAAAATGATCGTTCAACGCAGTCAGAAAAAAGGCTCCATCGGCAGAGCCTCCCCCCAAACCTGCCCCCATGGGTATGTGCTTGTGCAAATAAATGCGAAGCGGAGGGATTTCAAATGATTCACGAAGCAAGGCGAGTGCCTTGATGCAAATATTTTCACTAGACTCGCCGGGCACCACCAATCCACTCATGTGAAATTGATCTTTGCCGGAAGCGGGAACAAATTCGAGTGCATCACTGAGATTCCTCACCGGAACCATCACGGTGTGAATGTCATGGTAATTATCTTGGCGCTTCCGCAAAATGTGCAGGCCCAGATTGATCTTTGCATTTGGAAAAATAAGCATGCACAAATATGCTGCTTTCCATCCTGTTGGCCCAAGAGGAATATCAGATTGTGAAATAAACCTTACCTTTCGCCTCTCAAATTAAAGACTGAATATGCCTGTATTGTTGGATTTTGAAGAGCCTATCGGCGTGCTCATGGAGCAATTGGAAAAAGCCAAAGAACTACATGAGAAGGGTGAGGTCGACATGACCAAGAACATCAAGGATCTTGAGAAGAAAATAAGCCAGACCAGGGTAAAGATTCACAAGAGCCTTACTCCCTGGCAGCAAGTGCAGGTATCGCGCCATCCCGAGAGACCTTACACATTGGCATACATCGACGCCCTCACCCAAGGCACTTTCTTGGAATTGCATGGCGACCGCACCGTGAAAGACGACAAGGCCATGGTAGGCGGATTCGGCAAGCTTGATGGGCAAACTGTCATGTTCATAGGCCAGCAGAAAGGGATAAACACTAAGATGCGGCAATACCGCAACTTCGGAATGCCCAATCCCGAAGGATACCGAAAGGCGCTTAGGCTCATGAAAATGGCCGAGAAATTCAACAAACCCGTAGTCACGTTAATCGATACGCCTGGTGCATTTCCGGGATTGGAAGCTGAGGAGCGCGGACAAGGTGAAGCGATTGCGCGCAACCTTTACGAGATGGCTCAACTCAAAGTGCCGATCATTTGCATCGTGATTGGCGAAGGAGCCTCAGGTGGTGCACTCGGTATAGGCGTTGGCGACCTGGTATTGATGCTGGAAAATTCCTGGTATTCTGTAATCTCACCTGAAAATTGTTCGACCATTTTATGGCGCAACTGGGACCACAAGGTACAAGCAGCTGATGCACTGAAGCTCACCGCCAAGGACATGCTGAGAAACAAACTTATTGATGGCATCATAAAAGAGCCGGTTGGTGGGGCGCACAACGACCCGCAGCAAGCTTTTACTTACGTGAAAGAGACCATCCTCAAAAATTTGCCAAAGCTCAAAGCACTCACTCCTGAAAAGAGAATTGAACTGAGAATCAAGAAATTCTCATCAATGGGCGTAACTTCCTAACGGTTGTAGTTAAAGCCCACCCAAAATACTTCTGAAGGGAAGGTGTGCGCTTGCACCTGTGATCCATTGGCGTTGAGAACCTTGAGCTCATTTCCATTGCTGAGATAATACTGTTGTGACAATTCCTCATAGAACAAGCGCTCCGCCACTATGCCACTGCCCAATACCGTCGTGCTGCCCGTCATAAAATTGTAGCGGTACAGACCTTGATCCGTAAGAAACGTGAAGATGTTGTCATTGAGCCTGACAACATCGATCAAGGACTCACCTGTGCGGTCAAAAATGGTATTCAACAATTGATTTCCTAAATTCAGGGAGCGTAAGCGACATCCTTCAGGATGGTCTTCCCAAATAAACAACTCATTGATGCTTTTCTCGAAAAGGCCAATCACAGGCCCTCCAAATTCGTAAATAGCCCGCCTCAGCCCCGTTCGCGAATACGCAACAAGCAATTGATTGGGTTGGGAAATGGGACTCTCCATTACAAAATAATGGTCGAGTGCGGTGAAAATACGGGAAGGCAGGTGATTTGGAAGCAATTCAAAACCGGTCAGGGCTCCGGCATTCTTTGTAAAGGTGCGGAGGCGAGGCTCCCGCAGCAATACCGAAAACTCTTCGAACTCCTGACTGTAGTGAACGCCAAGAAAAAATGGCAACGATGGTAAACCAAATCCTTGCAGTGAATTGATAACCGCAAAGCTCTCAGTTTCGTGAAAATCCAGATTGCCCAATTCCCCGCCAGCCACTGCAAGAATGTTCTGACGATAATTCAATGCCATTCCCTCGCAGTCAATGGGTTTATTGAGTACAGGCTCCCATTCTGATCCTGGTGGTGCTGCCCAAACGCCAAGGTTAAATGTTGTTCTTGTACCTACCAACACATCATCAAGTGTGCGTGGTACGGCGCTCAACTGCACCTTCCTGAAACCACTCCCTACCTTACTGCCATCGCTGGCACGCACTGCTACATAGAAAGTCCCCGATTCAAGTAATGGCTGATCAAGAAGTAAAGGCAATTCCACCTGCACATTGGTGCCCGTCATCGGGTAGCGGGCTTTACCCGACACTGGGCTAAATTCGCTGTTCACCAATTCAACTTCCACCCATTCAATGCCTACTTCATGCACCACAGTAGCCTTAACGGATACGGTATCGACCGAAAAAATCAACTGGTTTTCAATTGGCAATTCCATGAAAACCCTTGGTGATGGAATCTCATCGTCATCATTGCATGACACCAGCATCAAAGCAGCCATTGAAATGCCTATCAATAACTTAACACTTGTTGAAAACACCTTCTGAAAACTTTTCATAGTTCAATCTCTCTTAACCTGACAAGACCAAAACCCTGTAGTATCTTTGAAACATGGATGAAATGTCGCAAAAAAAGACGGAAGGAAGAAGGGCTCAGCGTGCAGCAGCACCTTTACATAACAATGAACTGGGTAAAATCCCCCCGCAGGCAACTGATTTGGAAGAAGCTGTGCTTGGAGCACTCATGCTTGAGCGCGAAGCATTAAGTGAGGTTATCGACATTCTCAAGCCCGAATCATTTTACAAAGAGCCGCATCAAAAGATTTTTGCTGCCATCCACGACATTTTCCAAAAATCAGAACCTGTTGATATCCTCACAGTAACTGCCGAGTTGCGAAAGCGCAATGAACTGGAAGTGATCGGTGGGGCTTACTACATCAGCTACCTCACCAACCGAGTAGCGAGTTCAGCCAATATCAAATTCCACGCAAGAATCATTTCGCAAAAGCATATTTTGCGCGAGCTTATTCGCATTTCTTCCACAACGATTCGCGAAGCTTTCGAGGAAAGTACGGACGTTTTTGAGCTGCTCGACAAGGCTGAACGCGATCTCTTTACCGTGGCCCAGGGCAACATCCGCAAGGATTACGACACCATGAGCGACGTGATCAAGCTCGCCATAGAAAACATTGAGGCCGCCAAGAAAAACGTTGACGGGGTAAGCGGAGTCCCAACTGGTTTCCACGCACTAGACAGGGTTACTTCCGGATGGCAAAACAGCGATATGATCGTGATTGCAGCCCGTCCGGGTATGGGTAAAACGGCATTCGTAATTTCCATGGCGCGCAATATGGCTGTTGATTTCAACATGCCGGTTGCCATCTTCTCCCTTGAGATGGCTTCGGTGCAATTGGTCAATCGACTCATTTCGGCCGAAACTGGGATAAAAGGAGAAAAGCTTAGAAAGGGTAACCTCGAAGACCACGAATTTACCCAGCTGCATACCAGGATTAAGAAGCTGAGCAAAGCCCCGATTTACATTGATGACACCCCATCACTTTCCATTTTTGAACTTCGGGCCAAAGCGCGCCGATTGAAGTCCAAGCACAATATTGCCTGTATTATCATTGACTACTTGCAGCTCATGACAGGTGGCACTGACAATAGAGGCAACCGTGAACAAGAAATCAGTATGATTTCGCGTTCTATCAAGACGATTGCGAAAGAATTGAATATTCCCATTATTGCCCTTTCGCAGCTGAGCCGTGCAGTGGAAACACGAGGAGGCGACAAGCGTCCCATGCTTTCCGACCTTCGCGAATCGGGTGCTATTGAGCAAGATGCAGATATTGTATCGTTCATATACCGTCCTGAATATTACGATATCACGCAAGATGAGGATGGAAACTCGCTGCACGGGGTAGGCCAGGTAATCATTGCCAAGCACAGAAATGGTGCTTTGGAGACAGTTTCCTTGAAGTTTGAGAAAGATTTTGCGAAATTTGGGAACCTTGAGACCGACTTCGGCCAGTTTGGGCACGATGATGGCGGTGGTACTCAAGCGATGCAGACCATAACCATGCAGTCGCGAATGAATGACAGCAATGATGACAGTTTTTTCACAAAAGACAACGACGACGACGCTCCATTTTAAGCGCAGCGTTTATACATTCACTCTATTGGTTTCGCTCCTATTGTTGGGCCTTTCGGCAAATGCCGCAAAGATTCTGATCCACATGGACGAAACGCAAAAAAACCACCTCAAAGCCTATGGAATTGCCTTTTGGGTGCTGGAGAATGATATTGAAGTGCAATGGCTGCTCAACTATAGGGGAGGCAGCTTTATGATAGACCAGTACAAAACCATCGAGGAGGAATGTAGAATTCGCGATGTATCATATAGCATCATAGCCGACGTTCAGGCCGCAAGCATTCTACGCGAAATAGCCGATCCTGAAGTCAATATGGAGGTGGTAAAGCTGGAAAAAGCACCCAAAATAGCGGTCTACTCGCCAAAAACCAATATGCCCTGGGATGATGCGGTGACGCTGGTTATGACCTACGCCGAGATCCCATATGATGTCATTTACGACACAGAAATCATAGGTCTGGAGTTGCCCAAGTACGATTGGTTGCACCTTCACCACGAAGATTTCACCGGACAATATGGCAAATTTTACCGCAGCTACAAAAACGCCAATTGGTACCAGCGCCAGGTGAATGAAATGGAGGTCTTGGCCAACAGCCTGGGTTTTGATAAGGTCAGCAAACTCAAGCTTGCTGTAGCTCAACGCATACAGGAGTACACCGCCGGTGGTGGATTTCTGTTTACCATGTGCTCGGGTACAGACTCATACGACATTGCCCTAGCAGCCCACAATACAGACATTGCCGAAAGCATGTACGATGGTGACCCTGCTGATCCTGCTGCACAATCGAAGCTGGACTTTTCTCAGACTTTTGCTTTCAAGGATTTCTTCCTTGAGCGCGATCCTCTCGTTTATGAATTTTCCAGCATTGACGCTACCGACATTCATACCAAAGTACCGCAAACCCAGGATTTTTTCACCCTGTTTGAGTTTTCAGCAAAATGGGACATCGTACCCACCATGCTCAACCAAAATCACAGACAGGTGCTCAAAGGATTTATGGGTCAAACCACCTCATTTAAGAAACAATACATCAAAAGCGATGCTTTAATTCTCGGTGAGAGCAAGGCACAAGGCACAGTGAAGTACATCCACGGCACATTTGGCGAAGGCCAATGGACCTTCTACGGCGGTCACGATCCTGAAGACTATCAGCACAGGGTAGGTGATCCTCCCACCGACCTCAACTTGCACCCGAATAGTCCGGGCTACCGCCTTATACTCAATAATGTGTTGTTTCCGGCTGCGAAGAAAAAGAAGCAGAAGACCTGAATATGCACAATGGGCCATTTCGCGATCTGGAGTCCTTCATTAATTGCAAAAATTTGGGCGGCGGCATTGGCCATGGGCTGGAAGTGCGAAATCCAACCCTTTCGCCTGACCCTCTAAGAGTGCGTTAATGCGAAAAGCACACACTCTTATTATTTACCGAATTTCTTTCGTCCACCACCGGAATGAACTTAACTCAGACGCGTCTCTACTCATTTGGAACTGGGAGCGCAATGGCAAGAAGTACGATTGGAATCGAGTATTGAGTTGAAGCCACATACCATAAGCACTTTCATTTGCGAAAGCGAGATCGCACTCAGTTTTCTAAGGATAAAAAAATTACCTAAGTCCTTCAAAGACAAATATTTTAACGGGTTTAGAAGAAATGCAGGGTGATAGGGTTCAAGATGCTGATTAGAAAAAGCGCTTGGTTAGCTATATTCAATATCGCTGGCTTAAGAAAACAAAATCAAACCGACCCGAAGTCACCCGGAAATCACCGCAGTCGTTGGCAATTTCGAACCCGAAAGTGCCTGAAATTGTAACATTGTTCTGATCATAGCTCTCTATATTTCTGATGAACAGCATCCCATCATGTGACATACAATTTGCAGTATCTTCAAAAAGGGTGTCGCTCAACGCACCGTAGCCGTCAATCCCATTCAGAACCAAGGCCATCGGCAGTGTTTTATGCTGCAGATATTCTGTTAGAACATCTCTATTCAGCTCAAAAGTAATTTGGTATCCTCGGGGGCCCGTTGCTCCAGGCTCAACTATTCTGCCTGTTGGAATTCGGATCGAAGTCACCCCAGTACTATCAACAAATCTTAAATAAGCTCGTTCCACCGTTGACAACGGACTGTCCCGGTAAGGACTGCTTCGCCAGGGAAGTCCATTTATAAAAGCACCCGCATCATTGTTTCCTTCTTCTGTGTAAGCTGGAATAAGGGGGTGCTCTACATCTCCGGTATAAGTCTCTTCGCAGGCAGTGACGAGAACCATCAAGGCTATAACAACAATAAAGAGTCGCCAATTCATCGCAAATGCCATCTTACAAAAATTTCTGCCCGTCTGTACAGAAGATCGGTATGCGAATTACCCATTTCCCCGAAATCGCTTATTGGCGTAAATTTCACTAAAGGAATGATTCCCCAATCACATCTCCCGCCTATAGAAATCAAGTCACCCAGCCGATAGGTCAGGCCTAGAATCAGGGCTACATCAAAATTTCTGAAATCATCGCTGGTCTTGGTTTCAGCCGTATTGTCTGGATCGCTGTGCAAATTTAGCACATATACAACAGGATTCACTCCGGCGTGCACGTGCAGATCTTTCCAGAAATTCCACGCGCTGTATATGGGGAGTTCGATTGCGGTAATGCGATAGGCAAACTTCTCTGTTCCAAAATCGCGTTTAAAACTGCGTCGGTTCATCCGGAATTCTGAGTGGCCTTTCAAATTGCCACGCTCGTTTTCGGCAAACGCAAGGCCAAATCGAAGCAATGGCCCCCAACTTAACTCCTGGAAATTCTCTAGCTCTGTAGCATCCAGATTATGCATAGATACCCCTGTATCGAAATGGACATCTCTGACTTGAGCATGCACTCCCACTACCCAAATGGCACCGACCAACGCAAAGGCACATCTCAAGCAAAAATTCAAGAATAGCATTTCAAGCTTCATGGACCTAAAGTACCGATAAAAAACAAATCATCGAATCAACTGGGTCCAAAATATTCATGACCCTGCAATACCAACTTACATTAGCACGACATATGTACACGCCCTCGAATCCGCACCTACCATCTGCTCTGCCTCTGGCGGATCGGCATCTCTGTGAGATCCTTTTCATAAACATGGGGCTAAAGATACTCTCGGCTATAAAAAAAAACCCAACATCGAGATGCTGGGGGTTCTTGAGATTAGCGATGATCTGATTGCCGTCTTTCAGCCACCGCCATGCGTATTGAAAGGCGTACAAGAATACACACGCTTTTTGGCGTAGCGACATTGAAAGACAATGCATAAAAAAACCCCCAACATCGAAATGTTGGGGGCCTTTTAAGATTGGCGACGACATACTCTCCCGGAATTAACCAGTACCATCTGCGCTGATGAGCTTAACTTCTCTGTTCGGAATGGTAAGAGGTGGACCTCATCGCAATAGTCACCTAAAGCGTTTAATGCTTTATCACATCAATAAGAATTGACGTATTGGTTCAGTAGAGATTCAAAGTCTATGGGTAATTAGTATTGCTCGGCTTTGACATTACTGCCTTTACACCTGCAACCTATCAACGTCATCGTCTTTAACGACCCTTAAAAGAAATCTCATCTTGAGGTGAGTTTCGCGCTTAGATGCTTTCAGCGCTTATCTCATCCACACGTAGCTACCCTGCGATGCAGCTGGCGCCACAACAGGTACACTAGAGGTGTGTCCGCCCCGGTCCTCTCGTACTAGAGGCAGGTCCTCTCAAATTTCTAACGCCCACTACAGATAGAGACCGAACTGTCTCACGACGTTCTGAACCCAGCTCGCG
>DAIRDH010000061.1:0-6247 GCA_036796255.1 Cryomorphaceae bacterium
TGAAAGACGGCAGCTACCACTACTTTGAAGCAGCGGTGCTCGATGCGGAGACCTCCCGATCGATTTTTGAAAGGAGGGGAATGGTGACGCGGTTAGAAGTGGGTATCGCGGTATAGCTAAAAGGGGCCGATGGCTGGAGCGGCAAAACAACATGTTGTGGGTCACCTTGCCATGCAGCTCGAATACGATCAGCCAGGCATGGCCTAAGTGGGTTTTTCTTTAAGCCAAACCATCTTGTTTATCTTTCTCTTTGAGATGGGTGGCTCCTTGCATTTAAGCGGGAATGCACTTTCATCAAGAAAATGATGCAGGGTGAAGGCTTTGCCGAACTCTGATAAATCCGAATAAATGCGGGCATTTTTGGACTTTCTCTCAGCCAGGGTCACGACGGGCAACCGCAGCTTTTATACGAAAGAGTTGTTTAAATTTGAGGATTGACCTGAAACCCACACGGCCTGTATTTTGGAATTTACCAACCCCCTTTTGATTAGAATGCTTGTTGCCTTAGGCATTGGCCTGCTCGTAGGTATGGAGCAAGCGCGATCAACAAGAAGGCGACCGCGTGGCAGGTGTGCGGACATTTGGCCTTATCGGGCTCGTGGGTGGTGTTTCGGCAGCGCTATCGCAAACGGTGAGTGGGTGGTTTCTGATTGCTGCCTTTTTGGCTGTAGCATTGCTCGCGGTGGCAGGTCATGTGTTGGATTACAAGAAGGATGCGGATGTGGGAATTACATCGGCGGTTGCCCTTTTACTTACGTTTTCGCTTGCAGCCTGGGCCGCCTATGGGCATGAAATACAGGCCACAGCCATTGCCGTGGTGGCCACAGCCATACTCGGCATCAAGCCTGCATTACGTTCTTTTCTTCATAAATTGAGCAAAGCAGAAGTTTTTGCTGGCCTCAAATTGCTGATTATATCTGTGGTGCTTTTGCCCCTCCTTCCCAATGAAGGTTACGGACCTTATGAAGCATTCAACCCTTATTGGATTTGGTGGATGGTGGTTTTGATCAGCGGCATCTCCTTCGTGGGATATTTTGCCATACGCATTGCTGGCGACAAGATCGGAACCCTTGTCACCGCTTTGGTGGGGGCCGTCGCGTCGTCCACCGCGGTGACCATCAGTATGGGGCATTTCGCAGCAAAAAGTATGGACAAGCGCTTGTTTATGGGAGGGGTCCTGATCGCGTCGTCGGTCATGTTTATCAGGGTGCTCATCGAAGTAGCTGTGGTGAATGCAAGTTTGCTCCAAGCCCTGTGGATTCCCATAGGGGTGATGTCGCTTTTTACGATTGCGTCGGGCATTTGGATGTGGAAGTCGGCCTCCAAACAGGAAATTCAAGACCCAATAGAACTCAAGAATCCTTTGGATCTGAAGACGGCCATAAAATTTGCCTTGCTTCTTGTGGTCATTTTATTCTTGTCCGAGTGGCTCTCCGATAGTTACGGCGACCAGGGATTGCTCGTGCTGGCCATTATTTCCGGACTTACGGATGTCGATGCCATTACACTTTCATATGCCGAAATGGCCAAGGGCGAAACAAGCCCGGAGGTTGCTGTGAACGGCATTGTGCTGGCCGCCGTTTCCAATACGCTTGTCAAAGCTGGTATTTTTTCCTTTTACGTTGGAGTCAAAAAGAGCGCCCAATTGATCGTATTCATTGTAATTGCTGCCGCTCTGGGCGCCGGAGCCCTCTTCCTGATTTAATTTAGAGGGTGAAAACGAGCAAGCTAAAGTTGTGAGGCATCAACTCCCCTTCAACTTTTCCCCTTTTGCGGAAAGCTGGGCCAATTGCTCAATCCTGGAGGCCTGGGTTTTTTCGGTTTTTGCCAGTTTGATCCAGCGCAGTACAAAGCGCTTGCTTGAGGGGTTGATGGCGTGGAAACATTTATGCAAAAATTGTCGACAGCTTCTATTGTTGCTCGTCGGTACTGTTCAAGATTGCTGTTATTTGATGTTTATTTTCCGGAAGGTAGTTTGAGGCGATATCCCAAATAATTTCTTGATCAACCCCAAAGTATTCATGGGAAACTTTGTTTCGCAGTAAATACATTTCGTTCCATGGTACATCTGGATATTTGTCTTTCAACGATGCTGGTAGATTTTTGGAAGCTTCTCCAATTACTTCCAGATTTCGTACCACTGCATCCACCGTTTTATGGTCTTGCTCAAATTGGCTAAAAGAATATCCATCAATATATTCTGCAATTCTCTCCATTGCCAAATGCATGTCTTCGAGGTACATTCTGTAAGTGCGAGGTGGCTTCTTCACTCAACAAAATTTACTTCCCCAAGTATGCGGTCTTTGATGTTGGCTTTGAGGGCATTTTTGGTTACCAAATCAATTTTCTTTTGGAAAATCTTTTCAAGAAATAATTCGAGGGTAAAAAATTTCCATCCGATGGGTTTGTCCAACTCTACCATGATGTCAATATCGCTCTCATCTGAATTTGAACGGGTCGAATAGGAACCGAAAAGACCAATTTCTTTTACGGAATATTCCTGGTAAAGCATTGGTTTTAATTCCTTCAGTTTGGCTAGTATTTCCTCTTTGGTAATCATCAGTTCAAATATACATCATTTTCATTCGACCCATACTGGCTTGATTCGGTGTTGCATCTTCTGGCCCGCACTCTTTTGAGGTATTCTATCTGCCTCAACTACCCTTCAGCTTTTCCCCTTTTGCGGAAAGCTGCGCCAGTTGCTCAATCCTTGAAGCCCGGGTTTTGTCCGTTTTGGCGAGCTTGATCCAGCGCAGTACAAAGCGCTTGCTCGAAGGGTTGATGGCGTGGAAGAAGTCGGCGGCGCCGGGGTATTTTTCTAGTGCTTTCTGCAAATCGGCTGGGACGATGAGTTTGTCCACATCGTCCATAAAGTCCCAGAGGCCATTGGATTTGGAAGCTTCGATGGAGCGAAATCCGGCTTCCTGCATACGGCCTTCTTCGATCAGCCGGGCTGCGCGGTCTTTGTAGGTTTTGGCCCAGTGCTCCACCCTGCGAGGGGCTATGAGCTGCATGGTGCGGTGCTCGTCGAGCTTGCGCCTGATGCCGTCAATCCAACCAAAGCAGAGGAGCTCGTCGAGCACTTCTCCGGTTGAAAGGTATTTTTCGGGCACGCTTTTCTTAAAGGTGACCAGCCACACGCTGTCGTTTTGGGTGTGGTGGGCGTTGAGCCAGGCGCGAAGCTCATCGCTGCTTGTGACTTCGACTTTCTGGAAGTTTTCGGTGGAGATCATTGCAGTTGCCGGGCCTTGTGTTCAACGCATAACAACATTTACGGCAAGTGGTTTTTTGGGCCTGCTGCGATAGGCGCATTTTTCACGGATGTGATATTAATACCTCCAGCGATTGGCCAATGCCACCAGGCTCAGCATCACGGGCACTTCCACCAATACACCCACTACAGTGACCAGGGCTGCGGGGCTTTGAAGCCCGAAGAGGGCGATGGCCACAGCCACAGCCAATTCGAAGAAATTGCTTGTGCCAATCATGGCCGCAGGAGCGCAAATGGCGTGTGACAGCTTGAGTTTTTGCCCGGCAAACCAGGTGATGAAAAAGATAAAGTAGGACTGGATGATCAGTGGAACGGAGATCAGGAGGATGATGAGCGGATTGTCTAAAATGTTGTTGCCCTGAAAGGCAAACAGCAAGACCAAGGTGAGGAGCAGTGCGAAAATGCTCACAGGCTTCAGGCGGGGCAGAAAAACGTTTTTGAACCATTCCTCGCCGTGCTTTTTGACCATGAGCTTGTTGGTGACCACACCGGCGAGCAAGGGGACAACCACAAAGATCAATACGGAGGCAACGAGGGTGTTGTAGGGTATTTCCAGGTCGGTGATTCCGAGTAGAAAACCCACCAGCGGGACAAATGCCACGAGGATGATCAAGTCGTTGACCGATACCTGCACCAGGGTGTAGTTGGGGTCGCCATTGGTGAGGTAGCTCCACACGAACACCATGGCGGTGCAGGGAGCTACGCCCAGGAGGATGGCACCTGCGATGTATTCACCCGCCAGTTCGGGTTCGATCCAGGCCGAATAGAGGTGTTCAAAAAAGATCCAGGCAAAAAATGCCATGGTGAAGGGCTTGATCAACCAATTGACTATCAATGTTAAAATAAGCCCCTTGGGTGCTTTGCCCACATTTTTGATGCTGCTGAAATCGATCTGCAGCATCATGGGGTAAATCATCAGCCAGATGAGGATGGCGATGGGAATATTGACCTTGTAAATTTCCAAATCGGCGAGCACCTGCATGCTGTCGCCCGCCACTTGCCCTATGCCGATGCCCACGGCAATGCACAAGGCCACCCAAATGCTGAGGTAGCGCTCGAAAAATGGAATTTGCTTTTTGGCTGTCGACATTAGGTATTGATTTCTGAAAAGATGTAAAGCATTTCGGTGGCGATTTGGGCGCTGCGCTCCAGGTATTTTTCCGCTTGTTGCGGCTTACCGTCGAAGGCCTTGGGATCATCGTAGGTGATGGGAAAGCGCTTTTCGGCACCAGCAATAAAAGGACAGCCCTCGTCGGCTTGAGCACAAGTCATGATGGCCGCGAACTGGGAGCTGGGATTGAAGGGGTGGTCGAAGGCCTTGGAGAAGGCCATGATGGGCTGGGCATTTTCTGCAAACTTGATGGCATATACCGGGTTGCTCCCTTCGGAGAGTGGTAAAATGTTCAAGCCTTGTGTCTTCAGCGTTTCTCCCACCATGGGAAACATGGCGGTAGCTTCCGTGCCACCTGAATAGCTGAAGACTTGAGGGATGCCAAAGTGCGCAGCCATCACCTGCGCCCAGACTTGCGAGAGATGGCTTCTCCGGGAATTGTGCGTGCAAATGAAGTTCAGTCGTATTTCCTCTTTGTCATCCACTTTTGCCTGGAGGTATTCGATAAGTGGCTGCAATGTTGCCCTTCGCTCTGTAGGGATGGACTCGGTGTTCAAATTCCGAATGTTTTCTTCAATTCTTGGGAATAGCATGGCAAGATTGTTCTGTGGTTAAGGCCGTAATTGGTGGGCAATTGTTGGGTGCTCCCGACAGTCCGTAATTACATTGCAATATTACGATATATGAGCAAAGAAAGGTGCCTTCCTGGCTTTTTTATTTCCGCTTTATTTTCCCAGAAATTTTCATGCACAGGAATGGCCAAAAGTCCTTCAGCTCTTATTCGCTTAGAAATCATGCGGTCTTAGTCGTGCTTTCTGATGCACTGTTCATCGGCCATGGTGCATTTTCGAAAGGCTTTTAATGCTTCACAAACTTGCTGTGGTAAACCCGATCATTGGCTTGAATGCGTAAAACATAGGTGCCAGCAGCCAAAGTTGAGATATCCAACATGCCCTGACTTTGCCCACGCAGTGCCGAAGTACCGTTGACGTGAAATACTTCGACCATGAAAGAAGCGGGAAGATCGTCAGTGGAAAAGGAAATGCTGGAGAGGGCGGGATTTGGAAACACCTGTATGTCTGCAGAATGTTCCTCAAGGGTGGTGCCTAAGCCCAAATCCGCAAGTAGCAGCGATAAGAATTCATGGTCAGAAAAGTTGTCGCTGCCAAGTTCGGTTTGTCTGAGCGCAATGGCATTCAAAGAGGGGATGAGGTACATGCGGTTTTTGCCAGCGCCCAGGGCACCTATGATTTCGGTGTAGCCGTCGTAATACATGAAGCCACCTTCCGCACCTGCCGGAGCACCCTGAAAAGGAAACAGCCCGTAACCTCCCTGGTTGTTTACCCAGAGGAATTTGGCGTGCCCCGGATTGGGTCCATCTGCGACAAACAAATCTGCTACCAAGGCGCTGTCCACCAATGGCACACCTTCCCAACGGCCTTTTTGCAAAAGCAACTGGCCAAACTTGATCCAGTTGCGGGAGGTCACGAAGCAGCCATTCGGGATGTGCGGACTGCCGGAGTCATCGTGTTGCCAGCTGTCATATTCGAACCCGATGGGTTGAAAAATTATGCTGTCCAGGTATTGCAAGGGGTTCATGTCAATGCCCAGATTTTCAAGTTTCCTTTCCAGCAAAACACCAAAAGCATAGTAATTGCTCGGGCCGTATTGGAAATTTGAGCCAGGAAAGAAGCCGAGGTTGAGGCTGTCGACCACGTATTGGTAAATATTCTCCGCACCGGTTTCGAGTCCCTGAATTTGATCGGTATCCTGCGAAAGGCCGGATGACAGTTGCAAGAGGTGACGGATGGTGATTTGTGACTTGCCCGGATGTAAGGCCGGGTTTTGCCACTCGGTGAGGGTGT
>DAIRDH010000061.1:6347-18639 GCA_036796255.1 Cryomorphaceae bacterium
GTGATTTGTGACTTGCCCGGATGTAAGGCCGGGTTTTGCCACTCGGTGAGGGTGTTGGCAACCAGCTCGTCATACGACTCAAAGATTCCGGTTTCCAAAGCATGTGCGGCCATTAAGGCCCAAAAACCCTTCGTAGCGCTGGCAATGTGGGTGGCGGTGCTGGAGTCGGCGCCATTGTGGTACGCTTCGAATGCGATGCTCCCATTTTGCATAATCAGGGTGGAGCTTCCGCCCATCTGAGCGGAGTAAGCGGCTGCACTTTGCATATTTTGCAATGGAAATGTGGGTTGGGCGCTCAAACTGCTGCCCAGGGAAAAAAGCACTGCAATCGCAAAAATTTTAATTGGCCATTTCATCATAAGGAAGTGCTTTTGGCCTTTTAGACGGGAATTGTGGTCAAAGGTTTAATTCATAATTCAACCTGCTCAATCCGCACATTGCGCCTTGTAGAGGTCGACCACCTCCCATACCTGTTTTACTTTTCCTTGCTCGATTTGTGCTTTGACTTCGGTGCAATCGGCGAAGAAAGTTGCCAGTGCCTTTTTCTTTAATCCAAATACGCCCTGCGTTGCCCTGATCAGAAAGCTGTCATTTTCCTTTTTGAGTAAATCCATCGACATGAGGCCCGATTCGCCCTGTTCCCACCACTCGAGCTGGTAATGGCTAAGGCTGCCCTGGCTGATGCGTTTTAAAAAATACTGCTCCCCTCCATGCGAAGTGATATTGTACCGGGGATTGTCAAGCGATATTCGATCGGAAGACTGCTTTAGCCAAAAGCTTTCGTACACCTGGCGCTCTGCACTGAAGGACTTCACATCCTTTCTGTGGAACTTTTTCTTCTTGCCGTCGACATCCTGCAATCGTAATTTCTTGTGAAATTTTGGACTCACACCCCTTTCGTCAATGTGTTGAACAAGGCCATACAAGGTGTCACCGGAGTTCAAAACAAGAAAATCCATATCGACAGGACTTTGCGCAATTAATGCTGTTTGAACAAACAACAATATGGTTTGAAGGTAGATCAGGACTTTTCCGAAGTGAAATAATCTTTGATCATTTGATTTTATTGGGCTCATAGAATGACAAAGAAAGCTATTTCATCGCTGCTTGCACTTTTTTCCGAAAGGCTTCATCTTCCTGATATATTCTCAACTTGTCCTGATAATCCTTGACTTCCATGCCATTCTGTTCTATAGTACGAACTACCTGGGTGCCTACACTTCGTTGGTTTTCGTGCATCACTTCATTAATCTTGATGAACTTGGCCCTTTCTTCTTGTGATGGTCTGCTATCCTTGTCACTGTTCTTCATGCGTTGAGCAAGATCATTGAAGCTATCCATAGTGAGGCCTTCGGCTTCCAGAGCTGCTTCCAGTTCGACTTTTGAGCTTTTCTGAAATTCTTCAACAGCATTGAGGGTCTTCCCAAATCGTTGGATGTCATCGTCTGTGAAATCATCAGCGGTTCGCACTGCATCGTAATCGCGCACTGCTGCGCTTCCCGGTTGTGCTATTAATGTCGTGGCGCAGAGAATAAACGCGCCTGCTAGGATAAAAAATTTAGTCGGATTTTTCATGGTATTCAGTGTTGGTGCCCTACAATATACCTGATTTCGTGGTAAATTCATGCCCGTCGTCGCGGGGATTTGAAAGGTTTAACATTCTCATAAAGAAATTATTAAAAATTCACTCCCTGTATGACAATTGCTGAAATGAAAAAATACCACAGAGAATAAGAAGCGCATGAATGTGCAAAAAACAAGACCGGATATGCATCGTTCTAATGAATATCGGCTAACCTCCACGGGCGAATCAATTGATGAATATTATTTTAGGGGCTGATTTTTTGGCTTTCGGAGCAAAAAGTAGTTTCTAAAATAGTCGCCTGAAGTATCGAAATTGTTGGTGTAAAGCTCGTAACCTTGCTTTTCAAATTCGTTGATGATTTCAAAAAGCTGTCTAAAATCAAAGTGGGTTCGCCTTTCTCCTTTAACAGTGATTTCTGTATGTTCGGCCCCTCCTATAGAAATGCGCACATTCAAAATGCGGCTTCCTGTCGCTACGATGCTCACATAATCATAAACCACTGGATCTTCATTGTGGGCCATAACGGGGTCTAGGCTGAGCAGGGTGATTGCGAAAACAAAGAGTAGATTTTTCATGAGCGACCATTTTTGGGTATGCAGCTCACATTTCAAAAACCGTTCCGAAGCCTCGAATTACGATCAGATTTTCGCATTTGCAATAACCAAGATCTATTCTCCGCATATTTGCGGAGAATAGCCAAATTATTCGTCGCACTGGCTTGCTGCCTCTCCCTCCCAAGAACCTTACCTTTGCCGCCATGAACACTTCGCGCATCGCCAGGCAGCTCCACCTTTCGGAAAATCAAGTTCGCAACACGCTCGCCCTTTTTGCGGAAGGGGCCAGCATCCCTTTCATCGCCCGCTACCGGCAAGAGCGCACAGGCGGGCTCGATGAGTTGCAAATTGCCGCCGTGCAGAAGGAAAACCAACACTTCCTCGACCTCGAAAAGCGCCGTGAGACTATCCTCGCCAGCATTGCTGAACAGGGCCTGCTCAGTGATGAGCTCAAGGCAAAAATCGCTGCTGCGGAGAATCTTACCGATCTCGAAGACCTCTACCTACCTTATAAGCCCAAGCGCAAAACCAAGGCTTCTGTGGCCCGCGAACGCGGACTCGAACCCCTCGCCGCCACCCTGATGAAGCAGGAAATCCGCGATCCCGAAGATTTTGCCCGCCGCTTTGTGAAGGGTGAAGTGGCCGGCATAGAAGTAGCCCTCGAAGGCGCCCGCCACATCATGGCCGAGTGGGTGAGTGAGCGGCAGGCAGCAAGGCAGACCGCGCGCCGCCTGTTTTCCCGAAAGGGGACCCTCACAGCAAAACTGATCAAGACCAAGGAAGCGGAAGCTGAAAAATACCGCGACTATTTCGATTTTGTGGAAGCTTTGTCCAGAATACCCAGCCACCGCCTGCTCGCTGTGCGCCGTGCCGAAGCTGAAGGCTTGCTCCGGGTAGGCATCGCGCCGCCCGAGGAAGAGGCCATCGAAGCCCTTGAACGCATCTTTGTAAAAGGCCGAAACGCCGCTTCGGAGCAGGTGCGCATGGCGGTGAAAGACGCCTACAAACGCCTGATCAAACCCTCCATCGAAACCGAATTTCAAAACGACAGCAAGGCCAAAGCCGACGAGCAGGCCATTGCCATTTTTGCGGAAAACCTGCGCCAACTTCTTCTAACCCCACCCCTGGGACAGAAGCGCACCCTGGCCATCGACCCCGGATTTAAGAGCGGCTGCAAGGTGGTGTGCCTCGACGCGCAGGGCAAGCTCCTGCACAACGAAACGGTGTATCCCCATCCGCCGCAAAACGAGAAGAGCAAGGCAGCCGCCAAAATTGCGGGCCTGCAGGAAGCGTACCGAATTGAGGCCGTGGCCATCGGCAATGGCACGGCAGGCCGCGAAACGGAAGATTTCATCCGCACGAAAGTGTACTTCAAGAAGCCGGTTGAGGTGTTTGTGGTCAATGAAGCCGGGGCTTCGGTATACTCGGCCTCGGCAGTGGCGCGGGCCGAATTTCCCGACTACGACGTCACGGTGCGTGGCACGGTAAGCATTGGCCGGCGGCTCATGGATCCGCTTGCGGAGCTGGTCAAGATCGACCCGCAGAGCATCGGGGTGGGGCAGTACCAGCACGATGTGGATCAGGCGAAACTCAAAGAATCGCTCGACCGCACCGTGGTGAGCGTGGTGAACAGTGTGGGCGTGGAGCTCAACACCGCCGGCAGCCACCTGCTGCACTACGTGTCGGGCCTGGGGCCGAAGCTCGCGGAGCAGGTTGTGCATCACCGCGATGCGAACGGCCCTTTCCGCACGCGTGAGGAGCTACTTTCCGTAAAAGGATTGGGCCCGAAAGCCTATGAGCAAGCTGCAGGATTTCTGCGCATCGCCGGGGCAGAAAACCCCCTCGACAACTCGGCCGTGCATCCCGAGAGCTATGCTGTGGCGGAGCAGATGGCCGCCGATATGAAGCTCCCCGTCACTGAACTTGTGGGCAATACCAAGCTGCTTGCCACCATCCGACCGGATAAATACGTGAGCGGAGAAGTCGGCCTGCCTACAGTGAACAATGTGATTGAGGCCCTGGGCAAAATAGGCCGCGACCCCCGCGGAAAGGCCGCGGTGTTCAGCTTCGACCCCTCGCTCCGAAAGATCGAAGACCTCCGCGAGGGCATGACCGTGCCGGGCGTCGTCACCAACATCACCGCCTTCGGGGCTTTCACCGACATTGGGGTGAAGCAGGACGGCCTCATCCACGTGAGCGAAATGGCCGACCGCTACATCAGCGACCCCAACGAGATCGTAAAACTCGGGCAGCAGGTGAAGGTGAAGGTGGTGTCGGTAGACGTGGCGCGGAAGCGGATTCAGCTTTCGCTGAAAGGGATATAGCCGGTCCTCTCTTTATCTTCGGACTTCCGGAGGAGCTACGCGCGCTGTTTTGAAAGCTTGATGCGCAGGTTTTTTTTTGCTGTGACCGGCAGCATAGGTCAGTCCGTGGCTTTATCTCCGAATGTTGATTTGAGAAATCAGAAAGTAGCGCATAGAATGATAGAATTTTCCAAGCAGCGGGGCGGACAACGGTCTTCTTGCTGGCGATTTCTCTACTGTCATACTCCGCGCTCATTCAGGCCGTGATGGATTTACTTTTTAAAACCACACATTCCATTAAAATAGAACAGCCGATAGGCACTATAATAAATAATGAGCCCCTGCAAACATATTACAGGGGCTCAAAAAATCGGTGAAGTGGAGGGCACCTTAGCTTTTGACCACCCTGAGCACTGCTTGATTGTTATTTTCGTCCAATACCTTGAGCAGGTAAATTCCGCTTGCTGCATTGATTTGAAAAGCTGCCCTATCGGTGTTTCTGTAGAATTTGGTTTGTATCAGCTGCCCTGTGATGGAATACAGCTCGACAGTGAATGCTTCGAAGTTTTCACCAAAATTGAGGTTGATGTCGCCGTTAGTGGGATTGGGGAAAGCCGTCAAATCTGAGAAAGCCCCATTGTCACTTACTCCCAGTGAAGTTTGAGCCTCATTTCGGTAGAGTGCCGCAATGTTTGGGCCGCTGCCGTTGGATGAACCCGACATGTAGATGTCCGGATCGGAATCCCCATCTATGTCAGCGGCCTTGTTGCCAAACTGCTGGCCTGCGGGCAACGGGAGTGCAGGCATTGCAGTGAAAACTCCTTCACCATTATTAATGTAGATCAGGGAGTTTCTCGTTTGGGTGGCTCCGTTATATCCCGAAATGATTAAGTCCACAGCTCCGTCCACATCGAAGTCGACAAATTGTGCGGATGAGTAGGCAAGGCCCATAAATTCGGACTCATTATCCAAAGTGAAGTTTCCCAATCCGTCATTGATGTAGAGCTTCGTAAATTCTTCAGAGCCGTCAAACCCCGAAATGAGCACATCTAAATCGCCGTCGCCGTCTACATCTGCCGCATCGATGGCTCCAAGTTGGGAACCATTGAACGGAGTACCTGCTGCTAAATCGAATGTTCCGCCACCATCGTTCACGTAAAGCTCTGTGAAGGTCGATGCGCCATCGGTTCCCGAGACCAGCACGTCGAGGTCGCCGTCGTTATCGATGTCCAAAAATTTTACTGAGGCATAATTGGTTCCCCGGAAGGGGGTGTTTTCAACCAAACTGAAATTTCCTGCTCCATCGTTCAGGTATAGTGAGGTGTTGTACCCGATACCGGTATATCCCGAAACGAGCAAATCGAGATCCCCGTCGCCGTCTACATCAGCGAATGCGGCGTCACCTTGTATGGTGCCGATGAAGTCGTTCGTTTTAAGCGTGAAGTTTCCCTCGCCGTCATTGATGTAAGTATTTGCGGTATATGATCCCGTGCCATTTGACCCGCATATAAAAATATCGATGTTACCATCGTTATTGATGTCTCCAATTGCAATAGAAGAACTGGAGAGTGAGTCGATTTCGTGCTCAGCCCTGATACTAAAGGAGCCCGTTCCGTCATTGATGTACAAGGCTGTGATTGGGGTGTTGGACATAGACATCATATCAAATCCGCCGCTGCCCGTGATCACAAGGTCGAGATCGCCATCGTTGTCAAAATCACCGAAGACGGCTTCGCCATCTACCAAAGCGGGAAATTCGGTTCCTGTAATTTCCGCAAAGGGAATTTGAGCATGAGCGTTACATAAAACTGCCGCTGCGGCAAAGATCGTGTAGATTTTTTTCATTTTTTGTGGGGTTAAGGCTAACTGCTTTGCGCAGCATGCTCGGCCTACACTTACGCACGAATTTTGATCGAGTTACGCTTCCTGTTTCCATTTCCTGAATTTGCGTTCTGATTTATCTGGCTCAAACCACACTGAATGTGGTCTGTGTAAATCATCTTCGGGTCATAACTTCGTTAGGATCCGAGGGCTTTACTGTAAGCCTCCGGTCGTTATGAGTAAAAATTCGCGGTCAACAGATTTCCTCTACCCGGAGGAGTAGCCAAACCCGGGTATTTAGGATAACCGGCCAAATAAACGCCTGAGGAGGTGTATATTTCTTACGACGCAGGAGGGAAACTCCGCTTGAATTATCAACAGTAATTCATGACTTTAGGGGCCAGTTGATGGCCTTTCGGTTACCAAGCGCCTTCAGCAGTGGCGATCAAGCCGGGCGCTTCGATTGCGCCTCCACCCTATACTTCGCCGTATTTTTCAGATCACTCCCCTTGTGCGGAAATGAAGTCGCCCGCTACTCGACCATGAGTTTGAGACTACCGGTTTCTCGCGGCGTCGAAATCTTCACAATGTAAAGTCCGCTTGCAAATCCTGATATATCAATTTTAGCCTTTTGGGCTTGAGGACGAAGCAATGCAACCCGATTGCCAAGTACATCAAAAAGACCGATTTCAATAATGGGATCGGATGCAGACGCAAAGGTTACCTGCTCATGTGCAGGATTTGGAAAGCAGGTTACGCCCACCAAATTCGAAGCGCGGTCTACACTTAATGTGCCATCGCTAAGCTGAATGTCGTCAAAAAGAAAGGTAGCGCTGGGGGAAGCATTGTTCACGGTTCCGTATCCAAGCATGGGGGTAATTACATTGTAAATAGGTGGATCGCCGGAAACAAAATCCCAGGAGTAGGTAGCCCATTCGCCAGATGCCGTTGTATATACGTCTTTTTCGTTGGCAGCGCCTGTGGTCGTACTCTCTACTTTTAGCTTGAGCAACGTGCCCACAGGGGCTTCGGTGTAGACTTTCATGGAGATAAAGCTCAGAACGGAAAGGTCCATGTAGTCAGTCAAGATGAGCTTGCTCTGCGCCCATGGAGCGCCACCGCTTCTCACAAATCGGGCAACGGTAGCACTGGGATTTACATCATCCATTTGCGGATTTGGAATCACATCGGTAAAGGCACCGAAAAAGTTTGTGAAGTCAGTGGTCACTACGCTTTCTTCAAAATCAATGGGTAAGCTGGCCGGCACCGGAGCTGCAAGGGCAGGACCTTCCAGCTGGACTACATCGTCAAAAAGAAATGTAGATGTAGCAGAGCTATCGCCTACGTTTCCGAAATCAAACATAAAAAGGATTCTATCATAATTGCCTTCTTGCCCATCAAAATTCCAGCTCGCTGTTTCCCACGCATCGGATGATGTGGTGAGATAATCCAAATTTGTGCTTCCTTCTGGTCCTTGTAGCTCCAGCTTAATGCGCGTGCCCACCGGTGCTGTCGTGTAGACCTTCATGGAAATGTGCCACGCTGTGGTCAAGTCAAGATTGTCTGAAAGCAGTACCTGGCTGCCGGCCCAAAAGTCGCCGCCATCGCGTACCATTTGCGCCACGGTGTTGCTTGGATTTTGGTCATTAACTTGAGGATTTGGAATAACCGCTACTGCTGCTCCCGAAAAATCGAGGAAGTCACTGCTTACGACACCGTTTTCAAAATCTAGCGGCAGGTTTGTCGGTATGGGAGCAGGCGGTCCGGCTATTTGCTCGATGTCATCGAAATAAAAGGTCGAAGATTCCGATCCGTCACCTGTATTCCCGAAGTCAAACATGAATACGAGCTCATTGAGGTTGTTGCCTGTGCCGGCAAAAATGAATTCTAAAGTTTCCCATTCACCTGAAGTGGTGGTCAGGGCATCCACTTCCGTAAATGGCGGTGTGCCTTCCAGCTTCAGCTTTACAGTGGTGCCTGCAGGTGCAGTGGTATACACTTTCATGGAAAGGACAGTGAGCACTGAGAAATCAAGATTTTCCGAAAGGGCAATTTTGCTGCCTCCCCATATGGCACCTCCATCTCTCACAAGTACGGCAACAGTGGGGCTATCATTAATTCCCGAGGGATTTGGATTGGCGACTACTTCCGCAGCACCACCGTCAAAATCAGTGAAGTCTTCAGTGGTAACGTCGCCTTCAAAATCAATCGGTAAACTTTGAGCGTATCCGAGCGATAAAGACAACAGACTTACAAAAAAGGCAATGTGTTTCATGGTAATTATTTGCGAGGTTGAGAAAAAATATTGATGCAATGCAGGGTTGGCTTCATGCCACCTAAACTATAGGGAGCGCCATATTAACGAAGTCAATTTACTGCTTTTTGAATCCGAAACAGATTGCGTTGGTCCGATAAATCAGGCGGCGCAAAAGTATAAAAATCTGATTGAGAAGCAATATGCTTTGAATTAATTATGGGTAGCACCACCAAATATTCACAAAAATGGCCGATTCGCCGCTCAGTTTATTAATTTCATCAAATCCTGGAATTTATATTGAATATAAAATGAACCAGAAGCTTAAAGTATTGGCTCGGATCGGTTTTGCCGCCAAAGGCACGGTATATGGCATCATGGGCGGTTTGATTTTGCTTGCAGCCTTTAACATTGGCCAAAACAAGCCAGGACTTCCGCAGGTCATGGATTTCCTTGACAATCATCCGCTTGGTCGGGTGCTGCTTGTAGCCATGACTCTGGGCCTCGTGAGTTATGGAGTTTGGAAAATCATCGAGGGCATTAAGGATCTGGAAAACAATGGTTCCGATGCCAAAACCATCATCCTGCGCGTGGTCTTTGTGATTATTGGGCTGGCGTTCCTTGGGCTTGCTGCGCTTGGGGCTTTGCGTGCTGCGGGTTCCGACTTTTTCGATACCACACAGGCGGGAGCCGACGAAGCCAAGCAGTTTGCCTTTTTGGCCACCAATACCGGACTTATCCTTCTGGGTGTGGCCGGAGCGGTGACTGGGCTTATAGGTGTTTTCCTTTTCGTAAAAGCATACAAAGCCAAGTTTACTGATTCATTCGACACCCGCTCTATGAGCGATTATAAGCGCCGCAAGCTCATCAAAGGCACTGCCAAGGTGGGCATGAGCGCAAGGGCCTTTATATTTTTGATCATGGGCTTTTTCCTGCTGCGAGCATCCATCACTGCCGATCCTGACGAGATAAAAACCGCCGGAGAGGTGTTTACATTCATTGAGGATTCTCCCTTCGGTATTTATTTATTGGCCTTGATGGGGATAGGGCTGTTGGCCTATGCCAGTTACATGTACCTGCTGTCGAAGTACCGGAAGTTTGATGGTAGCTGAAGTAGCTAAGCCTGAAGACTCGATCAGGTTTTTTTTGAGTATTCAATTACAGGCCTAATTCACTGCGCAGTGGCCCACTTTACATTTTAGCTTTCACCTTATTGCTGAAAGTTTCATCTTCGCGGTAAGCCCTCAACATATCCTCGTAATCTCTCATGTCTATGCCAGAATCGTCTAAAACCCTGGTCAATTCAGGTTGAATTCTTTGCTGAGCCTGCATCATTTGCGCGTTGATCCGTGCAAACTTATTTGTCCTTTATGAAGAAGGCCTGTCTTCTTGAGTAGATCTCTGTATACGCTCAGCCAATGTATTATAGGAATCCATGGTCATGCCTTCTGCGAGGAGGACGCTGTCCACTTCAGCTTGGACCCGTGCCCGAACAGGCAGAACCGCTTTCATCACTTCTGCGAATTTGGCGATCTCATCATCTGTAAAATCTTCCGCACTTTGCTCGCTGCGATATTCATTTACTTCAGAGGGTATGGTTTAGGCTATGGCAAGGTGTGGTTCCAATGTAAGCAGGAAGGAGCACGCCCATAATATTTTTAAGGTTTTCATGGTGTTAGTTATAAAGGGGTGATATTGAAAAGTACGGATTTCTTTCAGTCAGACCAAAAAGCTACGACCGGGATTAATGAGATTTAACAGGTAGATTGAGAAAGTGCCCGGCTCACTCTGAAGCTTTGAACAGGCCTCGCAAGGGGTAGTCTACACCCTTTGTAATTCGGTACTCGGCTGTAATCAGAAAGGTATGGTCTACCCCTTCTGTTGAGGGTGCCCCATTCAGGATGGAGATATTGCGACAAAAAGTAAAAAGCCAGTCTATGGGTGGACTGGCTCTTATAAACGAATATTTTAAAGACTTTTCTTAACGCGCGATGGTAATCGGGCCAGCAAAATCTTCCCCATTGGGGAGCTTTATGATGTAGAAGTATGTACCATCAGTTACGTCATCACCATCCCAATCATTGTTGTAGTTAGTGGTTTCAAAAACCACACCACCCCAGCGGTTGAAAATTTGTAAAGTCGTACCTGGAAATGCTTCCAGCCCGCGTATCACAAATAGGTCATTGACTCCGTCACCATTTGGCGAAAAGCCTTCTGGTACTCTGAAATCGTAACTTACCACAACTTCATTGGTAGCGGTATCCTGGCATCCATTGGCATCAGTAACAGTGAGTGTTACAATGTAAACTCCAGTAGCCAGATATTGATGATTTGGGTTTTGCACAGTGCTGGTCGATCCATCACCAAAGTTCCACAATCGATCTTCAATACTTGCTTCACCTTGGCTGGAGAGGTCGCTGAATTCAACGGGTACTTCCGGCTCAATGGTTCCGTTAGGGCCAAAATCGAAATTGGCTTCGGGTCCATCCTCCGCGATGTTTACTGCCGAAGTGCCTTCGCAACCAGAAGCGTTTGTAACTGTGAGCTCGTAAAATCCTTCACCAACAGTAATCGCTGATCCTGTCTCTCCATTGCTCCAGAGGTAGCTTTCAAACTCACCTTCTGGCGAAAGGGTTATTTCTTCTCCATTACAGATCAGTGTATCTGCTTGCAAAACGACAACAGGATTTTCAGCAACTTCTATTTGAAAATCAACAATATCAGAAAGGCACGCTTGTAACAAGGCCTGAACGCTGTAAATTCCATTGAGGTTAATATTGGCCTGTTCAAATACGAGCGTATTGCCGGTGAAAATCACGTTGCCTTCAGCGTCGACCCAGGTATAGCTCACTCCTTCCTCTCCTTGGGTAGAAATGCTAAGGGTAGTGCCTTCACATACCACTTCGTTGCCCGTAAGCTCCGGATTTTGCGGAAGCGGAGTAAATGTGAGTACTACAGAATCACTTCCAAGGCATCCTTGAGCATTCAAAACTTCAAGTATATAAGTTCCGCTTTCGGTAGCAATAAATGTCGGGGCGTTTGAGCCATCCTGCCAGTTAAAACTTTCACTGTCGCCCACTACATTTGGTTCGATTATGAAGCTTTCGCCGTCACATACGTCCTGATCTTCTGGCAATGTCACTTGTGGCGTAGGTATAACAGTTACAGCGAGGGTATCGTTAAAGCTTTCGCAACCTTCTACCACAATAAATCCGAGGTAATCACCGGCGTCACCAAGCGTCAGGTTTTCGATGGTCAGGTTTTGGCTGAAGCCCAATGTGCTGTCAGGCAGCACAAAACGATAACTAGCGTTTTCAGCATTGGATAGACTCAACTCCAGGGTCTCACCTTCACAATACACGTCATCTCCACCTATTTCGGGTGTTTCAGGCCGAGGTCTGACACTTATAAATACGGAGTCTCGCAAAGTACATCCTTGGAAGTCTGTGACCTCTACCCATACAAATCCTTCTTCACTTACCTCGAAGCTTGGTCCTGTAGACCCATCCTGCCAGGTGAAGAGATAATTGCCGTCAATGGTTAAGGTAAGGGAGGTGCCGGCACAAATGGTATCGTTTTCACCAAGACTGACCGGCGGCTCATAATAAGTCACGTTCACCGTATCAGTGGCGGAGCAGTTACTTCCGCTGAAGGCCTCGACATAGTAGATTCCCGGTTCTGTGACCTGTATGGTTTGTGTTTCCTCACCAGTATTCCAGAAGTAAGCCGTTTTACCGGGACCGGCATCAAGTGTGAGGGTGTCGTTGAGGCACAC
>DAIRDH010000062.1:0-13867 GCA_036796255.1 Cryomorphaceae bacterium
AGGTACACACAAGCGGACTAGCAAAAAGTTTAAATAGACTCCTGGGAAAAGTTCGGCTTTTCTTCTAAATCGCATGGTTGTTTATTTTAAGCAATTGGTTAATCTCAATCCATTGAATTACAATCTCGCTTAATCTAAAGTATGAGACGGCTACATTGCAATGAAATAATAGAGTGACAAGATAATAAGTCCTTAAGTATTTTGCAGCGGCTCAATTGAATTATAGCAAAGAGAGGTCGTGCTCTCCTCACACCAACTTCCCGATCACCCTCATCGACAGAAACATCTTTTCGCTGTCAGGCAATTGCTCAAAGCCATATTTGCTGTAAAAGCACTCTGCATGGGCATTGATGGGATCGGTCACCACAGCCATGGCGCCAATGCTCTCTTCAGAGAGCTTGTAACTGCGCAACAAAGCGTCCAGGAGCAGGTGTTCTCCGAGGCCCTGACCTTTGGTGCTAATATCTCGCGCGAGGCGGCCCAAAAGGATCACGGGAGCGTTGTAATTTTTGGGGACTTGCTTGATGTACTTGTCGGGAATCAGATCGCGGCCGAGGCTTTCGCTCGTTAAAGTGTAGTAACCCATGACGTTTTCTTGATTGTCCAAAGCCACAAAGCAGGTAGCCAAACGCTTACGCATATCCTGACTTGCCTGCTTAAGAATGTAGTCAGTAAGGGACGGTTCCTCGCACACAAAGTTTTTTCTGTTGTGGGATTTGTCCAATAGGGTGATGCCCACCGTCAGGAAGTTTTCGCCTTATATCGCTTGGCCGCATCCAGCAAATTTTGGTTGGGCGCATCATCGCGGAACACGGCGTCGAAAAACAATTGCCGGTCACGCTCGGAGGCAATGATCTTATCTTTTGTGGAAACAATTTCCTCGGCATGTTGCTTAACCACCCTTACGACAAAGCTGCTAAACGACTTATCGCCACTCAGTTTTTGAGCCCTTCTAAACATCTTTTTGTCAGTGGAAGATACGCGGATCTCGATGCGTTCGTCTTTGTTAATTGAAGTGTCCATGGAGATTCATTTGCGAACGAAAGTACGATAAATAACCGTACAATAAAAGTCTTCCAGTGTCCACTTGTCCAATAGGAACAGATCAGAAATGATGAATGACGGACGCCATTGCTCAGCCATGTCGCTGTTTTCCGTATTTTGCACCAAAAATTATAAAACCCAAAACCATGGCCGCCACAAAAATCACTGTAAATTCCAATGGATCACTAAAAGTAGAAGGCGATTTCGAAATAGTGGATATGCAGGGAAACCAATACGGACTGCAGGGCAGGACGGTATTGGGCCTCTGTCGCTGTGGAATGTCCAAAAACAAACCTTTTTGCGACGGCGCCCACCGCGGCCATCTTGAACATGACGCCGTGGCTTTTGACCTGCCTCCAAAGAAGGTCTAAACAGCGCTTGCGGTGCTGTTGGTCGGGATGACCTATGCCTTCACTTTTCGAAGGTCAGTTCCCCTCACCCCTGCCCAACTTCCCGAAACGTCAAAGCTCCGGAAGGACAGAGGCTCACTTGCTTCTTCAACGCTTCGGTAGATGCATTCCCGATTTGTATCCAGGGAGTAGTTTTGGGATTGTAGACCTGAGGAAGCATCTTTACACATATGCCAGCATGCTTGCAAAGCTTGGGTTGCCATGTGATGGTGATTTCACCGTTGGTGTATTCTTTGTTCATGCTTGTTTGAATTTTCAATCTAAAGTACCAATTTTTCGTTTTGACTGATCAGATTCTCTACATCAAGCAAAATGCAATTGACCGCCGCTATCTTTTTTTGGAATACCTGACCTTTTGCACCAATTCCTCTGAGTTTTAGCAAAACACACACGAATCCTGTATGCCCTGTTTTCCTATTGCAGGAAATGAAAATTATCTATCAATGCAAAGAAATCAGCCCTTCCCCCTGCACTTCACGCCCGGACTGCTGCATCCAGCATAGCCCATTCTTTCCCACGCCATTTCCCGTAAGGGCATACAAATGAACCATTTTCAATCGAAAAGCCGGATAAACTTGTCCGACTGCTGGAAGCTTCAGTACAACTTAATTAAAACCTCTGCGTCAATCGGACAATCAATTAAATCCCTTTGTTATGAAACAACTATTCCTGCTTGCCCTACTTATTTCGCTCTTTGCCACCGGATGCCGGGAGGATGATGACCGCGGCACTCCTCAGAATGCCGATCCCACCGAGCGCACGTATACCAATACCTTCCTGTCGGGAAGCAGCGTGACTGCCGACTTCAAAGGCCGCATCACCGATAAGGATGGCAATGCCGTGGCCAATGCCTTTGTGGAAATTGGCGGAAGCTTCGCCACCACCAACGAATATGGCTTTTACAAAATAAGCAACGCCTCGGTGGATGCGGACTTTGCCTTGATCAAGGTACTGGCCAACAATTATTTCGATCAATTCAGGAACCTGAAGCCCCGCACTGCACACGACAATGTTGTGGACATCCAGATGATTCCCAAAGTGTACAGCTCCTTCTTTAATGCCGCTGACGGCGGTACCGTGCAGGTAGAAAACGGCGGCTCAGTGGTATTCCAGCCAAACTCGCTGGTTGACGAAGACGGTGAGCCCTATTCCGGACAGGTCATCATTGCATCCACCTACCTCGACCCTACGGATATGGCCCTGCCCGCATATATGCCAGGTTCTATTGCTGCTGTAGATCGCGATGGCAACAATGTAGCCATGATCACATATGGCATGATAGGAATCGAAATTTTGAGCAGCAGCGGCGAGGCCCTTCAAATAGGCCCGGACTACACCGCCCAGATCACATTTCCTATAACCGAGGCCCAAATGGGCCACGCGCCGGAAATCATGCCGCTCTGGTATTTTGACGAAAGTACAGGCGTGTGGTACGAGGAGGAAAGCGCCACCAAAATGGGCAACACCTACACTGCCGAGGTCAGGCATTTCTCTTTTTGGAATTGTGACATTCCCGTTGAATACGTCTATCTGGAAGGAACACTCGATTATGAAGGATCGATCCCTAACTCTCTCTACATTAAATTTGTAAGACCCAACGGATCAAGTGCGAATGGATTGGCCAATGCCAACGGCTATTTTGCGGGTATTGTGCCTGCCAACGAAGAACTCAGTATGACTGTGTACAGCTACTCTTGCGGGGAGGAAGTTTCGCTCTACACAACCACCGTGGGTCCATTCAGCGATGATGTGGACCTCGGAACAATTGAAATTGAGAGCATCCCCACTATCCCTGCCTACGTATTTACGGGCTCGGTGGTCGATTGCGATGGCTTGCCTTTGGAAGGCATTTCAATCGTTTACAATGTGGGGGGTGGTGGTGCCGGCAGCTATGCCCTCACTTCTGCTGATGGTTCATTCGAATTCAGCGTGTTTTGCCTCAGCTCGGGCACACTAGAGTATACCCTGGTGGACCTGGACAACCTGCTCCAAGGCGTAAGCGCAGAATTGACTGTGGATGGTGGAGCGGATGGGTTTTATGACATGGGTGAGGTGGCATTCTGCGAGGTCACTGAAATCGACAACTTTCTTACCTACACGGAGGGAGACAATGAATTCGTTTATACTTCTGTACAGGTGGCTGATTCCACGCTCTGTAGCACGCTCACAGCCTTTGTAAATCCAATTAATTTCCAGGGCGGCATGGTGTACTTTTACTTTGAAACTGCCGAGGTGCCTGGCCTTGCTGCAATGTGCTCCGGAGGAACCTTCGTGAGCTACTCGATGGACAATGGCAGCATTTACAATGCAAGCATGTCCATATCTGGCCTCAACATTACCGATGTGGAATATGCTGCGGGTGCGTACACCCTCCTCGAAGGAACCTATACCGGAACAGTATCTGTGAATATCGTTAACGGAAATGATGTAGAGTCATATGAAGCCACGGCGAGTGGTGCCTTCCACTTTGAGCCATAATCCATATCGCCCCCAGCTGCTTAATTGATATAAGCCATCCCGTGTATGCGGGGTGGCTTTTTCATTTAGTCATTATTTGAATTGCGCGGTTCAGGTGGCCTTTCGGCAAATAGGGTTGATGCACATTGGCGTGAAATTGTGGTGAAAAAAGGAAAGTGTCAAGGTATCCCTGACGCTGGAATTGTTTTTATACTATTGCTACTTGGCTACCACCACCTTCGTAACCTCTCTAAAATCCTTACCGACAACCCGAACAAAGTAAATACCATTTTCCAGATGGGCCAGATTGATCGCCTTAGGCGTCGGGTGGGCACTTTCCTGCAATACAACCTGGCCCAGGTTATTGTATACAAACACGTCAAATTCACTAAAAAATTCACTCTCCATATACATTACATCAGCCGTTGGATTTGGATAAATGTGAAACATCTTTCCGTCATTCTTGGGCCCATCAGCCGACATAGGCACGCAAGTCTCTGTAAATTTCATATCCAAATAATCCAACCTGTCTGCGATCCATCCTGACATGTAGTCCAGCGCTGAGTCATCAAGGACAAAATCGGGCCATACCATCGATTCGCGCTCATAAATTCCATTCTGAACCAATACGTTGTGGTTTTCTGCAAACAGAGCCATGAGGTAATTCTCGGTTATAACAGTCGAACGCAAGGCCAGCCATTTGTTTTTAAGCTTTTCCCTGAAGCCATTTGCACCACAATCGAACATTAACCGGTTGTAAAAACCATTCGACAAGATATCATCAGTATAGGGTGCATTGCTGCCATCCCAAATGGTTCCAAATGCCCCATCCAGATCCCAGGGAACATAAAAGTACTTTGAATTCGCATCGTATTTGGCAATACAAATATTCTTTCCAGTATTGTCTGTGGCTCTCAAAAGATTCAGGAAGATGAAATAATCCACCAAATTGTCTGGATCGAAGCGGTTCGCATAGTCCTGGTAAAATGCAGCAGAAGGAGCATTCATTACAAAATCTACGAGATGATATAAACTGGTCCAATCCGTTTCTTCCTTTGGATGCTTGTATTCGAAACCTCCCCAGAGCAGCGAATTGTTGTCGAAAGCCGGCAGCGACGAAAATGTGCTGGCACCCCAACTTATGCCTTTGTACAATTCTCCGCGTATATTTCCATAGTGTGATTTTAGACGTAATTGCTTTCTGTCAACCCTTTCGCTCAAGCAGTACACCCCTTGATACGCATCATTTATGAAGAGTTCGATGTACCTCATTTTGATGCCATTGATCGCTCCAGGCTCACTATTTTGGTAATGAAGGGTGTTGATCAACCTCCAGAGGTCGTTATTGGTCTTGCTTCGAACGCGCAGGGGTTCATTGAACATGGCTTGTAAGTTCCAATCGTCATCATTCCGCATTCCCAATAGGCTGACATTCTCCGTAACATTTCCATTTGAGTCTAGCCAGAATTCTATTTTCATGGATTTCTTCGGCAGAGATTGCGACCATCCACCTCTATACCTGATGCCAATATTTGATTCTACAGGATTTAGGTTTCATTCCACGAGTTTGAATTGAGCAAACACTTCGGTTTGTCCAACTACATGCGGTGTAGTGATACCAACTATAGGCATTTCAGTAAAAAACAATGTAAAAAATGCGTTCTGGGAAGGGACAAATATCTCATAGGCATTGCCCACTTCCACATTGCCGATAGGGCTCGAAAATGTGCATATTTCACTAAGCGATATATGACTTTTGGAATTGGTCCATGTCGCATTTATCCATGATACATGCATGTTTGTAAGCACAAGTTTGTGCCCAATATCAATGAAATATTGATTCTCGTTGATCTGAATGGTGTCGTTGGCACAGAGGGGCATAGCATTAAACAAAGCCACAAAAAGCATGGCTAAAACAGCCTTGATCAATTTTGTACGCATTGGCATTCTTTTAATTCCCCCATTCATTCAATAACCCATTTTTTACAGTGCTTTCTGTTTTGACAGTGTGAAGATAAGCATGGTTGCGCCAATTGCCAAGATGGACAAATGGCGTGCCCAATTACTTAGCAGGTTTCCTACAGAGGAAACACAAGAAAGCTGGAACATCAGAGGGGTCACAATGATCGCCACTGAGTCTGCAATCAGTTGCGGACGAGACGTATACAGGAACTGCGATCGGCATCCTGAAAGTGCAGGGTGTAGCTGCCGGGTGGCAAGTGGGCCAGATCAAGCGCATGGTTGCTTCCGGCTGCGGCGATGATACGTTGAGCATGCACCAACCTCCCGGTCGTGTCGTACACAGTGAGCTCGCCATGAGCATGCTCTGCCATTTTTAGCTGTACCTGACCCGATGATGGGTTTGGGAATACTGAGAGGCCATAATCACCCTGTCGCGGTTCAACCACCGAAAGCGACAGGCATTCCTCTTCCACTTCAGCCCTGTTGGCGCAGCCTGTAGCATTGCCCGTAATGTTCGCCATGCTGGATGGGATCGCCAGGTATTCGCACAGGCTTTCAACAGCGCATTGAAACAAGCCCGGATTGTTTACAATGATCAGGTTAAGGATCGTATAGGGGTCGATATTCTCGAGGCCAGCTAGTGACATCAGACCCGAGCCCCCCAACACCCTCACAAGGCCATCAACCGCTGTAATTCCGGAAAGTTCCTGTAAACTGAGGATGGAGGTGTTTCCGATCAACGACAACGGCCCTCCAAGAGATGTCAATTCACTGGCTGCACTTAGGTTCATCAGCTGTGGGTTGTTCATCAAGCTGAAGCCACCACCCACGCTGCTAGGGGAAAGCCCTTGCATGGAGGCAAGTATTGGATTCTCATTAATGAGGATGGCATCACCGATGGTCTCTAAGCCTTCGAGTCCCTGCAAATCTGTAAGACCCTGACAATCGGATATCTCAAGATAACTTCCCACACTGGTGATGCCCTGCAAGCCCGAGAGACTCGTGAGGTTATTGTTGGCGCTTATCTCCATCAACCCTCCTACCGTAGTAATGCCCTCCAAGCCGGTGAGGCTGCTGAGCAGCTGGTTGCCAGTGACGCCAAGCGATCCACCCACATAGGTAATGTTCTCCAGGCCGTTCAGGTTTGTAAGCTGGGGATTGGCGCCAACCTGCAGTTAGCCATTCACCGCGCTGAGCTGTGCCAAAGGGCTAAGGTCAGTGACGGCACCCGGACCGATTTGAAGATCACCCTCAATAGTAGTGCAGCCAGGGTAATTGGAAGAAAAGCTGTTTACCTGGGCCTGAGTGACAAGGCTTATGCCTTCGGGCAAACAACCTTGGGATTGAGCGTTGTACGCGACACCAATTGTACAAAAAATAAGGAGGAAAATACGTTCCGTGGTACTTGAATTAAATATGAGTTGAAAAATTCATTTTGTGGTCAAATGTTTCTGCGATCTCTTGGCTATGAAGGCTATGTATAGGTAAGAATTCGCTGGTTAAATACTTCCGCAAATCAGATTTCGAATCTACAATAATTCCGCCACAAGCTGCCCTGGTTTGCGCAAAGAACTTGTTGAAGCCTCCGAAGGGTACCACGAGAGCCTGTGCGGCCCGCCTGCCGCAGCTAAGGCCAGCGTCTGGGCGGGCAGGAATGCCAGTGCGAATGAGTAATATCCTGATCCAATAAGGAAATTCACCCAAACGCCAGTGGGTACAATTTTTCAATTATTACTACAAGAAGAAAGCTTATTGGACCTAATATAAATGACAATAAGAGCCAATTTACGGTGTCAGGATGGAACTGCTCAGATAGCTTCACTTTTGATCCAAACTCCATTTTCAACTGGTCCCTGAGCAGCACGAAATTTGGTTCGTTAAGGGTGCTCGTTTTAAATACATTTGAATTAGTTTTAATGGTCAAGAAATGTCCCTTATAGACGCTCGACGAGGGGCTGGCGCCACGATACCTAAAGGATGACTCTTCAATTGCCACAATATCTGCAAATTGTACAATGATATCCGGCCGAAACAGTCTAATCACGGCTACCTCGTTTTTGATTACCCTAATATTCTTGAAATTCCATACAAAAGAGCATATGGATAAGCCGAGTAAAAGAATACTAAATAATGTAATCCACCCTGGGAAGTTCGGATCAGAGATTTCCAAGAGCAGAATCAAAATCACGAACGCCAAAGTCAACGCAATGATGAGGGAATGGAAAATGATATAGTTCCTTGTTACCTTCAATTGTTCACTTACACTTGTCGCAAGAGGTTAATCCCCGACAATTCCTGCCCAATTTGATGTATTCCAGCAAGAATTTTTTCAGTCTGCTTCACGGATGGTTTTTTATGCCCTTGAACATACTGCGAAAGCAAAGTAGGATTCATTCCTATCTTCTCTGCCAGAAACTTGGCATTAAGCACTTTGTAATATTGAAAGAACTGCTGGAAGTCAATTTCAAATTTGATGTCTTCGCGGGCAATGTCTTGTCCATCAAAGTAGAGTTGGGCTGCTTCAAAGGCGTTGCCAATTAATTCAGAAATCACCGTGCCAGTGGTAAAAATGGGCAAGCTGTCTGAATAAGCTGAAAAACCGGTATCGGTTTTTTCAACGGTCATTTTTATTTTCTTCTTCTTCGACATGATCTTATCTCTTAATTCCAGCGTCTTTCATAATTTTCTTTTCCAATCCTTTACCAACTTCCTGACTGCCGTGATTCGGGAAAATAATAATCCCGGGTTTTGATTCATGACGCATCTTCACGTGTGACCCACTCTGCGAATATGGATACCAACCGTCTTTGGTGAGGATTCGATACAATTGAGAACATTTCATTTATCAGAACACATAATCAAAGGTAAATTATAATTTACTTTTCAGCAAGTAAAGCTCAGTTCGGCCGTTTTCTCGAATTTTTGGGCGGCTTTCAACTGTCGCCTTTCTCTACCATGACCGCTCGCTATCCCACATCATAATCCAATAGTAAAACTCGACCACCAACATCCGTTTCAAAAATGGATCGTCAAAATAATCGCATGCCAATAAAAAACCTCCGGCCATTACGCCCGGTGAAATCAGATTCTCAGTGGCTTTCACCCTGATGTACTCCTGAATAAGTGAATCATCGTGGGCAAACTTCGCCAGGCCGTAGAGATATTTACCGGATGCGTTGTTGTCAAGTGAATTGCTGACGCTCTCTTCTCTTTCTTTGTCTCGTTTAGCCATTTCAGCCGAATCAGGACTTGAAGTTCCGACAATTTCCTCGTCTATCAAGTCAAGTTTGAGCTCCCCCTTATAGTGCTCAACAGATTTGTCCTGAACTTCAGGTTGCAGCAATTCAAAAATGTCGTAATCTGGCTGATACGTTTCATTCGGATACAGCCAAATGTCCTTCCTCAAGCCCGTGGTTTCGAATAATTCAATGATCCTCAAATTCTTCTTTGTTTCAAATTGCCATAATGAATCAGGCTGATTGTGCTCCAATAGCTGTCTGAGAAATGCCTTTACCCTCGTATTTTGATTGTCAAGATCAGCATAATTGTTCTGCAAAAACTGCTCAAACGATTCTACAGCAACGTTTAAAGTATTGGCTTTCTCAGCGCCGAGAAAGGTATTAAACGCCTCAATATCGTTTTCCCTTTTATGTTGTTCAGCTGTCGAACAACAGATCAGGAGAAAGCCTATGCACGTGATAATGGAGGTTTTCATGGTTTATTAAACTTGGAGACGATCGGTTTTGGGTTTTGCAACAGGGCGGATTTCGGCGGTGAAATTTTCAATCAAGACTTATATGTTGAACATAGGCATTGATCTCCGAGTTTTCACGTTACTCAGTATTGTAAACTGCCCGAATGAGGCGAATCCAAATTAAACATGGCTGTCAATATCCATAACTTCATGCAGAATTCTAATGATTTCGATTTCATCTCTCTTTATTTTGTAGAAAATGAAATGCGACTTGACTCTTGTTCGCCAGTAGCCCTGCCGAATCTTTCCAAAGTCAATTCCGGATTTGGGTTTTAGGCAGAGATAATCAAACTCATTCATCAGCAAATTCAAATACCTGTCAGCCTGCTCAACCGACCAATTTTCAAATGAATAGAGCCAAATCTTCTCCAGATCTTTTACGGCTTCTTTACTTAAAGTGTAATTCATTTTTCCGCATGCTTCTCATGAAGATTGCTCATAAATGCTTCGCGATCAAAGTCTTTAACAAATCCAGACTTTTCACCTTTTATGAGCTCATCTATCAGTTCAGTCCTCTTTGTTTCCTCCTGTTCGAACAGTCTCAAAGCAGCACGGATTACTTCACTCGCTGAAGCATATTTTCCCGTTTTCAATTGACTATTAATAAAGTTATCGAAATAGTCTCCAAGTAAAATTGATGTGTTTTTAGCCATGTCTTCAAGTTTAAATCAAAGATACCAAGTTCTGGTATCTCATCAAGGTTTCGTAAAAAATTTCTGGTGGCAAAAAATGAAAGCACGATTAGAAAAGCGCAGGGTAAAGAAGACAAATCTGGAAGTATGGAAAACTTGTATTTATCTCAGGTTTTCTGGCTTTGCTTTCGGGCGAGTTTCGGAGCACAAAACATTTAACAGCTCCGAACTTGTAAAGGCAATTTCCACCCCAGTGTACACTTTTCATAATTCATTTAAATATCCAACATTATATAATTTTAAAACATTTTAACTTTTACCCAGCATCAGAGTAGATAATCCCGCGATTTAAAGCCTATATTTCAGGATATTTCTATGTCATTGGCATAGATACCCGTATATCAAGCATTCTCTAAACTTTGTACAACTTGTCACGTTTTGTGTTAACCTTAATTATTATGATTTTACTCGCTCAACAGTATGTTGTTCGGCCTATTTGCCCGTTTTTCACAGAATATTCCGCGCATGTTTGAAAACTACAAAACCCTTGAAGACGTCGGGGCCATGGAGTGGCCCAACATCATTTTGTGGGCTGCGCCAGTCATGTTTGCGCTCGTATTTCTCGAGTGGGGCATCAGCCTCTACCAGAAGCGCGAAGTTTACCACAAGAAAGATTTCTTCGCAGCATCCACCATTGGCCTTGTCAATGTGGGCATTAGTGCCTCCATCAAGGTATTCACCTTTGGCGTGGCGCTCTTCTTTTGGAACATCGTCCCCTGGAAAATACCGCCCACCTGGTGGTCATTCATCCTCTGCTTTTTTGCCCTGGACCTGGGGCGCTACTGGGCACACCGCATTGCACATGAAAACCGCTTCTGGTGGGCCACACATGTAACACACCACAATTCCAAGCTCTACAACCTCTCTGTTTCATTCCGTTTGGGCTGGACCCAACACATCAAGCTCATATTCTTCATTCCGGTGATGCTCATTGGCTTCGACCCCTTGGTATTCTTCATTTGCCATCAGATTGCCGTGCTCTATCAGTTTTGGATACACACTGAGTACATCAGGAAACTCCCCGCTCCCATTGAGTACTTCTTCATTACGCCTTCCCACCACCGCGTGCACCACGCCACGGATGTGAAGTACCTCGACAAGAATTACGGCTCCACTTTTATTATCTGGGACCGCATCTTTGGCACATTCCAGAAAGAAGAGGAAAGGCCTACCTATCGCATCACCAAGCCGATAAATTCTTACAATCCCATTACGCTCAACTTCCATGAGTGGAAGGACATCATCGCCGACCTACGACAGGCCGAGGGTTGGAACGAGGGCCGGCAGATACTCTTCGGCCGCCCTGATGCAGAGGTGATTGCACGCCGAAAAGCGCAGCAGGAGGCCAAACCAACTGAGGAATCACCTGCAGCGAAAGAGGTACAAGCCATGGAGGAGCAGGTGCTTGCAGAGTAGGCATACAAAGGTCTGCCTTTCCATACGGCCGTGCCCGTATGGGACTTCGTTGTCGACGGCAAAACTGCTTAAAGCAAAGTCATCTATTGAATCACAAGCACCTTGCTTCCGATACCACGTTCGGTGCGCAACTGCACCACGTACATGCCCGGTGAAAGATGGCTCAGGTCTATTTCGATTTGCGAGCCGGGATTGTAGCGCAATACCTTCTTCAACGAGCGGCCGCTTTGGTCATACACCACCACATCGGCTTGGGCTATGTGTTCATCAAAAGCGATGTAAAACTCACCCCGCGTGGGATTTGGGTAAATGGTGAATGCCGAATAGCGCTGCGCCACTTCGCGCACGCTCAGGGGCTCTCCCAGCGGCAAGCTGCCCTGGGATATCAGGTAAGAGCTCACAATGAGGTGGGGATTGAAGCCGCCATTGCAGTTGTTGCAGGTTACCCCATCGACGCAATCGGGATTATTCGGGTGGCAGAAGTCCACGTAACTTTCGTCAAAAACGTAATCGAGCGCCACCTCAGCTGCGATATATGGGCTCATATCGTAATCGAAAAACTGGGCGATGGTTCCGGGACACCAGCCGGCGCGGTTGAAAGTCCATGTACCTGCCTGCGGCGAGCAGCCATCGGGATTGGGATTGCAGATGTTCCAATTGTGCTGTGTGAAAGTCTGGGCTCCGTTCACCCATATGTGGTGGGTGTTGTTACTAAATTCAGCTGCGTTGTTCGTGTTTTGGGTGTCGGTAACGCCATTCACACCCCAGCCATGCCCTGTCGACACGATCTTGAGCTTGGCAGCAGTCGTATTTGCTGGAAAGGCCCTTGTAAAGTCTTCTGTGGGTTGCAGGTCGGCCAGGTCGCCAAATTGATAGGTTTGGTACCAAAGTTTCTCGACGGTGCTATAAGGGTTGGCGGGCTCGCCGGCACCGTAATGCAGGTTCAGGGTATACTCAAAGCCATTGGCAAAGGTCACGAGGGTGACCCTAAAACGGGTTTTGCCGCTGAGCAGTGACATGAAATCAGTAAGGTCAATCTCGCTGTTGCAGGCCACCCCATAAGGCGTAAGGTAGCGGATGATCTCGTACCACTCCCCGTTTTTACCTTGCACTTCTACATTCGAGACGCGGTCCCATGGATCGCAATTGCCCTGCGGACATGTGATATCGAGATGGCCAATGATCTCGTCAAATGCACCGACGTAGCTGGGCAGGTCGGCTTCCACCATTACCACAGGCACATCGCTGTATACATGGGCAGCGTCAATGGCCAGCGCGATTTCGTCGGCCATTTCCGGCACAATGTTGAGCGCGACGGTCGCTGTGGCATTGCTGCCAAAATTGTTGCTCGCGGTCACCTCCATTTCCACTTCTCCATACGTCGTAGGCAGCCACCAGCCGGTATAGTGGCCATTCTCCCATGAGTCGAGCACCACAACCTCGTCGCCAATACTCACGGTCACTTCGCCCACTTCAAAAAGATCGCTAAAACCGATATCACTCCGCACAGCCAGCTGTACGTGCCGCAGGGTGGGCACATGCACATCGCCGGCAAGGGGGTGCAATACTTCTATTTCCGGCAAGGTGGTACTCGGATCGAGTACATTGAAAGAGGTGAATACATCGCTGGCCGGATCGAAAGTATCATCGCCGGCTTGGGTGGCGAGTACCATGACCTCGCCCGGCACCCCATCGAGTGTAATGGTATTGCCATCAATCGTAGCCGGGCCCGATACGATTTCAAAGCTTACCGGCAGGCCCGAATTGGCCTCAGCACTGATGCTGAAAGGCGCATCGCTGATCAACTTGTTGGGAATGGGCGGCATGCTGATGGCTTGAAATCCAGACTCCAGCTCGCCGAGAAAGTTGGATGTATTTCCCGAAAGGGCAAAATTGAGCAAATTGGAATTGCGGTCGCCTGTGCCCACCTCAGAAATCAATTGATTGATGCTTTGGTTGTTGCCCCCGGGCGTGCCCTGATTGAATTTGTAGTAGGTCACCAGATCTTCTTCATCGCCGTTGAGCTCGTTGGCCATCATGTCCTGCACCTCTGCCTGGGTAAGCGCCTTGCTCCACAGCGACACCTCATCGGCGCCACCTTTGTAAATGAAGTTGAATCCGGGTAGCAAGGT
>DAIRDH010000062.1:13967-18370 GCA_036796255.1 Cryomorphaceae bacterium
CTGATGGTGTTGAGGCCGGTGAGGTACTGCGAAGCCGCAGGAAACTCAGTGTAATCGTTTACACCGTCGAAGTGCAGGTATTGGTTGGATTGAGCAAGGCTTTGGCTTAAAGCCAAAAAAGCGGCCAGAACGCTGGTGAGTATTCGAAGAGTCATCATATTGGTTATTGCAGTAATGGGCGCCAAGTTTACGAAAAATCAGAGGATCATCTCTTCTAAAGCGTCAGCCTCTGGATTTCGTCAAATGGCCTGAAAATTGCTTTTGCGGCGGACCATATTCAGGAAACACAGCTGTTTTCAGGAAAATAGCTAAATTAACACCAGAATAACACAGAAAAATGATGAAGATTACGCTACTAATTGCCCTTTTCACCTGTTTAACTTTTTTGAATGTCACTGCGCAAGAGTCATTCCCGGAAGGCAGTGAAGGCAACAACGAACTGAAGATTAACTTACTCTATGTAGTACTTGAAGTCGTGGAGCTCGACTACGAGCGTATTACCAGCGACAATTTCAGTGTGGGAATGGCGGTCAATTACTGGTTTGCCGAATATTCCGAGTACAATTTCATGGTCACTCCGTATTTCCGTTTTTATCCCGCTGAAAAGCTGCGCGCTTCGGGCTTCTTTATTGAAGGCAACATGTCGGTGGTAGGGCATGACCAATATGAGCGCGAATGGGTCAATGGATTTTGGACTGGAGAGGAAGTGTCGAAAGTAAGTGTGGGAGGTGGGCTCGCCGCTGGTGGCAAATTCATTTCCAAAAGTGGTCTCTTCGCCGAGGTATTCGCGGGTGTTGGCCGTATTTTTCATGACCACAATTATCCCGAACTGTATCCAAGGGTTGGCATTACCTTGGGAAAACGCTTTTAAACCCCGAACTCAATCCAGCCGCACCGCATGACTGGATTCCTGCTGTTTCACTGCAAAACAAAAAAGGTAAACCCAATGAAAGCTATATTCCTCAGCGCCTTCTTCGCTTTTGTGTACACCCTGAACGTGTCGGCCCAGGAGTCACTTCCTCCAGGCAGCGAAGGAAATAATGAGTTGAAAATCAACTTACTCTACATCGTACTAGAAACCATAGAGCTGGAATATGAGCGCATCCTCAACCATAATTTCAGTTTAGGCCTAGCGGCAAACTATTATTTTGCAAGCACTGCAAGCTACAACTTTATGGCGCTGCCCTATTTCCGGTTTTACCTTTCGGAAAAGCTGCGTGCCTCCGGTTTTTTTGTAGAAGGCAATACGACAGTGCTAGGCTATGAACAATTCACTGGCGGATGGAGTGATGGAGTATATATCGAAGAATGGGATTCAAGACTGGGTTTTGGTGGTGGAATAGCTGCCGGAGGGAAGTTCATTTCAAAAGGTGGCTTTGTCGGTGAGGTTTTTGCCGGCGCTGGGCGCATGTTTAGCCAGGATTATACTGATTTCTACCTAAGAGCTGGTATTTCAATTGGCAAGCGATTTTAGACACAGCGCCAAAAACTTACTCTTGTTGAACTCAGCATCAGGCTATTGTAAAACTTCTTTTCTATGTATGCCTCTAAATCGAATTCCGCCCGTATGTATAAGTTGTGGTACTTGTTAGTTCGTTGTGCATTGATTTCTACCTGGGGACAATATGTGGTCTATTCTGTCGGCGGCTAAGCTCTGGCTTAAATCAGGGGCGGTATGAAAGCGGCTGCACAGCGGTATGACACCGGTATGAAAGCGGCATAACACCGACTTGATATCGGCTTGACAGCCTTATGAAACAGGCGGGATGCCGTTTTGAAAAAGTTTTAAACCTTATTTCATTGCGTGTAAGGGTTAACCTATCGGCAAGTGCCTCCATTCAATGGTGAAAAGTGCTTCCAATTTACTACATATTTTGATATGCCACAATACCGTTATTATTGATGAGTGGGCGGTAGTGCTCGCCCGTCCGTAACGAAGTGGAGGCGGGATTTAACAAGTCGCCTTCGAAGTCCCACCCGAAAAGGCTGGATACATAGTAGCGGCAATCAGGGCATCAGGCATGGACAATCCGTGGCTGAGTGGTCTGAGGAGCACCGCTGTAAGCCGACACTCCCCACTACTATCCACGGCTCGGCATTACCGTTGGCAAAAGGTTTTAACTTGTAAACCTGTCAGCGGTCAACTCCTAACTCTAACTCATCACCCATAAGCAGTTAAACCTTTTGAACTGAACTTCCCATCTCAAATTCTATTTTAGCCAATTTCCAGAAAGGAGACCTAAAACAAGACAGAGATGCGAAAAACACACTTCTTGATGGCCATTCTAAGCGTTAGCACCTTGGCCATGCTCAGTTTTGAGCAACAAGTCAGTGTCTGAAATCGAATCGGTAAGCATTGGCGGCCAGGTATGGATGACCAAAAACCTCAACCTCGCCGAATTTCGCAATGGTGATCCCATACTTCATGCACCATCAAAAGATGAGTGGAAGGAAGCATGGAAAAACGAAACACCGGCATGGTGCTACATGAATCATGACAGCGCTATGGGCGATAAATACGGGAAGCTTTACAACCATTTTGCCGTGATGGATTCCCGCGGACTCGCACCTGAAGGATGGCACATTCCCAGTGATGAAGAATGGACCCAACTCACCGATCACCTCGGGAAGAATGCCGGTCACCAAATGAAAAGCAAAGAGGTCAGAAACGGCCCCGGCAACAACAAGTGCGGGTTTTCGGCGCTTCTCGTTGGAATGTGCTTTGCCAATGGCATGTTTAGCAACCACCACGTCTCTGGCACCTGGCACAGCAGCACCCCAAGCGACGAGCCCGGCATGTTTTACACCCGTCAGGTAAGGGGCCTGAGCAAAGATGTAGGCCGGGGCACCGGCTACGAGACTTTTGGCCTTTCGGTGCGCTGCCTAAAGGATTAAAAAATGTCACACGATTATTTCTGACAAACGGCTTCCGGGCCTCCTAAAAGTCAGTTTCAATGGCGTCATTGGATGCAAATAGCATCTCTTCGAGCCTTAATAAATTTCTCGCCATAAATGCGGAACCCTAAGGAACTCTATTCCAAAATTTTCATTGGAGGCCTTGTTGAAATCACTCAGTTTCCCGATGATCTCTGTGAGTATTTCAATTGATTGTAGCACACAAGCAAACATTTCCATTTGATCTTCAGCAGGAAATGGTTTTTGAAAGTTTAGGAAGCCTGCACAGGCCCGGAAATTTCCACTCGCTATCTTTGTGTCATGATTTCAATTCCACAATTTATCATGGTAGGGCGAGCTGAAGGCCTTTCCTACATTCTGCTCCTATTTGTCGCCATGCCACTCAAGTACTTCGCTGACATGCCCCTTGCGGTAAAATATGTGGGCTGGGTGCACGGCCTTCTTTTCGTGTTTTACTGCGCTGCCATACTCCTTGCCGGCCTTGACCGGAGGTGGGGCATTGGAAAGATGTTTTTATTCTTCCTTGCTGGCTTGCTGCCATTTGGGCCTTTTGTGGCCGAGAAAAAGCTTTTGGGAGCTGAGGCTTGAGATTAGAGCGACAAAATGACTTACACCAACCCGTAACCTTGAGAAGCACGACTATCAGAAACGGCAAGTTCAGAATAAAGCAATGCCGACGTTTATCGCTTCAATTATTGGCGATGAAGCGGGTGGTTATTTAGATGTCAAGATTTTCCTTATGAATTGACCTTTTTCAGATGTGTATTTTTCGCGGTCGAACCTGTACTTCTCGGCAAGTCTAATTTTTAACTTCTCGTATTCCTTCCTCGATTGGATGCTGGAATTGAGCATATCCCTGAATCGAATTTGATCAGCCAACTTTTGATATCCTACCGGATAAAAATGAAGGTGATGGGTTCTTGGCAAATTTTTAAAAAAGAATTGATGCTCTCTGATCGGATTATCTTTCCAATACCTGTATCCTAAATTGGAAATCTTGTCAATATCATCTTCCATCATGGGAAACGAGGGAAGTTCTATTGCTATGTCTACTATAGGTTTGGACAAAATGGAGGGAATCGCTGTGCTGCCGATGTGGTAAAACTTGGCATTTCTTTTTTGAAGAACCTGTTTTAGAATTTCAACTTCTTTCTTGTAAATATCTGGATAATTGGGATTGTACACCGTAAGCACGACATATCAATTGATCCAAAACTACTCACCTCTTTTTTCATCTTGTGCTACAATTGGCTTCCACCAAAATAGTGTAATTATGGAAATAAACCATAGGCTTTACTCCCACTGTCAATTTATTCTACCCTCACCCTTCTCAAATCTAGCACGTTCATCGGATTTTCATCCAGGCCACTCACCCTTCGCGATACAAAGCGCATCACCATATCGTAATACAGCGGTACCACCGCCCCTGATTCCATCGCAAGGCTGTCCATACGCTGATACAGGGCTTTTCGCTCATAAGTATCTGT
>DAIRDH010000063.1:0-14481 GCA_036796255.1 Cryomorphaceae bacterium
AAAAATTACAACATTGGTAAACAATGTTAACCGTTTCACTTGTTAAGGATCTTGACATAAATTTGCAATTGTGAAAAGCAGGAAAGACGATCCCTTCGTAAAATCATTACATTTTATCACGAAAGACTATTTCGGGGCGCTCTCCCTGATGATGGAAAAAACCGAAATCGATCGGAATTACTACACTTTGCTTCTGATTTGCAGAAGCGATAATGGGCTTACGCAAAAGGAGTTGAGCGCATTGATCGATGTCGATAAGGTGACCATGAGCCGCAAAATAGACCACCTGCACGGCCTGGGTCTGGTAAAGCGCGAGGCAAATGTCAACGACCGCCGTACCATCAGGATTGTGCCGACCAATGTCGCCATAGAACTTTCAACAATGATAAGTGAAGCCTACCTTCATTTGAATAAGGCATCGTTTAAGGGCATATCTGCGGCCGAGCGGGATCAATTTTTGGCGACAGCCGAAAAGGTAAGACAAAACGTACAGAAACTTCCCAAGACTGGTGTCAAAATGGAGTACAAACAAAAAAGCATGAAGCCATGAGCAAATTCTATACGCCAATTTTCATCGCAGCTTTTTCAGTACTCTGCGCCTGCTCAGGCGATACGAAGTCATCTGAAGCTCAGGAAAATTCCGGAGAGCGAAAGCCTTCGGAGATTCCCGTTTCAGTAGTGGTGGCTGAGGTCAGTACCATCCGCGAGCGCATCGGAACCACAGGAAGCGTGATAGCCTCTGAATCGGTGGAGCTGATGAGCGAGGTATCGGGCCGCATAGATGAAATCCTTTTCGAAGAAGGCCAAACTGTGAAGCAGGGTCAGCTGCTGGTAAGGTTGGTGAATGACGACCTGCAGGCCGAATATCAAAAAGCCAAATACGAAAAGAAACTGCAGGAAGACCGTGAGCAGCGCCAGAAAAAACTCCTTGATATCAGCGCGGTAAGCCAGGAAATTTACGACACCGAGCTCAACCAACTCAATGTGCTGAACGCACAGCTCAACCTGCTTGAGGCCCAACTGGCCAAGACGGAAATACGCGCACCCTTCGATGGTGTAGTAGGTTTGCGAAGCGTAAGCCGCGGAGCCATCGTTTCACCGTCGACGAGTATGGCGATAGTGCAAAAAGTAAAGCCGGTGAAGCTGGAATTTCTGGTTCCGGAGCGCTACAGCCGCAGGGTTAAAATCAAGGATACCATCAGTTTTACCAGCTCCGGATCTACTGATACCTTGCAAGCGGCAATCTATGCGCGCGATCCCCGCATTGATGTCAACAGCCGAAACCTTCGTTTGCGGGCACTGTATCCCAATGACAACGAAGAACTGCTGCCGGGAGGTTTTCTCAACATCACCCTTGAGCTCAAAGACGAAGTGGATGTAGTGATCATTCCTGCTGAAGCCCTCGTGCCGGAGATCAAAGGCGCCAAAGTGTTCATCGTGGAGAATGGATTGGTTGCTGAGCGCAAAGTTGAGGTTTCCAGCCGCGATGCAGATGTGGTGCGGCTCCTGTATGGACTCCAGGAGGGCGATACCGTAATCACCTCAGGCCTTATGCAAATGAAGGCTGGCATGCGGGTGAAGCCTGAAATGAAAGGCAAGAACACTTCCACCACCAACACAAAAACTGCGGAATGAGCCTGCCATCGATAAGTATCAAGCGGCCCGTGCTGGCTTCGGTATTCAGTATAACGCTGGTGCTGTTTGGGGTGATTGGCTACTACCAAATCGGACTGCGCGACTATCCCAGTGTCGACCCGCCCATCATTACAGTCACCACCACCTACACCGGCGCCAACAGCGAAGTGATGATTTCACAAGTCACCGAGCCGCTTGAGGAATCGATCAACGGGATAGACGGCATCCGCACCATCACCTCAGTGAGCAGCGACGGCCGCAGCAACATCACCGTTGAGTTTGGCCTTGACGTTAACCTGGAGGCTGCCGCCAATGACGTGCGCGACCGCGTGTCGCGCGCACAACGCCTCTTGCCTCCCGATTCCGATCCTCCCATTGTCAACAAGGCTGATGCCAACGCCGATGCCATCATTTCACTTAAAGTGTTGAGCAACTCGCGCGACTTGCTCAGCCTTACGGAAATAGGCAACAACCTTTTTAAGGAACGCCTGCAAACCATCAACGGCGTGAGCGAAGTGCGCATATGGGGCGAGAAGCGCTACGCCATGCGGCTCAAAATGGACCCCGACCGCATGGTGGCCCTCAATGTGGCGCCCGGCGATGTGCGCACCGCACTCGAAGCACAAAACGTAGAGCTGCCTACCGGCCGCATTGAAGGAAGCAGCACCGAGCTGACCATCCGCACCGAAGGGCGGCTCGTGACCGAAGAGGATTTCAACAACATGATCATCCGTGAAGAGGGCGGAACCATCCTTCGATTCAAAGACATCGGCAGGGCCCAACTCGCAGCGCAAAACGAGCGCACCCTTCTCCGCGGTGATGGTGGTGTGGCCATGATCGGCGTTGCCATTACCCCGCAACCGGGCTCCAATTACATCGAGATCGCTGACGAATTTTACCGCCGCCTCGAAGTGATCAAAAAGGATATCCCGGAGGATCTCATCACCAGCATCAACCACGACAATACCATTCAAATACGCGCCGCATTAAAAGAAGTGCGCGAAACCATCCTCATCGCATTTCTGCTTGTGGTGCTCGTAATATTCTTCTTCCTGCGCAATTGGCGCTCGACGCTGATTCCGGTCATTGCCATTCCCATCTCGCTGATCAGCACGTTTTTTGTGATGTACGTAGCCGGATTTTCGGTCAATATTCTCACCCTGCTCGGAATCGTACTCGGTACAGGTCTCGTGGTGGATGACGCCATCGTGGTGCTCGAAAACATTTACCAAAAGGTAGAGGGAGGGATGAAACCCCGCGAGGCGGCATTCAAGGGAAGCCAGGAAATATTCTTCGCGGTAATATCCACCACCGTGACCCTCGTCGCGGTTTTTCTGCCCATCATGTTTCTCGATGGTATTACAGGGAGGCTCTTTCGCGAATTTGGTGTCGTGGTGGCCGGCGCAGTGGTGATTTCAAGCTTTGTTTCGCTGAGCCTTACGCCCATGATGAGCTCCCGCCTGCTCAAGAAAGGCGCCGACAAAGGCCGCTTTTACCGCAAAACGGAACGTCATTTCAACGCGCTTACAGACAATTATTCAAGCCTTCTCGGCAAATTTATGGCCTACCGCTGGCTTGCGATTGTGCTGATGGCGGCATCGATAGCCATGATCTTCCTTATTGGGATGAACTTGCAATCGGAACTGGCGCCCATGGAAGACCGCAGCCGCTTCGTGATTCGCGCCACGGCGCCTGAGGGCACTTCGTTCAACTACATGAATGATTTCCTCAGCACGGTGATTGAAAAGTCGGAAGCTTTGCCTGAAGCGGATGGCATCCTATCGGTAACCTCGCCGGGATTTGGTGCAGTAAGTGCAGTGAATACCGGCTTTGTGCGTGTGAATCTGGTTTCGCCTGAGGAGCGTGAGCGCTCACAATCAGAGATTGTAGATGCCCTCTCGGCTGAGTTTAGAAACGCACAGGAGGCACGTGTTTTCATCACCCAGGAACCTACCATTGGCGACCGTCGCGGTGGACTGCCAGTGCAATTTGTGGTTCAGGCCAATACTCCGGATAAAATCCGGGATGCCATCACCCCATTTATGGAAATGGCCCAGGCCAGCGATAAGTTTGCGGTAGTGGATGTAGACATGAAATTCAACAAGCCCGAATTCAATGTGCATATAGACCGCGAGCGGGCCCAAGACCTTGGGGTTTCCATCCGCGATGTGGCGGAGACCCTCCAGCTGTATTTTAGCGACCAGCGCATCGGTTATTTTATCATGCGCGGAAGGCAGTATGAGGTGATTGCCCAGGCGGCAGATGGCAGCCGCAATGATCCGCTCGACTTGCGCAGCAGCTTCGTGCGCAACAACCGCGGTGAGATGGTACAGCTCGACAACCTGATCACCATCTCTGAGCTCAGCAGCCCCCCACAACAGTACCGCTTCAACCGCTACGTGTCGGCTACCTTTTCGGCAAATACTGCTCCCGGGGTTTCCCTTGGAGAGGGCATTGAAGAGATGGAACGTATTGCTGATGAAGTCCTCGATGAAACCTACACCACCGATCTGTCGGGCACTTCACGCGATTTTGCGGAAAGCTCGCGTACGCTGCTCTTCGCATTCTTCCTCGCACTCGTGCTGGTGTACCTCACACTTGCAGCCCAGTTTGAAAGTTGGTTTGACCCTTTGATCATCATGTTTACGGTTCCCCTGGCCTTATCAGGCGCGGTGCTGGCCCTTTGGCTTACCGGCTCCACGCTCAATATTTTCAGCCAGATTGGAATTATCGTCCTGATTGGGATTGTTACCAAAAACGGAATTCTCATTGTGGAGTTTGCCAACCAGCGACGCGAAGAAGGCATGTCGCTTATGGAAGCCATTCTCGATGCCTCCGCTTCCCGACTCAGGCCCATCCTGATGACGAGCCTCGCCACCGTGCTCGGTGCATTGCCCATCGCCCTTGCGCTTGGCGCATCGGCGGGTAGCCGCACCTCTATGGGGATTGCGATCATCGGCGGATTGCTCTTCTCACTCTTGCTCACCCTTTTTGTAATACCTGCTTTGTACACTTATATGTCGAGGCGAAAAACGATTTATGATGACGGTGAACACTAATTTGACAGCCATCCTCCTGGCACTGATACTCTTTGCCTTTACGGCAAATGGGCAGGAAATGCTGAGCATCGAAGAAGCAAAGGTGCAGGCCATCGAAAACAATTTTGATATCCGCATAGCGCGCAGTATGGCCGAAGTAGAAAGCGAAAACAATACCGCAGGCAATGCAGGAATGCTTCCCAGCGTGGTGGTGACCTCCGACATTGAACGCGATTTGAACAACACGCGTTTTGTATTTGTGAGCGGAGATGTGCAGGAGGGCGAGGGCCTCGAAAACCAGCGTTTTGGATTGGCGGCCGTAATGGATTATACAATTTTCGGTGGCTTCGCTGTAGTCAATGAAAAGCAACGGCTTGAGATATTTGAAAAGCAGGGAGAGCTCGGCCTGCGCGTGCAGATGGAAACCGCCATCGCCGCATTGCTGGCCGCATACTACGAAGCCATGGCCATTGAGCGGCAGATTGCCGCCATTGCAAGCGCGCTTGAAGTCTCAAGCCAGCGCCTTCAGTTTACAGAAGAGCGCGGCCGGCTGGGTTCAGGCTCAGGGCTCGAGGTGCTTCAGGCACGTGTAGACCTCAACGCCGACAGTGCTGCCCTGGTGCGCCAGCAGCTGGAGCTCAAAAGAATGAAGAGTGTGGTCAATGAGCTTATGGCCCGTGACCCTTCTATTGACTTCGCACTTGAGCAAGCCATCGACCTTGGCCCCTTCATGCCACATGAGGAGGTGGCGCAAAAGGCCTATGCTGTGAACGTAGACCTCTTCATTGCCAGAAATGAGGCACGCATCGCCGCCCTGGATCAGAAGGTTGCCGAAGCGGCTTACTACCCCGAAATTGCCTTGCAGGGCTTGTACAATTTTCAAACCAGCGAGCAGCAGGCAGGCTTCCTTGTGGAGAGCCGCCTGAGTGGATTCACCTACGGACTCACCGCCAGGTGGACCCTGTTTGGCGGCTTCAACAACCGCCGCGAAGCCAAAGTGGCCAAGATACGCGCGGAGATGGGCCAGATAGGCCTTGAGCAGCGCGAGCTGCAGTTAAAGGGCGAGCTTTACAGGGTGTACGAGACCTACCTCACTGCACGGCAACTCTTCGACCTTGAGCGCCGCAATGTAGAAGTGGCCGGCCAAAATCTTGACATCGCCAAAGAGCAAATGCGCCTTGGCAGCATCAACGCCCTGGAACTGCGCGAGGCGCAGCGCAACAGCGTCGATGCCGAATTCAGACTTATCCAGGCAGCCTACGAAGCCAAAATGGCCGAGACGGATTTATTGAGGTTGAGTGGGGGATTGTTGGATTAGGGGTTGGAGGAGTTTTGTTTTTAAGGATTGTGGTAGAAACACGATTCCCCTATAGAATCGAAATTTCCTCTAGAGAAATTCTACAGAACTATTAACCATTCAGTAATTCTCTTTGATTCATTTTGAAAGCTTATCAGATAGACGCCCTGACTTATGCTTTGTACATGATTCAGTGATATTCGGGAGTCACCCAACTCAGGGATAACAACTTCGCTTTGAATGAGTCGTCCTGCAATATCTCTCACTTCAATGCTAATAGGCAGTTCCGTTGAAAATTTCTGAAACCAAACGTTGAGAGGTTTTCCTAGTGCGATGGGATTTGGGTAAATTGATATTTCCCAAGTATCTTCAGGATTTACTATTGGGTTGTCATGTTCGGCAATGCCATCTAAATCTACCCCGCTGTCAAGTTCATCAGTTAACTCGATAGGGGGTTGATACGAGTACATGCATACGCCTGGGCTGGTGGCAAATGGATTGAAGTCGGCGGCTGCGGGATCCATACAACCTACAATTTCTCCCTGATCGCAAACCCCATTACCATTTGTATCATCTATTGTGGCTTCCAATGTAAACTCACAACCACTGTTGTCACTCACCACAATGATGGTTTCTGGCTCGTCAAGAACTGAAATGGGGAATGATGAAAAAGCATTTCCTGTAAATTCCCCAGTACTTGAAGCATAGGGGGGCGTACCTCCAATTACATCAAAACTTACCTCGTATACATAAGGATTGGGTTGGTCACAGAATATCGAAATATTTGAAGCAAGCCCTGGATCTGTGAAATCAAAATGGTAAAGCGCGGTGTCATTAGTACATGCTTGACTATCAAATATCAAGAGGTAATTTCCAGATAGACTGCTTGAAGCAATGCCTCCACTCACTTGGGAGAAAACAGAAGTGCTACTTGCCTCTGGGTGTTGGTAATCAATAAATTGTACCTCCTCACCATTAGCACATAGCGAGATGTCCTGATCAGGGCCAGCTGTAGAAGCTTGATCAACAATTAATTCAAAAGCGCTTTCGGCTAAAGCGGTACACTCTGAGTCACTCACTGCAATGATTTGGTAGGTGGTGCTTATAAGAGGGCTTACATAAATAGAGTCAACTTCAGGGGCGCTTATTGCGAATGTGAGCGTATCATTATTATCCCAAAGGGTGATCTCGAAAGGAGCCGTCCCATTCAGCAAAATAGGTAAAGCTATTACTTGGCCCTCACAGACTACAGTTTGATTAAACTCAAATGAAGCGCTTGCATTGCAACAAGCTGAAGATGGAAGGATAGAAACAGAAGTTGGTATTACAGATTGATTGCCTGAATGGTCTGTTACAGCAATTTGAATTTCTATCACCTCGCCTTGATCCTCACAGGTAAATGTGATCTGACCAATGATGTCAAGAGAAGCTATACCACAATTGTCATGCATATCCAGAATAAAATCAGCGGGATCAATTTCAAGGCTTCCATTTTCAGGAATTTCATAAATCATTTCCTCGACGGCAAAAACAGGATTGATGGTATCGAGTACCATAACCTGGGCTGTACAAGTGCTGGGCGATCCATTGGCCGACGCTGCCGTAAGATCAACTTCATTTTCACCCAGATCATCGCAAGTAAAGCTTTGTTGGCTCAGAGAAAGACTCTGGATAGCACACTCAGAGACAGTCCCTGAATGGATATCAACCACATCGATACTTGCTTCGCCATCTTCGTTGAGATAGACGCTAACGTTGGCGCAATTCATTTCGGTAGTGCAGGTATCGAGCAAGAAAGCAGTGAACAGATTATTATATAAATTTTGCTTGCCGTATCCTAAGCCTGCTACATATAGCCGACTACCAACCTCAATCACATCGTCGGCATTTACATTTAAAGACCAATCAGAAATTGCTCCTGATTCAAGGTCAACACGTCGAAATTCGCTGTAGTAATTCATAGGGTCAGAAACAAACATTGAGTGAAAGAGCGAATTACTTGTGGAATGAATCTTTAGCTGCTCACCTTCGGGAATACCTACTCCTGTCCAGTCATCCACAATACCGGTGGCGCCATCCACGCGGGCTAGACCAGAAATGGGCATGTTATCTACCTCACTGAAATTACCAGCAAAGTAAACTTTTCCATTCAAGGCGGCCATATTGTCAACCAAGCCATTGAAAACGGGATCGAAGTCTGTAAACTCTGCCCCTTCTATATCCATTCGATAAAAAATATCATGCTCATTGCTTTGGCCACCAAACTGACGCCTTCTACCGTAAAGAAAATCATTGGAAGGGTGCATCTCAGCAAACGTAGGGACAAGATTGGGCACGTCCAGCTCATCACCAGTGAGTGCATCTTTTCTTCGGAATTCCCAGTTGAACTGATAAAATATCTCTCCATTGTGCAATTCTAAACGACCGTCATTGTAATTTATATTGAAGGTGACATGTTCGAATTCGGGTAGCACTTCATACGTATTGACATCAATACCCATCACTTCAAATTTGTTGTCAATCTTTCCCAAGAGAATCAAATTATCGCCTTCTAATACTACGTTCAGGATTTCATCCAAATGAACACCTGGGTTGAAATCAGTGAGCTCACCCGTCGCAGCGTCTATTTCGAGTATTCTGTGTCTGTGAATTCCTCCTGCTCCGTACATATTTCCTCCCGCGAAAATCCGGTTATTTTGAAATGCCAAGGTGCGGACTTTGCTACCGAAGAAAGGGATGCTGTCGTTAGAGAAAGCTCCTGAAGGGAGCAATTTGCGTATATAGTTGATTTCGAATTGTCCAAATATGGCGTCATGCACCCAGAGGGAGTCGTCGTGGAGCGTAAGGTGGACGGGGCGCTCAAGTGGTCCCGCCTGCCAATCAGATGCCAGCATGCCTGTTTCTTTTGAAAAAGCTAAAAGGTGGTTGCCCGATGAGCCGTCTGAGGTGGTAAAAGTGCCCGATACGTATATGTGTTCGCTGCTCGGTAGGTACTCTATATCATACACCTCATTTTTGATTGCCTGGAAAAAGACCGGGGCGTTCACTTGATTGGCACTCCTACTCAATCGAGAAAAATATTTAGCACTCGGAGCAATAGTGTTGATCTGGGTAAAGGCGCCCCCTACATATAATCCATTGTCCAATGCAAGGAGTGCATTTACTTTTTGATTTGCCATGGGCTTCCAATCATTCACCAGCCCACTGCTCAAGCTTATGCTGGCCAGATTGGCAAATCTGCTATTGCTGATCAGTTTGCTCCTTCCGCCTATGAAAAGCTTATCATCCTGCAAACTCAATGTGGTCATGATTGGATATTGGCCCCCGGAGGTTGCTATTTCCCAACCGTCTATGCGTTCATAGGTGTCGATATCGAAAGCAGAAACGTAGCGCATAGTACCCATCACATTGCTGGCTGAATGTGCGATGTAGAGCCCTGAATCATCAGCTCGCACGGCATAAATCTGCCCATTTACCAGTTGGAGTGGGAGGTCGAGTTGTACGAATTGATTGGTGTTAAGGTCAACTGCTCCTGCGTGTTTGAAAGTTTGACCCATGTAATTTCCTCCGAAGTAAAGCATATCGTTGTAGATGTACATATCCCTAATCGCACCACTCAATCCTCCCGATGAGAATTGCAGTACTTCTTCTTGCTGGGTGTCGAAATTATACGCCGCCAGCGTTTCTTGAGATCCTCCACCGGCACTGATGAGGTTGCCACCGGCAAAGATCAAGTCGCCATGGATTTTCAAAGAATAGATGCTACCAAAGTTAAACACAAGTTGGTCTGGGAGGAAATTGCCACTTTCAAAATCGTAGGCAGCAAAGGATGAAATGCGGGTGCCACCCATGTGCTCGATTTTTCCGCCAATGAAGACAGCATCGCCATTGGCAGAAATCGTTTTTACGTCCCCAATGGCATTGGGATCAAAATCCGTCAGTTCATTGTCAATTGTATTGAGGCAAAAGGCAAAATTGGTATGGTGGTTAAATGACAGCGAAGGATCTGTCGAAGTCAACCCTATGAAAATTTTATCTTCATGCCGGTGCAATGCTGTAATGGCTGTAAGGGAGTAAGGGGCTGAATTGAAATACGTTGTGTTGTTCACAACTTGGCCAGTTGTGAGGTCGAAAATGGCCAATTTGCCCACTTGGTTTCCATCCACAGAAAAAGGCCTTCCGCCGGCATAGAGTATATTCCCTACCGAGCTGAGGCTCGAAATATTTCCTGAGAAACTGGGGTTGAAATCGAGAAGATTTCCAGTAGCCAAATTCAAGCCATACAAACCTGATGTTGCCTGTCCGGAGAATTTGGTAAAATCGCCTCCGACGAAAAACTTATCGCCCGAATGGGCAATACAATTCACCCTGGCATTTGCCAATGGCAAACTGATGATTTGGTTATTTTGCAAATCGAATGCGCGGAAGTTGCCATTGTTGAGGGTTCCAAACACGCCTCCCACCAAGAGTTTATCTCCATCAGTGGCAAGGGAAGTGACGAAATGAGATGCGGTGTTGAATGGGGCAGAGAGGCTGTTTGGACTGGCAGAGCCTACGTCGAATCCGGCCAATCTATGGCGCGTAATTCCGCCAATGGTGTGAAAAACTCCTCCAACGAATATTTGATTCTCTGAGGAAACAATATCCCATACTGCATTATTGGCATTTGGATTCCAGCCCGTCATATTCATGGTAAGCAAGTCAAATGAAGCCAATCTCCCACGACTGGTCAGGTTGACATTCGAAAATCCGCCTCCAATGAGTAGTTCGCTTTCATGGACATGAAGTGCGTACACATCACCATTTATAGATGGAGCAAATGCAGTAAGGGCATGGGTGCTGAGGTCGAAGGCAGCCAGCCTAAGACGTGCTTGTGAATTTGCCTCGGTAAATAAACCACCCACAAAGAGGACGCCGTTGAAAAAACCAAAGTCACGCAAAGGATTGTTGAAGCTTGGAGCCCAGTCAAGGACTTGCCCATTGCTTATGGACCACGCTGCAAAATGGCTTCGGGCCATGCCATTGACTTCTGAAAAAGCGCCCCCAATGAAAAGGGTGTCTCCTTTGACCAACAGGGCACGGACAGTGCCATCGGTCACGAAATCCAAACATGTTACATTTCCATTGGAATCTATGTGGGCCATTCCTTCGCAGCCATTTCCATTGGCCAATGCAGTAAAACTGCCCGATATGAAAAAGCCACCTTCACCATCACCTATGGATTCAAGCACAGGTCCATTCGTGAGCATTCCACCATTGCCATTGTCAAGGCCATCCGCAGCCAATACAGCGCCATACGACGAGTGATTTATTGAGTTAAAATTGCCGGCGAGGTAAAGGTTTTCGCCGACCAGCTCAAGATCCTGAACAGCGCCATCCAATGCGGGAGACAACGACAACAATTCATGATCAAGCAAAGAGATGGCTCGGACCGATGAATGGTTTGAGCCGCCGGAAGTGTTGCCAAAATTGCCACCAATGAAGAGGGTGTCTCCGATCGCCTTGAGCAAATTGATTGAAGAAGCACCAATCCCACCGAAATCAATAGCCACTTGATTGCCCTGCATGTCGACAGCTACCAAGGGCTCAGCAGCGGCATTGTTGCCAATGTAAAGCACATCATTTCGAAATGCCAAGGCGCTAATGGGATAGGTGAAGCCCGGTGGTAAATTTGCCTTAAAAGCAGTAACAGCCCCATCGGCATCAAGCTGGGCCAATCTATGCCTTGCGCTATCGCCTATGTGGTCAAACATTCCGGCAATGAAGAAACCGCCACTTTGATCTGAGGTGCTCAGGTAGATTTCGCCATCGATGTCTTGCGAAAGTGCAGTGAGTTTCGAACTGTCGGCTTGCACTAATCCGCCATTGGTAACCCATTGCCCTACACTATTGAAACCGCTTTGCCACCCCATGTAGAGCGACTCTGTTCCAAAGCCAAAACAAAGCGGATTTCCGTATAAGTTGGGATTCCAAGTATCTACTTGCCCTGTCAGTTTATGAATGCGTGCTGCATTTTTCCGTATCACCCCACCAACACTGTGAAATTGCCCAGCCAAATACAGGTGATCACCATGTACCTCGAGGGCGTTTACTTCAACATTTGATAGGCCCAACTCATTCTTGAGGTCACACCTCCATGCAGAAACCCTGCCGTCTGAATTTAAGTGAGCGAGTCCTAGCCGCGCACTGTCATCTACCGCGGTGAATTCTCCTGCAATGAACCAACCTCCATTGCCGTCGGGTGCGGAGCGTGTTACTACGTTATTGGGTCGATCGACATATGCGTCAACATCGCCGGTAAATTTATCAAGTGGCGCTCCGTAACTTCCGAATTCATTTATGGCGTCAAATTCACCGCCTATAAACAGGGTATCATTCCAAAGTGACATCGCATTGACCGCGCCATTTATTTTTACATCAAGATCGTACAGCTCTAAAGTAGTCACTGAAATGGCGGCCAATCCTACACGTGTTTGTCCATTTACCGAGGTAAAGGAGCCGGCAAAAAGAAGGGTATCGCCCCTTAACTTCAAGGTGTTGACGGTGCCATTCACAATAGGAAATCCCGGTTTTGCAACCATGGCAGAGTCCATATGGAGCAGTCCGCTTGGTGATTCATAAGGATAAATGTCAAAATTACTGGCAACATACCATCCACCTGTACCATCTGGAATTACGTCCATTACTTCTCCTCCGGGAAAATCTTCCACTGGCACGGGCGTGTTATTCGAGCGTTCAATTACAGATGCATAGGGCTTAAATTTGGTCCAGTAGTTAAAATCACCCACCATGAAAATGCTTTCCCCATTGGGATGCATGAAGAGGTCTTTTATTTTTAGATCAGGGTTCCATTGATCTGTGATGCGCTCAGGCTGAGCATAAGAACAATAGGAAATAATGACTGCTGCCAGTAGAAGTACTGATTTTTTTAACTGTTTCAAGGCATTCGATTGGTTCAATTCACTTCAAATATAGTCGATTCAGATTTAATTGAAAAGATGAGTTGTTTTTATGCTGATAATGAGCGCTATAGGGCCGTTCGAATGATCCTTAGTTTAAATGTTTAGAGCCATTTGCCGCCATCACTGTTGAACCCATTGAAATAATTGGTAGATCGATCAATGCCCAGTTTTGCCTCATTCAGGCGGCCTACGAAGCCAAAATGGCCGAGACCGATTTGCTGCGGTTGAGTGGGGGATTGTTGGATTAGGGGTTGGAGGAGTTTTGCTCCCTGTTCGATTTTGATTTCCAACCTGATCTTACCGTTCTTTTTCAGCCTTTAAGGTCTTCGTTGTAAGTCATAACCCAACAGGTTTGTGTAGGCTGAATTCTTTACCCCTGCGGTGCATAATGATCCCAATATTCTCTCGGCGTCAAAATTTTTGTGTACTCAAATTCCTTTATTGTAAAGTCAAGGGTGTTGCCTGTGGTCAAATAGTCTGCAGCACTTACTGCCGCCAATTCCAAAAACTTGTTGTCACTCGTATCAGTCAGGATGTCTACTTTCCTGTCGGTTCGGTATAAAGTTGAGATTTCATTGAGTTTGCTTAAAACCACTTCTGCTTTTGCCTTAAAGTCAACGAATTTTGAAAATTTATCCCGGTTCAATACTTCTACATATTCAGCAAATACTTCTTGCGAAAGGCATAGTTCAACTTTTCTTTGTAGTATCAATTCGTACAAAATCTTGCTCGGAATAGACTTTGAGATGAGTGCCGAAACAATGACATTGGTGTCAAGAATCAGCTTTTGCATCCCGTACCGCTTTGATTTCAGCGTTTATTTCGTCCATTGTCATGTTGGATAGCCCCACCTTTTCTGCGATATCGTTGCATTCCAGCAGTGCCTTGCGGGCATATTCTCTGCTTATCAACTCCACCAAATCCGTAAATTTGATTTCGTCATTTCCCAATTGATATTTTTGAAAGTCGGTTTCGCTTACCTTGATTTTCACTGTGCGCATTTCGTCTTTTTGTTGAATTTCTTTTCAAATGGTTTCAGCCAACTTGAAAATGTAAGCACTTTATAGTAATAACCCCTGTATAGGTCTTTGATTTAAGATAATTTTCTTTGGCTCATTTCAAACATTTAAACCAAAGTTACCTCGTTTTCTGCATCATTCAAACCCTTATCTCGATTTTTTACACTGCCCGCCCCGATGCGGCAGAGACCTCCCGCAACAAGTGTATCAACTTTCAGTGCGAGGACTCAAACGCATTAGGATTCAAGAGCCAAAGCAGTCGCTTGAAAAGCGCAATACCCGAGTAGAAAGCGACAATCTCGGTGTAAGCATCGAGTCCGAGCAAAGCTTCCCACAACGCTCCAAGACCTGCCGACTTCATCCCATTGCCAACTTAGACCTGTCGGATTTTTGGAAACTCGACAGGTCGCGCCTCCCACAATGCTCCGTGCTGGGCAAGACCTGTTAGGTTTCTTTTACACCTGACAGGTCTAACCATCGAGTCCGAGCAAAGCTTCCCACAACGCTCCAAGACCTGCCGACTTCATCCC
>DAIRDH010000063.1:14581-17390 GCA_036796255.1 Cryomorphaceae bacterium
CATCGAGTCCGAGCAAAGCTTCCCACAACGCTCCAAGACCTGCCGACTTCATCCCATTGCCAACTTAGACCTGTCGGATTTTTGGAAACTCGACAGGTCGGGCTCTTGCGAGGTGGCTTCCAACCTTCCAACTTTGTGAACTTTCTAACTTTCTAACTTTTCTCTTTCAGCATGCCTGTTGAAATTCACCGATAGTGGGAAAAGAATCCTTAGCCCCAATAGCGCAACCGCCTACCCAATATCCGAAAAATCAAACCCCTCCTTCAACTTCACCCCCCTCTCCATCATTTCCACCAAGGCGCACTCGGTATGGAGGTCGTGTTCGAAAAAGAACACATGATCCTGCTCTGCGGCGGCTTTCAGTACCATGGCTTTCTCTTCCATGGTGTGGAGGGGGCGCACGTCGTAGCCCATCACGTAGGGCAGGGGAATGTGGCTGGCAGAGGGAATGAGGTCGGCGGTGTACACGATGGTTTTGCCTTTGTAGTCGATGTGCGGAATCATTTGGCTTTCGGTGTGGCCATCGGCGAAAAAAGCGCGGAATCCGGGAAATATATCTCCCTTACTCCAGCGCCCTTCGCGCTCCACAAAGTGCAGTTGACCGCTCTCTTCAATGGGCATGATGTTCTCTTTGAGAAATGATGCCTTTTCGCGCGGATTGGGCTCTGTGGCCCATTGCCAATGCTCCTTGCAGCTCCAGTAGCGCGCATTGGGAAAAGCCGTTTCATAGCGCTCCTTCGCGCTGTTGTAATTTACGGCGCCCCCACAATGGTCGAAGTGGAGGTGGGTGAGCAGCACATCGGTGATTTCGTCCATGCCAAAGCCCAAGGCTTCAATGCTCTTTTTCAAAGTGGCATCGCCAAAGAGGTAGTAATAGCCAAAAAACTTCTCGCTTTGCTTGTCGCCCATGCCGGTGTCGATGAGCACAAGGCGGTCGCTGTATTCCACCAGCATGCAGCGCATGGCCCAGGAGCACATGTTGTTCTCGTCGGCGGGGTTGCTGCGCGACCATATGGATTTGGGCACCACGCCGTACATGGCGCCGCCGTCTAGTTTAAAATTGCCGGTTTCGATGGGGTAGATGCGCATGGGATTGAGATTTGGGGCGAAGATACACAATGCGCATTTTGGAAGTCCGCTGATCGGCTTTGCAGCAAATGCGTATAAGAGGGAAATAACATGCCGCTGTGTAAAATGCATTCAGTCCAGCCCCAAGCTTAGCCGCGCTCTCCCTACCTTCACCCCATGAACATCCACTTTATCGCCATTGGCGGCAGCGCCATGCACAACCTCGCCATCGCCCTTTCCCGAAAAGGGGTGCACGTAAGCGGCAGCGACGACGAAATTTTTGAACCCTCGCGTTCGCGACTCGACCGCGAAGGCATACTTCCCACGGAAGAAGGCTGGTATCCTGAAAAAATAGGCACCCACCTCGACGCCGTGGTGCTCGGCATGCACGCCCGCGCTGACAATCCCGAGCTGGCCCACGCCCGCGAGCTCGGCATTCCGGTGTACAGCTACCCGGAATATGTGTACGAGCAAACCCGCGACAAGCAGCGCGTCGTCATTGGCGGAAGCCATGGCAAAACCACCATTACTGGCATGCTGCTCCACGTGCTGCGCGAGGCCGCCGTCGATACCGATTACCTGGTGGGTGCCCAGCTTGAGGGCTATGACTGCATGGTGCGCCTTACAGCAAATGCGCCCTGGGCAGTAATCGAAGGTGATGAGTACCTCTCGTCGCCCATAGACCGCCGGCCGAAATTTCACCTCTACAAGCCGAATATCGCACTGCTCACCGGGGTGGCCTGGGACCATATCAACGTGTTTCCCACATTTGAAAATTACGTGGAGCAGTTCAGGATATTTATCGATTGCATCGCTCCCGGCGGGCATTTGGTGTACTATGCCGGCGACCCTGAGCTGGAAAAGCTCGTTGCCAGCGGCCGCAGTGACATCAGCTACCATCCTTACGACACCCATCCGCACCACATCGCCAATGGGCTGAGCATTCTGCACACTGATGGGGGAGAAGTGCCCCTCAGGATATTTGGGCAACACAACTTGCAAAACATTTCGGGCGCCTTGCAGGTGCTGCGCCTTATGGGCCTTGATGATGGGGTGATTTTCAAAGCCATTTCCACCTTCAGCGGTGCCAGCAAGCGGCTTGAATTGGTAAGCGAGCGTCCTGATTTTGTGTTTTACAAAGACTTTGCCCACGCCCCCAGCAAGCTCAAGGCCACCACGGCTGCGCTCAAGCAGCAGTTTCCCGAAAGGGAGCTCATCGCCTGTATGGAGCTTCACACATTCAGCAGCCTCAATAAGCAGTTCCTCCCGCTCTACAAAGGCGCCATGGCCACAGCCGACCGCGCCCTGGTGTACTTCAACCCAAAGGTGCTCGAGCACAAAAGGCTGGACAAGCTCGAGCCAGCCGAGGTGAAAGCTGCATTTGCCACCGACAATGTGGAAGTATACACCGACACAGCCACCCTGCTTAATGAACTCAAGGCCATTTCCTGGAAAGGCAAAAACCTGCTGATGATGACTTCTGGGAATTTTGATGGCTTGGATTATGTGGAGTTGGCTGGGGAGTTGAGGTAGGTGTTTTTTTCTCTCAGGATATATCAATACAATAAACAAAACCCCAAACCCATTCATGCCGGGCTTGGGGGATACTTTTGTTTAACAATTTTGATTACTTCGCCACCACGAGTTTTTCCGTGAGTACTTCATCACCGCAGGTTGCCCTTACGATGTACACCCCCGGCGATAGGCTGCCAATATCCATGCGGTGCATCATTTGCCCGCC
>DAIRDH010000064.1:0-13280 GCA_036796255.1 Cryomorphaceae bacterium
AGCCGCAAAGCGGTGTGGATTGATGAGCAGGGTATTTCGGACTACATACCTTGCAACTTTCAGGCGGGCATATACTTAGTTTCGGTACTTGCCGGTGAAGACATGCGCTCCAAGCCCCTTGTCATCACCAAGTAATTGGTGGCACGCTGAAGCTTTCTACGGTATGCACAATCGCTGCTGTGGGTGGATTAAACATAGGATTTAACCCATAAGCAATTCGCTTCTTTCGCTAAAGTGCAGATGGCGCAGTATTTTAGGGTAACCCTATTGTCCTTATTCCGTTAAATCAGACAAATATTGAATTTGCCCGACCCCTTAAACTAAGGTCGGCGAAAACACCAATTTGTCGATTTTATGTACAGATTTTCAGCGTATTTAAGTAAGAGAAAAGCCCTCGCTTTTTCAGTGTTTTTGGCATGTTTTCTCCTCTCAACGGTACAGGCACAATACGGTCCTTTCGGTATTGGAAATGCCGATGGCATCGACAATCAGCCCAGGCTCTTGCTTTGGCTCGATGGCAGTACGCCAACGGTAGCTCCTGAGAGCAATGTGTTGGTATGGCCTGATAAATCGGGCAACGACAACCACTTCACGGCTACTGCTGCTACAAGTCCTGTGCTAAAAGCCAGCGGGCCCAATAGCCGGCCATACCTTCTCTTCAACAAGGAAAACAATAGGATGACCCTTGCCAACCTGACTTTCGAGAATCAGGGGGTGTCTATTTTCTATGTTTTCAAAACTGCAGACGGCAATTATGGAATGTTCTCTTTTGCGGAGTCCGATGCAAACCCATCCCAAATTCTGGCAAAACAATCAGGTGGCCAAAACCGATTTACGATTGATGGGCAGGAGCACACCACCAACCTCGGAAACCTCAGCAATAACGTGTGGCGCTATGCTGGATTTATATGGGATGGAGTGAACAATCCTACATATTGGCATAGAAGTAACGGCACGGGGGCTCCCGAATTTACAGAGAGCAATGTCTTGAATGGCCTGAGTACTGCAGCCAATGGAACCGCGGTCATCGGACACATTCAAAATTTGCTCAATGATGGTTATGTGACCGATGAGTCCTTTCAAGGTGAGTTGGCGGAGATTTTTGTCTATGACGGTACGGTCAATAAAGCCCATTTGCGACAGATCAACACCTATTTCAGAAACAAATACAATGTCGGTGGAACCGGAGGCTGGGATAAGCTGGGCGCACCTGCAGCCTATCGGGAAGGCTTAATTGGTATAGCCCGTGACAACGGCAGCAATTCGGAGCACCGCCACTCACGGGCCGACGGATTGGTACTGCGTGCAAATCCCGGAGGCCTGCAGGGTAATTTTGGTTATTTGTCTGGATCACACGATAATACTACCAATAGTATTGAAACCACGAACCTTCCGGCAGGTGTAGATGCACGTTGGAATCGCGACTGGTTCCTTCGAAAGGATGGATTGGGTAATGGAAGCGATATTCAAATTGCCTTTGACTTTGGTGAAGGCATCGGAGGGGAGTTTCCTTTCAATGCTGAAAATTACGTGCTCTTATACCGCACAGGAACCACAGGAAATTATGCTATCCGTACCGTAAATGAAGTCTATATCCAAGACAAAGAAGTGGTGTTTCGACTTGCGGGCAGTCAAATTCCCAATACAGGCTATTACACCTTAGGTACAAAAGACAATATACTGAGCAGCCTGAATGGCCAGGTATCCCGCACATGGCACGCCTATCAGTCAGGCAACTGGAGCGAACCCCTTACCTGGACCCTTGACGGTAGCGCGGCTCCGTCATACGTGAATCCGGGTGGTGATATTCCTGCACTTGGCGACGCCATCGTGGTGGGAAGCGGACGCACAGTTACAGCCAACCTTACCAACAGGGTGCAGAGCTCGCTCCGCGTTTTTGGAACAGTTGATTTCGCCGCGACCTCGGGCCACAATATGGGCGCCATTTCCGGAAACGGAACAATACGATGTGCGGGATCATCAGGCATAGGCAATTTTCCTGCGGGAAATACAGCCGATTTTGCCAATCCCTCAACCGGTGGAATCACTGAATTTTACGGAAGTGGCTTTACCCAAACCATGAATCTCTTGCTGAACAGGGTTAGGATCAACCTCACCAATAGTTCGGCAACCTTGATTCTTGCTGCAAACTTCACGCACAATGGATTTTTTGAGATCAACACCGGAACGTTCCAAATAAACAACAATGCGGCTGCTACACGAACCCTGGAAAGTTTTGACAACGTACTTGTAGAGTCCAATGGACGCATTACTGTAAGTGCTGCCAACCGCCAGCATGCATGGACTTTTCACAAAGATTTTACCAACGAAGGTGGAGATGTAAGGTTTACAAACCGAACCAGTCCAAACTATACTTCGAATGAAACCCAAGGCCATGTATTTGCCCGATTTGTGAGCGCAACAGAAAATCAAAGCTTGATTGCCAATGGTATTTCATATTTCACACGCATCATCGTCAATAAAGGGAGCAACGCAACATATGTCCTTACTATAAGTGCCGATGGTCCCAATAAATTCGCTCTGTTTGGAAACTGCAATTCTAATATGGGTGATAGCCCATATTACGCGGAAGGCACCGGTGCACAAGCCACATCCGTATCGCTTATCAATGGTACCCTTGAAATTCGTGAGCACATCTTTTTGCCCCTTCAGACAGGTGCAAACAACTTCAATATCAATGAAACCGCAGCCCTTTGGATCAACGGCGGTTTTGCGGCTAAAGGAGCCCCTGACGTCGGACCGGGTAATGCAACAGCCATTGTGCCTTATGGCTTAATTCGTGTGTCCGCAGGTAGGCTGAATGCCAACTGTAACAGTGGAGTTACTACCAGGGCCAATGGAGTACTTCAAGTGGATGGAGGTGAGGTATATGCAAACCAGATTCGCACATCAGTTTTTGGTCCTACCAATGTCGGTGGAATTATCATCACGGGTGGTTTGGTTGACGTGGATGGTACCCGCCCAGGGGGAACCGCGGGAACTTATTATACCTTTAGCCTTACTTACCCCGGTAACCTGTTCAGAATGACCGGGGGAGAGCTTCATGTTGCCGGACCCACAGGCAATGGATTGATTTTCATTAATTCCAGTCCTGAGCAAACCAGCGTAAGTGGGGGTACAGTGATTGCCGATGTGAAAAACACTACAGATCGTTACCGAATTACAAGTAGGGCCCCGTTCTGGAACCTGGAAGTAAGGCGTAGCGATGCTTCCGGAACCAACAGACCTGTCGTGATAACTGGCGGAACAAGCTTTGGTGAAGCCATCGAAGATCAACCACTTTTAATACGAAATAGCCTTAGAATAACAGGAACCAATAGCCCTACGCTCCGCATGCGATCTGTTGGAAACAATAATATAGACGCCTTTATTCGCGGTAATTTTATCGTTGAAAATGGGGGAGTGTATGATCACTTTACGAACACCACACATTTCGAAGGAGGAAACAATAGCATACTTTCCTTGCCCACGGGCAGCACCCAAACCTTTCACAATGTGGTGGTCAACAAAAACGACGAAACCCGCTTTGCAGAAATTCAGGGTGGGAATGGCACCATGGCCATGGAAGTTCAAGGAGATTTCAATATAGAACGAGGCTATTTCAACAATGTAACCCGGCATGTGCGCATCCTGGGCAATGTAATCAACCGCCAGGCTTTTGGCGTTGAGACAGCCACTGGAATTGTAAGAATGGAAGGAACATCTCCACAGGAAATATTTTCAGACAATGGGATTTTCCACACCCTTTCAATCAACAATGCAAATGGTGTGACCCTTACCAATGGCGATTTACGGGTGCGCCGCACCATGCAATTGCTCAGCGGCAATTTCTATTTGGGGTCTCACAAATTGCGCGTTGAGTCCGCTGCAGGAGGTTTAAGTGTAGGAAGTCCTTCAGCCAACAGGTGTTTTGTCACCGATGGAAGCGCCGGCGCGGGTGGACTTGAGGTGATTTTCCGTTTGCCCACACAAAACACCACATTTCCTTTAGGGGTTCAGAATGGTCCTGACGTGAAATACACACCTGCTGTGGTTCGTGTCAACAACGACTATGACGACGAAGGCTTTATTCGCATTGTTCCGGTCAATTCCAGTTTGGCCTCAGCAAACCTTTCCGTTGCCGACTACCTTGCTTTTCACTGGAAGGTGTCGCACAGCGAGTTCGAAACATTGCCCAGAGTGAGCCACCAGTTTCAGTACAACAATGAAGACGTGGTGGGAAGTGCTGCCAACTTTGTCGCTGGAAGGGTGCTTTTCGATGCGCCTTTTGACCGCCAATTTGATGAATTGCCCGTCGCTCTGAGTCACGTGGTGACCGGGAGCCGTTGGATATTTTACAACGGCGACGACGTGGCAAACGCCTCAACAGGTCTGGGACGCGTGCTGACCAATGCGGCCTACACCGCAGGTCACGAAGACATGTTTTTTGGCCGCCCCAAAGTGTTCTATAGCCGCAGCTCAACGATGGATGCCGACTTTAATACTGGGTCCAATTGGAACGAGCTGGCTCAATTTGGTCCAAGTGCCGGGCCATATCAATATCACGGCACGGGCGTGAGTGGCAATACCGAATACCCGCAGGCCGGTGATATTGCTTTTATTGGATTTGATCCGAGCACAGGCCGTCCGCATTCCTATGCAGCTTCGGCTGCCGGTGTGGCTGCCGCCGAAGTGCGGTTTACTCCGCTTCAAACTGCCAGCGGCACCCGTCTTCCACGCTGGGAGGGCCCGGCAGCAGCTGATATCACAGTGCTGCGACCGACCTTTAGCTTTACCAGTACCGCCGAGATTCAAAATGTTGCATCCATCAGCGGCGAAGGAACCATACTCCTCCGGGGCAACGTAGACCTCTCTGTGGTGGATATCGGAAACTTTCTTGTGGAAGATTCAAGTATTGTGATGGTTCAGATTCCGACATCTGCCACCCTCCAATTGGATCACCTGCCTTCCGAAATGCCAAACTTTTTCGTCACCTCGGGTAGCAATGGTTCTACCAATGCGGCCGCCCAGCCCAACGCGAACCTCAAGGTACGTGGTGACCTTGAAATAGCGGGTAATGCAAAGCTATGGCTCGCTACCGGAGTTTCGGGCAATATACAGGTGGGACGAAATTTAATTTTGGCAAAATACCAGGCGGTTAGCTCTGGCCCCGGCTTCCGCTTTCGCTCTATGGGTACGCCCAGAACCGTAACAGTAGGCGGCGATTTGCGCATATTCGGTGATGGTGCCCAGGTAGGGGTGCTCAGCCCAAGTGCATTCCCGCAGCTCATTCATACCTTGACGGTAAATCAGAATATTATTCAAAATGCTCCGGCAAGTACAGGGCTCAATTTATTTTCCAATATCACCCAGGACTACGTATCGCTTGAATTGAAAGGGGCAGGCAACCATCAGTTTATCAATTCCGCGGGAAATGCCCCGGTACTGGGCCGCATTGTGATCGACAAAGGCAATAATTTGTCAAGTGGCTTCTCGTTCAACTCGCTCATCAACGTCAATGCACCTGCCAATGAGGAAGTGAAACCCATTGAGTTGCTCAATGGTTTGCTTACGATCAATCATCCATCTACTGCAATCACGCTGAGCAATGGCGCCCGAAATTACAACATTCCTTCTACTGCGGGCATTGCCCTCGGCAATGGAACCTTGCGTATCAATGGCAATCAAATCGGGCTTAACCTGGCGGGATTGTTAAAGATTGACGGCGGTGTCTTTGAACTTGGAAACACCGAAGGGCAAAATAACTATATAGAGTATTCTGCTGGTGGTGCCGCGAAAATTGAAGTCAATGGCGGTCAGTTGAACGTGGGCTCACAGATCAGAAGGGGCCTCACCAACACCCAGGGAGTGCTGGATTTCAGACAATCTGGCGGAATCACCAGGGTTGGTATCTTCGATGCCCCCAATGCCAACCGGGGAGTCTTGGAAATAGTAAATGGCGGAAGTCGATTTGACCTTACAGGTGGCCAGCTCATCCTTGTGAGGGGAGTCAACAGCACGAGCACTCCCAGCCTTTTGCTTCAGCCCACTATAAGCAATTTTAACGCGGCTGCCGATGTAATTATTGGAAGCGCCGCCTCGCCTTCAGGGGCTGCAATGAAAAACTTTGGAATACAATCTTCGGTAATCATTCCTTCATTGATTATCAACAACGACAGTGGATCTGATCCAGTGGTAAGTTTGTACACCGCACCATTAACCATAGATGACTATTTAGAAATTTCGTCCGGAAGTACATTCGACTCCCGTGTTTTTGACCTTGAAACGCGTGGGGACATCATGAACAATGGCACCCTGAAGTCAATCAACGGCAGGCTTATCGTGAACCACTCCAGCCTCGGAACGCTTTCAGGCGCAGGCGTTTTTGACCTCAACAGATTTGAGAGAGTGGGAGGGGGTGTCACCTCAGTTGAAGCCAATTTACTTGTCAATGGTGACTTTAAACTCGACCAGGGCATTATGAGCTTTGGAGCGCATAGCCTTACGGCGAAAGGGCTGGTGAATATTGATGGCGAGTTAGACTTTAGCTCCGGAGAGGGCTTAATAATGAATGGAAATGGATTACAAACTTTGAGGCGTACCAACTCAGGGACTTCATATATCGATATTTTGACATCTGACAACCCGGCGGGTATTACGCAGATTGCGAGTGCAGGCCATAGTTTTGTCATAGGACGGGATTTGCGGATGAAGAGAGGAATATTTAACCTGAACGGTAATTTGCTTGAACTCGGCGAAAGCGCTGTGATCAGTCAGGTCAATGCTTTTGGCCAAAACAATATGATCAGCACGGGCGGTGCATTAACCAATTTTGGAGTGCGCAAGGCACTCGCTGCCAATATCACGGAAGATTTATTCGTACCACTTGGGTTGGAGAAGTATATGCCAATACGTTTGATATTCAGTGATGTGAATTATTCGAGTGGCGATACCCCCAGTACCTATTTGTTTAGGCTGGTACAGCCAGCACAAAATGCGGTAACTGATCCCAATAACGCATTACAAATGTATTTTGCAGTGGTGGCCGACAATATTGGAAACAACCTGCGCATGGACCTGGAATTGAATTATGACCAGGATTATGTGGCAGTCACAGGCACAAATGTGGAGGAGGACTACCTCACTGCCCGTATTCTTGATGGCGACGTTTTCAAAGGTCTGGGGAATTTAAATACTGCCCTGAATGTCTTGACATTTAGCTTTAATAATGTGAGCGCTAACGGTGTAACTGGTGATTATTTTGCTGGTATCGATGAAGCCATTCCTGCTGATGTTGCCAAGTTTATCACCATTAGGAACGGTAACGTAAATGAAGGGGGCACACCCGGACCGTCCGGAACTTATGACGAAGAAGTACCTGGTGGAGGTGTGCCAAATGGTGCCGAAGTTCGTATCGCGAACAACCATGTATTGAGCTTCAATGTACCTGGAGTTGTTTTTTATAAAACGATTATCGATGAAAATGCTACACTTGAAATCGAAGCCAACAGCTTGCACAGGCTTGGAATTGTTGAGGGAACAGGAACAATTCGATTGGTCAATAGTGGCAATCTTCCCAATGGAAATTACAATGATTTCCTCACCTGCACTGGCGGTAAATTGGAATTTGCCGGAACGGCCAATTACGAAGTGCTTTCGAATTTACCGATAGCAAGATCTGTTTCTTTAATAGGTTCCGGCACAAGAAACATGGCCAACAATGACGTGACGATTTGTGAAGATTTTCTCGTTGACGGACCAAATTTCACCGTATCCAGTTTGTCGAAACTCATTGTTGAAGGCGATGCCTTACTTGAGAATGGAACTTTCAATGCCAACCAGGGCGACCTGGAAATCAACGGCGATGCAATACTCACTGGAGGTTCCTTCACCGCGGGCAATGCCGGTACGCGTAGCTTTAATGGCGATGTGGTAATCAACAGCGGCTCATTCAATGTGGGCTCTGGCGGCCAAACCGAGATGAAAGGCAATTTCACCAGAAACGGAGGAACTTTCATTGGCGGAACCGCATCCGGAAGCTTGATTTTTTCAGGAGAAGATGAGCAGTTGCTGACAGGCGATTTTACTGTGCCAAATAACTTGCGCATTGTGGAAATTAATAACCCAGCTGGTTTGCGCCTGCAAAACAATGCAGATGTAAACCACACTTTGAGACTTACTGAAGGAAAAATCTATACCGAAGCGACCAGTCTAATAAAACTAACAACAAATAGTGTTGTGGTGGAACCAACAGGGGGGAGCGCAAACTCCTTCGTGAATGGACCCATGGAATGGGCCCTGACAGGAGGTGCAAATGCCAACCTTGACCGAATTTTCCCTATTGGTCGTGGGCTATACCACCGCCCATTGAGGCTTGCAGGCCGCTCTGCGCCTCTCCGCACCTGGACTGCTGAATACCATGACACGATAGCCGTTGTCGAGCCTCTGATTCCAACCCTCGACCCTTTTGATCCATTTATTATCCGCACGGTGAGCAAGCAGGAATACTGGCGCGTAAACAGCAACTCCGCAGAGGCTACCACTTCACGTGTAGGCTTAAGCTGGGGCGACAACTCCGTGGTAGCTGAAGAAGCCGGTGACTACCAAAAATTGGTGGTGCTTCATTGGGACAACGGAAACCAGATATGGCAAACCGCCGGTGCAGTGGAGTCCTCATTCAATTTCGACGCAGTAGCCAACCTTGGAACATTTACGAGTGCTAGCGGAGTACCGTTTAGCGAGGTATTCTTTACCCTCGGTTCTACCGATGCCATCAATCCGCTGCCTGTAACATGGCTCAGGTTTAATGGCGCGACTGACGGTGCGCATCATACGCTCAATTGGGCCACGGCCAGTGAAATCAACAATGACTATTTTGAGCTCGAAAGGTCAATCGATGGCCACAACTTTACTACCATTGCCGTGGTTGAGGGCGCTGGCAACAGCGTCACAGAGCTTAGCTATCAATATGTAGACAAGCTAGCCCCAGCCGGCAGGGTGTACTACCGCGTAAAGCAAGTCGACTTTAACGGAAAGTTTGAATATGCACCTGAAGTGGTTACCCTCATAAGAGAGGAAGCCGAAGATACCAGGATGGACTTTATGCTCTACCCAAACCCGAGCAACCAAGGCAGCGTTCGCATTCAAATTTCCGATTTTGAAGCTGAAATGGTCATCATCTCCGTGGCTGACATGAGTGGCAAAATTCTGAACAGGAAGGCAAATTGGATAGATGAACAAGGTATTTCCGATTTCATTTCTTGCGACTATCAGCCCGGTGTGTATATTGTGAGTGTGCTTCACGATGGCGCCATGCGCTCGAAGCCCTTGGTAATAACTAAGTAAAGTATTTTTATGGATTTAAATGAACCTGCACTGGGCATCGGTGCGCGCATAAAGCATCCCACATTTGGCGAAGGCATTGTGATTGACCTCGACGTTTCAACCCTCACCGTGTACTTCAAAGGCCAGGGCGATAAGCATATTTCCCGCACCTTCATGGGAATTGAGGTGGTGGAAGGGGCCCGTATCCCTGACACTTCGCTTGACATGCCCACGGTCGAGAAGGCCCTTAAACGTGTGCTCAAGGAAATGTCGGACATTTCACAGCCGGTCGACCTCGCTGCGAAGTGGAAGGGAGGCACACTGGAAATGAAACCGGCCAACAAAGATTTGCAATCGAAAGAGATGCCACTCGATGTTTTTTGGCATAAAATCGTCATGGTGCGGGACCGACTTAGGGTGCTTGAGCAAAACATCAACAGCCACAACAAGCTCGATGATCAGGACAAGGTGCATCTGCAACAATACATTAGCAGGGCCTACGGTTCCCTCACGTCTTTCAATATCCTTTTTGCCGATAAGGAAGATCACTTTAGCAGCAAATAAGCTTGTACGATTAGGTTTGTTAATTGGCCTTATTGTACTACCTTCGTATCAAAGGGAAGTAAACGAACTCCCGTGCGAGAAATACCAGTTTGAAAAACTAACAAGATTAAAATTGGATTCAAGCTCGTTTTGGCAAGGGCGGGCCTCAGCCCAACTCAGTTGGGTTCCCCTACGTGGGGCGAGAGGATTACCGAACCGAAGTGGCAGTTCCAACCATGTCGTTTAGAGTTTTTCTAAACACAAATTCTCGCACGGGCTTCCTTTTTTTTCATGGCATCCCATTCCCCAATTCCACAAGTTACTTCTGCTGAGCTTCCTGTAATGGAGCGCTTCTACACCATCCAGGGCGAAGGCGCACATTCTGGTACCCCGGCTTATTTTATCCGCACCGCCGGCTGTGATGTGGGTTGTGTGTGGTGCGATGTCAAGGAGAGCTGGTATACTGAAGGCTACCCCATAATCAACGTAGAGGAACTTGCCGCCGATGCAAAGGCGAGCGGCACCCAGGTGGTGGTGGTGACGGGTGGTGAGCCGGCCATGTATCCCCTTGATGGCCTCACGGATGCTTTACAGCAAAATGGGCTGCGCACACACATCGAGACCTCAGGCGCCCACCCCATGAGTGGAAACTGGCACTGGATTTGCTTTTCACCCAAAAAATTTAAAAGCCCCCAAGCGGAGATATACGCTTTGGCCCATGAGCTAAAAGTGGTTGTATTCAACAAGCACGACTTCAAATGGGCCGAAGAGCATGCAGCAAAAGTCAATGACAAGTGCCGACTTTTTCTGCAGCCCGAATGGAGCAAAGCCGGAGAGATGTTGCCTTTGATCATTGATTACATCAAAGAAAATCCTAAATGGTCCATCTCTTTGCAAACGCATAAATACATGAACATACCATAGCTGAATATGCCGATACGTTGCACAGCAATTCTGTTTTTACTGCTTTTGATGGCCACAGGGCTTTTTGCCCAAAAGTACACGGTTAGCAATACAAAGGCCATCAAATCATACGAAAATGCGCTCACAGCCATCAACTCACGAAACAATGAACTTGGATTGGCCCTGCTCGACGAAGCATTGAAACGAGAACCCAATTTTGCGGAAGCATACCTCTTAAAATTTGAACTCTATGCCGAAGAAGGTGAGCTCAACCAGGCCGCCGAAGCCCTTAGAAATGCAGTGGCCATCAACCCTGATTTTTTTCCAAACGCATGGTTTTTTCTCGGCACACTTGAATTGAAATCGGGAAATTATGCCGAAGCCCGCAAGAACCTGAATAAGTTCAAATCATACCGTGGGGTGCAGCCAGATATGGTGGCAAGAGCTGTTGAAATCATCGCTACTTGCGATTTTGCCGAAAAGGCCATGCAGAACCCGGTGCCCTTCGAGCCCATCAACATGGGCGCAGCCATCAATTCTGAAGATCCCGAATACTATCCATGTCTCACTGCCGATGGACGCGTTTTGCTTTACACCCGCCTGCGCAAAGATCCCGAGGCCTTTAAGGGCCGCAATGAAGACTTCTTCGTGAGCCGAATGGAAGGAGACGAATGGCAACCCAGCCTGCCCTTGCGGGAAATCAATACCATCTACAACGAAGGTGCTCCTACCATCAGCGCCGATGGCAGAATTCTCGTATTCACTGCCTGTGACATCATGGGCGACTATGGTCGCGGACGTATGGGTTTTGGATCCTGTGACCTCTTTATCGCTTACCGCGTTGGCAACAGCTGGTCAAAGGCTGAGAACATGGGCGAGGCCATCAATTCGCGCAATTGGGAGACCCAACCCAGCCTCTCGGCCGATGGCAAAACGCTTTACTTCGTGCGGGGAATAGCCACAAGACAGGGCGTTCAAAATCAAGACATTTACGTCTCGTACGACTTGGGCGAGCGCGGATGGTCAAGGCCTCAGGCTCTCGGTCCCGGAGTGAACACCCCCGGCCGTGAGGAATCGGTGATGATTCACCCCGATGGACGCACCCTGTATTTCGCTTCTGATGGGCATCCAGGCATGGGGGGTATGGACTTATTCGTGTCGCGGCTCGATGCCGAAGGCAATTGGCAGCAAGCCGAAAATCTCGGTTACCCCATCAATACCCACAATGATGAGAACAGCTTGCACGTAGGGCCCGATGGCAATATCGCCCTTTTTGCCAGCGACCGCGATGGAGGTTTTGGAGGCCTTGATTTGTATAGCTTTGATCTGCCAACTTCTGTGCAACCTACAGCGGTAACCTATGCTGAGGGCATTGTGGTAGACGACAATACTGGCGAACCGGTAGCGGCAAGTCTTGAACTCTTTGACATTGAAAAAGATGTGCACAGCACGCGCTTCAATTCTGACGCGGAAACCGGAACCTTCCTCATTGCCTTGCCTACTGGTCAAAGCTATGGGCTATCGGTAAAGGCGGATGGATACCTTTTTCACTCCGAAACTTTCGAACTCAACCAGCCCGAAGCCAACAAGCCTTATGCGCTGGAGGTGAGGTTGAAAAAGCCTGTGGCAGGCAGTGCGATCGTATTGCGCAACGTATTTTTTGACACCGATCAGGATGTGCTCAAATCACAAAGCACCAATGAACTCAATCAGCTCGCATCATTTCTCAAAGCCAATCCCGACATTCGGGTTGAGGTATCCGGTCATACCGACAATCAGGGTGGTGCTGATTACAACAAGAAACTCTCCGAACGAAGGGCAGAGGCTGTTAAATCGCATCTCGTAGGCGTTCTGGGCATTGATGAAGCCAGGATTGAGGCCAGAGGCTATGGACAGGAAATGCCAGTGGCAAGCAATGACACTCAAGAGGGCAGGGCCCTCAACCGGCGCACAGAGTTTAAAGTAATTGACTGAGGCTGTATTTCACTAACGAATAATGGCCACGCGGCTCACAGTCTGAAAATTATCATTGCCCACCTTGAGGAGATAAATTCCAGAGGTTAAATTGCCAAACCTGAATTCACCGCCGTTTCTCAGATCGGTTTCAATGATGCTTTTGCCATCAAGGCTGTGCATCGCAAGCCTTGCTTCGGAGCCTAAAGTTGGCGTCCAGCTTACGTTGAGCATATCCTTTGCCGGGTTGGGATACGTTTTGAGCCCTGTGCGCTCCTGACTTTGAAATGTCACTGAAGTGGTAATGTCCGTATGGTCGATATTCTCGTTTGTAAACTCTCCCTCAGGTCCGATTTTTGCAAGCAGCATTTGGGTGTTGTTGCCGAAACTCGACGTCTCACCAACAAGTATATAACCGTCGTCGGATGTGGGAACGAGATTGTAGGCGATATCCTCGCCAAAACCTCCGAGTAGAGGTTTCGGTAATTCCGGAATATCAAATCCCACACTGTCAAACTCCAATCCAATGGCATCCCAACCCGCAAAGCCCAGGCCTG
>DAIRDH010000064.1:13380-17051 GCA_036796255.1 Cryomorphaceae bacterium
CCAAAATTTCGCCCCCAGATAAATTCTCCTTCGAGGTCTACTTTGATCACATATACATCGGTGGAAGGGTCGTAAAAGCTATTGCTCGAACCCACGGCAATATATCCGTCGGCCACCTCCACAACGGCCCTGCCAAAGTCATCGCCCGTGCCACCATAGCTCCTTTGCCAGAAGGTCTGTGCCATGGCTGGAAGCGTCACACTGCCCAAAATGAAGAAGAAAATGACCGATTTCATATGCGTTGAATCCATTGAAGTGAAAGCCCTCTCGAGCGCCCATTGGCCATAAAGAAACCGGGTACATGGGCGGAGTAAATCCCTATCAGGGCTGTTTTAAATACGGTTTTCTGCACACCGAGACCCAGTTGCATGGGGATGCCATGACCATAGCTTGCGGAGGTCCACAAGAACCCGTCTCCTTTAAAAGTGTAATGCAAGGACGCTGTGACTGAAGGCTGCCCATTCATGATGTGTCGGTATCTGAAGCTGACAGAAGCAAAAAAGTGGTCTTGCCAAATCGGTGAAATATAACCAAGGCTAATATGGGCCGGAAGCATTTCCCATTCCCCATGCTCCGAACGGACGGATGGTACAAGGCTATCTGTCAAATTCTCAAGTGCATTTTGATTATCGCTGTTGCTAAAATCGACGCGGAATCCAGAAAAGCTCACTTGCCCTGAAGTATCGCGGCGCTCCATGTGGCGCCACCTCGTAAAGCCAAAGTCTGCAACACTTGCAGTGAAAGTCCCTGATTCCGTTTGAACTATCCAATTGGCATCTATGCCTATTCCAAGACCTTTGCTGAAAAGCCCACCATTGCCTGTGGCAGTTCTTATCTGAATATCCTCCGTGATTACTTGAATTCGCTCCGCAAAAGTATGGCCTTGTACAGCCCCATATTGCGTGCTTAAGGAAGTGGTAGCTGAACCGAAGTCAGCAAAAGATGCGCCGCTGTATATTCCGGCGCGGATATAAGATCCGCTCCTGGCATGTATCATTCCGACTTGCAACTTGTGAAAGCTTTGCTGCAGCCAGCTGATGTCAGATAAATCAGCCGCTGTATTGCCGAAATGGCTATTGCCGCGGAAGATTAAGTTGCCTGCATCTTCAGTAAAAGCGATGGAACCTATCCCGGAGGTGTTCAGGGAAAGCATATATCCCCAGCTGGCCTTTTCAGGCAAATGAATCAAATTGATACCTGTAGTGTAATATCCACCAACGCTGTTTTCATCCCGCATGCTATTGCTGAGCGCGTCTTTCATCCCTTCATCGATGTGGCCACCGAAGAGAAATGCGTCGGCAATGCTGTTGGGAAGGGCATTGCTTTGATGCATTCCCATGGCGTTCAGTTCTACCACCCATTTGGGCGCATTATCGACAAGCACTGACCGTCCATCAGGCAGTATGAAATCCTGTGCCAGTGCATTGTGCACGAACAGGATAGCCATCCAAATGAAAATCCTATTTAATTTCAATGTTCCAGTTGGCTTGTGATGAAATAAAAACATCGATTCCTTGATCTTCCCGCAAGGTGATGATCTCGGGGTAATCAACAGTACTAAAATCGATCTCTGCAATGATCCGACCTGAGTTGAACAAGATATCCAAAATGCTTTCAGGGAGCTCAAAAACCAACATATTCATGGTTTCGTTTCCCAAAATTTCGATGGTATCCGGATCGCCCAACCACTCGCTGCCACGCACCAGGTATGGATTCAGATCAATTTCAATATTGTCAGGGGTCAGAATGAGAAGCTTTATGCTTGCATTTACCGGAAATGAGTTGTAGGCTGTACAGTACAAAATGCCATCCAAAGGCAGAATTTGATTGGTACTCAGGTTAAAGGTCAATGTATCCCTGAGGCGCAATCCTTGCAATGCAAAACGCAGGGGCACCATCAGGTCGAGGTCGACAGTAAGTTGGCTCGACTCGGTCATAAAGTCATTGAAATTGGAGATATTTCCCAAGGGGTTGAGTTCAACACTTCCACCAAAAATCAGAGAGTCTGGTAGCGTGGTAAGAAACTGCGTCAGGTTTGAATTGTCTTCGTCAAGGCTTACAGCAGTGAACTGTGGTGTAATATTGTTTCCCGAGCGCAAAGCACGCGTTACATTGAGAGATGTGCCGAGCAGTGGACCGGTCAGGGACGTACCCACGCCAGTGAAACTATTTGTCGCTTCAAACTGGTTGATCATTGCGCTGAAATCGGCCCCAAAACCATTGGTGATGGTGATCTCAGCATGGGCTTCTTCCAGAATGAGCGTCGCCCCGCTCAGCTGGGATAGCAAGCCCGTTGAAATGCCCTCGGATTCAATTTGCGCAGTCTCCCTGCCGAAATAGCCTTCTGCGTAGCGTATCTCGAGGTCACTGTAAATGGCCTTAAGGCTTACCTCGTCATTGTTGGTTACAAATGCGCCATCCTCACTTGGTGCCAGCCGCAGCAAGAAGTTTGTTTCTAAAATATTGTACTCACTTTGATCAGCCCCTGTCAGGTCAAGGTCATATCCTTCCAGATCAAGCCCGAACTCAGTCATCCCTGGATTTCCGATCTCGCCTGCGGGCACCTCTACTTCTATCTCAAGTATTGTTCCGCTGCGCGAAGCACCCGGTACACGGTAATTGAATATCAATGGACTTTCAAGCGTATTGCTCGCGATCAACTTTAATTGGCCTCCTTTGAAGCCGGCATTTGAGAGCTGTATGTCTAAATCGGTGAATTCAAAATTATCAGCCTGATTCAAAAGCGTACTTCCACCAGGAATGTTAATGCCCAGCACAGGCACAGAGAAAATCTTTTCAGCCGTGTCGGCAGGGATCTGGAAAACTGAATCGAGATCCAATTCAAAAATCCTGCTGGTGTAGCGAAGTTGTAGTTGGTTGTTATCAGAGAAAATCAAACTGTCCTCAACAAAATCGCTGAGCGTTATTCGGCCTTTTGTCAATGGAAGGCTATTGTTCGTCTGCCAACTTGTGGGCGTGTCTTTTTGACAACTGGAAAACAGCACCATCGAGAAGAACAGAACCAAAAATTTTCTCATTGAGAGCGAATTTACCACGATTTATTCACTAATTACAAAAACCATTGGTAAAGACCTACCGCACTCACCGGTAGCCCATCAGCTTTTTAGAGTCATTTTGTTCATTTCTCACTGGCATAAAGTAACATGTATGCTTGCACCGTTGCAATCAACACGATACATTTGTAACAGATGCTTCGAAGACGTTTCTTTACCGCTTGGGGCCTTTCCACCCTGGTCATGCTCGCATTGAGCTTTACCTGGCATGGATTGTTGCTCAATGATTTAATGCATGTTCCCTCACCCCGCGGGCTTTTCTACTTGCTGGCACTTGTGGTATATGTAGTCATTGCATTTGCACTCACCTTCGTTTACACCTACCTCAGCATGGGAATTGGGATAAGGCTGAAGGGTTCACTGATGGGGCTCTCAATGGGCTTCTTCATCTACCTCATCGCTTTCGTACTGGGCATTTCATTTAAAGGCAGTGGCACCGAGCATCTTGTGGTTGATTTCCTTTGGCAAATGATCGAGCAAGGCTTTGGTGGGGCGGTCGTTGGTACCGTGTACTACCTCGCGAAACGGCGCGATCAGGTCTTGAAATCTGACACTCAATAGAGTCTTACCATAAACTCAAGTGGCTGGTGCATACTG
>DAIRDH010000065.1:0-1496 GCA_036796255.1 Cryomorphaceae bacterium
GGGGGCAACCACACACTTTCGGCATCCTGAACCGCTATGCTGTAGCCAAATTTGCCGCCAAAGCGGAGCTCCTGTAGCTCAAGGTAGCTGCGGGCAAAGTCGAGCTCACGCGAAAGGGGAACGAGCTCTTCCTCCTGCACTTCAAGCACGTAGCGGTACACCCGGGAGAGTTTCTCAATGAAGGCATTGGCTTTGTCGGCATCTTCGTACACGAGGTTGCTGAGCACGTTGAGGCTGTTGAAGAGGAAATGCGGGTTGAGCTGATCCTTCAGGCTTTGGTACTGACCTTTGAGGCGTTCGTTGCGCATTTGCTCGGCTTCGAGCGCGGCGGCTTTCCATTGCTCCAGGAAGGCCTTGGCGGTGAAAAACATGCTCACCACCAAGGCCACCACTGTCGGGACAATGGTGTTGGGTGCAATGAGTGCCGCACTCACATTCCGCGGATCGATAAATCCGAATACAAAGGCACCAAAGATGTAATACACCAAAGCGCTCACTGCAAAGGCATAAGTGGTAATGGCGAAAAGATCAAAGAAAAAGCGCTTGACCGGCGACTTCAACCAGTCCAACCTCTTTTGCGTCAAGCGAATCAGGCTGCCTATCCCAAAACTCATCGCACAGCTCATGATAAAGCTGTAGCTGAAGTTGTAGAAGATGACTTTGGCCGATGTATCCCCGTGCATGGTGAAAAACAAGGTCACTGCGCCTCCGATGATGGCATTGAGGATCAGGAAACGACCGAGTGATTTCAAGGGTTCAGGTGTGCGCATGGTGGGAGCGAATGTAAGGAAAGACATGACTTGATGTTATGTTGGTCGGTGCGATTTATTTACAGGCAGCGCTTACCTCTGCGGCCATGTCACGGCCCCAGCGGGGAGCATAGCCATCCTTTTGCTCTGCGTCAAAAAGGCCCAGGCTTCGCTCAGCGAGTGCGCAGGCTTCATCGGGTTTGGAGCCGAAAAACTGTGCCGTACCCAATTGCTGCCGCGCCATGAGTGCCATAGCTCGGGGGTTCTTGGGGTTCATTCCCATGGCCTTGCCGAAGCTTTCGTACACCATGGGCGAGTAGCTTTGACCGCGCTCTTGCGGATTGGCCGAAAGTTTGGCCATGAGGGCGTAACCGCGCAGGGTCTCGAATTCATCGTCATTGGGCTGCTCTTTCAGCACGGGCGTGATGAGGTCGAGGGCCTTGTCCAGCACCTGGTCGCGCTGGGCGATATCGCTCATCTGCCAGTTGCCAATGATGAGGTTGAGCGCGGCATAATAGCGCGGCCAGTATTTCTCCTCATCCGTTTCGGCGCTTTCCATGATGCGCTCAAAGGTGGCGGCGGTTTGAAAAAAGCCCTCCGCATTTTCAGCCTTGCCCATTTGCCCAAAAGCTTTGCCCATGGCCATGTGGTACTTTCCGGGTTGGGCATTCAAAGCCCCCGTTCCGATGATCAATGCAATTGCTGCAATCCAAATATTCATTGTTGTTTTCATGTTTGTTGGTTTTT
>DAIRDH010000065.1:1596-16778 GCA_036796255.1 Cryomorphaceae bacterium
AATGCAATTGCTGCAATCCAAATATTCATTGTTGTTTTCATGTTTGTTGGTTTTTGATTTGTTGGTTTTTACTAAATATGCTCTTTTACAAATTATTCAACTGATTCGCGCCTTTGTCCTTCGACAGCGTCCAGAACACGCCTATGAAGAAAAACCGCGGTGCGGGCTGCCCCAAAGGCAATCCGGCGTATTGGCCTTGCGCATCAGGACTGTCTGCATATTGGTAACCGAATATGTTGTCGCGGCCCAGGACGTTGTTCACGGCCACGTGCAGTATCAGGTTGTCTTTGTAGAGGTAGCTCCAGTTGATGGCCAGCGTGGCAAATGCGGGTGAAGTGCTGTTCATCGCTCCTGCCAGGTTGGGGTTGTGGTAAGTCATGCCGCTATTTGCCGTAAAGGTAGCCCCGGGCATGCTGCGCCAGTCCTCTATCCAGTAGCGCGTTACAATGCTGAGGTTGTGCGTGGGGGCGAAGCTGGGCTGAACCGCTTCCGCAAATTCGCGGATGCTGCGGCGGCTGTGCACATAGCCATAGGTCACCCAATAGTCAAGGTTCTTAACGCTCACCCGGTCGCGGTAAAAGAGGTCGAGGCCGCGGGCATGGCCTTCACCGCCATCGGTCCAGGCCATTAGCGAGGGCTGGCGCAGCAGGTTGCGGTACTGCTTTTCATAGAGCTCCGCGCGAAAGGTGCGGCCGCCCTCGCTGTGCTGAAAGCTCAACTGGTAGTGGCTGGCGCTGGCCGGGCCAAATGCTTCGGGCAGGGCAGGGTTCACTCCGGCGAAGGCCTGCGCTGCCATCTGCGGTACCTGGCTAAATTGCCCGAAGGCAGCTGAGATGGTGCCGCCGGCATAGGCTTCAAAAGCCACTGCGGCGCGCGGTTCAATGCGCAGGTCATTGCTTGGGCTGTAATAGCTCGTGCGCAAGCCACCGCGCAGGGTGAAACGGGGTGTGGCATACCATTCCGCTTCCGCAAAAGCGGCTCCGAGGGCGGCGTCACTTTTTAGTTCAAGTTCCTGGCCGAGGTCCTCGCTGCTGTAGCGCTGCAGAAAGGTCTCGGCGCCTGTGCGCAGCTTGAAAGACTGTCCGGCGTACCAGGTAAATTTTTGCTTGAGGTGTACCACCTCGTCCAGCATGCGAAAGCTTCCGGCTCCGGCAATGTCCACATGGTCGGCATTGTAGCTGTAGGAGGCGCCGGTGTGGCTGGTCCAGTTGTCGCCCAGCTTGTCGCTGTAAGTGGCGTTGGCATGGCTGTAGTCGTTGTCCAATTTGATAAGTTGGCCGCGGCCTTCCTCTCCCGGTTGCGGACTCCAGATGCCCAGGCGGTTGCTGCTGCCGTGCACGAATACCTTGAGCATGCCTTCGTCGCCCACCTTGTGCCTTGCGGAAAACTGTATGTTGGCGCCTCGGGGAGCCTTTTCCCAGTCAAAATCCTGTCGCACCACTTCCTGGTAGGGGCTTAGGTTGAGGTAGCCCGCATCGACGGTGATGGCGCCGCGCTCTCCTTTTAGCGTACTCGATACGTCGAGAAAGAGGGGGCTGATCCCGATGTCGGTTTGAGAGCGGACGGGCATATCGACCGTTTCCAGGGCGAGCACAGCGCTGAGGGCATCGCCATACTCGGCGCTGTAGCCGCCCGTGCTGAAGAAAGTGCCCTTGAAGAGCGCCGGGTTGAAGCGGTTCCTTGTGGGCAGGTTGCTCAGGGTACTTCCGTAGGCATTGCCCACACGCATCCCGTCGAAGAAGATGCCCACTTCGGTGGCATCACCACCGCGCACGAAGAGGCGGCCATCGTTGCCCACGGTGGCAGTGCCGGGCAGGGTGGCGAGCGCCCCGGTGATGTCGGCGAGGGCGCCGGCGGTGGTCACAATGTCGAGGGGCGTCATCACGAGGGCGCGGCTGCGGTCGCTTACTTCGATGCTGCCGGAGGTGATGGTCACGGCATTGAGCTCGTTCACGGCAGGGCGGAGGGTGAGCAGCAATTCAGCGCCATTTCCCGAAAGGGGCAGCTCCAGGCGCTGGTAGCCGAGGGCGGTGGCCACAAGCACCAGGGTGTCGATGCCGGAAGTATCGGCGCTGAACTGGAAGCGGCCTTGGGCGTCGGTTCCTGCACCATCGTAGCTGTCTTTGAGCCACACGTTCACGCCGGGCAGTGGGCTGCCGTTGCGCTCCGTCACTTTTCCCGAAAGGCTGAGCTGCGCCGCCGACACGAATGGCAACAGAAGCAGGAGCAGTAGAAGGAGGATGAAGATGAGGGATCGCATGGCCTTTGGTATTTTGCTGGAGCAAATATTGGCCAGCCATGCGGCCTTTGAAAAAGATATGTACTGAAGCTACGGATTTGGGGGATGAAGCTACGCGGCGAGTCTGGGATTGGGCCCTCACATCCCGGCAAACTTCACAGCAATGGAAGTTCCAATGATGAAATTGCTGCGAACTGGAAGCTCTTGCGACATAAAAATTTTGTCTTCACTGCCCATCCAGCGGCCTTCAATGCGGCAGATGATGTGGGCAGTGGGCGAATAGTCCAGGTTAAGCGAGAAGCTGCTGGTGCGAAAACCGTTTGCTGTGTTGGTGGCTATCAGCACACCCGCTTCGTCCTGGTAGTATTCCGCCCTCATGGCAGCGCTCCATACCGGGTTGAACGCATAGCGCGCAATGAGCACAGGGCTCAACCAGATGTCGATTTCCGAACTTCCTTTGCTTTGCTGCTGCGCCCCAAGGTCAAAGCCTGCGATGAGTCCGAGCTTTTCGCTCACCTGAAACTGCCCGTAAAAATTGTTGAAAAAGCGCATTTTTCGGGTGGAATCAGGCTCGTCGGTGCCAACAAATGTGCTCCAGTTCAGGGATGCCTTTTCCGAAAGGGTATAATTCACCTGGGTACCGAAAGAGGGGAGGGAATTGCCTTGCAGGCGCTGTATGCGCTGCCATCCATTTACGATCAGCGCTGCAAGCTCCAGCTTGTCGTTGGGATGGTAGCTGAGCTTGGCACCTGTGAGGAAGTAGGGTGAGTTCTCGGCAAGCAGGGAGCGCGTGAGTGTCCAATTGTCCATGGAAATGGCACTTTCAAAACCGATGTGTGAAGGCATCACCCCCGCGTCGAGCCAGAGGGTGTTTTTCCTGTTGAGCGAAATGCCAATGTTGGCTTCGAAGATGTTCTTGAGCACGCCGGGCTCAGCCGCGTAATTGTCATTGACATAAGTACCGGTTTGCAAAGCAAAATTGGCCCTGTACTTCGCTTGCTGCAGTTCGAGCTTTACAAAGCCCAGGTTGAGGTTGAACTCACTGTGGCGGTTGTGGTTGAACAGAAATGGCTGCCTTTCGGTGCCATGGGGTTGGTTGAAGTCGTACACGTAAAAGACATCTGCAAATCCAGATACCTTTATTGTAGGCGCAGCATGCCAGGTGCTGTCCTGCTGGGCTGATACTTCCAAGCCCAGTAGTATAAAAAACAATAACGCTGCTTGTTTCAACATACGCCGCATCGGCTTTTGTCTTAGTTTCGTTTGTTCTGGCAAGTATAGCCAAATCGGGGGAGTATCACCTGTGGAGATAGTATAGTGCTGAAACCAAACCTTCATCTTTTCGATTTAAAAAACCAAAAGAAAAACTGGACAATGTGACAATTGAGGGCGTTACTTGTTGCTTGCTTTCCGGGGATGTTGATTCTGAATATTTTTCATCTCACTTTCAACAAAAATCATTTTTCGCGACACCCGAAGCTTGTTAGGACTACTCTAAGAACACCATTTCCCAGGTATCAAACCCTTCTCTCCCGGTTCCGTCATCCTCGAGCAAACCGGTATTTCGCCACAGCTTCCCAAGGTCTTTGAGTGGATCGGGAAAGGTATTCCAAAGTTCGTAAAAGTCGCGGTGCGCCCACCAAATCACATATTCATATTGCTGCTGCGCGGCGTTGAGCAGCAATGATTCCATATAAGCGTTTTGTTCGCATGGATTGCTTTCAATGTAGAGGTTGAAGCTGCCCACATCGAGGTCTTCTGCCAGGTGCGCCGTTTCCGCAAAGGCAATGGGAGGCTCAATATGGGCGTGCAGGAAATCGAAGGCCAGTTGAAAGTCGGCCTTGGTATGCAGGCCTTTGAAGAAGGGGTAGAAACTGATGGCCACGAAGTCCATCGCATTGGCATAGGCCAGCATTTCAGCAAGGTATGCCTCCGGGTCGGGCACATCGGGTTGGTACAAGTTGTGAAGTGTAAGCGATTCGGAAATGTGCAGGGATGGATATTCCGCCTGAATTCTGGATTTTACATTCTGCATGAGGAGTTTGTAGGCATTCCATTTGGAAGGCGCGTTTATCCTCAACTCATTCACTTCAATGGCAATGACCAAATAATCCGGCTCAAGGCGGTCGGTCAGGTAGTCGATGTGTTGAAAATACGTATCCTCGATGGCCTGATCGTTTAAGACAGTGTAAGTGGGTGTACTTCCGTCAAAATCACTTGCAAGGTCGCTGCGGTCAGTATTGAGCAAACTCACCGAGAGTGCAAGGCGCATTTGCGGTATTGTTCGTGCTACCTTGCCATCAATTTCATTCGTGAATGCCTCCGGTAAGGGGAGGCCATTCATCCATGCATTCCAGGGAATGCTGTTGTCGATGTGCTCGGAATAGATGTCGGCGTGGGCGGCGATAAATTCGTAGGTGCCGCTTACAGATTCCGATGTGGGGGCGTAGGGCCAGGTGCTAAAGCCCATTTCGAATTGCCTCGGCCCCTGCCCATCAAAGAATGCCTGGTTGCGGCAGCCCTCAACTGCCGGTGGCGCTTCGTCATCATTGCCGCAGCTGGCGAGCAGGAAGGCGACTGCAAGGAAAATATATTTCACGGTGTGCACCACGGTTACAATTTTTGTGCATCGATGATGGACAGCATCCGCACTTACTTCCTTTTTTGTCGCTCAAAAATGCAGAATAAATTTAGCAAATTCCTGTAAGGTCGGGCGTGACCCGCAAATAACACAGCGCATTTAAGCCCGGACTTCGAATCGACCTGTGCATCACGGCGCTGTTTCAAAGTGCTGAAACTATACTTTACTGCCTATTCGGCTTCAAGCCGCTTGATCATGCTTTTCATTTGCTCAATTTCCCTTTCCTGCGCTTCAATTATTTCCTGGGCCAGTTGCTTTACCTCAGGATCGCTCAGGTCGGCCTGGGTGCTGGTGACTATGGCGATGGAATGGTGAGGAATCATGGCCCTCATCCACCGCACATCTTCAATGGGCAGCTGTTGACGCACCAAAAAAGTAGAAGTGACCATCAGCAAAAGGCTGCCCAAAACGATGGCGGCATTTTCGGCAAATGGGAGCGCCTGGACAAGGCGGTTTGCAGTCGCCGTTCCGTTGCATGCCGATATGCTCCTATTGGCCCATTGAAAACCATAGTCATTAAATATGGTAGGCGCATCTCCGGCGGATGGTCGGGGCGCGGTATAGGACATCATCGGGAGGAGGTCGGGAGGAGGTCGGTAGAAGCACAGGAGGATATTGGAAGAAAGCCGGAAAGTCATTGGGTCATACAAGCCACGTCATGGCCTGTTTATGAAGTGTGGCCTGAGTGGCTATTGAGAGGGATGAATTTGCTATTCTTACATACCCGAAAGGCTGATTGAGCGTTTGGTATGGCGGCTGTATCTATTGATCGAATATTAATGAAACCCGAACTTCTGGTAGGCATTAAGGACATTATGGCGCTGAGCAATGTAAGCGAGCGCACTGCCAAGCGGCGCCTGTCGGCGATCAGGGCGAGGCACCGCTATGCCGACCTGTGGCGGTACTGCGCAAGGCATGGTGCAGACCGACACGCTGCGCGGGAATTTATGCGCTCCAAGCGCTACGAGCCCTTGCATGTGAACAGCACCAAACGGGTAAGCACTTTGCCCTACACTTTCGAAATCAGGACATGGGAGGAGAAGTACGCCTTGGCACATCAAGCGCGCAGCATCCTATTTCAAGAAATGCTGATGTATGACGTGGCCGGGAGCAAGGTGTACGGACGCATTCGCTACTTCATTGTACCGATGGAATTCCTCTCATGGCACGAAGAACTTGGATTGGATGTATTAGAAAACTTTGTGGCGCGGGCACTGCCCGTGGATGAGAAAGCTAAGCTGCTCGAATTTTACGGGCTGATGGCGATGAAGCGGCGTCCGCAGCGCAATTTGGGATTTGTGCTGGAGGTCGACGTGGATGAAGTGGGGCTTTACAGCATGGCCCAAGCGATGAGGGGCGGGCTGAGGGACAAGAAAGCCATTTGGTTTTGCCAGACGGAGGCGATCCACGAAGTGCAGCGGGAGGCCCTGGGATTCAGGGAGATCAAGGGCTCGGGCCACGCCATTGCAGGCTTGCCGGGCTATGATGGAAAGGGCAGGGTGGAGGTGTGGGTGCAGGGGTAAAGCTCGAACTGTAGCTTGCGAAAGCAGGGATTGCCCTGGGTTTACCCCAACCAAGCGTCACCCACGATTTTGGCCCGGCAATGATTTTGAAGTCGGCAATGCTTGCATATGTTGATAAATGTTTGGCAGGACAGTTGGGGAATCCACTTAAATGTATAGATTCCCTTTCATGTCTTTAAAAAAACAATCCCTTCCCTGGATTGCTGCTCCTGCCTGCTTTCATTAATTGGTTTTTCTTTTTCATAGGTCCAAAAGACCCTTTGCACCAATAAGTGTCTTGTGGTATGCAAGGCTGGGCTAAGGCCTGTATGATACAGCGCTGTATGCAGCCGTGCTTAATTCCGTTTCAGCCATCGGCAGTATATCATTTAAGGCTCATGTGCCCTTACAGGGATTGGGTGCGGTGACCTGAATACCCAAAACTTTTGCCCTATAAAGTTGACGCATGCGCTCACTCCTGTGGCAGCAATGAACGCAATAATATATTTGTGCGGAAGGTCCATATACGATTGGTAGTGATGCATCGCAAAGAGCAAAAGCGAATTGACGCCGACATTAATGAGGAGTGAGGCGCCGTATAGCAGCGCAAATTTTGCAATTCGCTTGTGGGAACGGTCTTTTTTCTTCCATGTCCAGAATTTGTTGAGGGTATAAGTTACCGTCATTCCACAGATGAATGACAGCCCCTTCGCAAAGGCCTCAACGCCTATTGATAATGGAAGGCGCTCCGGCAACGAATGCAGTAGTGTATAATATGCGATTAAATCAACAATGACGGCCAGCATGCCAATCATTGTAAACTTAACTACTTGCTTTTGAACGGCTGTTATACTTCTCATCCTTGCCTATCGGGTGCTACACTTCCTGAGCAGCCCTTGTATTTCCTTGGCTTTGGTTGGGCCAAAGTATGTTTTTTCCGTTTTTCAAGAGGATTTCAAGCCCACTGAAGCCATTATTTGTGCATGATTTTTCATCGCCGTTTAAGAATATACCCCTTCCCCAGCCTTGGAGGGTCGTAACTCTGTGGTATACCCTTACAGAGGTATGAATCACTTCGTGGAGCTTTATGTGGCTGTCTGTTCTGTGAAAGGGTGCCATTTTATAACTCAGGCCATTGCGGTCAATGCCGATGGAGCGCTTCAATCGGAACAGCAGCAGGGTCATGGCCAGGGCAAGCATGAGTATGGCAAGGAGCGAGTTATCATATGGTATGCCATGAAGGTAAATGTGGCGAAATGCAAGCACCCAAATGCTAGCCAGCAGCAGGCAGGGCAACGGTCTGCGCTGGTCTTGATGCTTCTGGAAGTAATCACTCATTTTTTTTGCTTCTAAAGAGTACACCAATGCCTTTGCCTATTTTTTGAACGGCTTCTATGCCTTTGTTGAGTGGTTCGGTCGAGATGTCAGCGTACTGATCGTTGCCCGTTCTATTGGCATATTGCTGAGGAAAAATTAAGATCCTGCTGTGGTCAGCAAAGTGCTTTTCGAGTTTGGAAGGGAGGTTATCCAGCAGGCCAGTGTAGGAAGTAGCTCCCTTTTGGGCGGATACCAGTATGAAGAGGTCATCGGCTTCTATGTAGCGCGCCAGCACGAGAAAATCATCCCAATTGCTGAATGGGTGTGCTGTGAGCGCTGCCATGAGCCTCGCGCTTTTGATTGATCTCCGCACCGCCTTTTCAGTTGCTTCATTTGCGTAAAGCGCAATGGGCAAACTTAATTCCTGGGCAAGTTTGGTTATTTTGCTTAGCCACAGCTCGAAGCCAAATTCGTGCTCCGTAAGGGGTGGTGCGGCTATCACTATCCTTTTGTGCAGCATAAGGGGTTCGTCAAGGTGGCATATGAAGGTGGTTTTGTCGATGGTGCTGAGGATGCTTTCTACTTTTTCGCCAATTAATTTGTCAAAGAATCCTGTGCGCCTGGGCCAGCCCAGTACAATAATATCGGCCATTATTTCTCTCGATATCCTTGCTATGCCACTTGCCGGATTGTGGTCGATGGTGGCTATGATGTTCACCTTGGTCTCCGAGGCCGAGGCCTGCTTTACAAATTCTTCCAGCTTGTTTCTCGCTTTCAGGATATTGATTTCGGCCTCTTTGTTGTTGGAAACCACTGAAAGGATGGAGACAGGATTTGCTGATTTTTTGTCTTTGATGAAAATGGCAAATTCGAGTAGCTTCTCCAGGCTGGCTACATCGGCGATGGGCAGCATTATGTGCTCACTGTACTGACCATTGCCACGTGTGAGGCCTTCTGCACCATCTTCAGATTCAATCAGAATCTTCCTTGCAGCCTTTTCTGTAGCAAATGAGGCCACGATGCAGGTGATCAGGATGAGGATGATGGTGCCGTTGAGGATGTTTTCATCGAGAATACCGGCCCTGTAGCCCACGAGTATCACGGCAAGGGTGGCGGCGGCATGGGCGCTGCTCAAGCCGAAGATAAGCTGCCGCTGCGCTTTGGTATATTTGAATACAAGCTGGGTGAACAAGGCGGCTAACCATTTGCCGAAGAGCGCCACCACAGAAAGGGTACCCGCCACAATAAGCGCCGAAGGGCCACTGAGTATCACACTTACATCTACCAACATGCCCACGCTGATAAGGAAAAAGGGGATGAACAATGAATTGCCGATAAACTCAATGCGGTTCATTAACGCTGAGGAGTGCGGGATGAGCTTGTTCAATGCCAGGCCGGCAACAAAAGCGCCAATAATAGGCTCTACACCTGCTACCTCAGCAAGAAAGGCAGCGAGAAAAACGATGGAGAGCACAAAGATGTAGTGAGAGTGCTTTTCACTTTCGAGCTTGCGAAAAAACCATTTGGCAATCCGGGGAATGATCAGAAACATAATGGCCGAGAAAATAGCCAGTGAAACACCCAACCTGATCCAGAATTCGGCATTCAGGCTGCCCTGGCTGTTGCCTATGATCACGGCAAGGATGATCAGCACGGCAGTATCTGTCAATATGGTACCGCCTACGGTGATGGCAACGGCTTGATTTTTTGATACGCCAAGCTTGCTCACAATAGGGTAGGCCACCAGGGTATGGGTGGCAAACATACTGGCTGTAAGAAAACTTGCGTTAAAGTCGTAGCCCAGCAGGTAGAAGCAAACAGGAAAACCTATACCCAGGGGAATGATAAAAGTGAAAAAGCCAAAGAGGAGGCTCTTGTTGCGGTTTGACTTGAACTCGTTCATATCGAGCTCCAAACCTGCAATAAACATGATGTAGAGCAAGCCGATGGTAGAAAAGAGGTCGACCGCCGAGGTCTTTTCGAGGATGTTGAATCCATGCGGGCCGATGAGCACCCCTGCTATAATCAAGCCTATGATGCCGGGTATATTGAGTTTACGCAGCAAGATGGGAGAGAGCAGAATGATGAATAAAATCAAAGAAAATATAAGCACTGGGTTGACCAATGGCAATGTAAATTCTTGCATGAGGTGCTCAAAGAAATCGGTCATCACGCTATGCTTTTGGTCTATTCGCACCGGCTAAATTACTTCATTTGTTCTTGGGTCAGGTCAATTCAGCTGCTTGCCATACGCCCATTGTTTTGAATGGCTATGTATATCAGGTATTTGTGGGGAGGAGGTGATCGGAAAGGGATTGATTGCCATGGCGTCAATGAACGTGATGAACATTGGCAGCCTACCCAAGGCTTGCGTTTAAAGTACTGGTTGTGCTTGTTTATATAATTTAAGCTTTCCCAACTTAGGGTAGCGTAGGTAACCGCGCCAGGGCCGGATAGGCTGCTGCTTTGGGTGAAGGAGTGATTGGATGGCTGGAAATCCTTTGAAATGATGTAGTGGTGAAAGCGTATACCCTTTCGGTGCGTGCGTGCGGGATCTTAGCTGCCATGCCTTGGGCAATTGCAGGCAATTGAAATATTTGCCTATAGCCGCTTTGTGAGCTCTGATGAGAGATGAAGTATTACAAGTTTTAGGGAGACTGCGCCAAATGATCTCAAGCCCGTCTGCCGGAAAGGCCTGCCCAAAGTCGTGGCCATATGCCAGCTTTCCCATGCTGATGAAGTACCGCCGGCATACCCATCCCGCAACCTTCCCGTGTCCTCCCCATACCGAAGCGGTAGGAGCGGTTTTGAATGGGCCATTGTCACCCTTTTTCGCAATAGCGCAAATCAGCACCCCAGCCCAAACATAAAAGCTTTACTTTTGCGCCCAAATTTGACCCACACATGGCATTAAAATGCGGCATCGTGGGTTTGCCCAATGTGGGCAAATCCACCCTCTTCAATTGCTTGTCGAACGCGAAAGCGCAATCGGCCAATTTCCCTTTCTGCACCATCGAGCCCAATGTGGGCACCATCACCGTACCCGATGAGCGCATCAACAAGCTCGCTGAGCTGGTAAACCCCGAGCGCATCGTGCCCACCACCATCGAGATTGTCGACATTGCCGGCCTCGTGAAGGGCGCGAGCAAAGGAGAGGGGCTGGGCAACAAATTCCTCGGCAACATCCGCGAAACGGATGCCATCATCCACGTGCTGCGCTGCTTCGACGACGACAATGTGGTGCACGTGGACGGCAGTGTGAACCCCGTGCGCGACAAGGAAATCATCGACATCGAGCTTCAGCTCAAAGACCTGGAGACGGTTGAAAAACGCCTGCAAGCCGCCCAGAAAGCCGCCAAGAGCGGCGACAAGTCATCGCTGTCCAAAGTTACCATGCTCGACGACCTGGTAAAAGTGCTCGAGAGTGGCAAGTCGGCACGCACCTATGCAGTGGCCGAGGGAGAGATCCCCTTTTTCAGGGAACTGCAACTGCTCACCTCCAAGCCCATCCTCTACGTGTGCAATGTGGACGAAGGCTCCGTGGCCAGCGGCAATAAGCACGTGGACGCTGTGCGCGAAGCGGTGAAAGATGAGAACGCTGAAGTGCTCGTGATTGGTGCGGCCATCGAAGCCGATATTGCCGAGCTCGAAACCTATGAGGAGCGCCAGGAGTTTCTCAGCGACCTTGGCCTCGAAGAGGCCGGTGTAGCCAAGCTCATCAAAGCCGCTTACAAGCTGCTCAACCTCTACACCTATTTCACCGCCGGGGTGAAGGAAGTGCGCGCCTGGACCATCCGCAAGGGCTTTACTGCCCCGCAGGCCGCCGGGGTGATCCACTCCGATTTCGAAAAGGGCTTTATCCGCGCCGAGGTCATCAAGTATGCTGACTTCCTCAAATTTGGTTCTGAAGCCGCCGTCAAAGAAGCCGGCAAAATGGGCGTTGAAGGCAAGGAATATGTCGTGGAAGATGGGGATGTAATGCACTTTAGGTTTAATGTGTAATTCGCATTAGAATACCCCTTTCTTTGCATCCCCAATGCAAAAGCTTGTCCTCATTGTCATTTTTCTGCTGCTCGGCATGCTCGCCCAGCGCTGGCGGCGTGTGCCTGAAAAAACGGCCACTTACCTTAACCGCTACCTGATTTACATTGTGTTGCCGGCCCTGGCGCTGCTCTACCTGCCCAGGGTTGAGCTGGTTCCCGAGTTGCTCTTTCCCATCGCCTCTGCATGGATCTGCTTTGGGGTGTCGTGGCTGGTTTTTGGCCTTATCGGCAAATGGAGAGGCTGGGCGCCCGGACTCACCGGCTGCCTCATCATTGTAAGCGGACTGGGCAATACCAGTTTCGTGGGCTTTCCTGTGATACAGGCGTTCTACGGTGCCGAGGGCATTAAAATCGCCCTGCTTATCGACCAGGCGGGATCATTTGTGATCGTAGGCACGCTCGCACTTGTGGTGTCGGCCTTGTACAGTGAGGGCAAGAAGCGCAAGCGCGACATCACCCGTAAAATCATCACCTTTCCGCCATTTCTTTTCTTTATCATCGCCATGCTGCTCAATGCGATGGACGTGGAGATCGGTGCTTTTCCCGAAAGGGTGCTCCAGGTCATCGCCGCCACGCTTACACCTGTGGCCCTTACGGCGGTGGGATTGCAAATCAGGCTGCAGCGCGCTGCGCTCATAAACAACTACCTATGGCTGGGCCTTGGCTACAAGCTGGTTTTTATTCCTTTGCTGATGCTGGCCTTGTTCAAGTACGCTTTCCGCCTCGATGGGCTTATCCTTGACGTTACCGTGATGGAAACGGCCATGGCACCGATGATTACCGGTTCTATCGTTGCCATTGCCCACAACCTGGAGCCTCGCCTTGCCTCGCTGATGGTGGGAGTGGGAATTCCGCTGTCGTTTATCACGCTGGCGCTTTGGTACCTGGTGCTTTAGCGGGTAGATTTCCATTGTGTTCGCCGCACGGCGTACACCAATTCATCCAGCACTTCTCCATCCTTGATCAGCACTTTTTCGAACCTGCCTTCGCAAATGAAACCGTTCTTCTCCAGCACTTTTTGTGAGGCGGCATTGTTGCCGTAAGGCCGTGCAAACACCCGCTCAATGGGGTAGGTTGCAAATGCAAAATCGACCGCCATGGGAATGGCCCTGCTGATGATGCCCTTGCCCCAGTGCGGCTCGGCGAGCCAATAGCCAAGCTCTGCATTGAGCCGGTGAATGTCGGACTGGGGGTGGATGCCAATTCCGCCGATGGCTTCCCCTTGCAGGTCAATGGCGAAAATGTGGATAGGGTCATCTTTTCGCGCGAAGGCGATGAATACTTTGGCGTGATCGGCAGTGTAGGGATGCGGAAACTGGTCGGTCATGAATTTGGCCACCTTGTGGTTGTTGGCATGGGTGGCAAGGCTGTCGACATCGCTGAGGGTCCATGGGCGCAGGGTAAATTCGGGGGTGGAGGAGGAGTAGAGCTGCATTGTGCTGGGTTTGGACGATAAAGTTCTTGTTTTAAATTGAGATTGTGGATTGCACAGGATGGCCTTGGGTGAACCTTGGTGGCGGGAATTCTTGCGTTCCGAAATGACTTAAAGTCAGACAATTGATTCACGGCGTTAGACCTTACAGGTTTTGAAAACCTGTAAGGTCTTGCCCGTAGCGGACGGATTGTATTTGCTAAGGGCTTGCTCCGATTGAGAAAGATGGCCAGATTCCGTCCGCCTCAGGGAGGGTTGGATGTAATCTGAGTTTTTAGCTTCGGCCAGTGGCTGGCCGGGAATAACCAATAACTCTTTTCCGGGCTTGGGATAATCTGCTATCTTCGGCGCGAAAAATCTAAGCGCGTGGGCATTGCTCTTTTGTATCCGGTTCCGCCTTTATGGCAAATGTCAGTGCCAGCACATTCACCGAAACCTTCTCCATGAGCACTTCATTTATTAATGCAAGGTCAATTTTACTTATCGCCACACTTTGTTTGCTTATCCTTCAGGGCTGCGACCAGGCCCCCGCAAATACTGAGATCACTCCCCAAGCCCTCCACATTTGGAGCGGGGCGCCGGATACTTCCAGCATTGTACTTGGTGTGTGGCTCGACACCATTGCTGATGTACATTTTGTACTTGGCACCGGCAGCCTTTTTGAAGCAAACGTGGTGCACAGTGAAAAAATTCAAACCTCTGCACCTTCGCATTATGCCAAGGTCAGGGTCAATAGTCTCCTTCCCGGAACGCGCTACCACTACGCGGCTTTCATCGGTGAGCAGCAGGTCAGCAAGGTGGCGACATTTCAAACTTTTGCCGTAGGGCCCCAAAACTTTTCTTTTGTGCATGCCAGCTGTATGCGCACAGGCAGCACATCACCTTTGTTTGAAACCATGGCCGACCGCGATCCGCTGTTCTTCCTACAAACGGGTGATTATCATTACGAAAACATCGCTGATACCTGCAGTCCTAAATACCTGCGCGCCTATCAGGCCAACTGGGGCAGCGCAGTTCAGGCTTCGCTTACCGGCAAGGCCCCTTTCATTTACATGTGGGATGACCACGATTATGGCCCCAACAACAGCGCCGCCAATGCCCCCTGCCGCGAAGAGGCCGTAGCAGCCTACACTACTTACATGCCGCACTATCCCCTGGCATTTGAGGAAAGCAAAGGCCCTGTGAGCCAGTCCTTCAGCGTGGGTAGGCTGCACTTCGTACTCAGCGACCTCCGCAGCCAGAAGCTGCGCCCCACTTACCGGGGCTGCGATCGGTTGAGCGAAGGCAGCAATTTTGGTACGGATCCCCATTTGGATTGGTTTTTCGAAGAACTGCTTTCCGCAAAAAGTCGTGGACAGATGGTGGTTTGGGTGAGTGGAATGCCCTTTATCAACCATCCCGGCGGCCCCAATTACGACTGCGATGAAAACGATGACTGGGGCGGCTATCCGGAAGAGCGTCAGCGCATCGCCGATTTTGTCAAAGCCAATGACATCTCCATCTGCATCCTCTCCGGCGATGCCCATATGAGCGCCATCGACGATGGCAGCAACAGCGATTACGCCACGGGCGGAGGGGCGCCCATCCCCGTATTTCACGCCGGCCCCCTTCACGAAAAGCCCAGTTACAAAGGCGGGCCCTACAGCCATGGCTTCAGTGCCAAGCCCTATCAATTTGGCATGATGACCGTCATGGACGAAGGTGGCCCAGAAATCTGCATCACCTGGAGCGCGTTCGACATTGAAAACCAAGCCGTACGCAACGAGAAGGGTGAGGTGCTGGAGTATAATTTTTGTGTGGGGTTGGATTAGGGGAGGGGCGTCATGCTCTACTCGTCCAGGAGTATCATCTTTCTGAAAAGAATCTTTAGAAGTTTTAGACCTGTCGGTTCTTCTTCTTGGAAATCAGGCCCATATGCCGGCCTAGATCGGTTTGGAGCGAAAAGCGGTTCAGTCCTTCACAAGACGAACGGCCTTCAATCTGTGTCCCTCTGCAAGGAGCACTACGA
>DAIRDH010000066.1:0-16775 GCA_036796255.1 Cryomorphaceae bacterium
TCTTTTCATTTTCGGCTTAGGTGGCTTTGGTGAAGTGGGCGCTCAGCTGCAGGAGTGTGATGACAAGGGTTCAAGTGTGGATCATTTTATGGTGGCGAAAATAGGGAGAAAAAGTAGGGGGATGAGTGGTATTTCATAAGCAGATTGGGCAGATGCTACGCAATTGCAGGGCTGAAATGACCGCTTCGCTGTATGCGGTCCGTCCTTTTACCAAGAAGTTGTTGGAGCCAAATGGATGTGATTTGACCAAAACTATTTATTCTAGCTCCAGGAGGAAATTCACTTAGAAAAATCACCTGCTGTTTGCGCAAAGCAAATTCTTAAGTACTTTGGTCTCTCAGATGCAGCCCCTCGAAGATAGCACCCCAAAATGGCTCATGCGCACGCAGGAAAGGAGTTGGGAGCCCGAAATCCTTATTTCAGGTATTGTATTGCTTGCCTTGACCCAGGTGCCACGCTTGCTTGATGGTTTGCATTTTTGGCTTGAAGAGCGTACTTCCATGTTTTATTTCTACACCAGCGATGTAGACGATATGTTTTTTTCGGCTCTGAAGGTGAGTACGTACTGGCTTATGACCGGACTTATTTTTCATCTGATACTGCGCAGCATTTGGGTAAGTTTCGTGGGTCTTAGCTATACATTTCCGGAAGGCATCAAGCTCGAAAAGCTCAGATTGCAGCCTTGGTTTCATGATCGCCTGCTGCGATTGCCCGATTTTAAGAGCGCTGTGGTGCGCCTTGAAAACATATGCAGCGCCATGTATGCCATTGCATTCATGCTGGTCATGGCCACCATCAGCTTGGTGATGTTCCTGCTTTTTGTAACCCTACTTGCTGTGGTTTTGGTGACCATTACACCACGCCTGATAGAAAGTGATGGCAATATCGATAGGATCATGATTGTGTTGGTATTGCTCACCGCCATGCCATACTTCATTGATTTTATGACGCTTGGGTGGCTCAAGCGCCTTTCAGGCTTTTGGAAAGTGTACCGATACGTGTACCGATTCATGGGTGCCATCACCTTTGCGGGGGTATACAGGGGCATTTATTATGGCCTTATTACCAACATAAGCCGATGGAAGGTTTTTTTCCTGATCTTTGTCTATGTGGCAATTACGGCATTTGGTGTCATCGCTGAAACGAAAGGTTCATTTGGGCGGTCCTCGCTTATGGGAAGTTATCTCGGTCTTTCCACCATGGATGGCTATTACCGCGATACCCAACCCGATCGCTACAGCACCTGGGCCCACATCCAGTCGCAAACCATTGACAATGGCGTGCTCGAACTCTTTCTCGTGTACAAGGCGCAATTCGACGGTATCATCTTAAAGAACTGTGACAACTTGCAGGCAGTGGTGGACTCTCCCGACGTGGATCCTTACGAAAAATCACAGAAAAAACTGGAGTGCCTTAAAGCCCTTCACACCCTGAAAATCGATAACGAAACTGTGGACATGGGCCACCCTTACATGCGCGAACTGAGTCAAACCGGCCAAATGGGATTAAGCACATGGATTGACGTGTCGCACCTCGACCGCGGCCACCATGTGTTGGAAGTGGTAATTCATTATTCGCCAGGGCATGCCTTCACACACGCCCATATTCCTTTCTTTCTGAACACCGATACTTCCAAAAAACAACCGCCCGTGCCCTCTACCCCTCAAAGTGCATCTGATGTGCCAGATGGCAATTCGGCGGTGGGAGATGAGCCGCAATGAAGCTTTTGGAAGGGAGTGCTCTACTGCCATTGGCTCGTCTCTTATGCGCTCCAGAATTCATCAAATGAATCGGGTCGACCAATGTGATTCTTCCAGCGCTCATCAGCCATTACAGAGCTTTTAATCATGTATTCTCTTAAGTTTTGGTTGGCCCGGCATCGGAATAGCAATGCCAGGGGCGGCGCCGCTGCCACGTCACGTGGCATACCTGCAGCACTGGCGGCAGTGAAGTCCAAGTCCCACCAAGCCATAGCTGCCACGCTGCCGCAAAATAGCCCGGTACCTCCCGCCGCTCCACGCAGCACCCCAGTCCCCGCAGGGGCATGAGCACAGGCGGCTGTGCCGCCACTTCTCATGGCACATCTGCGACACGGGCGACGCATGCAGCGTCGCCAGTACCGAAGGTGTCCCACAGGCCATATAGAAGCCACGCTGACGCAAAAAAGCCAGTTACCACCCAGCCCCGGCAAAAATTAATCCAAAAAAGCCTTGTTCAGCGCATTTCTCGGTTTCAGTTGCTTTGCCTGCATATAGCTGGTTTGGTTCTTTTCAGTCGGTTAAATTAGAATTTCTGGTGGAATCGGGTGGGGTGTCTGATTTTAAAGTGGTCGAATATGACCAATTAAATCACAAGCTGCTTTGCCAGGTTTTTTGAGAAGTGTATTGGAGTGGATAGAAAAAGCCTATGCTATTGAGATTATTGTTAAAAAAATAAGAATGAAGGATTGTTTGATGTCCTTATTCTTACAGAAATTGCAAAGCACAAAAAATGTGGGAAATAACTAATTTCACACCAAAATGCATCCCATGTCAAAGCACATCCTACCCATCTTAATGTGTTTTTTATCGCTCTCCACTAGCGCTCAGTTCTTGGACAAGATTTACCTGGAACCAGAATATGTTATTAAATTTTCTGTTGGTGAAGCGACCAACCGATCCTTTGTGTACAACAATACACTCCAAGTAAATGTGCCGGAGAGATCAAGATTTAACTATCCGGTGCAAGGTTTGAACCTGACCATAGGCTATGCGCTGTCCGACAGGTTTTCTGTGGGTGTTGGTTCCGGAATTCACGTAGCCAAATTTGAGAACCATCCACTCATAGGAAGTGAATATTTCGACAGTGTTTTTCTTCCGCTTTACCTTCGGCTGCGATACCAGAAAGATTTTTCCAATCAATGGATGCTCCTGACCGACCTCGATGGTGGCTATCAATTCTATCACGTGCTCTGGGGCAATAGGGAGGAAGGGTTTTTATTTGAGGGACAAGGCGGTTTGCTTTTGAACCTCAATGTCGGCATTGGCAAGGAAATCAATCGTTTCACTCCCATTTTAAAGATTGGTTACGAATTGAACCAGTTTTCCAATGAAGCCAGTCTCGGCATGTTTCCCAGCTTAGAGCTGGATTACAACGACAAGGTGTTCTATAAATCCTATTATCACCTGATTAGAGTATCCTTGAGTATTCAAATTTAAAACCTGGTTCAACGACGTTTTAGTCAATAAGGCCTGCTCCCGAGAGCATTGTATTGACCTTTGACCCATCAAAACACCGTTTACATAACGCATCCTTTTGATCTCCATGGAAGCCCTCACCCTCACCACACCCGCCCTCCTCTTCTCCGCCATCTCACTGATCATGCTGGCCTACACCAACCGCTTTCTGGCCTATGCCGCCGTGATCAGAAACCTGCACGCCAAGTACCTGGAGCAACAGGACCACAAGCTCATCGAACAAATCAAAAACCTAAAACTGCGCCTGAACCTCACGCGTTATATGCAAATATGTGGTATCACCAGCCTCTTGCTCTGCGTGCTGACGATGTTCATGATTTATGTTCATTATCAAGTATTGGCGGTGTGGGTGTTTGGCACCGCCCTCTTGCTGCTCATTCTTTCCCTGGCGCTCCTGATCTGGGAAATTCAAATCTCCATTCGCGCATTGAGCCTGCATTTGAGTGATATTGAAGCGCATTTGAAGCGGAAGTGAGCGCATTTCCCGGTTTGGTATGGTCATGCGTAAAAGTGCGGTGTAATGGGCCACGGCATGCAGGTTAAAGCAAATTCCGCAAATTCTAATGGATAGCACACGTTGTAGTTCTCTTGCGGCAAAACAGAAGGCTATGAGACGCTGGCCAGCCTATGCCCATCCCCAAAAGGCTCGAGAATCACATTCCCTATTTTTTGACCTGAGGCCACGTACCTGAATGCATTTTGAATCTCATCAAGGGAGTAGCTCCGGTCGATAAGGGGTTTGAATTTGGAGGTGCTCATCAGCGACATCATGTGGTCAATGCTGCGCTGGATATTTACCGGAAGGGGAAATTTTACTTTCTTTCCACTGCTCAAAGTCCCGAGCAAAGCCATGTAGATGTTTTGTCCGCCAGGGCCCAGTTCAGATGAGACGTACACGCCACCGGGAAGCAACAGGTGCTTGCATTTGAAAAAGGTGCTCTTGCCTACCGCATCGAATACGAAATGATAACGCTCCTGATCCTTGGTGAAATCATCCTTTTTGTAATCGATGATGCGGTCGGGGCCTAGCACCTTGATTTTTTCAACGTTGTCGGTGTCGCATACCGCCGTGACTTTTACGCCTATCTGTTTCAGCAATTGGACTGCGGCTGAGCCGATCGCGCCTGTGGCGCCATTGAGCAGCACCTTTTGCCCTGCCTCGAGCTTGAGCTTGTTGATGAAATTGTAGGCGTAATGCGCTCCTTCGGCGCAGGCCACTGCTTCTGCAAAAGTAAATCCATCGGGAATAGTGGCCATGGGCGTACCTTCTGGTATGGCGATGTACTGGGCGTGGCTGCCGAGACCGTGGTCGTGAAAGCCCCATACCTTGTCGCCTGGTTTGAAGCGCGTCACCAAGGTACCCACTTCCTCAACGGTGCCAGCAAAGTCGCTGCCCGGCGAGGCCGTCCTCGGTCGCGGAAATCCTGTGAAGAAGCGCACCACAAAGGGATAGCCACTCAGGTTGCCGCAGTCGGTCCGGTTCACCGTGCATGCGTGGATGCGGATGAGCATTCCCTTGTCGCCGGGGTTGGGTTTTGCAACTTCTTTGACTTCAAGGCCCTCTGGAGGGCCATAGTGTGAACGGATGGCAGCTTTCATGGTGTTTAGATTTTGGCTGTAATGGGAAAATGCTTTTGCCGAAAAGGGAAAAAATTGACACCGTGAAAGTAAGCGCTTCAACTTCACGCCAGTGTTGATTTTACACCACTGGATACGGAAGGTGATGAAGGGCGGAAAAATAATGATGTGGAGTCAGCAAAACAGAGACCTTAACACCTTGTGCCGGCCTATTGAATTGAACTGAGTGAAAGTGATACGCTCATTCGCCCTTTAATTCAAGCTTAAAGGATCAGCGCATGCCGTTGCCACTGTGGAAAAATATTTGTGCCCAAAAAGCTGTCGTTGAAAGGATATGCTATTTTTGTAAGAAGAATTCAATCAAATCTCAAAAATTAAAACGACCATGAAAATGAAATTCAACTTTTTTGCCATCGGATTGCTGATTGCAGGAATGCTTTTGACCGGCTGCAGCGATGACGACGACAGCAACAACACACCGCCACCAGCTTCAAGGGAGCAGCTCATCGTAGCGAAGAATTGGGTTTTGGTTGCCCTTAACGTCGATCCGGCCATTTTCAACCCTCAGACGCAGACACAGATGAGTGATCTTTATCCATTGGTGCAACCATGTGAGCGTGATAACTTTACAAATTTTCAAAACAATGGAAATTACATTGTAGAGGAGGGTGCCACAAAGTGCGATCCCAACGATCCCAATACCGTTGAGAATGGCACATATACCTGGAATACTGACCGTACCGTCGTAGTGCTCAATCCGGCGCAAGGGAGTAGCTACGAATTTCGGGTGGTAACCCTCACCAGCACGGAGATGGTTGTGGAAGAAACCCTGGTGGAGCAGAATATTACCTACACCATTACTGCTACTTACAATTAATTTGAAAGGAGTAAATATTTGCTGATTATTCTTTTTGGCGCAAGCTGGCTACCAAGGTATCCAATTCCATTGTACGCACGCCTCTCGTGTGTACTTCCAAGTGGGAGCGGCAGTAAACCTTGCTGCGCTCTTCGAGGTGATGGCTCACATGCTCCAGCAGTTCCTCGGGATTGAGGTGGGCGATGAGGGGGCGCTTTTGGGGTTTCTCCAGCAGCCTCGATACAATCATTTTTGGCGGAAGCCGCAACCACAATACCGTCCCTGTGCTGAGCATCAAGTCCATATTGCCGTGGTGCATGGGTGCGCCGCCGCCTGTGCTGAGGAGTCCTTCGGTATTGCTTTCCGCAAAATCTTTCAAAGCGCGGTGTTCCATTTCACGAAAGTGGTCCTCGCCATGGCTGGCAAAAATGGCCGGAATATCCATGCCAGCTGCTTGTTCTACAGCCATATCCAGATCGGTGAAGGGGAGGTCAAGGGCTTTGGAAAGGCGCTTGCCAAGGGTGGACTTGCCCACTGCCATATAGCCAACGAGGTATAGCTTCATGATGGAGATTGTGAGATAAACGTATTTTCGCCAAAAATTTCGCCCATGCGCGCTGTAAAGGTAACCGATAAATCAACGCTCAAAGCCTGGCATGCCCTGCCGAAGGCCATTTATGCCAAGGATGCAAACTACATTCCGCACCTGAAGCAGGATATTGACAAGGTGTTTGACCCGAAGAAGAACAAGCTCTACCGCGAAGGGGGCGTCTCGGAACGTTGGATTTTTTACAATGACAAGAATGAATTGGTAGGCCGGGTGGCGGCTTTTGTAAATCCCAAAACCTCCAAAGCGGAGGAACAGCCCACGGGTGGTATGGGATTTTTCGAGTGCATCAACGACCAGCCAACGGCCAATTTCATCTTTGACACTTGTAAAGCTTACCTCGTGGAGCAGGGCATGGAGGCGATGGACGGCCCCATCAATTTTGGAGAACGAAATCAGTTTTGGGGCTGCCTGAGCAAGAACTTTACGGATCCCAATAGCTATGGGATGAACTACAATCCACCCTATTACGTGGAGCTTTTTCAGCATTACGGCTGGCAGGTTTATTTTGACCAATACCTCTATGAGCGCGATGCACTGGCCTTGCCACAACCCGTATTTGTGCGCAAGTACGAGCAGCTCACAGAACATTACAAGATGGAAATTCGAAACGTCAAGGGGCTCTCAACGGAGCGTATGGCATCCGACTTTCGAAAAGTGTATAACGGTGGATGGGGCGGACACGCCGGCTTCAAGGAAATGACCGAGAGCGCCTCCCTGAAGATCATCAAAAGCATGAAGCCCGTGATTGATCCACACATCGTATTGTTTGTTTACTACGAAGGCGAGCCCATCGCTTTCTATGTCAACATCCCCGAGCTCAATGAGATATTCTGCTACGTAAATGGCAACCTCAACTGGTGGGGCAAGCTGGTATTCCTCTACCACAAGTGGCGGGGCACACCACATACACTCGTCGGCATCATCTTCGGCGTGGTGAAAGAGTGGCAAGGCCGCGGCGTGGAAGGCGCCATGATCAAGGCCATGTCTGATTATATCCACGGCTGCAAAAAGCCGCCCTACACGCGCACCGTGCTCCAATGGATTGGCGATTTCAACCCCAAAATGCTCAAAGTAGCCGACAACCTTGGAGGTTCGCGTTACCGCGAATTGAAAACTTTTCGCTACCTCTTTGACCGCAGCAAGGAGTTCAAGCGGTGTCCTGTAGTGGAATAGGTTAAAACCGCCAGAGGCCGAAAGATAAAAAACGATAGAACGCAAATAACGCTTATCAGGCACCTGCCTGCCATGCCTCCGGCAGGTAAACCGGCGAGGCAGGGATCAAATTACCGGAATGACAAAATGTATGTTTTCATTCGAAGTCACGGTCATGATTGAATCCAATCAGTGACAATCCGCTAGATCAGCGTCATCAGCGTTCCCATTTACAAAACGATAGAACGCAGATAACACGGATCGAGCGGATCAACGCGGATCAGGTTACCTGGATGATAAAATGCACATTTTCATATGAGATTTTAGTCATGATAATTTTGAATCAGAGACTACTAGCTTCATCCCTGCCTCGCCGTCCATGCTCAGGCCAGTGTGAAAGAGGCGGGAGTGTTCCAGTTTGACAATTTACCCGATCACATCAAAAACCCATTTTCCACAGGGAAAGGCGCCGGTACATTTTCCTCATTCATCATTTCTCGGAGGTCGATTTCAATGGCCCTGGCTATGGAGCTGATGGGTACATCGTTATAAGCGCCTTCGAAGGGGTTTTCGGAATAGTCGCCGATGCGGTCCATTAGGAAAAACACCCAAATGATGATGCCGCTGAAGGGAACGATGAGCCAGCTTTGGAGGACTTCAGATTTTTCAAAAATATTGAGCATGCCAAAGGGAATCATGGCGCAGAATACGTAGTTCATCCAGAGCGCTACAGAGGCATATTGCCGTGGAAGGGGAAAGTTTTTGATGCGCTCGCACATGCCTTGGTTGTCGTATAGTCTGCCTATGAGTTGGTGCAGCCACACCTGTTTGTACTCCCCAATCAGGCCGTCTTTTTCCAATGCAGCAATGGCTTCTGACTGGCGCTTGAGCAGTTGCGAAGCCAGATTGGCCTTGCCGTGGTAGCTTTTCATTTCATCTTCATTGATGAATTGAAGCAATTCAGATTCTACACCCGCTTGGTGCATGGCCTTAAATGTGGGGGTGAAAACCAAGGCTGCGATGTCTTCATCATGTTCCCAACTTCGTTTGCCCCGCATGGCGTGCTTGAGGGCCATAAGCCAGGCGAGGTTGTCGGCGCACAATGTCATTTTTGCGCAAAGCGACCTCAAAGCTTCCATCAACTTTGGGCAAGGTAAGCACAGCGGTGGCAAAGGTGCGGCTGTCGTTGACGATGGCACCCCAAATTTTGCGCGCCTCCCAGGTGCGGTCGTAAGAACTGTTGTTTTTAAAACCGAGGTAAAAAGCCACTGCGATACCGATTACACTGATCGGTTCCCATGGCAGGTAAATGGGCAAGCCGGTGAGCGTATAAATGAGCCACACCACAAGGGCGTATGCCAGCCCATTGATGAGCGATCGCCGCGACCAGCGCACCGTAAGCCATAGGCTGTAATGTCGTTTTACGTACATCCTGTTGTTTTGAAGATTGGGCGCTAAAGATGGGGAAAATCAATGAGTGTGGGAGGCGCGGTGTAACAAAGCATTGAGCAGTACCTTGTTTTTGAGTTCTCATTGATAACATTTGGGGCATTATGCCTTTTTGTGGTGTTTTTTTTTCCAAACCAGCGTTCATGAAGTACTTGCCTGTCTTTTATTGCCTTGTTTTTTTGTCGCTTTATGGTCGATTTTTTACCGACGTTATCTATTCAGGCGTCAACCCTCTTTTTCGTTTTCCTGTTGTTATAGCGCCATATGCCAAGGGTGATAAGCGGCGAACCTACAACAGTCGGGGCGAGCCAGCCCCAAATGCCAAGGTCGATATTGACCACTACGAAGGCAGTGAATGCTGCAATGTAGGCGCCACCCATGCGCGCTCCGTGAAGTGCAAGCGGCGTTTTTGGACGTGATTTGCGAAAAGCATCAAAGCTGGCCATGCTGAGCAATATGCCGGCGAAAACAATCAGGACAATATTGATTGCTGGTGGATTGTAAGCTGCGTAGAGCATGTATAGGGCTGTGGCCAAGCCGAAATAGCCAACGTAGCGCCCCAGTTTTGCCCGGCGATCCAAAGGTATGCGCCTGGCCCAAAGCCAACCGCTGCCGGTGAGATACAGCGTGAAAAAGCCGACTGCAAGCAAAAATGTGTTGGGTCGAATGATGCTCAAGGCTACTGCAAATACTGCCGTTACGAGCATGGCAAAGGCAAATACGCGGCCGAGTCGGGTATGCAATTTGCCGCCTTTTGCCGCAAAGGCAGCAACACCGCCGCTTAAAAGGGCCAGGCTGCCTGCAGCGATGTGAAGGATTAAAAGGATTTGTGCAATCATGGTTGTATGTGTTTGAGGTTGGTAAGGCGTTGTGGATAGACCACCATTTGGATAAAATTCACTTCGAGCTGGGTGCTGCGCAAATTAAGGTCAGTAGTTTTGATACCTGTTGCTGCATTGAGCCTTAGATTGGTGCGGAGAATGAACCAATCGACATTGGTGGGTCGGATGTCCCAGCCAAATACCAAACCGGCAGCAGGCGACCAGCCCGACACTTTATCAATTTGGCGCTCGCCATCATTGGTGCTGTAGTTTTGATGCAGGGCTCCCAGCGAGAGCCCCACAAAAGGCACAAAACCGTGGTAGTCAAATAGCATCTTAAAACCTTCGGCCGCAAGCCTGTGCTCCCGCAGTTGCCATTGATAGCCGTGCCCTTGCTGGCCTATCCTGATGGGGCGATAGGCCAGGCGCACACCAAGGTCGGCGCGGTGGAAGTAGTATCCAATCGCCAGGTCAGGAGCCAGGCTGATGGAAGGCCGTGGCGGCAGAAAGGAAGCTCCCTCAAAGCGGTAGCCTCCGAGAACCACATTTGCCGTAAGGCCTGCAGCCAGCGACCATGCGGATAGCGCCCCCCGGTCTTCAAAAGTCTTTTCTGCCGCGGCCACCCAGGCCTTCGCTTCCGGACGGGCATTGCCCGCTGTGGTGTCAAAGTACTTTTTAAAAGTCAGGCCAAAAGTCCACTCCGGCGGTGTGATGCGTACAATGCTTTCGCGTGAAGTTGGATACGTGAGCGTGGCATTGCGCTGGTACTGCACCCGCGCTTCGAGGGCATGCCGCTTGCGCACCACAAGACTGAGCCCGCCTTCGAGACCCAGGCGGCTGCGCTGCAGGTCAGGCCCTTCGCCGATGCGGAGGCTGGGCGTCATCCAGCTCAGCCCAACGAAGGGCAGTGGTATGCGCTTGCCCGGCCCAAACGGAAGGTAGCGACCGCCCGTGTTGATGCCTTCGCTGTAGTTCCATGCACTTTCGCTCAGGGCAAAAGTGGTGAGCGGAAAGCTGATGTAGAAATCGGCGTGGTACCAAAAGTGGCTTCCGCCAATGAGGATGCGCGCAGCACCAAAATCGGGTGCGTTTTCACCGCCATGGAGGTAATCGGCTTGCAAGCCAATGTAAGTCTGCGCGAAATTGTAGCGATGCCGCTGCCCGTAAGCCGACCCGGCCGAGAGCGCAGCAATGAGAAACGTGACGATGAGGCACCGAGAATTCATGCTGCAAGGATAGCGCACAGTGCCCTGAAATGAAAAAAATCGGGACGGATGGGAAGCTTATGGGATGAAATGGAAGGCCTTGAGGGGCAAATGACTGCCCGTCCTCAAGCTATGGCTTTATCAAATGCCGCATCAAACGCTGCAATGCGCCCGCGGGCGACGGGAATTTCAGATTTGAAGCCATCCACCAGCAAAGCATAGCCCCGGGCGTTGCCTTCAACCCTGCTCACGCTGTCCAGGTTGACCAGCCAGGTGCGGTGGCTTCGAAATGCGGCGGGGTGGGATGAAATGGAAGTCTCTATGGCGTTCAGGCTGGAGCGAAACATCTTGTGCTGCAAGTCACCATTTTCTTTGAAATACACCTTCACGTAATTGTCGGCCGACTCGGCTGCAATGAAATCCTCTGGTCGCAATTGCAAAACGACATTCCCATTTTCATCGCGTATTTCCAGCTTCGCAGTCAATTTTTCGAGCACGCCGTCTGCCAAGTCATTAAATTCGGTGCGTTTGGCTTCGGCTTCCGCCAAATGCGCATTGTGTTTGTCCGATTGGTCGCTGTACTTTCGGTGGTAGGCATTTTGCCGAAGCAGAACACCGATCACCACTGGAAACAGGCCCACCAGGATGGTGAATCCCAGAAATACAACAAATGTCAGGACGGAGAGATGGAAGAAACCCATGTACACCGAGTAGCCCAGATTGCCCACAGCGATCAAAACGATATTGCCCATGGTGTGCGTGATTTCCCGGCCCACAGTCCAGCGCTCATCGAGGTAGAAGTTGGGAAAAACCAATGGGATGCCCATTTGCATCAGCAACATCACACCTGTGGTAATGAGGCCATAAGCCATGGCCACAAAGGTCAGGTTGCCGCCCAAATTCGCCAGCCCAAAAGGTTGAAAAATGCCAAGAAACAAAGCGACAAAAATCCCGAATCCCAAGGCTGAGATCAACTTCTCACGACGGCTGCGTATTCCCGGAAAGGGCTTTTGGAATGGATTCATGGCTTGAGCAAATGTATCAATTTGAAGCGCTCAAAGGTTGGGTCTGAGCACTGCAATTGAAAGCCATGATTTAATTCACTTCACAAATTCCCGCACCGTTTTTTTGATGATGTTCACGCAGGCCATCAGCTGCGCTTCGGTCATCACGAGGGGAGGAGCGAAGCGGATAATGTTGCCGTGGGTCGGCTTGGCGAGCAATCCATTGTCGCGCAGCGAAAGGCAGAGACGCCATGCCGTGTCGCTTTCTTCGGTATCGTTGATCACCACCGCGTTGAGCAATCCCTTGCCACGCACGAGCACTAGCAAATCACTTTCATCAACCAGCGATTGCATTTCAGCGCGGAATATGTCGCCGAGGCGGCGTGCATTTTGCGTAAGCTTTTCATCTTCGATCACTTCGAGGGCGGCCATGGCCACGCGGCAGGCGAGCGGGTTGCCACCAAATGTGGACCCGTGCTGTCCGGGTTTGATCACCATCATCACATCGTTGTTGGCCAGCACCGCCGATACGGGATACACCCCGCCGCTGAGGGCTTTGCCAAGAATCAAAATATCGGGCCGCACGAAGGTATCTTGCTGGCGTTCACAATGTCCTTCACAGCTGCACTGTCCGCATACTGCCAGGAGACTGCCTGTACGACCGATGCCGGTTTGCACTTCGTCGGCGATGAAGAGCACGTCGTTTTCGCGGCACAGGGCTGCGGCTTCCGCCAAATAACTTTCAGCGGGGGTATACACACCCGCCTCACCCTGAATAGGCTCTACGAGAAATCCTGCCACATTTTCCGTCTGCAGTGCCTCGCGCAGGGCTTCGATATCGTCGTAAGGTATTTTGATAAAACCGCCGGTGTAAGGGCCGAAATTGTTGCGCGCACCATGGTCGCTGCTGAAGGAGATGATGGTGGTGGTGCGTCCGTGAAAGTTGTTGTCGCACACGATGATCTTGGCCTGATCTTCCTCAATGCCTTTATGCTCGTAAGCCCACTTGCGGCATATTTTGATGGCCGTTTCCACTGCTTCAGCGCCCGAATTCATGGGAAGCACTTTATCAAATCCAAAGTATTTGGTCACATAGTCGGCGTATTCGCCAAAAATGTTGCTGTGGAATGCCCTGGAGACGAGGGTGAGTTTTTGTGCCTGCTCAGTGAGTGCTCCGATGATTTTCGGGTGGCAATGCCCTTGGTTCACGGCCGAATAAGCCGAGAGAAAGTCGAAGTATTTCTTGCCTTCCACATCCCAAACGTACACACCTTCACCACGTTCGAGTACCACAGGCAATGGATGGTAATTGTGTGCGCTGTGTTTTTCTTCTCTCTCAATGGCCGCCGAAGTGGCGGTATTTTTGGTAAGTGTTTGCATAAAAAATGTGTTGTTGATGGTCGACAAAATTGCCAAAGCAAAGGTCAGCCAAATCTCCTTATCCGCCAAATTTCGTTTCCTTTGTGGCCCGATTTTAAAGGGATTTAAGCTTTGCAGACTACAAAAATCAAACGGGGCGAAGAGCTCCAACTCCGGATAAGTGCCATGGCCTTTGGCGGCAATGGAATCGCACGCATCGCCACGCCCGATGGAGAGCTTGTGGCCTTCGTGCCCAACGCCATTCCAGGCCAGCTGGTAAGCTGTCGCGCTTACAAGGTGCGCAAGCGGCATATTGAAACCAAGCTTATCGAGATACTCGAACCCAGCCCCGATGAGGTGGAGATACCCTACCAGCGCATTTCGGGTGCGCCTTACGCGGCCCTGCCGGTGGAGATCCAGGAGCGGTACAAGCGCGAAACCAGCATAGACCTGATGCGCCGTATCGGCAAGGTGCAGGACGCTACGGAGCGCTACGACAGCTTTGTGTCATCACCTTCACACTGGCACTACCGCAACAAAATGGAGTACGCCTTTGCGGCCATTCGCTATGACCTCGACACGGGCGAGGAGCTCGATGAGTTTGCCCTCGGCTTCAAGCACCGCGGCACCTGGTGGATGGTGGAAAACCTCGACAAAGACAGCGGACTCTTTGATGCCGACGTTGAAAACAACCTGCGGCATATCCGCGCTTTTTGCGAAAGCAGCGGACTTCCGGCCTGGCACGCCCCCCGCCGCGAGGGTTTTTTCCGCTACCTCACCGTGCGCAAGAGCTATGCGCACAACCAGCTGCTTTTCAATTTGGTGACCACCAGCCATGGCCTCGATACTTTTGACATGCAGGGTTTTATTGCGCTCATGCAGTCCACTTTTGGCGAAAGGCTGGCCGGCATCATCCACACCATCAACGACGATACCGGCGACCGCGTGCAACCCTTGAGCGGGGCCTCAAAATGCATTTTTGGCAAAGACCACATTACTGAAATTCTCCACGGCATTTCTTTCGATATCAGCATGGAGAGCTTTTTTCAAACCAATCCAGCAAGCGCTGAGCGGCTTTACAGCAAGGCCCTTGACTACCTGAAGGAAGGCGCTGGAAGCACAGGCACCATTTTCGACCTTTTTTGCGGCACGGGTACCATTTCACAGCTTATCGGGCGCGAGTTTCCCAATGCCAAAGTGGTGGGTGTCGACATTGAGGAGAGCGCCATTGCCGATGCGAAAAAGGCCGCAGCGGGGAGCAAGAACATACGTTTTTTCGCCGCCGATGTGGGCAAGTTTCTCTTCGAGCATCCTGAATATGTGGACGGTATTGACGCCATCGTGCTCGACCCTCCACGTGCGGGCATCGCGCCCAAAGCACTGAAGCGCACCATAGAACTTGGCGCGCCCTGCATCGTCTACATCTCCTGCAATCCGGCCACCCTGGCCCGCGATACCGCGACGCTGCAGGAGTCGGGTTATGTGCTTGAGAAGTTTTCGCTGGTCGACCAGTTTCCGCATACAGCGCATGTGGAGGCTGTTTCACTTTTTAAAAAGAAGTCATAATGAACAATCAATTCGATACCGATTACTGGCAGCAGCGCTGGGATGAAGGCCAAACCGGTTGGGATGTCGGTGGGCCAAGTACGCCGCTCAAGGAATACATCGATCAGTTGAAAGACAAGGACATGCGCATCCTGATTCCAGGTTGCGGCAACGCCTACGAAGGCGAATATCTTTTTGAGCAGGGATTTTCCAATACCTGGCTTATAGATCTGGCGCCTGGCGCGGTGCAGTCGGCGCGCGAACGCTCAGCGCTGATTCCGGCAGAGCAGTTTATCCTCGGCGATTTTTTCGCGCACGAAGGGGCTTACGATTTGATCCTTGAGCAAACCTTCTTTTGCGCCCTCGACCCATCCATGAGGCCGGCTTACGCCAAAAAGATGCACAGCCTGCTCAAGCCCGGCGGCAGGTTGGTGGGAGTGCTTTTCGAAGATGAATTGTTCGCAGACCATCCTCCATTTGGCGGAGACCGCCATGAATACCGCACTTATTTTGAAGACCTGTTTGAATTTGAAACTTTTGACAGGGCCTACAATTCCATCAAGCCCAGGCAGGGCAGGGAGCTTTTTATTCGCTTGCGCAAAGACGGATAGCGCTTCAATCGCCCGATTGCAAGTCGCTGATGTAGAGCTTTTCGATCGTGGGAATAGGGCCGTGGCAATAATTCTGATGGCATTGCACGCAAGCAGACACAAGGCCATTGTAGGCTTCTTTGCCCGCCTCGAGGTCGGTGGCCGCCATAAAGGCTGACAACCTCTCTTGGTAGTATTTTGAAAAACCTTCAAAGGCCGGGCCTTGCACGTTTTTATTGGTCGGGGTGCTCTCGACCATTTCGGTGTAAATTTCGGCATCACCTTTCACCAATTCTCCTTTTTCCAGCGATTTGCGCCATTGCTTGGCGTCTTCGTGAATTTCTCGCATCAGCACTGCGAGCTCGCTGTCTTCGGCCATCACCATATCAGAGCTTTTGCGCTCAGCGGTTTCCTGGTTCTTGTCTTCTTGGTTTTGATCCACGCCACAGGCAATCGCAATGGCCATGATGAAAAGTAGAATAAGCGGAGTCTTCATGGCGGTAAATATAGCGCATCGCCTGCGAATTGCTATTTTTGGCCCAAAGAAAACCCCATGAGCGAAACGGCCACCCTCATACTTGAACATGCGCAGGTATTGCAGAAACTGAAGCGCATCGCGTACCAGATTTACGAAGCCAACCACGAGGAAGAGGAGGTGGTGATCGTCGCTGTGGAGCGCAAAGGCCGCATGCTTGCCGAGCGACTCGAGCCCTTGATTGCCGAGGTGGCCCCTTTCAAATTGTCGCGGCTCAACCTGAGCATCAACAAGAAGAACCCCCTCGAAGTGCCTGAGCTCGATGGCGATGGCGCGCAGCTCGAGGGCAAATCGGTGGTATTGATCGACGACGTGCTCAACTCAGGCCGCACCCTCATGTACTGCGCGACTCACCTCCTGCAGTGGCCCCTTGCCAAGCTCATCACCGTTGTACTCGTAGACCGCAAGCACCGCAAGTTTCCCATCAAGGCCGACTTTGTAGGCCTCACCCTGAGTACCACTTTGCAGGAGCATATCAATGTGGTGTTTGAGGAGGGGAATGATAAGGTGTATTTGGAGGGGTGAGGGGGATTGTGCTTGAGTCCGTTTCACTGCAGTGTTCCAAATAAAGATATGCTGCGCGTTGGGTGAGCTGGAAGTTTTATTCCGCAAAAATTCAATGAGGCACGCGATGTCTTGCTCCGCTCCATACGGACACGGTCGACATGACGTGGACCTCGTGTGGGCTATAGGGGTGGTTGGGTGAAGAAAGAGGCGGCTCTGCCGCCTCTTTCTTCACCCAACCACCCCAAAAATTTAAAAGGTGAGTTCGTCATGCAGAGCGTAGCGATGCATCGCGGACGTTAACCGGGATCTGGAATGGTATTAAAGTCCA
>DAIRDH010000067.1:0-11253 GCA_036796255.1 Cryomorphaceae bacterium
TGTGGGCTATTGTGGCGGCGGTACCGCAACCAAATGCCTCCTGCAGCGTGCCTTTCTCAAAGGCTTCCACCACTTCGGCCACAGCGATGCGGCGCTCCTCAACGGGAAGGCCCCAGTCTTTGGCCACCTGTATCACGCTGCGGCGGGTGATGCCGTCGAGGATGGTATCGCTGAGGGCTGGTGTTACCAACACGCCATCAATCACGAACATCACATTCATGGTGCCGCTCTCCTCGATGTAGGCATGCTCCTTGGCATCCGTCCACAAGAGCTGGTCGTAACCTTGCTCATTGGCCAGGCGCGCTGGGTACATAGACCCGGCGTAGTTTCCTGCTGCTTTCGCAAAACCGGTTCCACCGCGGGCTGCACGCGTGTAGTGGCGCTCTACCTTCACCTTCACAGGCTTTGGATAGTAGGCATTTACCGGAGAGGTGAGGATTAGGAAGCGGTAATCCTGGCTGGCTTTCACGCCGATAAATTCGTCAATGGCGAACAGCACCGGACGGATGTAAAGCGACGAAAGCTCGCCCGTGGGAATCCACTCGTGGTCAATGCGAATGAGTTCGTGCAGGGCTTCCATAAAGATATTTTCAGGAATCTCTGGCATGCACATACGCACTGCTGAGCGATTCATGCGCTCAATATTTTTGTCGGGGCGAAACAGGCCAAAGCGGCCTTCTTCGTTCTTGAAGGCCTTCATGCCTTCGAATATGCTCTGTCCGTAATGTATCACGGACGAGGCTGGGTTCATGCTCAAGTTTTGGAAGGGCACTATTTTGGGCTCCTGCCATTTGCCTTCTCTGAAATCCATCACGAACATGTGGTCTGAAAAGGTTCTACCGAAGGCGAGTTTGTCGAAATCTGTCTCTGGAAGTTTGCTTTTTGTAGTTTTCTCTATATGTATCAACTGCGTATCAATCATTAGTCTGAGTTATGGTGCTGCAAAAATAGTGAATTTCAAACCCGCATCAAAAAGCAAAAACTTAATTATCAACTTAATGTACACATGACACTTAGCATATTTTCGGGGTAGCCAAGTGATTTTGATTGGCTTATCATCATTGCCCTTCCTGCCTTTCGGCAAAAAAAACAATCGCAAATTATCGTTAATTTGCGTCTCAGCAACAAGCGATGCATGGCACATGACATGGTTGACATTCTTAAGAAGTATTGGGGCTACAGCAGCTTCAGGCCTTTGCAAGAAGATATTATAGCCAGCATTGCCAGCGGTCGCGACACCCTTGCCCTCTTGCCCACAGGCGGTGGCAAATCGCTCTGTTTTCAGGTGCCTGCCATGATGCTCGATGGGGTTTGCATCGTGATTTCGCCCCTTATCGCGCTGATGCGCGACCAGGTGGAAAACCTCAAGAAGCAGGGCATCAAAGCCGTAGCCATCAATAGCGCTATGGGTTCGCGCGATATCGACATCGCTCTCGACAATGCCATTTACGGCGATACCAAGTTCCTCTACCTCTCACCTGAACGCCTGCAATCAGAGCTGCTCAAGGTGCGCCTGCAAAAGATGAACGTAAACCTCATTGCAGTCGACGAGGCGCATTGCATCAGTCAGTGGGGCCACGACTTCAGGCCCGCTTACCGCGAAATTGCTGCGGTGCGCGACATTTTGCCGAAAGCGCCACTTATCGCACTTACTGCCACGGCGACCCCTGAGGTGGTGGTGGATATACATACGCAGTTGGCGCTGCGAAAGCCGGCATTTTTCCAGAAAAGCTTTACAAGAAGTAACCTGATATATGTAGTTCAAAAGGAGGAAAATAAACTCTTCAGAATGCTCAGCGTAATGCGCCGGCTCGGAGGCTCAGGCATCGTGTATGTAGGCTCGCGCAAGGAGACCGTGCAGCAGGCCCACCTGCTTGTTGCCAACGGCATCTCAGCCCTGCCCTACCACGCCGGGCTCAACCACGAGGAGCGCAACCGCACCCAGGAGCAATGGATCAAAGGCAGGGTGCGCGTGGTGGTGGCCACCAACGCTTTTGGCATGGGCATCGACAAGTCCGATGTGCGCTTCGTGATCCACATCAGCGTGCCTCAGAGCATTGAGGCCTACTTTCAGGAAGCAGGACGTGCCGGCCGCGATGAGAAGACGGCTTACGGCGTGATGCTCATCAATGAGCACGACTGCAGCGATACCGAGCACCGCGTGCGCGATCAGGTGCCAGATGACAAGTTTATCCGCCAGGTATACCGCGCTTTGAGCAACCATTTGCAGCTCGCCATTGGCAGCCAGGTCCTAGACCCTATTCCCTTCAACCTAACGGCTTTCGCCAAAAAGTACAACTTCAAGCCCCTCCAAACCTACCATGCCCTCAAAATGCTGGAAATGGGCGGCTACATCACCCTGAGCGATGCCATCCACAGCCCCTCCCGCATCCGGATACTGCTGCGCGACAAAGATTTGTACAGCTTCGAAGTGGGCAATATTAAGTACACACCCCTGCTACAGCTCATACTGCGCAGTTACGAGGGCATTTTCGACCAGGGCGTGCGCATTTCCGAAAACGTGCTCGCCAACCGCCTCAAAATACCTACAGAAAAGGTCAACACAATGCTATACGAGCTCCACAAGATGCAGGTGATAGAATACCAGCGGCAAACCGACCTGCCCTTTATCAGCTTCCCGCTGCACCGCGTGCTACCAGACAACCTGCAGCTCAAGAACAGCATGCTCGCCGCCCACCGCAAGCGCCTGCTCAAAATGATCGGCGCCATGACCGCATTTGTCAACAATGACCTCGTGTGCAGGTCGGTGCAGCTCGTGGCCTATTTTGGCGAGACCGGCTCAAAGCCCTGCGGCGCCTGCGATGTGTGCATAGCCCGCAAGAAGGGCTTGGAGCAAGACCTGGGCAATTTCGACACCATAAAAGCCGGTATACTCGCACAGCTCGCCGAAGGTCCCCAAAGCCTCGAGCAGCTCAAGCGCAGCAGCCAATACAAAGCCGCTGAGACCATGGCCGTGCTCTACTGGCTTGTGGACAATGGCCTGCTGCATTTTGAGCAGGGGCATATGGTGGCGCTAGTTGGTGAGAAAGGTTGAGGTTGGCTTGCGGCTATTTTCCGCTCCGTACTTTGCTTCGCTGAGATCGCTCCCCGCCCGTTGACGCTGTCGGATCACAAAGCAATGTGGATTCCGCTATTTGCAATGCTTTGAACAAATTAGCACACTTCCAAAAACAAAAATAATAATCCGGATCTTGGGTGAATTCATGAAGTTCTAATGAAAACATTCGAATGATTCGAAATTCGAGGTTTGAGAATCGTGGTGATATTGAACCAGATTTAGTTGAAAAGGCCTAAATTTGTTCTTGTCGAGAAAAATCAAATTCATAGTGCAAAATGAAATCAGAAAACACTTTCATCATACATCCTGAAACCATCGAGCAGGAAAATGCTTTGAAGGCATTTATAAAAGCGCTGAAAATAAAGTTTGAAATTGCCTCTGAAAAGCCTTACGATCCTGACTTTGTAGCAAAAATTGAAGAAAGTCGACGCCAGGTAAAAGAGGGAAAGACAACACGAATTGATAAAAACCATCTAAAAGAATTTTTGGGCTTGTAGCATGGACTACCACTTGGATTTTACCGATAAGGCGAAAGAGGATATTGCTACTCACGAAAAAGCAGGTAATCAAATGGTAGTCAAAAAGCTTTTCAAATTGTTGACCGAACTTTCTGAGCATCCTTATCGCGGCACTGGAAAACCAGAAGCTTTGAAACACGAACTCAGCGGTTGCTGGTCACGCCGCATAAATAAAGAGCACCGTTTGATTTACGAAGTCAAAGGTGATACAGTATTTATACACTCCGCCAAAGGGCATTATTGAAGCTGTTTGCTACGCAGCGTGTATTTTGCTTTATCCCTGAATAGAATTACTTAAAATTTTTATCTTCAACGCTCGAAAGTTAAGCAGGTCTAAGGCAATTTCGACACCATAAAAGCCGGTATACTCGCCCAGCTCGCCGAAGGTCCCCAAAGCCTTGAGCTTCTCAAACAAAACAGCTCCTATGAAGCCGCCGAGACCATGGCCGTGCTTTACTGGCTTGTGGACAATGGCTTGTTGCATTTCGGGCAGGGGCATATGGTGGCGCTAGCCGAGAGAGATGGCTAAGATTTTAAGTTTAGACACTTTCAAAGTTTCTGAAAAGAGCGGCCAGTTGCAGCCCTCATCAAGCTCACTATCAATTCTTAGAACTCTACAAAGGAATGCAATTCCATGTCAAAAGATGTATCGAAGCCTTTTTTGACCTTAAGCACAATAAACCCCGTTCAACTGCCACCACCCCTTTTCTTCTTCCAAACCACATACCCTACAAAAACCAGCAAGCTGACCACCGAGCCCCAGAGCAAGCCATTTTTTAAGAGCTCATTGCTCTCGCCCAGTATGGCGATGAATATGGTAAGGGGTATGATGCCAAGCAGTGTGGCGCCTATAAAACGCCAGTAGCCCATATGCAACATGCCTCCTACGAAACTGATGGCATCGTTGCTCAGAAAGGGATTAAGCCGGGTTACGAAAATGGCCCAGAAGCCATACTTGTCAAGAAATCCTGTGATTTTCTCCTTTGATGTATCACCGATGATTTTATCCACCAGGTAGCTCCCGAAATAATAGCCCAGGGCATAACCTACGCTGGAAGCCGCCGCCACAGCTACCAGAACAATCAGACTGCCCCACACCGGGCCATAAGCCAGAATGCTCACCGTCATAAGCGCCACAGAAGGTACCACGATCAGAAACATCTGCAACACCATGGCCAGCACCACCACCAGCGGTCCGGCCCAGCCAAACTCCGATACCCAGGTTTCTATCCGTGCCTCATCGCCACTGCTGAGCACCGTCCAGGCCTCCCGGAAGAACACCTGCACCTCTGGAATAAGGAAATACGCCAGGACTCCCAAAGCCACGATGCCTATGGAAATGATTAAAGGAGCTTTACTTTTCGTACCAGATGGTGCCATGATGTTTCAATAATTCACGAAGTAAGATAAAGACGATGAATTAAGCTGTTGGTAAATTCCAAAGCATGGTAGCTCATTTCGGGTGAGGGCTTACAATCCGGCTGATAATATCATGAAAAATTCGATGGTCATCCCTGCCATATGTGGCGTTACGTCTGAAATTTCCTTACTGGTGCACTACATGCATTCTGGTCAGAACAAGCCTGCTCCTAATTTTTCCAAAAAGCACACCTCCTTTGCTTATTTAATCGTAATATTGCAATGTAATTAAACGACACCCCATGGGACTCACCCGCACCGAACTTTTTAGCACCCAACAAAACGAACTCGCCATGCTCGCAAAAGCCCTCGCCCACCCGGCGCGCGTGGCCATTATCGAGCACCTGCTCAAAACGAGGGCATGTGTAAATGGGCAGCTGGTCGATGAACTCGGCCTGGCCCAGGCCACCATCAGCCAGCACCTGCGCGAACTGAAAGCCATCGGCATCATCCAGGGAACCATCGAGGGCGTATCGGTAAGCTATTGCATCGATCCTGTGCGCTGGCGCGAAATAGAACAGCTCTTTTCGAAGCTCTTTGGGCGATACAGCGCTGCAGGTGAAAATTGCTGCTAAAACTAAAATCAACGTCCTGTCAAGAATTTTCAAACGCATTCCAAACACATTTTAAATCCACTGACAATGAACAATCCGGAAGAACAAAAACGCGTAGTACGTGAGAAGTACACCGCCATCGCCAACAATGACAAAGCGGTAAATGCCGCCTCCTGCTGTGGAGCGACCAATGCCTCCAAAGAGGTGTACAATATTATGATGGAAGACTACAGCCCCCTCGCTGGCTATGCACCAGAAGCCGACCTTGGATTGGGTTGCGGCCTCCCCACCCACTTTGCCCAAATCAAAGAAGGCGACACCGTAATCGACCTCGGCTCAGGCGCTGGCAACGATTGCTTTGTAGCCCGCCACGAAACTGGCGCCACGGGCAAGGTGATCGGCATCGACTTTACCGAAGCCATGATCGCCAAAGCACGTATCAATGCCGACAAGCTCGGATTCAACAACGTAGAGTTTCGCCAGGGCGACATCGAGCACATGCCCGTGGCCGATGCCACCGCCGATGTGGTGGTGAGCAACTGTGTGCTCAACCTTGTACCCGACAAGCCTGCGGTAATCCTCGAAATATTTCGCGTGCTCAAGCCGGGCGGACATTTCAGCATTAGCGATATCGTGCTGGTAGGCGAGCTGCCCGATGCCTTGCGCAATGATGCTGAAATGTATGCGGGCTGCGTAGGTGGCGCCATCCAAAAAATCGATTACCTCCGGGCTATTCACGAAGCCGGATTTACGGAAGTGCAGGTGCAAAAAGAAAAAACCATCTCCATTCCCGACGACATCCTGGAGCGTTACCTTGACGCCGATGGACTGCGCGACTTTAAAACCGGGCAAACTGGTATCTTCAGCGTCACCGTATTTGCACAAAAACCGGGCACGGCCAGCCAAAAGCCCCGCGTAAAACTGACCGAGATTCAGCAGTGCGCACCAAACTCAGGATGTTGCTAAGATGAAGGCCCTTATTACCATTGGACTCCTCGTATTGTCCAATAGTTTCATGACCCTCGCCTGGTATGGCCACTTGAAATTTGCCCAATGGAACGTTTTTGCGAAAGCCGGCCTTTTTGGCATCGTGATGATAAGCTGGGGCATCGCCTTTTTCGAGTACATGGCACAGGTGCCGGCCAACAAAATGGGCTATGTGGGCAACGGTGGGCCCTTCGACATATGGCAGCTCAAGGTGCTTCAGGAAGTCATCACCCTGGTGGTGTTTACGCTTTTTGCAGTGCTCTTTTTCAAGTCAGAACCGCTTAAAATGAATCATTTGATTGGTTTTGGCTTTCTGGTGCTTGCCGTGTACTTTATTTTCAAAAAATAATTCCCGCTGGGCCTTTCGGGTAATTAGCATCACTTAGTGAACGCTGATAAAAGCCTCCACCTTTTTCACTGCGTGAAAATAACTGGCTTTTAAAGCGCCCACACTTGTGCCCGTGAGCTCCGCTATTTGCTCATAAGGCATCTCTTCAAAATACCTCAGGTCAAACACCTGCCGCTGCTTGAGCGGCAGGGTGAGTATAGCAGCCTGAAGCTTGCGGCTTATGGCATCCCCGTCGGGGCCATCGGTGGTGGCGGAGGCATGGGCCTCATCGTCGATCACCGTGTGCAAATGCTTGCGCTTGCCTTTGTCTATGATCGCCAGTGCTTCATTGGTCGCGATGCGATACAGCCAGCTGTAGATGGCTGAATCACCGCGAAAGTTCGCAATGTTCTTCCACACCTTGATAAAGGTGTTTTGCAGTGCATCATCGGCATCGGGATGGCTTCCGAGCATGCGCCTCAGGTGGGCGTACAGGGGTTTTTGGTAGGTCGCCAGCAGCCGTTCAAAGCCTTTCTCAAAGCTGTGCTTGTGTTGCAGAAGGGCGAGAAATTCGCGGTCGGCCTCGTTCATAAGTGCGTTTTCAATTCAATGCATTTGCTGTACTGCAAGGTACTGAAAAGCACGAATCTGGTCCTATTTTCGCGAAAGCGCCTTTTTGGCGGCAGCCACCACGTCGGCAGTTTCGATGCCGTACTTGACCATGAGCTCTTCAGGGGTGCCGCTTTCGCCAAATGAATCGTCGATAGCCACCATTTCAAGGGCGGCGGGATGCTTGCGGGCAAGCAACTGCGCGATGCTGTCACCTAGTCCGCCGTTCATCTGGTGCTCTTCGGCACTCACTGCGCAACCTGTTTTCCTTACGGAAGCTAAGATCGCTGCTTCGTCCAAAGGTTTAATCGTATGGATGTTGATGATCTCTGCGCTGATACCGGATTCCGCCAAAATGTGTCCAGCCTCAATGGCTTTCCACACGAGATGACCTGTGGCAAAGATGCTTACATCCGTACCTTCATTGAGCATCACGGCTTTGCCAATTTCAAATTTTTGATCCACCGGGGTGAAGTTGGGAACTTTTGGCCTTCCAAAACGAAGGTAAACGGGCCCCTCGTGGTCGGCGATGGCAATGGTTGCGGCCTTGGTTTGGTTGTAATCGCAAGGATTGATCACCACCATGTGGGGCAGCATCCGCATCATGCCGAGGTCTTCGAGAATCTGGTGGGTTGCGCCATCCTCCCCCAGCGTGATGCCCGCATGCGAAGCGCATATCTTCACATTTTTGTGGCTGTAGGCGATGGATTGCCTGATCTGGTCGTATACGCGTCCGGTCGAGAAGTTGGCAAAGGTTCCCGTGAAGGGAATTTTACCACCAATGGTAAGGCCCGCTGCGATGCCCATCATATTGGCCTCGGCAATTCCTACCTGAAAAAACCTTTCCGGAAAGGCATCCTCAAAAGCGTTCATTTTCAAGCTGCCCGTAAGGTCGGCACAGAGCGCCACCACATTGGGATTGGATTTACCGAGCTCCAGCAGTCCGTCTCCGAATCCGCTGCGGGTGTCTTTTTCGTTTTGAATGGCAAAGGTTTTCATGCAGGCGTTTATAATTTTAGGTTGGTGGCTGAACCCGAATTGATGGTAAACTCGCGTTCTATGGTGTAAATGACTTCCTTGCTGTTTTGTGAGCGGTACGTAACCTTGTAGTCACCGGGCTGCAGCTGGTATTGCTGGTTCACTTCCTTGCTCAGGTTGCATACCCAGCGCAATTGGCTCCCCTCTATTTTGGCGATGCTGCCATATCCGGGCGAGGTCACGCCGAGGTTGATCACGCCTGGTTCGGGAATGGTGACTGTCGTGGTCTTGTTTTGGCTCACCACCACTGCGTCGATAAAGGTGCGTGGAAGGGTGAGTATCTCAAGGTCATAGGTATCAGTGAGCACTTGCTCGGTGTAGTTTACTTTTTGCACGTGGAGGGTTCTCAGCTCTCCCTGCTTCCGCAAAATGACCTGAGCGTCGCCGCCTTGCCTGCCCGGCACCTTTACTTCGAGCTTGCCCTGACCGGCATCTACCGGAATCACGGTGTGCCTTCCCGGCTCAATGCGGATATTTTCTTTGCTGATTTGCGGAATGGTATGCACCTCCATGCGGTAAGTGATCACGGGGTCGAGGCTCAGCGTATCCGGATTGCCGCGGTGGTTAAGGGTATGTACAAAGCTGTAGACCAATGCATCAGTGTTCTGGTCAAAAAGGTTGACCGTGGTGTTGGTCTCAAGGGGTTTTTGAAAATCGTCGAGCAGGTTCACCTGGGCTGTGGTGTTGTTGAGCGCCTGACTGATCACGATGTTCAGAATGTTGCGAAAGCTGTCTGAATCGGTCGCGTCGTAGTAATTGCCCACGCACGAAAAAGTGGTTTTGAAATCGTCATCCAGCCCCACGCCGATGACGAAAGGCTTGAGAATGATATTATTCTTTTGCAATGCCCGCGATATTGCACAAGGGTCGCCGTCGCAGGCCTCGATGCCATCGGTGATGAGGATAATTACATTGCGGCAATTGGTGCAGGGCGGGAAGTCATTGCCTGAAAGCTCCAGCGAGCGGGCGATCGGGGTAGTTCCTTGCGGGGTAACCTTGTCGATGGTGCGCTGAATGAGCCCCACGTTGTTGGGCCTGAACGACACTTCGAGCTTGGTATCTTCACAGTCCTGCTCCCCTTTCACGATGGGCACCTGATGGCCGTACACACGCAGGGCAAGCTCCAGGTTTTCTTTGCCTTCAAGCTCCTGCAGCGACTCTTTGAGCAATGTTCTGGCTATCTTGATGCGGGTTTCATTTTCCCATCGGGCGTTCATACTGTTGCTAGCGTCAAAGATGAAGAGCACGCGCGTAAGCTGCGTTTCCTCCTTCTTCTGTGCCTGTGCACTTCCGTAAAAAGTGACAGCAGCGAGCAACAGCAAAAAACCGATGTGAATTCTCATATTTAGTAATCTCCGTGTACTGTCTCGGGATTTTGGGAAAGCGCATTCTCGAGTTGCTCGTCATTGGGTGCCACGCCATGCCATTTGTGGCTACCCACCATAAAGTCGACGCCATTGCCCATTTCTGTGCGCATCAGCACCACCACAGGCTTGCCTTTACCGCTAAGGTTTTTCGCTTCAGCCATGGTGTCGAGTACATTGCCCATGTCGTTGCCGTTTTTCATTTCAAGTACTTCCCACCCGAAGGCTTTCCACTTGCCGGCAAGGTCTCCGAGATCGAGTACATCTTGCACGTCCCCATCAATTTGCCTGCCATTGTAGTCGACGGTCGAAATGATGTTGTCCATTTTGTGGGCTGCGGCGTACATGGCAGCTTCCCAAATCTGGCCTTCCTGCAGCTCGCCATCCCCGTGAAGGGTGTACACAAGGTGCTTACAGCCATTGAGTTTCTTTGCTTCTGCGGCACCGATGGCCACAGAAAGCCCCTGGCCAAGCGAGCCCGAGGCCACCCTGATGCCGGGCAATCCCTCATGTGTGGCGGGGTGCCCCTGAAGGCGGGAGTTGAGCTTTCTGAAAGTCTTCAATTCTTCGACCGGGAAGAAACCATTGCGCGCCAACACGCTGTACCACACAGGCGAGATGTGGCCATTGCTCAAGAAGAACAGGTCTTCCCCCTGACCATCCATGTGAAACTCTCCACGCTTGTAGTCCATAATTTTGCCGTAAAGGGCTACGAAAAACTCCGTACAACCGAGGCTGGCCCCGGGATGTCCTGAATTTACCGCATGCACCATGCGCACTATATCGCGGCGCACTTGCTGCGCCAGGGTTTCGAGTTGGGCCTGATCCGTCATGAGAATTGCTGTGTGAATTTGCCGTCAAAAGTAAAACAATGCTCCCACGCGCGAACCATTGAACTTGCCGAGTTATGAATACCCATTGTGGAAAAGCCGATGATTTCTTGGTGCTAAATGCTTGTGTGGGAAGGATGGTTTGTTGCGTTTCAGTTCGCCATGCCATAGCGTAGCCCTAACAGAAAGCAGCCAGAGGCCGGGTGAAGCCTCACACGACCCCGCTACGCTTGCGGTCACGCCAGAGGCGAGCGAGGGCAGGCGCTGTCGCCACGCTAAAGGCGTGGCGACCACTTTAGGTGGCCTCCGGCCATATTCATACTCAATTGAAGTTATATCAATTAAACTGGATTTTCCCAGTTGAAAACGGCCAGAGGCCAAAGGAAGCGTCGCACGCCCCTGCTGCGCGTACGGGCAGGCCAGAGGCGAGCGACAGCGCATGGCCTCCGAAAAAAATACGCACTTCGTTTAACCCCGCTGCGCTTACGGCCACGGCGGTCACGGCGGGCACGGCCAGAGGCCCGCCC
>DAIRDH010000067.1:11353-16653 GCA_036796255.1 Cryomorphaceae bacterium
CCCCGCTGCGCTTACGGCCACGGCGGTCACGGCGGGCACGGCCAGAGGCCCGCCCGACTGCGTCAGCAGGGGTAGCGACAACGCCGGCCCTCGCCACGCTAAAGCGTGGTAAGGTTTCACCCGGCCTCTGGCCGTTACTTACTCTGAAAAAAAAAATATTTTCACCCCAAAATCTAACTTAGTTAGATTTTTTACCACCTTTGCCCCGTGCGAACAAGCAAGGCCACAAGCCGACCCAGTGCCACCGCTGCCCAGATTAAAGAGGTGGCCATTGAGCTGGCCCGCGAAGACGGCTGGAACAAGCTCACCGTGCGCGCCCTGGCCGATAAAATGGGCTACACCCCTCCTATCCTTTACCAGCATTTCCAAAACAAGGACCACCTCCTGAGCGAAATCATAGCCGAAGGATTTGAACAACTTTACGCGTCTGTAAAAGCTGCGGCCAATGAAACTGCAAGTCCCTCGGAGGCACTCGTAGCGGTTGCGCGTGCGCGTTTCCGATTTGCCGAAAGGCACAACGCCCTGCACAGCTTAATGTTTGCCACAGGATGCCCGTGCTGGCAGCGGGAAGCCACATTTAAAGGCATGATGCAGGCCGGCGCATTGATCACAGAGCTGCTTCAATCCATCAGCGGACGTACAGACGATTGCCACGACCTCAAGACCAATGTGGTGGCCCTGATCAAAGGCTACACTTACTTCGCTACCGAAATGCCCGACGATGCGGCAAGCCGGCAATTTTTTCCAGATCTCAAACCAGAAGACGCCCTGGCCCAGGCCATGGAGCGCTTTATTATATCTATCCAAAATCCCAAGCACACATGAACAAGCGCAAGCTCATCATTTCAGCAGCCGGCCTCGGCGTATTGCTGCTCAGCTTCCTGCTGGCAGGCCAGCTCAAGCGAGAAGCCCCCGACCGCAGCATCAAGCCCGGAAGCATTGCCACGGCTGTGGCGAGCATGGACATTGCTCCTGGTGATGTGGCGCGCAGCGTGAAAATAACCGGTCGCCTGGTGCCCCAAAGCACGGTGAGCCTTTATGCAGAGGTGGGCGGTGTGGCCGAATTTGGCCCAAAGCCTTTCAAGCCCGGCCTGCGCTTCAGCAAGGGTGAGCTGCTGCTCAAAATCAATGCCGACGAGATGGAAAGCGGCCTCGCCTCTGCGCGCAGCGGCTTTCAGAGCCAGCTGGCGGGGGTGATTCCCGACCTTAAAATCGATTTTGCCGATGAGGCAGAGGCCTGGACTGCCTACCTCGAAAACCTGCAAATAGACCGACCCTTGCCAGCCCTACCCGAGGTAAAAGACCGCAAGCTCAACCTCTTCCTCAGCGGGCGAAACATTTACACCACCTATTACAACATCAAGGAAGCGGAAACCCGCCTCGACAAGCACGTGCTCAGGGCACCCTTTGCCGGATCGCTCACTTCGGCGCAGATCGATGCTTCGTCGCTGGTGCGCATCGGACAGCCGCTTGGTGAATTCATCAGCACAGGCCGCTACGAGCTCGAAGCCGGCGTAAGCTACCGCGACATTGCCGCGCTCGGCGTTGGCAGCAGCTTTGAGATGCGCGACGTGAATACAGGCGACACCTACAAAGCCCGCGTGGTGCGGATCAACGACGCGGTAGATCCCCTCACCCAGCAAGTGAAAGTATATGCGGAAGTGATCAGCGAAAGTGCCCGCAGTGGCATCTACCTCGAAGGTGATCTGGTCGCACAAACATTTGCGGAAGCGGCAGAAATACCCGCCCAGGCCCTGGTCGACGAGCGCTCCATCTTCGTGGTGCGCGACAGCACGGCCCGCCTCATACCCGTGGAGGTGATGCACCGAAGCGCCGAGAAGGCCATCATCGGCGGCATAGAAGGCGCGGAAAAACTCATCACCAGCAAGCACAATGAAGCCTTCGCCGGCAGCAAAGTAAGCATCACCAACATCGCCGAATGAAAAAGCTCGTCAAGTTCTTTATCGAAAACCAGCTGCTGGTGTACCTCGGCCTCGTCGTGGTGGTCATATTTGGTGTTACGCTTGGCAGCAAAATGAACACCTCCTTCTTCCCTGCCGAGAAGGAGAAATTCATCCTCATCGAAGCCGTGTATCCGGGCGCATCGCCCCAGGAAATTGAGGAAGGCATCACGCTCAAGATCGAAGAAAACCTCAAAGGAGTATCGGGCATAGACCGCGTGACCTCTGTGAGCTATGAAAACAGTGCGCGCATTACCGTTGAGATTCTGCTCCGGGCTAACATTGACCAGGTGCTGCAGGATGTGAAAAATGCGGTGGACCAGGTGCCGAATTTTCCGGAAGGAATGGAGCGGATCGTGACCTACAAGCAGGAGATCATCAACTTCACCGCCAAGCTGGCCGTGGTGGGCGATGTATCGCTCGCGGCGCTTGAGGAAACTGCCACACGCGTGGAGGACGAGTTGCGCGCCATTCCGGGCATCTCCAAGCTGCAGGTGAGCGGCTACCCCGACCCTGAAATCGAGGTGGCGGTGAAAGAAGACAAGCTCCGCGCCTATGGCCTCACCTTTGCAGACATCGCCGCTGCCGTAAGCGAACAAAACATCGAAGTGACCGGTGGCCGCGTGAAAGGCGCCGAAGAAACTATCATTCGCAGCGACCGCAAGGTGTACAGCGCCAATGAGCTGCGCGACATTGTGGTGAAAACCATGCCCGACGGCACCCAGCTTATGCTCAGCGAACTCGCCGAGCTGCGCGAGGATTGGGATGAAAGCACCAACGCCGGATACCTCAATGGCAAGCAGGCGGTGTTCATCACCGTGAATACGCTGAATGAAGAGGACATCCTGAGCGCAGCAGACATCGTGGAAGATTATGTGGCCAATTTCAACAACCCCAATCCAGAAGTGCAATTGGTGCTGGTGAAAGACGGCACCGTCACCCTCAAAGAACGTATTGCTTTGTTGGAAAAAAACGGGGTGCTAGGAGCCATCCTGGTATTTGTAATCCTGGCGCTCTTCCTGCGCATCAGGCTGGCATTTTGGGTGGCATTGGGTATACCGGTTTCCTTCCTGGGTATGTTTATCGTGCTCTACTTCACGGGCATTACCATCAATGTGCTCTCCCTCTTCGGGATGATACTCGTGATTGGTATCCTGGTAGATGATGGCATCGTGGTGGGCGAAAACATCTTTCAGCATTACGAGCGGGGCAAGAAGCCCTTCCGCGCCGTGGTGGATGGCACAGTGGAGGTATTTCCCTCGGTATTTTCGGCCATTTTCACCACCTGTGTGGCCTTTTCCTTTTTCTATTTTGTGGAAGGCAGGCTTGGCGAATTCTTCAGCGACGTAGCCATCGTGGTGAGCGCTGCCCTCGCCTTCTCCCTTATTGAGGTGATATTTTTCCTGCCTGCCCACCTCGCCCACAGCAAAGACCTGAGCAAGCAGGGCAAGCCCGGCAAGCTCAAGAATTATGTGGAGCAATTGCTCATCCGCTTCCGCGACAAGATATTTCAGCCAGCCCTGGAGTTTTGCCTGCGCTACAAGGTCTTCACCTTCTTTGTGGGATTGGCGCTCTTTGTGCTCACCATCGGCGCTATAGCTGGCGGGATGATCCGCACCACCTTCTTTCCCAACATTGAGCAAAATGAAATTACGGTGAGCCTCGAGATGCCCGCCGGTACATCTGAGGCGGTGACCCACGATGCCATGAAGTATATTGTAAACCGCATTGACACACTCAATGCGCGCTACGCTGAGCGCAAAGACGTGGGCAAGCCCATGTACACCGATGTGGAGATGGTGCTCGGGCCGAGGAGCAATGAAGGCAAGGCCACTTTTTACCTGGTATCGTCAGAGGAGCGCAGCTTGCGCAGCTTTGCCATCACAGGCGATATGCGCGAGGCGGTGGGCGGCATACCCGGCGCTGAGAAGCTGAGCTTTGTGGCTTTCAGCCCTTTCGGAAAAGCAGTCAACGTATCCTTCTCCGGTGCCGACTTTGAAAAACTGCGCGCTGCCGTAGCCGACTTTGTGGAGCAGCTTGAGGCCACGGGCAAGGTGAAAGACCTTGTGACCAACGACCGCGCCGACCAGCCAGAGATCAATGTGGTGCTCAACGAGGCCGGACGCGCCCTGGGTTTTTCTGAAAGGACGCTTATCAACCAGGTGCGCAGTGGATTCTTTGGATTCGAGGCGCAACGCTTGCAGCGCGGCGACAAAGAAGTGAAAGTGTGGGTGCGCTACGACATTGAAGACCGCCGCAACATAGAGCAGCTGAGGCGCATGCGTGTACGCGCTCCCAATGGCGACCTCGTGGCCCTCAGCGACATTGCACTGCTCGAACCCCAGCGCGGCTTGATCAACATCAACCACCGCGATGGCCGCCGCGAAATCACCGTGGAGGGCGAAGTGGCCAGCCTCGATGTGAGCACCCCTGAGCTGCTTGCGCAAATGCAGGACGAAATCATACCCGCGGTGCTGGGGCGCTATCCCGGCATCAATGTGAGCTTTGAAGGGCAACAACGCGAAACGGGCAAGCTCCAGGCATCGACCAAAGGCGTAGGGCCCATTATCCTGCTTATCATCTTCATCACTTTGGTAATCAGCTTTCGCTCTTACACCCAGGCCCTGGCGCTGTTGGTACTCGTTCCATTCGGCATCATCGGTGCGGCATGGGGGCACTACATCCACGACCAGCCCATCAGTGTGTTGAGCTTCCTGGGCATCATCGCCTTGATCGGGGTATTGATCAACGACGGGCTCGTGTTTATCAACGCCTTCAACGGCTACCTCAAGGAGGGAATGGGCTACAACGCCGCCTTGAAGGAGACTTCCATCAGCCGCTTCAGGCCACTATTGCTCACCACCATCACCACCTCCGCCGGCCTCGGCCCGCTGATCCTCGAGAAGAGTTTTCAGGCGCAGTTTCTCATCCCCATGGCCATCTCCATCGCCTACGGATTGCTGCTCGGCTCGCTCTTCATTGTGCTGCTGCTGCCCATCACGCTAACCATGTTTAACCGGCTTAAGGTGGCCCTCAAATGGCTATGGGAAGGCGAAAAGCCCGACCATGAAGACGTGGAGCAGGTGGTAAAACGTCAGAAACAAGAAACTTTCGAACTGTGAGAATCCTACTACATACCAACCGCTTGTTGCTTGGCATTTGTCTCATTTTTTTCGCCTTTACGGCAAATGGGCAAGGCACGCAAGCGCTCTCGCTTCAGGATGCCATAGTGCTGGCACTCGAGCACAACTACGATGTGAAGGTGGCGGGCCTGAGCCGCGAAGTGGCCCAAAACCTGGCCGTGGCTGGCAATGCCGGATTGCTGCCCAGTGTGTACCT
>DAIRDH010000068.1:0-3469 GCA_036796255.1 Cryomorphaceae bacterium
TGAAAAAATCTTCCAAACGTCCGCTTATCCTCGTAACCAACGACGACGGAATTACAGCCAAAGGAATACGCAGTCTCATCGAAGTGGCGCGCGAGTTTGGCGATGTGTGGGTGGTGGCACCCGATAGCCCTCAAAGCGGTATGGGCCACGCCATTACGGTCAACAACATCCTGCGCCTGCACGAGGTGCACAACGACCCTGAAGAGGTGCGCGAATTTGCCTGCTCAGGCACCCCGGTCGATTGTGTAAAACTGGCCGTGTACCGCGTCCTCAAGCGCCGTCCCGACCTGCTGCTCTCCGGCATCAACCACGGCGCCAACGACAGCATCAGCGTGATATACTCTGGCACCATGTCGGCTGCGGTAGAAGGCGCCGTTGAGAACATCCCCAGCATTGGCTTTTCACTTGTAGACCACGATGCCGATGCCGACTTCACCGCTGCGAAGCACTACGCGCGCATCATCATCCGCAATGCGCTAGAGCACGGCATGACTGAGCACACTTGCGTGAATGTAAACATCCCCAAAGCACCGCTGCAGTCCATCAAAGGCGTCAAAGTATGCCGACAGGGACAGGCATTCTGGGAAGATGATTTCCTGCCGAGGCAAGACCCTTCCGGAAAAACCTATTACTGGATCACTGGCAAGCTCAACAACCAGGACAAAGGCGAAGACACCGACCTCTGGGCGTTGGCGCACAATTATGTGTCGCTCGTGCCGGTGCAATTTGACCTTACCGCTTATCACGCCATTCCTAAGCTCAATGCCTGGAACTATGAGGGCTAAAAAATACGACAGCCAGGCTTTCGGTTTTGTGCTCGGACTTTTCGGGCCGCTTCTGGGTTTTTTGGTATACGGCTTCCTATGGGCGGTGTATTTTAACAAGTCCTTCCTGTACTTCTACCACGGCGTATTCGTCGCCATACCGGAATTCAGGTCGTCCATTGTCACGCTGTCGTTGCTTTTCAACCTTATTCCATTCTTCCTTTTCATCCGCAGCAAGCGCTACCTGAGCGCCCGCGGGGTGCTGCTCGCGGTATTTCTATACATTCCTGCGGTGGTTTACTTCCGATTTTTCGATTAGATGAAGTACTACATCATAGCGGGTGAGGCCTCCGGCGATTTGCACGGCAGCAACCTTGTGAAGCATTTGCGCAAGGGTGATGCTGACGCCAATATTCGCGCCTGGGGCGGCGAACTGATGGAGCAGGCCGGGGCCGATGTGGTAAAGCATTACCGCGACCTCGCCTTTATGGGCTTTGCTGAGGTGGTCGCCAACCTGCCCACCATCAAGCGCAATTTCGATTTCTGCGAGCGCGACCTCAGCGCATTTGCCCCTGATGTGCTCATTCTCATCGATTATCCCGGATTCAACCTGCGTATGGCCAAATTTGCCAAAAGGCAGGGAATGCGTGTATTTTACTACATCTCCCCGCAAATTTGGGCCTGGAAGCAAAACCGCGTAAAGCAGGTGAAAGCCTATGTGGATGAGATGTATACCATCCTGCCTTTCGAGAAAGATTTTTATGCCGGCTTCGGCGTCGACGTGCATTATGTAGGTCATCCGCTCGTCGATGCAGTGGAAGACTACCGCACCCAATTTGCTTCGGTGGAGAAGTTCAGGGCCGATTTCGACCTTGACGAAAGGCCCATCATCGCACTGCTGCCCGGCAGCCGCAAGCAGGAGATTGAAGGCATGCTTCCCGAAATGCTCAAAGCATTAGACGGCTTGCAAGGCTATCAGGTCATCGTGGCCGGCGCGCCTTCGCAAGAGCTCGTCTTTTACCGAAAGGTAATAGGCAGCGATGCCGTCAAAGTAATATCAGGGGCTACCTACCGCCTGCTCAACTACAGCCATGCGGCACTCGTTACCTCCGGCACGGCCACCCTTGAGGCGGCGCTGTTCAAAGTGCCACAGGTGGTGTGCTACCGCGGCAGTTGGCTCTCGTACCAAATAGCGCGGCGCCTGGTGAAGGTCAAGTACATATCACTGGTCAACCTTATTATGGATCGCGTGGTGGTCAGGGAAATGATTCAGGGCGAAATGAGCGCCCCTAAAGTGCGCAAAGCCCTTGATACACTGCTCACTGAAGGACCGGAGCGGGAGCGCCTTATGGGCGATTACGATGCGCTTTACGCAAAATTGGGTGGGGGAGGAGCTTCCGCAAAAACGGCTACACTCATGTTGAAAACTCTGAGGGAATGACCGTATCGGCACGGTACCTGCATTTACCTTAGCAGCAATGAAGTCCCTTTGTATGCTCGTGTTTTCCTCACTGCTTGCCGCGCTTTCCCTGCATGGGCAGGCCCGCTTCTTTGACGAGGTTAAAATCGGCATTCTTGAACTGCAAAAACCCACTTCGGCCCAGGTCATTACGGAGTTTGGCAATTACAATGTATGGGCCGATGGCAAGAAAATAGCATCCCTCGCTCCACGTGAACGCATCACTTTCATCAAGCGCGGCAACCTGATCGAAGCCAGCCTTCCAGGCAAAGTGCTGGGCAATTTCAAAGTTATCGAACTCAATGCCCTCGACGATACCGGGGTGTTTCGCCTCTACCTCTTAAAACCCTCACGCGAGGAGCGGGTGTACGACGACAACCTCTACCTCACCGCAGGCCAGCATGGCGACATCAAATTCATAAACCGGGTAGACCTCGAGAAATACATCGCCGGGGTGGTCGAAGCGGAATCGGGCAAGGAAAAAGGTCTGGAGTACTACATGGTGCAGGCCATCATATCGCGCACCTATGCCTTGAACAACCGACGCCGCTTTATCAAAGAGGGCTACAACCTCAACGATAGAGTCGATTGCCAGGTATACCACGGCAAGGCCCGCTGGGAGCCGGATATCCTTGAGGCAGTGCAAGCCACCAAAAGCCTGGTACTGGTGGACAGCGAAATGCAACTGATTACGGCAGCCTTTCACAGCAACAGCGGTGGCGAAACGGTGGCCAGTGAGTCGGTGTGGTCGGGGCCGCTGCCCTACCTCGTATCGCGCAAAGACGACTTCTCCATAGGCGGCGATCACTATGCCTGGCAGGTGAGTGTGCCCCGCGACAAGTGGCTGGCCTACCTGAAAGCAAAGCACGGCTACGACAGCGAGAACGAAACCCTGCGCGCACTCGCTACTTCTTATGCCCAGCCTTTTAGGGAAGTGTACTTCGTTGACGAAAAGTTTAACATTCCCCTTAAGGATTTACGCAAAGACTGGGCGCTCAACTCGACCTTCTTCGACATCGCCGAAGCCGGTGACTCCCTGCACATCAAGGGCCGCGGTTTTGGCCACGGTGCCGGCCTGAGCCAGGAGGGTGCCATGCGCATGGCCGATCTGGGCTTCACCTACGCCGAAATCCTGCACTTTTACTACAACGATGTGCACATCATCGACCTGCGCAGCCTCGATTTCTTTCTTGAGGAGTAAACCAATTTAAATAGCCGTCACCCCTTGATGGCAGGTGCTAAATCA
>DAIRDH010000068.1:3569-16115 GCA_036796255.1 Cryomorphaceae bacterium
TGAGGAGTAAACCAATTTAAATAGCCGTCACCCCTTGATGGCAGGTGCTAAATCAATGGCATTAGCGTTCCTTTTTTATGAAAATAGAACGCAGATAACGCTGATCAGGCGGATCAACACGGATCACAAGGATGATAGAAATCACATTATCATTCGAGATCTCCGTCATGAGATAACCAAATCAGCGACCATCAGCTAGATCCGCGTCATCTGCGTTCTCAAAAACAAGACTAAAGGAGGCAGATCAACGCGCCTGCCTGCCATGCCTCCGGCAGGTAAACCGGCGAGGCAGGGATCAGGTCATCTGGATGACAGGAATCACAGTAAGATAATTTCGAATCGGCGGAAGTCAGGAATAGCCCAACGAAAAAAGCCGACCCATCGAGGCCGGCTTCAATTCAAGAAAATATGGTCAGCTTACTTCTGGCTTCCAGCTTTGTTGTAACGGCGCTCGCGGATACGTGCTGCCTTACCTTTAAGCTCACGCAGGTAGAATATACGCGCTCTGCGCACCCTTCCGTGCTTGTTAACTTCTATCTTGTCAATGAATGGCGAGTGGATCGGGATGATACGCTCTACGCCGATACCGCTTGACATTTTCCTTACGGTAAATGTTTCGGTTGCTCCATCTCCACGGCGCTGTATCACAACTCCCTGGTATTGCTGGATACGCTCTTTGTTGCCTTCCTTAATCTTATAGTGAACTGTAACAGTATCGCCAGCCTTGAAAGCAGGCACTTCGGTTGTAGTATTAAGTTGCGTGCTAATTTGTTTTAAAAAGTCCATGACGCTCAGTAATTTGTGTGTGTTTGAGTCGAATTTCGGGGTGCAATATTACGAAAGTATTCCGATACATGCACTATGAGTTAACACATTAATTTTCGTATTCATCATTTCCCATATAGCGGTTCCAGAGGTCGGGGCGCCGGCTTTTGGTGCGCGCAAGCGCCTGCTCCATGCGCCATGCTTCCACGGCCGGGGTATTGCCCGAGGTCAGGATTACCGGCACCTTCATGCCTTTGAATTCAGCTGGCCGCGTGTACACCGGTGGAGCCAGCAGGTCGTCCTGAAAAGAGTCGGTGAGGGCTGAAGTTTCATCGTTGAGCACGCCGGGCAGGAGACGTATGAGTGCATCGGCGATCACCGCCGCAGCGAGTTCACCGCCGCTAAGCACATAGTCGCCGATGGAAATTTCCATGGTGATGTAGGCCTCCCTGATCCGCTCGTCCACACCTTTGTAATGTCCGCACAGTATGATGATGTTTTTGCTGAGGCTTAGCTTATTGGCCATGCGCTGGTCAAAGGTTTTTCCATCGGGCGTGGTGTAGATGATGTGGTCATAGTCCCGCTCTGCCTTCAGTTTCTCTATGCAAGCCGCGATGGGCTCGGGGCTCATCACCATGCCGGCGCCACCCCCGAAGGCGTAATCGTCGATGGTTTTGTGTTTGTTGGTGCTGTAGTCGCGCAGGTCGTGCACGGCAATTTCCACAATGCCTTTGGTTTGCGACCGTTTTACAATGCTGTCGTTCAATGGGCTGTATAGCAAGCCCGGAAGGGCACTGATAATGTCTATGCGCATAGTAGGGAGTGTGGAAAGGCCATTTGATGAAAAATTCCTTTAAATTAGCCGCTTCGAAATTTTAGGTACTATATTTGGTAACGCAAAGGTAAACCATACACATGAAAGTAAAGAACACGCTCGCCATCGCCGCCATTTGCCTGGCTGCGGCAGCTTCAAACAATGTACAAGCGCAAAAAGATTCAGATTACGAAGATTTGCGAAAGCTCTACATTGACGAGAAGTACGAGAAGTTAATCAGCAAAGGTGAAAAGTACCTCGGTGATTCCGATACCCGCAAGGAGCCGGAGCCTTACATGTATTTGGCGAAAGCCTATTATGAAATAAGCCGAATGGAAGACATGAACGAGGACTTTCCGCCCGACAAAGCCTTTGCCAATGCCTTGAAATGGGCCACCAAATACCGCAAGAAAGATCCAGAAGGGGTGCTCTACCGTGAAAACGACCTCTTTTTTGAAGAGCTCAAAAAGGCAGCGCTCGAAGAGGCCGCAGGCTATACCGCTGATCAAAAGCATTCACGTGCCAAGCGATTTTACGATTCAGTGACCAAAATGGATCCTGAAGATGCCGGCGCTTTTCTGCTGCTCGGACTTACCCAGGTGGAAATGCGCTCCATGCAGGAGGCCAGCATGACCTTCAAAAAAGCGGGTGAAGTGCTGCACACCATTGATGTGGGCTCGGTCAATTCGCAAGACAGAAAAACGCTTTTGCTTGGGGGCATTGATTACTCTCAATACCTGATCAACGAAGGCCAGCGCGATTCAGCCCGCACCACCATGGATTTGTTGGCGCCTGCATTGGCTGGCGATGCCCAGTTTGACATGCTTTACAATAAAGTGAAGTAATGCCATTAAGCGTCGTAAAGCGCTACACATAGCAAAAGATTGACTTCATGAAGGCCCTTCTCAGGCAATGTGCGTACCTGTTTTTTGCGATCACTGCCTTCGCGTATATGCCTTTGGAGGGCGGCACTCCGGCCAAATTGCGAAAAGCTTACGAAGCCCTCGGCGAGTACAATTATTTTGCCGCAAGGGAGGCCTTCTACAAGCTGCTTGAAAAGCATCAAGCGCCCTCGGCTTATGGCCTCAGTGTGATTTACGGCCGCAATGACAATCCCTTTACGGACATTGATTCTGCGTTCAAATACGTGCGCATAGCCCATGAGACTTTGCCCTCGCTGGACGAGAAAACCATGCTGAGCTACGCACCCCTGGGTTTCGACTCGGCCGCCGTGGCTTCACAGCTGGTGTATGTGGATTCTCTGGCTTTCCTGCGCGCTGCCCACAAAGGCAGTCCTGAGGCCATGCAGGCTTACATAGATGCGCATTACACCCCCCGATTTATCGCCTTGGCCATTGCTGAGCGCGACGGCCTGGCCTTCGATTTGGCCGGAGAGGAAGGCACAGCTGCGGCTTTCGCCAAATTTATGGAAACCTACCCCGAGGCGGAGCAATACGGTGAGGCCAGGGAGCGATACGATGAGCTGCTTTACAAGGAAAGCACAGCAAGTGGCCGCATAAGGGACTACCAGCGTTTTTTGGAAACCAACCCGGATAGTCCTTACAGGGAAGAGGCTGAATATGCCGTCTACTCCAAGTTTACAGCCAGTGGCACAGCCCTTATTTACAAGCAATTCATTGACGAAAATCCGGGCAATTCGTACGTCAAGGATGCCTGGCGTCAACTCTATGTACTGGAAATTGGCGACAGCTCTCCAAGAAGTATGGCCGCTTTTACACTCAAGTACCCCGACTACCCATTTCTGGATGAGCTGAAAAGTGATTTTGACCTTATCACCACCTCGTTTTATGCCGTTCGCGATGGCGACCGATGGGGATTTATAGATGCGGAAGGAAATCTTCGCATCGCTGCACAATACGAATGGACCGAACCCTTTTCCGAAGGTATTGCCATGGTGGGCAAGGATGATAAGGCCATTTACATTGACAAGCGCGGACAGCCTATCACAAGGAAAACTTTTGAAGATGGTACTGCTTTCAGGCAGGGTTTTGCAGTGGTCGATTTTGAAGGGTTACAGGGCGTGATCAACAGGGTTGGCGCGTGGATACTCAAACCCGAATACGAGGTGTGCGGTGAGCACTCAGAGGGCTTCTTTTTTGTGGAGAAGAATGGTCTATACGGTTATGCCAACCGCCGCGGCGAAATCGCCATTCCATTTAGCTACACCTACGCCAGCGATTTCGAGCAGGGCAGGGCGGTGGTGGGCCGCAACGAGCAGTTCAGTATCATCGACACCCTTGGCAAAGCACTCACAGCATTTGAGTACGACTGGATTGATCCCTTCACCGCCCAGCCTGGCCTTGACGGCAAAATGGTGTATTCCCGATTGCGCAAGGAAGGAGTTATGGGTTTAATCGATTACAATGGCAATGTGACTGTGGCTGCACAATACGATGCGCTCGGAGAGGAAGGCGATGGACTTTACCTCGCAGCATCGGGCGATAGGTATGGCTTCATTACCGGCACTGGCGATACCATTATTGATTTCAAATACCATTACACGACGGCCGCTTTGGAGCAATCTCGGTTCGACAATGGCCAAGCCCGCGTATTCCAGAAAGTAAACCGCGACGTGAAAATCGGCGTGATTGATACCCTTGACATTAAGCTGATGCCGGCCATGTTTAGTGGCATCGGTGACTACAATGCGCCACTTATCAGCGTGCGTAAGCAAGAACTCTGGGGTTACGCCGACCGCGAAGTCAACCTAAAAATCAAATACCAATTCGAGACTGCCGAAACTTTTCAGGACAGCCTCGCAGTGGTATCGCTAAAAGGAAGTTTTGGTCTGATTGATTTGAACGGTGTTATGGTCCTTCCGGCAAAGTTCAGTTCAATGCAACGTCTCGATAGCCTTGTGCTGCTAGCTGATAGCCTATACGGCATCCTGCATCTCAATGGAGATACCCTTGTGCCTTTGCAATACGCTTCCGCAGAATTGCTCGATGCGAATATACTTCGCTTCACCGATCGGAGTGGCTTAATGAACTATTTCAACATCGCCCGGCGCAAATTCATTTGGCGGGAGCAAGAAGACTAGCTCAAAAAAGAATCGTATCTTTGCAGGCAATTTTTAAGGAGATGCATCTCCATATATATGGCTAAAAATCAAAGCAATTCATCGGTTCTCACCGAAGTTTACGGGCTTGTAGATGCTTGGGTGAAAGATGCTGTAGAGGGCAAAGCCCCGGTAATCAATTTCAAAGCGCCCGAAGCCCTGAAGAAGGAGCTTACGCTGGATATCCCCGTAATTGGTACTGGCAATGAAGGGCTTGTGGCGAATGTGAATCAATATTTGCAGCATGCTGTGCGCACGGCGCACCCCGCTTATCTCAACCAACTTTTTGGGGGCTTTAACCTACCGGCTTATTTGGGTGAGGTGCTCACTGCAGCCACCAACACCTCTATGTATACCTACGAGGTGGCTCCAGCCGCTACCCTTATTGAAATGGCGGTGATTGAAAAAATGCTCAGCTACACCGGCTGGAAGTCGGGTACAGGATCCATGATGACGGGCGGCAGCAACACCAATATGGTGGCCATGCTGCTTGCGCGCAACAGCATTTTCAAAGGTGCGAAGCTTGAAGGAATTACTGGCCTGCCGAGGTTGGCTGTGCTCGTTTCCGAAAGGGCGCACTTTTCCATGCTCAAGGCGGCCAATACCATTGGCATAGGGCAGCAAGGTGTTGTGAAGGTAGCCTTGGATGACCATGGTCGCATGCGCGGCGATGCCCTCGAGAAAGCCCTGGAGCAAACCATAAAAGCGGGCATGATGCCCTTTATGGTGTGCTCGACCGCCGGTACCACCGAGACCGGTTCATTTGACGCAATTGACGAGGTGAGTGCTTTCGCAAAAAAGCATGAACTCTGGCACCACGTGGATGGCTCATGGGGCGCAAGCTTGCTGCTCAGCGACAAGCGGCGAGACCTCTTCAATGGCCTGGAGCTCGCCGACAGCTTCTCCTGGAATCCACATAAATTGATGAGCATTCCGCTGGTGTGTTCGGTCTTGTTGGTAAGCCATCCCGACATCATGCGCGAGGAGATTCAAACCCACGACGCCGATTACATCTACCACGACAACGACACCTCGGCTTACGACATGGGCCCTGCCTCCCTGCAGTGCGGACGCCGCGTGGATGCATTGAAGCTTTGGCTTTCATGGCAATATTATGGCGATGAGGGTTACGCCAGGCGCATTGAGCATCTGTGGCATTTGGCAGCATTTGCGACACAATTTGTGGAAGCCGATGCACACCTCCAATTGATGTTTCCCACCCAGACCCTCAATGTCAATTTCCGTTATAGCGTGCCCGAGGGGGTGAATGCCGATAAGTTTAACGAGCAGTTGCGCTACAAGCTCATCCGTGAAGGTCAGGCCATGGTTAACTATTGCCGGCTCGACAATGGCCTGTCTATCAGGCTTATTCTGCTTAATCCCGATTTGACTGAGGCCGATATTCTCAGCTTTTTCCAAGCCTGTAAGAAAGCGGGTCAGGAGCTTTTAGCTGAGCAATTGATCGGTTCCTGAACCTGCCCTGTGAGGTGTGGTTCGGGTAAATCCGCAACAACTGCACGGTTTTTGTATTAAAATTATAAATATAAATCGCAAAATTATGTCTATTAAAAACGCAGAAACAAAATTAGTAAATCCCGAAATCGACCGCAGCGAAGTATTTGAACTTGCTGAGCCGCTCAACCAGCTTCTTTCAGATTATATGCTCGTGTACCAGCGTTTGCGCAACTACCACTGGAATGTAGTGGGGGGTGAATTTTACGATGTGCATGAAAAGTTTGAAGAAGAATACCTCGAATCAGCTGAAGCAGTGGATGAGGTTGCGGAGCGTATGCGCATATTGGGCTTCAAGCCAATGAGCACGCTGAAGGGATTTGTAGAAAAATCACATATCAAGGAAAATGATAAAGAGATGAATGCCGAGCAAATGGTGCAGCAGATCATTAAAGACTATCAAGTCTTGCTCACCGACCTGCATCAACTCGTTAAGCACGCATTGAAATTCGAAGATTTTGGCACCGACTTTATGGCCCGCAATATGATGGCCAACATTGAGAAAAAGATCTGGATGTTCAAATCGTTCGTGAAATAATCGGTCGATTGTCAGAAAATATTCTGACGATGTCATGAACAAATGCGTGCAATTTCCACTCAATCAACATTTTTAACCTTGCGGAATTTATGTGCGTGTAAGGTAGGGTGAATGGCATCAAATTTGTTATAATACATGTAAGCATCATTTTAGAATTGGAGCTGGTTACTCCAGATGGTTATATGATTGGTTCTCTTGAAAGACCTGCCCCTGGGGCAGGTCTTTTAATTTTGCACATATGCCAGCCTTAAGAACGGCTCCACCTTCAGCAGTATTTCTGAAAATTGATTCTGTTGAGGTTACGAACAATGGACTGTGTTTAAGATTGCAATTTTGTCCTAACGTCAATACGGCAATGCACTTCCTTTGTGCTACATCTTATTTCATCGGAGCTGGTTACTCCGAATGGTTAAATGATTGGTTAATTCAAAAAGTCCTGCAAAACGTTGCAGGACTTTTTGCTTTGTGGCATGTTCCAATCTACAGTTAAGCGCCTTAGAGCATTCAGTATGAATTGATTTTCATCAAAAAAAATTTCTGCTCATGCGGTGCTCCCCATAGCTTAGGTTTGATGATTTATTTTAAGAATTACTTGACTTTTTCAAAAAAATGTTTCGCACGCGTACAACTATTTCAAAAAGCTAACGTTCTAAGGGTGTAAGCATCTTATTACATCGGAGTTGGTTACTCCAAATGGTTAAATAATTGGTTAAATAAAAGTCCCGCAAAACGTTGCGGGACTTTTACTTTATTAATCTTTCTGATTGCAAATCAATCCATAACATTATCTTGCGTCCGATGGCTCTAAGGTGTTGATTCCTTTGGCAATATGGGCTGCAATTATTTGAGCATGGTCCCGACCATTTTCGATAAAAACTTTTTCTGTGTGAATTCCTGCGAGCACGGTTCCGCAGAGGTAGAGGCCATTTATTTCTGTTTCAAAAGTGTCAGGGTCATGTGCAACGAGCAAGCTATGAGAATCTGGATTCAAACCACATTGTTGTAAAAACTGCGCATCGGGCAGATAGCCGGTAAGGATGTATACTGCATCTGCGGGTAAGTCAAGGGTAGTGGTTTCGCCACGCTTTTGCACGGCAATGCTTCCAGCTTGCACGGAGACTGCTTCCGTTTGTGTGACCAATTTGATTTTCCTCTCCTTGATGCGGTTTTTAAGGTCGGGCACGAGCCAATATTTCGCCGTAGGCTTTATGTCATCACCGCGCACCACGATGGTCACGTCCACATCGTGGCGGTAGAGCTCTAGGGCCGCCTCTACGCCGCTATTGCCCCCACCTACAATCACCACCTTGCTAAAACTATGGGCATAAGGCTCATCGTAATAGTGATGCACGTGTGGCAAGTCCTCTCCGGGGATGTTCAGCAGCCGCGGCTTGGTAAAATAGCCCGTGGCGATGATCACTCGTTGAGCGTGATACATACCTCCGGCCACTGTATTTATTTCAAACAAGTCGTCCACCTTTGCAATAGATTGGACTTCAGTATTCAATGCAAATTTCAACTTAAAGTAGGCGGCCACCTTTCGGTAATATTGCAGCGCTTCATTGCGGTCTGCTTTCACATTGCCCGTGGCAAAGGGTATCCTGGCTATTTCAATGTTTTCGGCAGTGCTGAAAAACTTCATGCGCTTTGGGTAGCGCCGAATGGATTCCGTAACCGCCCCCTTCTCAAGAATCAGGCTGTCGATGCCCAGTTTTTTCAATTCAGCAGCTGCGGCAATGCCTACAGGGCCTCCGCCCACCACAACAACTGGAACTATAGATTTTTGTTCATTCATGGTCTAAAAACTTGTAAGCGGCCAGTATTGTTTTGGGCAGTTAAATTGAAAAGCCTTTACGGCAAAAGGGCTTTAGCGCAAGGTATTCATTTTAGCCAACAGGAAATGCTCCGAGATGCTGAAACACACAATTTTCTGGTGGTTTTCATTGCACTAGCTCCAAAATCAATTGCTCCAATTGCCCTTTTTTTGCCGACAAAGCACAAGCCATTACAAAGTCCATTAAATCCCATTTTTATGGAAATAAAGGTTAATCAATTCGGGCTTCGATTGCCAAGATGGAATGTATAGTATTCTTACTATGAGTGATTTACCCCCCCCCATTCTGTATCAAATTTATTTGGTTTCGTCAAAAAATATCTCGTAAAAAGCTTGGTGGTTTCATTGAAGGCAGCTAAATTTAACCAGCAAACAGAGGTGAGAAAGTTTACCCGAAAAGTATATTAACCACTTAAAAAAAACGAAGCCGAAGTGCTGTAACACCCCGGCTTCAATACATAACCACACGATTCGAAAAAGGAGGTGATTATGAGGTAGCAAAGATAAACCAATTAGCGTTGCGCACAAATCCGCAACCACAAGGAGACAGATATCCTGGCAGCAGTCGTGACTGATGCCCACCTGTCATAAATCAATCAAATTTCAAACCAATACACCTTGTTTTGATTTATCGCTTTATTTTTTTTCTGTGTTTACAATGTTTCGCTCTTGTTGCATTTTCTCAGCCTTTGAATCTTGTACCCAATGGGGGATTTGAAGAAAGGTTAGAATGTATTTACAATGACGGCATTCTTCCTGATGCTCCACCGTGGTTTAATCCAATGGATCCTCAGTACATCGATCAGGCGACTCCCGATTTGTTTCATGCATGTGCAATAATTGTTGAGGAGCCGTGTCCTTACCCTGAAGATGCCAATACAAATGCATGGCTTTATGGGGTTCCTACTAATTTTTTGGGTTGTGAAGCTCCATACGAGGGTCAAGGGTATACCGGAGCTTTTTTTTTCATACCTAATATTGACAATCAGCTTGATGGATACCGTGAGTATCTCGCAGTTCGCTTAATTGAACCTATGCAGTCGGGCATGGTTTACGGTGTAAGCATGCAAGTATCTCTGGCAGAAAGGGCAACGCACGCTATCTGGAATGTACAGGTTTTGTTTTCGCCCGACAGCCTGGTGCAGGAAACTACTCAATACATGAATTACCAGCCCCAATTAAGCGCAACTACTGGAGAATACATTGACAACAAAGTAGGTTGGACGGAATTGTCGTGGAGCTACGTAGCTGAAGGTGGTGAAGAGTACATGTATATCGGAAATTTTCAACCGGATTCAGAAACAGATACCATCAGGGTAATAGATTGGCAAATATGGCATTATGAAAATTCAGCTTATTACTATATTGATGACGTGAAAGTAATCACTCAAACATTGAGTAATCATGATGAAAGCTCGGGCCTGAAGACTAATTGCTATCCAAATCCAGTTTCAACAAGTTTAACAGTTGAAATACAAGGAGGTAATTCAGGATATTGGACTTATAGAGTGCTGTCTATCGAAGGGCGTATTCTTTCTCAAGGCATGAACATTGGTAATAAAGCTCATATAGATTTCACCAATTTTAAGGAAGGATTGTACATTCTGAAATTGGAAAAACATCCGGGACACGTAGAGACCAGAAAAATTTTGAAGCGATAAATCATTGAGGTGTTTGTCAAAACAAAACACCATGAAAACCAAAATAAAAGTTGCCAGTTTACTTATTTTAATTAGTTTCTTATCCAATCCGCTACAGGCCCAGTGGGATCTGAATGGCAACCCTGTTGCTCCCGGGCAATTTCTTGGGTCAACCAATAATGGACTCCTTGATCTGCGACAGAACAACACTACACGAACAAGGTATCAAAATGTGGTATGGCAAGGGCACAATAACGCGCCTGCTGTCACAAATGCCAATAGGATACATTATGGGCTCAATGGTAACAATCAAGTACCCTTCAGCATCATGCACCTGGGCCAGAACATCACCCAAAACCTCTACCGCAGGTGGATGAACGTTGGGACTACTTACGGAGCTGGCTCAGACATCATGTACGCCGGTTTGCTACAGAGCCCAACTCAACAATCGAATGCTTCAACAGTTGACGCTGTCATAGCTTGGGGCTGCAATGACGATAATTTCGCTCCGCAGAACGGACCGGACAATTTCCGTTTTTTGTTCATTGCTCCAACCAACCTTAACAACAATCCAGGACCAAGCTCCTCACAAGGAAGGGAGACCATGCGGATCACTCCTATGGGCAATGTGGGAATTGGTGACTTTAGCACTATGCCAGAGGGTATTGGCCTTACTTATGGGCAACCTCGTGCTCGGCTAGATGTGCAATTCATAAACACAATCCCACTGAATACAGATAATACCGCCATCAATGCATTTAATAATGTAGTAACAAACGACGGTCCTGTGTTAGCGAAGCGAGGCATTAATGCCGTGGTAAGAAATACCATCGGCGAGAACGTCAATCAAGCTATTGCTGGTGAATTTTTTGCTACAGAGGCTAACACGAATATCGGCGTTCGAGCTGACGTAGTCGGTATTGGAGGCAACTCAACTGGGGTAATTGGCACTGCAATTCTCGTTGATGGCGACAGTCAACATATAGGTGTTCAGGGTTTCGCAAGAGGAGCTTCACAAAATATTGGTGTTGATGCTTTTGCAGGTCAGTTTCAGCAAGGTGCCTTTGCTGCAGCTGTGAACGGAAACTCTGGTGGTGGCAGTGGACTTGCCAACTCATGGGCAGGGTTTTTCAATGGCGATGTCTTCAGCTTGGGCACCTACTTTGGCAGTGATGAGGCTTTGAAGCAAAATGTCGAAGCAATTGAAAATGCTACATCTGTTCTGCAACAAATTCAGCCCAAATCATACCAATACAACCAAGACCTGGATGCATTCTCCCTGAGTACAGGTATCCAATATGGTGTAATTGCACAACAACTCGAAGAGGTATTGCCTGAACTGGTGGCGGACATCACCACTCCGACGCGTTACACTGAAGAGGGTGAAATAATTGAGGGGACAGCCTTTAAAGCTGTGCGCTACAATGATTTAATTGCCATACTGATAGCTGGGTTTCAAGAGCAGAGTAGTGTTATTGCCAGCCAAGAAGAACAACTGAGCGCATTGGAGGAACAGGTAGAGCTACAAGCAAGTCAAATTTCTGAGATGCAAGCAAGCCTTTCTGAAGCCTTAATAGCGATGGATCAAGCCAAGAATAATATGGAAAATTGCTGTTTGAACAAGCCATCCGGCAGTGCTATGCCTTCATCTGGGTCAATTCAATTGGAGCAAAATATTCCAAATCCCTTTGACCAACAAACAAGGATCAACTTCACATTGGACAGTGACGCCCGAGTGATTCTTGAAATCAGTGATAGCAATGGGCGTAAGCTTGAGCGCCTAATCGATGGTAACCTAGGAGCAGGCAGCCACAGCACATTATGGGATGGCAGTCGTCACAGCCCAGGCATGTACTATTACAGTTTATTTGCCAATGGTGAATTGCTCACCAAAAAAATGATCAAGAGATAGATTTTCTCAAGGTCATTTTGATTTTCAGGAGCTGTCTCAATTTTTGAGGCAGCTCTTTTTCTTATGGAGAAACATTTTTGTGGACTTTTAAATCTGGGTGATATACTTCTCAGACCTCTCCCACAAAACCACCGCCTCCCTCGCTTCTTTTACATCGTGTACCCTTAATATTTGCGCGCCTCGCTCCAAGGCCAGCATGTGCAGTGCGGTGCTGCCGTTGAGGGCCTCGCCGGGGCTGCTATCGAGGGTACGCCATACCATGCCTTTTCTGGAAAGGCCCACCAAAAGCGGGGCTTGCAATACCTGCAACTCCCGCAGGCGCATGAGCAATTCAAAATTGTGCTCCATCGTTTTGGCAAAGCCAAATCCCGGATCTACAATCACATCGGCAATACCCAGGGCGTAGAGGCTGTTCAATTTTGCGGAAAGCTCCAGCACCACTTCATTGACCA
>DAIRDH010000069.1:0-5945 GCA_036796255.1 Cryomorphaceae bacterium
GATTGTGTGAATACCTGACAGTGATCGCGATATCATGTAAAAAGCTGATTTTCTGAGAGACACCAATCCCCAATCCAAAATCCTCACTCACAATACTTCCCCACCGCCTCCTTTGCCTGATCTGATCCCAGCCCCTCGGCCCGGTAAAAATCCTCACACACTTCCAGCATCACATCTTCAGCCGGTGGGGTCATTCCCGCATTGCTGTGCTTGTTGTACCGCGCAAAGCCCCGGTTCAGGTAAGCCTCAGGATATTCGGGATTGCGCGTTACCACTTCCGTAAAACCTGTGATGGCCAGGTCGTACTTGCCCATGAGTCCATAGCAATAGGCGAGGTCATAATGGGCCATCCAGTTGTAAGGATCTTGCTTGAGGCGCTTCTTTAAGTCTGCCAGCGCTTCTTCATATTTTTCCATTTCCATGCACAGCAAAGCCCGGTTGGTGAGCGCACCTATGTCGGAGGGTACCTCTTGCAGTGCAGCACTGTAATCTTTGAGTGCCGCTTGCTTTTCACCTGCGGTGAGTAGGAGGTAGGCCCTTAGAATCAGTGATTCAGCATGCCGGTCATCCAATTCAAGCGCTTGATTTACCTCGGCATAGGCCTGATCAAGATCGCCTGCATTTACCGAGCTTATGGCGTTGCGATAATAACCGTCGGCCTTCTGGGCCTGGGCATTAGCTGCCGTCACCATGCTGAGGATGACCAGGATTTTGAAAAGTGAAGGAATGTTCATCGCGTGCAAAATTAATGCAATTTAGAAAGCCTGCGCAGCACCACCAGCGATCAGGGTTGTGGCCAATACTTGCGCCGGTCAAAGCGTTGTATCACCCAGCAGGTGAGTCCGTAGCGGTAATTGTAGAAGTTGCCGCCGCTTGCGGGGATGGCGCGCAGGTGTGGACCGAATTGTACACGAAGCGTTGGCATATCGTAACTCAGCATAAGGTAGCTGCGGTTCTGATCGAGCCAGTAGCCGCTGTAGTTGCTGCCATTGTTGACCAGTATTTCATTGAGCACATGCAGCTGAAGGCTGTTGCCATTGGTATAGCTGCGCAGCTTGAAGCGCACACTTAACATGAGCCGCCAGCGGTTGTAAGCCACCCAGTCGCCGCTGAAATCATCGCCCACAATACCTTCGCGTATGCGCCGGTCATAGCGCAACCGCACGCGCCAGCCTTTGCGCTCACCCCATGGTTTCACCAATTCATACTGCGCCCAGGGCCGGTGCTCCCTGCGCAGCAGTTGACTGCTGAATGAGGTGGCCGTAATCACAAAAGCATAGCCACCCGTTACTTGCGCCCCATTACCAAGACGGTAAGTCATCCCGTGGCGATTGGCCCAGAAGGCATTGGGTACATAGTGAAAATCATTCCAAACCGACCAGCGATCGTTGAGCTTAAAGGAGCTGATGTAGCCCCCCCACACTTCGGCCTGCGCGCTGCCCTGTCCATTTGCCGTAAAGGCAAAAATCCAAAATGCTGTGATGAAAAGCCAGTGTTTCAAACCTGCGATTTTGCAGCAAATGTAAGGAGAGCAGCCCTGCACATACATGACTTTTGTCAGTACGCAGCATTTATTAATCGCCAGGGCTACCGCCCATGTCCTTATGGTTCCTTTCAGCCTTACCTGCAGCGTGCTTTGTACTTTTTTTGTTTTTGGCTGTAACAAAACCACCCTCTTTTGTGACCTACTACCAACACAACTGAACACTGAAAACCTGAACACATGAAAACTTTAACCACCACCGCCTTTCTTTTTATGGCTTTCATAGTGCACACCCCCAGCGCCCACGCTCAGGCCATGACTGATGATGCTTCTCAAGCCAGGGTCGCAGCTGCCGGGACTATTCCAGCAACGGAGTCGCTTTATGAAGTGAAGTTGCAGCGCATTGCCGACCTTTCCGGCAAAATGGACAGCACCGCCGATCCCGCTTCCATAAAGACTGAGATCGAAGCCCTGCAAGCCGAGTTGCTTACCCTGCGCAAGGACATGAAAAACGTCAGGCAATCCCGCATCAGCGAAGTAGCCCCGGACAATGCAAAGCTTGATATTTTCAAGTTTGATCCCGCTCAACGCGACCTGGCGATAAAAGATTTCTCATACAGCTATGAACCAGCAAGTGGGAGCCTGGTACTGCAATTTAACACCAAAGCTTCAGGCCAGCTGCACGTGCGTGCACTCAGCCCGGGCAGCATGGTAATAGACGCTGCGCACATCACAGAAGCCACGCAGGGCGATGAAGTGACCATCACCCTGGATTTGAGTGGCAGTGCGCTCGAGTTGTTTTTCATCAACATAGAGCAAGAAGGCAAAATGGTGACTAAAAAAGTAGCCCTCAGCTGAGATTAGAAAAACAATGACCTGAAGCGCGGGAGACAACGGTCTCTCGCGCTTTTTTTTATTCAACAGCATTGCAGTTCTTTTTTTACCTGCCCGCGCTTTGCTTCGTAATCCAGAGGGTATATCACCAAAGGCTCAGGTATATCACCCCATAAATTTGAAATGCCTGCTGTCCATTGCGAAGGCTTTATAAGCTCGCCGACATCGGCAATATCCTGCCCAAATTGATGGGGGCTTCGCCTCGCGCGCATAGCTAAAGTCCGGCTGCCAGAGGGTGGTCTTTACACCCTTGAGCTTATGCAGCTTTTCCTACGCTTTTTGCAAAGTGGACTCCATCACGCCCTTCTTGTCGATCACAATCATACGCGACACACGCACTGTTGCATCATCGGGCAAAAGTGCTTCGATTGTTTGTTGTGCCCGGCCATCAGTGTCCCATCCTTGTCTGTTTCTGCGCGCAGCTTCGCCGCTATTTCATTTTGGTTCATCCATGCCATGACAGCCGATTCCTTCAATTTTATTCAGCCAATGGGTCAAAGAAAAATGACTTACAGAAATTTTCAAAAGGTCAAGTTGTTGTAAATAAATGCAATATGTGAATTATTAACAGTATTTTCATCCGAAATAGCACCGAATTGTCACAAAAAAATCTTTTAATCTGAACTCAACAGTCATTAATGCGTACCTTTGCCATTAGTTTGCCTCTGGGCACCTTTTGCACAGAGCGCATGAAGTTGGTGGTTTTATCACATTTTGGATGAACAATCGGCTTAAAACCCGCATCGGTAAACATGTTCCGGAGCAATGTTGTTCAAATGAGAAGTAGGACAGGCAATCTGTCAAAAAGTGAATGAGTAAATCCACCATGTTTCCAATAAGGAAGCCACTAAAAAATCCAATTTTTTCTGAACAGCTGATTTCGAAAAGGCAAGGAGCCAAGCCATCCTCGCACCATCGAAATATGCCCTAAACCTTTACAATGAGCACAACAGTAGCAGAGCACAAAACATCAGCAAAGAGCAAAAAAGGCACCGAGAACCAAACACTCGCAAAGCAAAGAGCTTACCGCTTTTCAAACAACAAAGACAAGGATTTTAACGCCACCTTAAGGGAGCGGGTCAATGCCTATTTTGCCGATAAGGAAATAGGTGTACACGCCAATACCAGCGCCATCATTAAATCAGTGGTGATGCTGTCGATGTATTTCCTCCCTTTCATTGCTTTATTTGCATTTGGTATTACCAATACCTGGCTATTCATTTCCATGTGGATCATTATGGGTTTTGGTGCTGCTGGCATCGGTGTCAACATCATGCACGACGCCAACCACGGTGCTTATTCCTCTTCTAAAACAGTGAATAACTTGATGGGACTTTGGATGAACGTCATCGGCGGAAATGCCGGTACCTGGAAGCTTCAGCACAATGTGCTTCACCACACCTATACCAATGTAGACGGGGTAGACCATGACATAGCCGGACCACCCATGCTGCGCTTCTCGCCGCACCAGCCGCGCAAGGCCATGCACAAGTACCAATACATTTATGCATGGTTCCTTTATGGCTTGATGACACTTTTCCGCAGCTTCGTGACTGACTTTACCAATGCATGGAGATTCAAGAATTTCGGATTGCTCCGCAATGACAAGGATTTCCGCAAGCTGGTATGGAACATTGTAATGTGGAAAGCAATTTACTTTACTTATATCCTGGTGCTTCCGCTCATCTTCCTGCCTGTATCGCCCGGATTGGTGATTCTCGGCTTCCTGAGCATGCACTTTGTAACCGGACTTACCCTCGCCCTTATCTTCCAGTGTGCGCACGTGGTGGATGATTGCGAATTCCCTTTGCCCAATGAAAACGGCGTGATGGACAACAACTGGGCAGTGCACCAGCTTGCGACCACCGCCAATTTCTCACCGAAAAGCCGCATCTTCTCCTGGTTCGTTGGCGGATTGAATTTTCAGGTAGAACACCACCTGTTTCAACACATCTGCCACACGCATTACCGCGACCTTTCAAAAATAGTTTCAAGTACTGCCAAAGAGTTTGGCATACAATACAACACACAGAAAAATTTCGTGATAGCCGTTTGGAATCATGGAAAAATGCTCAAAAGACTTGGTACTGTTGAAGTACCGGCTGCCAATGGGCATCCCAATTTGAATTAAAATTTATGAATACCCGTACAACACCACAACGCAATCGCCGTCCAGGCACAGCAACCGCTGATGCGGGTGGAAACAACAAGCGCCGCGATGGCAGGCCACAGGCCCGCAACAACGGAGCACGCAGTGCCGGTGGCAATGGCCGCGGCAAAGCAAAGAATGAAAAAACCATGGACATCAACCTGCTGACCAAGTCGGCAGAGCCCATGACCGAAAATACCTTTGTACCCACGCGTACTTTTTCAGAAATGCCCCTTTCGGCAAACCTGCAAAGCATACTCGCCAAGAAAGGCTACACGCACCCTACGCCCATACAGCTGCAAACCATTGAAGCCCTGCTCGCAGGCCGCGATATGATGGGTATTGCGCAAACGGGAACGGGCAAAACTGCCGCCTTCCTGCTTCCGCTTATTGAGCGCATGATGAAAGGCGAAGAACTGCGCACCCTCGTGGTGGTTCCCACCCGTGAACTTGCATTGCAAGTGGAAGAGGAATTCCGCAGCCTTACCAAAGGACTCAATCTTTTTGTGACCTGCTTTATTGGCGGTACCAACATCAACCGCGACTTGCAAAACCTGCGCCGCGACAGCCACCTTGTGGTGGGTACGCCAGGCCGACTGCTCGACCTTGCCAACCGCCGCGCGCTGAAGCTCGACGCATTCCCGGTGCTCATCCTCGATGAGTTTGACCGCATGCTCGACATGGGCTTTGCACCCGATGTGAACCGCATCACCCGCATGATGACCATCCGCAAGCAAACGCTGCTCTTCTCGGCCACCGTCGATAAGTCGCAGCAGCGCCTCATCGATGGATTGCTCAACAATCCGGTAGAAGTGCGCGTAAGCACAGGCGAAGCCACCGGCGACCACATCGAACAGGAAGTGGTACGCGTAGGCCCTGACCGCAACAAGTTTGAAGTGCTCGTAGACATGCTTTCAGGCAATGATTTTGACAAAGTATTGCTCTTCGCCGAGACCAAACGCACAGTAAACCGCATGACGGTAATGCTGCAGAAAGCAGGTGTAACCGCTGAGCAAATACATGGCAACAAATCACAAAACGCCCGCCAAACGGCCCTTGACAAGTTCAAAGCCGGTAAGATACAAGTGCTCGTAGCCACTGATGTGGCCGCCCGCGGTATCGACGTGAGCGATGTGACCCACGTGATCAACTACCAGGTGCCCCGCACTTACGACAGCTACGTGCACCGCATAGGACGTACTGGCCGCGCCGGCAAAGCTGGCAAAGCTTTTACTTTTGTGGATTAAGCAAACGTATATTTAGGTTTTACCCTACCAAAACCTTTTAACCTATCAACACGAAGAACCCTGACGAAAGTTGGGGTTTTTTCTTTGAGCCACGAGCCACTAGTCGCTGGCCTTTGTGAAGCAAGTGCGGCTAGGTGAATCTCTCTGGGGATATCGACTGTTTGGCCCAAAA
>DAIRDH010000069.1:6045-15468 GCA_036796255.1 Cryomorphaceae bacterium
GAAGCAAGTGCGGCTAGGTGAATCTCTCTGGGGATATCGACTGTTTGGCCCAAAAAAATGTTTTCAGTGTGCCATGAAGCAACAAGTCTCTGCCAATAGAAAATTGACCCTCTATTTTCATCAGGTTACAGCAGTGTACGATCGGCGAGTGACTCAAAGCAAGTGACCAGCGACTAAAAACAATAGTCCCAAAATAGAATTATTCCCACTCCTTCTCGCTCACCACATGGCTCCACACTTCATTGCCATCCGCATCCATCACGCGCATGTTGATGCTGCGGTCTTTGCGGGGTCCGCTCACTTCGAGCATGCCGAAGTTGGTTTCGTTGTAGAGCGTGCCATCCACGCGGTTGCTCGTATCGCCATCGCCGCCATCATGGGTGCCTGAGCTGAGTGGGGAGAGGGTGAGGTCGTACATAAGGCATCCCTTGTGTACCACCTTGCAAAGCTCCGTATGGTGTCTGTCGCCGGTGAGGAAGATCACACCCTTGATGCCCTCAGCAGCGATGCGGTCCAGCAACCTGGCGCGCTCCTCGGGGTAGTTGGCGTAATTTTCATACACCTTGGCGTCGTTGAGCACCTGGCTGCCCACTGCAATGATTTTAAACGGGGCCCTGCTGTATGAAAGGCTTTCAATCAGCCAGTCTATCTGCTCCTCGCCAAGCATTTGGTGCTCCGTAGTTTTGTTGTGGTAGTCCGTCCGGTTCCAGCGATTGTCAAGGAGATAGAAGTGCAGGTCATTGAATTGAAAGGCACTTGTGATGCCACCGCCGCCATACACGCCGTAGCCATTGTTGGCCCAGAATTGCTTAAAAGTTTCAAGCGCCATCTCCTTATGGGGATAAGATCTCACCGCATCGTTGGGCCCATAGTCGTGGTCATCCCATATTGCGTAGTGGTGGCCCGTGCGCAGCAAGCGCTGCATTTCGGGCAGGGTGCGTGTATGCGTGTAGCGCTTGTGCATGCCGGTTTGGGTAAACCAATCTACCTCGCGGAAATACGTATTGTCACCAAGCCACAACATCATGTCAGTACCGGCATCGGCCATGGACTCATATATGTGGTAATCCTTGCCATATGCACGGCCTGGGCGGTCGTAAGCCTCTTCGTTGATGTAAGCACAGCTCCCCGCCATGATGCGAAAGTTGGGCGGGTCGCTTCGGTACTGCCATAGGGCTTGTGTATCGAAGTGCAGGTCGAGGCTGTCTGTTTGCAGCTGCCCATCGGCATAAATGTCATAGCCATAGCGTATTCCGGGCTCCACTTCCGTTGCGGTGAGTTGGGCGGTGTAGGCCTTTTCGGCAAAAGTGTGTACCGCAGCGCTTTTCATCACCACCTCAGGTGCCGTATCGGGCCAGTAATGCATTTGCACCTCGCAGGCTTCGCTCATTTGCACCCATACCGCTGCTTCGCGCATTTCGCTATAGCCGTTCATCGGCCCGGACAGCAATAGGTCCACCCGCTCAGCTGGCTTTGACTTGCCGCCATCTTTGGAGGCGGTACTTACACAGGCTGATACAAACAGCAGAAGGGCTATCGCATTTACAAATCTTTTCATGGTCTGATCAATTTTTGCGCAAGATAGACACGCTGCAATAACTGAAAGTTAAACTTTCGGGAAAATGGGTGGGAAGATTATTCCAGAATATGCGGATGTGTTTTTTAATGACTAGTTCCGCTTGATTGGTGAGTTAAAAATAATAACCTCAAAATAGCACCGCCTTCGCCGTATGCACTTTTCCCGAAAGGCTATGCGCCTTTACCACATAAAACCCCTTGGGCAGGGCGATGGGGTCTGAAAGCACCTGCGATTGGCCTTCCCAGATGGTTTGGCCTTTGGCATTGAGCACACGGGCGTGGCTGTAGCGCTCCGGATTGCCAATGTTGATGTGGTCTTGACTGGGATTTGGGAATACCAAAAGCTGATCTTTGGGGGGTTCAACTACTTCAGCAGTAAGGGGATTGCAATTCAGGTTCATGATCTTTTCCCAAAGGGCGGTGTCAAAAGCACTCACGGCGGGGGAGTCTTCAATGGCTACTTCGCCCAGCCTTACCACCACCAGGCCCTCCGATGGTACGATGTACAAGCGCTGGTCGTTGGCACCCATGCCGGCGTAGAGGTCGGCAGGGGCGGTGGGGATGAGATAGCCCTGCTGGGGATCGAAGTTAAGCGGAGCCAAAAAATACTCCTTGCCATTGAGCCACCAGAGGTATCCATAAGCCGGATTGTCTGGATTGGCGGTGTTGCGCATGGCGTTGATGTAGTCGGTGTCGCCGAGGATGGTGTTGCCATTCCACACAAAGTCATTGCTTGCCAATAGTCCAAAACGGGCCATGGAACGGGCATTGCTGATGTATAGCTGGTCAAACCAGAATCCGCCCATGCCTATGGCGTTTTTGATTTTTTGGGTAGTGTACTGGTTGCGGGTAAGGCCACTGGCTTCTTCAACCACCTCAATAAGGCGGCGGTACACGCCGTTGTGGTAATGAAAAGTCTCGCCGGGTGTGTACTGACAGTTGAAGCATTCCGGTTCCGTGCAATCCCAGAGCACAGCGGCTGTATTGAAACCCGAAGACATGCTGAGCTGATGAAAAACAGTGCGTTGCAGCTCATCCTCCTCCTCACAATTGGTCCAGTCCGTGCCGAGGTAGTCTGATACCGGGTCGTTGATGTCGAGCAGGCCCTCTTCCTGGGCAATTCCCACGAGGCTTGCCACCATCACTTTGCCTGCCGAGGCCCAGTACCATACGCTGTCGGCCGTAAATTCGTCAAAGTATTGTTCCAACACAATTTTACCTTCCTTGAGCACGATAAAGGCTTTGGAGTTTGACTCGTCAAGGAAGGAGTAGAGCGCGTCAATGCGCTCCTCACACCAGCCCAGCGAGTCGGGATCGGTGGTTTCCCAGGTGCTTCCGCCAATGGGAGGGAAGTAAGTACTTTGTTGAGCATAAGTGAAATTACCCGCGATAATTGTCAAAAATGCAATGGCACATGGCAGTGCGTATTTCATACCTACTTCTAATTACTCAGGTGAAAGTATACAAAATCTGACAACTGCTCTTGTATGATCAAAAGCATAATGCAAACTTCACAAATCGGGGTGGGGCAGTATCCATGAATTGCTGCGCAGGTGGCTCCATTCTGCCACGGCGAGGTTTACATCTGGATCAATCATTGGGCGATGGGGCCTGCCATTGAGGCTTACCTGCGATTTCACATGCACGGCAATTTCCTTGGTGCCCCCTTCGCTGTATTCATCATGCAGGCGCTGCGCATATTGCCATATCATATCGGGACGCGTCGCCATGGATCTGGCCATTTTTGCCGAAAGGCGCTTCTCGGGCAGTACCCGCTCAATAAGTTTGCCTTCAGCGTCTTTGATGTAAAAGCGCGCATAGCCCGACTTGCTGCGCAGCATCATATGCCATGACAGCCGGTGGCCTTCCTCGCTCCAATGCGGACTGCCGGGATAGTAGAAGGGCCTCAAAGGCAAAATGAGCATAAGGGCGATGAAGCCGTAGAGGAAGGCGGTGTGCAAGCCCTGAACAGCGCGACCGCGCAAGCCGAAAAGGTAGAGGAAATCCGCAGGATTGTAATCGGCAGGTACACCGCTCCACACCATTGCCTTTCGGAAAAAGAGGTAGCGCATGGTGGCCTGGTCGAAGTACAGCACCGTGCATATCAGCATCATGTAAGGGAAAATGCCGATGTGAAATACCACAGAATTAAAAATATGAAAGCCAATGGAAATGATGAAAGCATACTTGCGCGTGGGGCGGTACCAGAGTGCAGGCACCACCAGAAAATCAAAAGCTATCCCCCCGTAAGCGATGAGCATGATTAGCCATTTTTCCCCGCTAAGGGGCCCCAAAAGTGGTAAATGGCTCTTGCCACTCAGGAATATGCCCACCGTGGTGCCGTCGAGCCAGTCGGGGTAGAGCTTTGCGATGGCGGCGTACACGTAGACAATGAGCAGCAATATTTTGAAAATCCACTTGCTCCAATAGGGTACGGCGAGTGCCTCCGCAACCCGGCCATGGCGCACATCCAGAGAGGTGTAGCGGTGTGCCGGAACCATCCACAGCAGGATGCACATGAGCAGCAGGAGGTAGTAGTGGTTGTTGTAGCTGGTTTTTTGCCCGAAGTAGACCACTGCCCAGATGAAGGTGTAAATGGCCACACTCAGCCGGTACCTGTAGCCCAGCGCAATGCCGATACCGGCCACACCGAGCAGAAAGTACAGCACATAAGCCTGCGGGCCCACGATAACCTGAAGAAAATCAAAACCGATAAAGTTGAAGCTGAACTCCGGATCTACGTAGTTCTGGCGCACCCAACCGGTGAGGATGGCACCCCAGCCTTCGGCCGCCATGAGCAAGCCCATGAGTATGCGAAATAGCGCAAGGGGCGCAATATCGACAGGTCGGTTGAGAAATGAAGTATTTGACATGCTGAATCCTTTCTGCGCCTGGTTTGCCAGACATGTTTTCCATTGGTCTCAGAAATTTACCGTTCAGGTAAATTCTGGGCCGAAGAAACAAAAATGCCGCTAACTTCGCCCCGCATCAATGCACGAAAATGCGAATAAATCTTTTCGGTAAAATTGTTCTCGGTTTCTTTACCATCGCCCAGCTTTTTATAGGCCTGGGCTTCCTGGTATGGCTGCTGTCAGTGTTGCTCCCTGCCATTCAAGTTCAGGACGAGGCGCTTATGAGGGAAGCCATTCTTGGTTCCATGCAAGGAATCGTGTTTTGGGTCATGTTTTTGAGCGTGCTCAGCCTGGTGATACTGGTGTTTTACATCGTGCATGCAGGCACACACCGCAAGCTCTCCACCACCATGAAGGTGGTGTGGATTGTGCTCTTTTTGCTTTTTGGCAGTTTTGTTGAGGTGGTTTATTTCTTTATGGAAATAGTCCCGGCACAGTCGATGACTGCGCGGCTTGAGAATGGGTAAGCGGGATATCGTGCGGTTGCCAACACATCTCCCTACCTTTGCTTTATGAACATCCAAGACACCATCACTGCAGTAGAAGCGGAGATGAAAGCAAAATTTGAAGGCGAAGGCAGTGGACACGACTGGGAGCATATTGCAAGGGTGTGGCGCAATGCCGTGATGCTTGCAGAGGCTGAAGGCGCCGACGTGTGCGTGGCAGCTCTTGGGGCACTCCTCCACGACATTGCCGACCACAAATTTCACAACCACAGCCTGGAAGAAGGCCCCATTCAGGCGGCCGATGCTGTGCGCAGGCATGGTGGCGATGAAGCACTCGCGCAGCGCGTCGCGGCCATTGTGGCCGAGGTGTCATTCAAAGGTGCCGGGGTGCCCACACCGGTGAGCAGCATCGAAGCGGCAGTGGTGCAGGATGCCGACCGGCTCGATGCCATGGGCGCCATCGGAATCGCCCGGGCTTTCGCTTATGGCGGCAGCAAAGGCCGGCCGCTTTATGTGCCCGGCAAGGATCCCAAACTCCATACCGACTTCGAGAGCTATGCGCGGGACGAAGGGGCGACCATCAACCATTTTTACGAAAAGTTGCTCCTGCTCAAAGACCGTATGCACACCGATACCGGCCGCAAGATTGCAATGGAACGCCATGCATTCATGGAGCTGTATTTACAAATGTTTTTTACCGAATGGGAAGGCAAGTGTGTCAACAAGATCAGCTAGCCCGACTGCCCTTCAGATCAAATTTACAGCAAATCCAACTTCTCAAGTACCTTGGCCTTGTGCTCGTTGAGGCTTTGGTCGATGCCGGGGCTTAGGAATCTGTGCTGGCGCAGAAATTTGACCTGAAAAGCTTTCCATTGCTCATCGTCCATTGGGCTGTTAATCCATTCCAGCTCTCTGCGCAGCAGGTTGGCCTGCCGGGCGTAATCATTGGTGGAAATGTAGTACAAGTCGGCATCTTTGATGATGCACTCCAGTTTATTTTGCGCTTCATTGAAGGGTTTTGTGACCATGATCAGCGATTCGATTAAGGCAATTTCCTCTTCGGGCATGTCAAGTTTCAGGGCCTTCTCACGAAAAATGGCTGCACCGCGCTGCTCGTGGTTCTCGTGGCTCACCGTAAAGCCAATGTCGTGGTACACAGCTGCAGTATGTAATTGTTCAATCTCCTTGCGTTCGCAGTCAAGCTCTTGAGCAATTTCAATGGCCCTGTGACATACTTCCCTGATATGGTTGAGACTATGATAAAGGTAACGTGGGTCGAGCTTTTCTGCCAGCAGCTGCCAACCGTCTTGCCTAAGCATGTGGTGCATGTAGTAATGTTTCTGCATAAGGGGCAAAATTACCCCTTACGAAATTCTAAAGATATTAATTTATGTGCACATTGTTTCTATCATGATGCACAATAGTGGAGGGTTTGGCACCAAATAACTTGTGGAAGCAGGTGCTAAAATAGCTCGTACTGGCAAATCCACTCCATGAAGCCACTTCGCTCACGTTCATGCGGCCCAGTTGAAGTTCTTCATGGGCGCGCCTCAGTCGGTAGTTGCGGATGTAGGCAGAGCAGTTGAGGTTTTTCAGCTTTTTCAACTTGCGGTGCAGCTGGCTGCGGTCTATAAAGAGCAGGCCTGCGAGTTCCGATGGACCAAAATCCACATTACCAAGGTTGGCTTCGAGGATGGCATCGATCTTTTCGAGAAATTGCTCACCAGTTGATTTTGCTTTAATCCGGTTGCCCTTCTTCAAGCCGGCAGCCCGCGTTTCGGCGCGGTCCAGAAATGCAAGTAAATCGCTGTCAAAGGTTGAGAGCCTGGACCCTGTGTAATTCTTGTCGGTCTCGGGCGGAGGCTGCTTGCCCCACCATACCATGGGCAGGGCTGCCGTGGCGCTATTGAGGCGCAGACTTCGCGCGAGTTGGGCGGCGGGAATGTCGGGGTAATCGTCTTCCACGATAAACAGCGCCCTTGGGCTGAAGTACAGTGCCCGCGCCAGGGCGGTGGCCACATCGCGGCAATACACCACGGTGTAGCGCGTGCCGAGCACCGTAGCAATCTCCGCATCCTTGTATTCCTTGCAGAGCGCAATGAGGTAATTATCTGCACCTTGACCATTGTTTACCGCAAGCTGTCCAAACAGCGAGCGTTGCAAGGTGTCGGTGGTGTCTTTCGCCACGGCGGTAAGCGACTCATCCATCTTGTAGTTTTTAAAGGGCAGGACTTCGAGGCTACCGGCGTGGGGCCAGTGCAGTTCAAACCTTGAAAAAACCTGGGCTTCACTGATCACCTCGAGGTCGCCTTTGAGGGAGCGGGCATAGGTCTTTGCCAGAAAGAGCCCCAGACTCACCCCTTGAAAATGGCGCAAGTGCAAGTCGTCGCCGGCATAATTGGGATCAAAAATATGGGGCAGTTTCTCTTTGCGAATGCCAATCCCGTTGTCCTGCACGGCGAGGCTCCAGCTATTGGTATTGGGATTGTGCTGAAGCGAAATGGTAACCCGCCCATCGGTTTGATCGCAAAACTCAATGGCGTTGATCAGCAGGGTTTCGGCGATTTTAGACAGGCGCTCAAAAGCGAAAAAGCCCTCGGGCCCTTCATTGACTTCCACTTTCAAAGTAATGTTGCGGCGCTTGCAAAAATTGCGGTAGGGCAGGAGCACCTGCTCGAAGTAGGTGTCGAAGCGCCCTCTGGCAACGTGGATAAAGTACTGTTGCTCCCGCTCATTAATGAGGTAGCTCAGGTTTTCCATCAAGTCCTTAAATCGCTTCACCTGTCGCCGCGCCACATCCAGCCGGGTGCGCGCCGCCTCCGATTCCAGCTCAGGCATGAGCCCGATGAGGCTTTGATCCAGTGTTTCCAGGGAGTGGTCGAGTTCTTCGCGGATCGTCAGTGTCCACTTGCTGATGTCGAAGCCGGGTTGTGCGGCCATATTTTTTGGTTTTGGTTGCCTAAATTTACAACAATGTTGTAAACTCTTGCAGATGAGGATGGATTATTTTGGGATCAGATGACAATAGGCGGGCGTGTATTGGGTTTTAGAGGGGAAAAGAAGGGCGGCGCAGCCGCCCTTCTTTTCCCCTCTAAAACCTCTAAAACCTCTAAGGGCCCTGTCATCTCGACCGCCCGCTTCCGAAGGGCGGGCAGGGAGAGATCTCATCGTCAATGAAAGGCATTCATTGTCATCCTAAACGGAGTGAAGAACTTTTCTCACGAGTCCCATAGGGATGAGTAATCTGATGATTAAAAAAGATTTACGTTGATAGTCTGAGATTACTCGTCCCCACAGCCATGCCGCACGGGCCCTCGTGAGAGAAGTTCTTCACTTCGTTACTAATGACAGTGATTTATTACGTCCTGATAATGAATATCATAAAATTAGACGTGCGCGCCGTCGCTTCGCGTCCCGCGAGCGACTCTAACTCCGGCCTCTGGCCTTTTTAGAAATTGAAAGCCCTGATCCATTTTAGTGCTTCAGTTCCCAACATATCTGTCATTCCCTTTCTGTATATTTTTTCCAATTTTTGAAACTCAGGATGACATCAACAGAACCCACACACCACTAAAACCCCAAACTCACGCTTCCCCGTCCTCTCCTGCGTCTTCCTCATTGGGCTGGAGGTGGTTGTGTACCATGCGGAGCTTGGCGTAGCTGTACTTTCCATTGCTCATGCCGAAGAGTTGGTTGAAGGTCACGTCTTTGTTGGCGGTGATGAGTTCGCCGATGGCTTTCATTTCTTCGTCGGTCACGATTTTCTCGATGGGCAATTCGCCCAGCCCCACGAGGCGCACGAGGTGGCTTTCGATGGTGCCCTTGGCGAGGTCGCGCTCTTTGGCGATTTCTTCCAGGCTTTTGCCCGCATCGTACATGGCCTTGGTGATGCGGTAGGTTTCGCCTTTTTCGACTTTGGGTTTTTTGACCTTTGGCGCAAGGGGGTCCTTGGGCTTGCGCTTGCGGCCCGATTTGGTGCTGAGGTTTTTCGGATTCTCAGTGAGGTAGGCGCGTACCTTGTGCAGCAGCACCTCCCGCATGGCTTTGCGGCGGTCGTCGATGGTGGGGTTGCGCTCCACATTCTTGTCCTCCACGATGCATTCTACAAGGTATTTTGCCTTGAGCAGGGCGCCGATTTGGTAGTGGATAAGCTGGTCGATTTCCTGCAGGTGGTTGAGGTAGGTTTTTGTGCGGCTGAGCATTTCCACCTCGCCGATGTGCTTGAGCAGGTAGAAGTTGCACTCCCTGAGGAAGCGCAGGTAGTAATCGCTCGCTTTGTCGATGCGCTCGAGCAGGAGGGTGGGGGAGTCTTCGCTGAGCAGGTCTTGTATTTGCCGCCTGAAGCGGGAGGTGTTGACCTGCTCTGATTTCAATTTTGCCGAAAGGCCCTCCAACGCGATGTTCATCTCGGCATCTTCAAAATCCATCTTGCCTTCCATTTTCTGGATGGCGTACTGCACCTGCTGGCCGATGTCGCTAAAGTCGAA
>DAIRDH010000070.1:0-13534 GCA_036796255.1 Cryomorphaceae bacterium
CGGAAAGAATCGATACGCCTACTTCAAAAATCCCGAAGAATCCTCCGTCAACCGAAGACATAAACGCAAACTCTCCTCGAGCTGAAAGATTCAATGCATTCAAACTAATCTCACGAAATGGCGTAACATCCGGTCCAACTGAAGAAGATCCAGGAATGGGTCTGAATGACAGATCACTCGTGCCGGAAAAACTTTGAAAAGAAACGGCCCCTCCAACTTTTAGGCCGTCGAAACTTCGCAATACAACGCCACCGACATGAAATCCAGGTGAAAAATATGTAGCATTTTCCAAAATTCCTTCATTAAGAGGATAGTCATTCCCAATAGTATAATAAGCAAGTAAGATTCCGACATCCCCACCTATCACCCAATTTTTATTTGATACATTCTGCTTCTTTTCCATATCGTCAAAAAGCTGGGCCTTGGCAGTGGGAAGTCCTAACACAAAAATAGCGAAACAGCAGATTGTCAGGATATAATACTTATTCAATGTTTTCACAGCTGCGTAATTAGTTTGATTTGCAATTATAGAAAAAAATATTGTGTCTCAAAGAAATGTGTTCACTCATCAAAAAACTCAATTCAGGGAACCTGATTTGTTTATTTGCCGCAACTCAACATTCGACTTTTAACCAGGACTTTCAAATAGGCTGGCGACCAGAGGGAGCACGCATGTAAGGCCGCAGTTAGCGCCACCACGCATTCGGTGTGGCGACGGCGCAGACCCACGCTCGCGTCTCGCCTGCTGGCCGGTAGGCAGGCGAGTGTGGATAACTGGAGCCTCTGGCTTGTTTTTAGCTATGACTGAAGATTCGACTTGTAATCAGGATTTTTAAAAGGCCGGAGGCCAGAGATGGTATCACCACGCTAAGGGCGTGGCGACTGCGCCCTATTTTGTCCTACTGCCCCTCTCCCAACTTAAAGTTGTACAGACTACTATCAAAGGTGTTATAATCCTCGTAACCCAGCACTTCATACAACCTGCTCCTCGTCTGCATCTTGTCGAGCATTGCCTCTTGGTTGCCGTCCTTCTTGATGGCATTCAGGCCCTGCTCCACGGCATACATGGCGAGTCGTTGGGTGGTCACGGGGTAAATCACAAGGTTGTATCCCAGGTTTTCAAGTTCCGTTTTGCTGAGCAGCTTGCTTTTGCCAAACTCTGTCATGTTGGCCAGCAGGGGCACGTCAATGGCTTTGCGGAAAGCTTCAAACTCAGCCTCGCCGGCCATGGCCTCGGGAAAAATCATGTCGGCGCCGGCGTCCACGTAAGCCTTGGCCCGGTCGATGGCGGCGTCAAGGCCTTCTACCCCGCGGGCATCAGTGCGGGCGATGAGCAGGAAGTTGGCGTCGGTCTTGGCATCGGCGGCGGCGCGCACCTTTTGCACCATGTCGGCGGTGGGCACGAGGGCCTTGTTGTCGAGGTGGCCACAGCGCTTAGGGTTCACCTGGTCTTCGATGTGGCAACCAGCGATGCCCAGGTAAATCAGCTCCTTGATGGTGCGGGCCACGCTCATACTTTCGCCAAATCCCGTGTCGATGTCCATGATGGTGGGCAGGGCCGTAACGCGGGCTATGGCAGCCGCCGCTTGTGACACTTCCGTAAGGGTGGTCATCCCGATATCGGGCAGTCCAAGGCTGTTGGCCATCACCGCGCCCGACACGTACACCCCGTCGAAGCCGGTTTGCTCAATGAGCATGGCCACCATGGGATTGTAAGCGCCGGGAAATTGCAGCAAGCGACCGCTTTCCAGATTTTTGCGGAAAGCTGCACGCTTCTCATGGGCTGATAGGTCGTTGATGATCATGCTTAAAAAATGCCTTTTCTGTTGCGGGTATTCTCGAGCACAGTTTCGAATGGCATTTCAACTGTAAGGTTCAATACCTCCTCGGCGCTCAGATCTGGCAGGCGCTCCACAAGCTTGATAAAGCGGTCGCGCTCCTCCTTCGTGATGATGCCTTCGGTGAGCATGTCGAATTTGCCTATGTAATTGGGACGCTTGAAAGGGCGTGCGCCTGCCGGGTGGGCATTGGCGCGCTCGATCTCGTCGGCTACCTGGCTGCCATCCTTCATGGTGATCACCACACGGCCGCCAAATGCTTTTTTGTCTGGGTTGGGATCGTGGTATAGTTTGGTCCACTTCTCTTTCTCGACCGTCGATATTTTCTTCCAAAGCTCCACAGTTTCAGGACGCTGGGCGCGTGAGGGCTCGTAGCTCTTCACATGGTGCCAGCTGCCGTCCTCCAGCGCTACTGCAAAAATGTACATGATGCTGTGGTCGAGGGTTTCGCGGGTGGCGTAAGGGTCAAATTTCTGAGGATCATTGGAGCCTGTACCGATCACGTAATGCGTGTGGTGCGAGGTCTCGATAAGGATGCTCTCGATGTGTGAAAAGTCGCTCACCTTCTCGCGCATACGGGCTGCGAGGTCGATCAGGGCCTGGCTTTGGTACTCGGCGCTGTGCTCCTTGGTGTAGGTTTCGAGGATGGCGCGTTTTTCTTCACCTGGCTCGGGCAGTGGCACGGTGTATTCATGGCCGGGACCGCTAAGCACCCAAGCGATCACGCTGTCCTCCCCTTCGTAAATGGGTGACGGACTCTTCTCGCCGCGCATGGCACGGTCCACCGCTTCAATGGCGAGCTTGGCGCCGTGGCCGGGCACGTATGCCTTCCAGCTCGATATTTCACCTTTGCGGCTCTGGCGGGTGCTGATGCTCGTGTGCAGGGCCTGCTGAATGGCCTGGTAGGTGGTATCGGTGTCGAGGCCGAGGAGGCCACACACCCCGGCAGCCTGAGCTGGGCAAAGGTGGGCGACGTGGTCAATTTTGTGCTCGTGGAGGCAAATGCCTTTCACGAGGTTTACATGTACTTCGTAGGCAGCTACGATGCCGCGAAGCAAGTCCTTGCCACTCTTGCCGAGTTGCTGTGCCACAGCGAGTACCGCAGGGATGCTATCGCCGGGGTGGCTGTAGTCGGCGGCGAGGTAGGTATCGTGGTAGTCGAGTTCGCGTACGGCTGCGCAATTGGCCCAGGCCGCCCACTCGGCATGCACCTTCACATTGCGGGGCATCCCAAAAAGGTTGGCACCGCGGTCTTCGCGGCCATGTGCGAGGGCTTGTGCACGGGCGTTCACCACAGGGGTACTGTTTACCGAAGCGATGCCCACCGAGGCATTGTCGATGATGCGGTTGATCACCATATCCACCACTTCATCGCTGATGGCCACATCGTCGGTGGCTACCTTGGCGAGTTTCCAGGCGAATTGTTCTTCTTTGGGCAAGTTGGCTTTGGAGGGGTAAACTTTTACCGTGTGGTTTTTCATGTGTGGTGCGTGTATTTAGTGGTTGAACAGGTGCTTTTTTAGGCGCTGCAAAGGTAATTATTCGCTTCAATCCATTTGCCTATCAAAGAGGCCAGAGCCAATGAAAACACTTACAAGCGGTTAAAGCCTGCTTCCGAGGAAGGGAACGGACGTGGAACCTATGTTCTGTTGAACTTTTACATTTAAACGGCCCCTCGGCCCCGCAGGGTTTTCAACCCTGCGGAAGGATTTAGCTTCGCTGAGATCGCTCCTTCGTCAGTTTCAACCCTGCGGAAGGATTTAGCTTCGGTGTTTAAGACTCCATTCTTTACCCGTCGTAATCTCTATATTTGGAAAGTCAAAACGATCCTGCATGACCCAACTAGAAACCCTGCGGAGCAACGAGGCTTTGGCCCAGCTCGACAACGAATCTCTCAATTATTTGCTCGGAAGAGGCCAGTTAAAAAAAATTCCGGCAGGCGATTTCATTTTCCGTAAGGATGAACCATCCGACGAGCTCATCATCGTGATGGCCGGACAGCTGCGCGTATATGTAGTGCAGCAGGATGCTCAGAGAGAAGTATCGCGCCTCAATCCCGGCGACATGACCGGCCTCCTACCCTACTCACGTATGACCCATGCCAGCGGTTTTGGTCAGGCAACTACAGATTCGGAAGTGCTTCTGCTGCACCGCACCCACTTTCGTGAAATGATTGCAGAACAGCACGCGCTAACAGAAGCACTGGTACAGTTTATGTCGTCGCGCATCCGCAATTTCACCACGATCAATATGCAGAATGAGAAGCTGCTCTCCCTTGGGAAGCTCTCGGCCGGACTCGCTCATGAGCTCAACAACCCAGCATCGGCCATGGTGCGCAGCTCGACTGCCCTTTTGGAGCACCTCCAGCTGGTGCCTGAATCGTTTAAAAGCATTATGTCCATGGAAGTCAACCCCGGGCAGGTGGAGCAGGTGAGCCAATGGCTCTTCAATATCCTCACCCGCGAAAAGCCCTCGCTTGGCATGCTAGAGCGGGGCGAGCGCGAGGACGATATTTGCGATCAGCTGGCCGATTTTGGCTTTGCCGGAGCAGCCGAAGCAGCTGAAGAACTCGTAGAATTTGGCGTGAACGCAAACGACCTTGTTGAACTCCGTGAAATTACGAAGCCGCCCAATTTCATCCCCACGCTGAAATGGATTACCGACAACCTCACCACTGAAAAAGTTGTGGCCGAAATCAATGCCTCGGCAGTGCGCATCGCCGAGTTGATTCAGAGCATCAAGCGCTACAGCTACATGGACCAGAGCAAAGACCGCCAAAGCGTCGATGTAAACGAAGGCCTTCGCAATACGATGCAATTGCTGAGGCACCGCATGAAGGGTGGAAAAATTGACATACAAGAGGATCTCGAAGCTGAGCTCCCAAAAATCAGCGCCTATCCCGGCGAGCTGAATCAAGTTTGGACCAACCTTATAGACAATGCACTGGATGCCATGGAGTCCACCGGAGGCACCATCAGCATCAGCACTTGCCACTGTGCCCCAAATGTCGAGGTACGCATAGCGGACACTGGCGAGGGCATACCGGAAGACAAAGTCAGCAAGATTTTTGACCCCTTCTTTACCACCAAGCCTATCGGCAAAGGCACTGGTTTGGGCCTCGATATCGTGTCCAAAATAATGCAACAGCACGGTGCGCAAATCAGCGTGCAATCAAAACCCGGAAAGACAGAATTTCTCATCAAATTTCCCATCAGCGATAAAGCATGAAGCAACCCATTATACTTGCCGTAGACGACGATCCTCAGGTACTCCGTTCCATCACCCGCGATTTGAAAAAGCAATTTCGCGAAAGCTACCGCATCGTAAGCACTGAAAGTGCCCGGGAAGCCCTTGCCGCGCTCGACACGTTCAAGCGGCAGGGCAGCGAGGTGGCGCTATTTCTCAGCGACCAGCGCATGCCCGAAATGCTGGGCGTTGAATTTTTGGAGCAAGCGCGGGTTGCATTTCCCGATGCGCGGCGCCTCCTGCTCACGGCCTACTCCGATACAGATGCGGCCATTCGCGCCATCAACGAGGTGCAGCTCGACTACTACCTGATGAAGCCCTGGGATCCGCCCGAAGAGCGCCTCTACCCTGTGCTTGCCGACCAGCTCGACGAGTGGCAGGCCAACCGCAAAGACCCCTTGAAAGGCATTCGGCTGCTTGGCTATCAATATTCTCCAAAATCTCACCGCATTAAGGATTTCCTTTCGGGAAACCTGTTTCCATACTCCTGGATCGATGTGGAGAGTCATCCCTCGGCCACGGAATTGATGGAGCTCAATGAGCTGGATCACCATGATCTACCCGCCGTACTATTCGAAGACGGCTCTGTGATCAAAGGCGATACCATGGCTGAAATCGCTGCCAAGCTCGGCCTGCAGCCTACCGCGAAGGAAGAGCTCTACGACGTTGTGATCATTGGCGCAGGACCCGCTGGCCTTGCTGCGGGTGTGTATGGTGGCAGCGAAGGGCTCAAGACCCTGCTTATTGAGAAACGCGCCCCGGGAGGACAGGCTGGAACGAGTTCACGCATTGAAAACTACCTGGGCTTCCCGAAAGGCCTTAGCGGTGCCGACCTCAGCCGACGTGCGATAGCACAGGCCACGAGGTTTGGCATCGAATTTTTGATTCCGCAATCGGTCGCGCGTATTGAGCTCAAAGATGGCTATAAGTTGCTGCACCTCGCCGATGGCAGCACCTTGAACAGCAAAGCTGTGGTGGTTACCACCGGCGTTGCTTACCGCAAACTGGAGGCGCCCGGCGTTGAAGACTTTACCGGAGCAGGCGTGTATTACGGCGCTGCCACTACTGAAGCCGCTGCCTGCAAAAACCAGGATGTGTACATCGTGGGCGGTGGCAATTCGGCGGGTCAGGGTGCAGTGTACCTTTCCAATTTTGCAAAGCACGTGCACCTCTTGCTGCGCCGCGACAATTTAAGGGAAACCATGTCATCTTACCTCATCGATCAAATCGATGCCATCGACAACATCACCGTTACCCCTTTTCGGGAAATAGCAGGCGCATCAGGCAACGGGCATCTGCAAAGCCTGAAGATTTACGACAATCAAAATGACAGCTACGCAGAGGCGCCTGCGGCCGCGCTGTTCATCTTTATTGGCGCCAAGCCCTACACGGAATGGCTACCACCGGAAGTTTTCGCAGACGAGAAGGGTTTTGTGCTCACCGGCCGCGATGTAAATGCGCATCCCGACTACCGCAGCAAGTGGGGACTGGGCAGGAGTCCGCACTACCTCGAAACTTCAGTGCCCGGAATATTTGCAGCAGGCGATGTGCGCCACGGTGCCATGGCGCGGGTGGCTTCGGCAGTGGGTGAAGGTGCAATGTCGATTTCGTTTGTGCACCAATACCTTGCCGAAAACTAAGCGATTATGATTGTATACCGCCCCAACAAGGCTTTTGTCAAAGACATTTTACATCTGGGCCGCAGCTATACCATGGTGAAAATCATGAGGGCTGTTTTGCTCATCGGGCTTTTCGCGACCGTGGTATGTGTGATTATGATGCAATACGGGCTGGAATCGATCGTGCAGCTTGACCGGAATGTTTTCAACTTTTTGGGAATTGTACTCAGCATTTTGCTGGTATTTCGCACCAATACCGCTTACGGACGATGGTGGGAAGGGCGCATCCAGTGGGGCGCTTTGGTAAACCATTGCCGCAACCTCGCCATACAGCTCAATGTGACCATACCTCAACAAGACAAAGAAAGCAGGCATGAACTGGGATTGCACATTGCCAATTTCTGCCATGCCTTTACCTGGCACCTGCGCGATGGTGTTCAACTCGACAAGCTGATTGCCTTGAAGCCTGAGTATGCAGCGCTTTACAGCAAATCGGGCCATGTACCCAACCTGATATCCATGCAGATTCAAGCAAGGGTGGAAGCCCTGCACCGCAGCGAAGTCATTACCGGCTATGACCACATCAACATCAAGGTGCATACCCAGGCTTTGCTCGATATCCTGGGCGCTTGTGAGCGGATTAAAAAAACGCCCATTCCATTTTCATATGCCGTGTTTATGCGGCTGTTTATTCTGGCTTATTGCGCCCTCCTCCCCTTCAGCCTTGCCCACGACATGGGATATGCGGCAGTGGCCATTACCATGTTCGTTTCCTTTGCTTTTGTGGGAATACAGCTCATGGCCGAGGAGATTGAAGACCCCTTCGGTTTGGATTGCAATGATTTGCCTACAGGCGACATTTCGGACAACATCACCACGAATGTATTCGAGATTCTTGGACTGGAACGAGAGTCCATTGTTGCAGAAAAAGAAGACTACAGCAAAATTTTTTAGCGCATATTTCTGACGCCCTCCTTTGTAGTAAAAGGAAGATTTTGTAAACTTGAGAGCGAGAAATGGTTCTTGCCCCATCAAAACATACGAGGCCATGATAAAAATGAGAGAAGCGTTCGAAAACCTGAGTGCAGATGAATTGAGGCAGCTGATGGATGCGCCTGCATGGATGGCACTCATGGCTGCCTACAGCACCGATGGACGATTGACCGATTCTGAGCGGGATGGCGCAATACGGCTTGCGCACGTGCGCAGCTTTACTGCACCCAAATCTATCCGAAGTTTGTACATAAAAATCAGCAAGGATTTTCCCCAGCGCCTGCTCAAGCTCAACAGCCGCCTTCCGGAAAAGAAGCAAGACAAGCTCACCTATATACGCGCCCAGGTGAAGTCTTCACATAAACTCCTTACCAAGCTGGACAGCGATGTGGCTGAAACACTTGAAGAAAATCTTAATTCTTTTTACAAGCACGTTTTCAATTCAGACAAAGGCTTCTTTCACTATTTCGCTTTGCCCGTATTCAGCAACCGACTTGAAAAGCATGTGAGCGGATACAGGAAGCCACAACGCGTGTAATTAATTTTAATCTGCTACCTCAGCCATACAGCAAGCCTTGACTTAAGTTATGGTGATTTTACCCTAAAGGGGTCATTCGATCAATTCCACGTTGATTGCTACGTCTTCGCCATCTTCGTTTTTGGTGATTTCAAATTGGACTTTATCTCCTGAATGTAAGTCGTTAAAATCGACCCCACTTAAATTCTGGTAGTGGAAAAAGAGGTTGTTGGGTGGAAACTTGATAAATCCGTAGCCCGTTTTCATGGAGAGAATTTCACTCACATGAACACCTTCTTCACTGGCTTTTGACACTGCAAATTCGCGGTTGCCAACTGGCTTATTCTCTTTGGGCACAAAAAGACTATTGATTAAGTATTTGTCTTTGGCCACCCGGTTGTCGATGAGCTCGTGCATGGCAATGGGATAAGTCACCGTATTGAGTAAATCCTGGGAGGTGCGCGTAACGCGGTTGTTGCCAAAATCGTCGGTGAATTCAAAATCCCATGAAAGCAACATCACACTGCTGCCCAAAGTATTGAGCTTGCGGCAAAGTTGTACGTAATCGCCATCAGAGGCAATGAGTACCACGACATCAAATCGTTTGTAAAAGGCCTGCTCGAAAGCCTCAAGCGCCAACCACACGTCGATGCCCTTCTCATAACGCACGCCCTGGGGTGAGCTCCGTACAGGCAAGTAATGCGTTGTAACACCCTCGTGCATCAGGATATCGTCGAATACGCGGTCGAAATAAAGTTGATTGCCCCGCTGGCTGGCTTCGCCTGCGGCAAGCCGGCCCCTGAAGTAGTGGGCATCTACAATCTGACAGTGGCGGTAACTGGTCTGGTCTCCTTCTGATTCGGCCACCTTGTGGCGTATAAAGTCATGCAGACCTGCAATGCTTATCCTTGTTTTTCGATCGTGTACGTAGTTGTAATAATTGCTAACGTGTAAAAAATAGTTTCCATCGTAGAACACGCCAATCCGGCGAAGTTTGTTGTTTTTATAATCCATAATTCTAAATAGCTAAGAATAATTAAAGAACGATTTGCTGGTGGCAGCACTTTAAGTGCTTATTTGCATTGCAAAGTTAAATAATTGTTCTTTCAACGTGAATTTTTGATGTTCTTAAATCCACTTACCCCAATTGGCTTCTTGCTGAATTAATTTCACATCAGGTCATTACATAAAATGGACAGCACACCAAGTCGGTGAAAAACAAAATTTGAATTTTCGCTTCTTAAGGTTACTTTTGTCGCCCCAATGGTCGTCCGCGCTTGTGCGGAACCATCCACACACACATATCGGGGTGTAGCTCAGGTGGTAGAGTGCGCGTCTGGGGGGCGCGAGGTCGCAAGTTCAAGTCTTGTCACCCCGACTAGAATGCTCAAAGGGCTGCCGGAAAAGGCAGCCCTTTTTTTATGCCTCCTTAAATGATAAAGAATATTACAGCGCCCCTTCCTTGATCTCGTCCACCACATCCGGATCGAGCAAGGTCGAAGTGTCACCAAGGTTGGAAGTATCGCCTTCGGCCACTTTTCGTAATATGCGGCGCATGATCTTGCCGCTGCGGGTTTTGGGAAGTCCGCTTACAAACTGAATTTTATCCGGCTTGGCAATGCGGCCAATCTGAGCCACGACCGCTTCTACAATCTCCGCCCTGAGCTTGTCGGGATTCTCCGGCTTCTGTTTGGTGATCACATAGGCGTAAATGCCTTGGCCCTTGATGTCGTGCGGATAACCCACCACGGCGCTCTCAGCGACAATGTCGTCTTTGGAATTGATGGCATCTTCAATCTCTGCTGTGCCAAAACGGTGGCCTGATACGTTGATCACATCATCCACGCGGCCTATGATGCGGTACATTCCGTCCTCATCTCTGCGGGCACCATCCCCAGTGAAGTAGTAACCTTTGTAGTGGCTGAAGTAGGTATTTTTACAGCGCTCGTGGTCGCCATAGGTGGTGCGCAGCATGCTGGGCCAGGGGTACTTGATGGCCAGGTAGCCTTCTTCGCCATTGCCTTCGATCTCATTACCTTCTTGGTCGAGCAGTACTGGCTGTATGCCCGGCAGCGGATAGCCGGCATGGGCGGGCTTCATGGGGCTATGGGCCCCAAGTCCGGATATCATAATGCCTCCGGTTTCTGTTTGCCACCAGGTATCCACAATTGGGCACTTCTCTTTTCCCACGTGGATGTGGTACCATTCCCAGGCCTCTACGTTGATGGGCTCGCCTACAGTACCGAGCACTTTGAGGCTGTAGAGCCCGTAGCTCAACACGTGGTCTTCGCCTGCTGCCATCAGCGCGCGTATGGCGGTAGGAGCGGTATAAAATTGATTCACCCCGTGCTTGTCGCACACCTGCCAGAAGCGCCCTGGACTTGGATAGGTGGGTACCCCTTCAAACATCAGCGTTGTGGTACCATTGAGCAATGGGCCATAAATAATATAGGTGTGACCGGTCACCCAGCCTATATCGGCGGTGCACCAGTAAATATCGCTCTCGCTGGGTTGAAATACATTGGCAAAGCTGTAGCCCGCATACACCATGTAGCCGCCGCAGGTATGCACCACCCCCTTGGGCTTGCCGGTACTGCCTGAAGTGTAGAGGATGAAGAGCATGTCCTCGCTGTCCATAGGTTCAGCGGGACAGTGGTGGTTCACCTTGTCCATCTCCTCGTGTATCCAGAAGTCACGTCCCGGCTCCATGGGAACGGCCCATCGCGTGCGCTCGGCTACGAGCACCGTTTCCACGGAAGTGCAGCTTTTCAGGGCTTCATTCACCACGCCCTTCACGGGAATTTCTTTGGTGCCCCGAAAGAGGCCATCGGCGGTAATCACCATTTTGCACTGACTGTCGTTGATGCGGTCAGCGAGTGCGCTGGCGCTAAAACCAGCAAAAACCACGCTGTGTACCGCGCCAATGCGGGCGCAAGCCAATACAGCGATGGTGAGCTCGGGAATCATGGGCATGTAGAGTGCCACGCGGTCGCCTTTCACAATGCCTTTGGCCTTGAGCACATTGGCAAAGCGGCACACATGCTCGTGAAGCTCGCGGTAGGTATAGCGCACAAAGCGCTCTTTTGGATCATTCGGCTCCCAGATGAGGGCCAGCTTGTTGCCGCGTTTTTCGAGGTGGCGGTCAAGGCAATTCTCGGTGATGTTCATCTTGCCGCCTACAAACCACTTGATGGATGGGGTGTCAAATTCCCATTCCACGGTTTTGTCCCATTGTTTTTTCCACTTATAATTGGCGGCAATGCCATCCCAGAATTCTTCCGGTTTGTCCACGCTGGCTGCATATTGCTCTTTGTATTCTTCGAAGCTTTTTATTTGAAAGTCCATATTGGGGGTTTTTATGAAGGGTTGAGTAAATTTTCAATTTCTTTGGTCAATTCACGGGTGGAGAAAGGCTTGAGCAGGTAAAGGTCGGCGCCCACTTCGTAGCCTTTTTCAATGTCGCTTTTTTTGCTTTTTGCCGTAAGGAAAATCACCTTGGGCACGCTGTCTTCGGCTGCCTTGAGCTTGGTACACACCTCATAGCCATCCACATCGGGCATCATGATGTCGAGCAGTACGAGGTCGGGTACTTCTTCCTCTGCTATGCGCAGGGCCTCGGAGCCATTGCGGGCTATGAATACCTCGTAGCCCTTCTTGCGCAGGAGGTATTCCAATGACATGAGGATGTTTACTTCGTCATCTACGATCAGTATCTTGTATTTGCTCGGCATATTGGTGTTCACTTCTGTAAATAGGTAAGGTAAAAAGAACTTTGGTGCCTCCCGAATCTGTGGAGGACTCAATCCATATCTCGCCCTGGTGCAGCTGTACAATGTTTTTGCAAATGGCCAGCCCGAGACCACTGCCGCTGGGCTTGCGGCGGGTTTGGTTGCGGGCCTGGTAAAATTTTTCGAATACATGCTCACGGTCGGCTGCCGGAATGCCGGGGCCATTGTCGCGCACGGTCACTTCAATCGAGTACTCATTTTGCTCCAGGCTGATGCCAATACGACCCTGTTCAGGATCACAAAATTTCAAGGCATTGCCCAAGAGGTTGTGCAACACCTGGCTAATGAGGTCAGCATCGATGAGCGCAGGTGGCAAATGGTCTGGAAGGTCAAGCTGCAGGTGGGCATTGCGCTCGCGTGCCATGGCCTGGAGGTGGCCCGCCACATTTTGCACCAATACACCCACATCAGCAGGTTGGAGCTGCAGGCGCTGGCTGCCGCTCTCGTACTTCTCCAGGTCGAGTACATTGCTGATGAGGCGCGTGAGGCGCTCACAATCTGAAATGATATTGGAGAGAAAGCGTTCGCGGTCTTCATCGGCCATGTTCACCTCGTCGTGGATGATTTCGGCTTGCATGCGGATGGCCGTGAGGGGCGTACGCAGCTCGTGGGCCACGGTGTAGAGGAATTCGTCCTTGAGCTCGCCGAATTCCTGCAGGCGTTGGTTGGCCGCTTTGAGTTCCTCGCCGGCACGGCGCAGTTGCTCCGATTTTTGCTGTAAAGCACGGTTGAGCTCCAGCACCCGCTGGCTCTCTTCAAGGATGTCCACGATGCGGTCTATGCCCACCTCCTCCTCGCGCACCACGCTCGCGATGGCGATGCGCGCACTGGCGGGACCCACCACTTCACTGAGCAGCCTTTCGGCAAATGACACGAGGCGCCCATCCACCCTGGGATTGGCATTCAGGTCGATGCCGTTGAGCCTTGCGTAGCGGTTGAGCACCTCCTCCGTGGTTTTGTTTCCCAAAAATTTGATGAGTAGCGATTTGATATCCGGGTAGTGGGCCGTTCCTGAAAAAAGTCGCTCCGAAGCGTCGAAGCTGCCGCGCATCGCGAGCCTGAATACCTTGGCCTGGGCCGCGTCGAGGGCGCTCGTAGTGCTGTTTAAAGATACAAGCGCGAAGAGTACCGCATTTGCCGAAAGGCTTAAATACACTCCCGCACTCACGACCGACATACCCAGCGAGGCGGAGAGGTGCAGGGCATCAAACTGTGGCAATTCAATGCCCGTAATGCGATAAAATTCAGGCAGGATAAAGAAATAAGCCCATACCGCGAAGCCCGCGGCAATGCCCACATAGGCGCCTTTGGCATTGGCCCGCGACCAGAAGAGCCCGCCGATGAATGCCGGTGAAAACTGTGCTACAGCAATGAAGGAGATGATGCCGATACTCACCAAATCGTAACCCGCTGCGAGAAGGCGGTAGTACACGTAGGCCAGCAGCAGGATGACACCGATGGCCCAGCGCCGGCTGTGAAGCACGCGCACGGCGGCGTCGCTGCGGTCTTTCCAGGCCATTTGCGGAAGGATGA
>DAIRDH010000070.1:13634-15166 GCA_036796255.1 Cryomorphaceae bacterium
AGCACGCGCACGGCGGCGTCGCTGCGGTCTTTCCAGGCCATTTGCGGAAGGATGATGTAGGTGCTCAGCATATTGCCTAGCGCCAGGGTGCTCACAATGATCATGGAGCTTGCCGCCGAGAGTCCGCCGATGAAAACGAAAAGCGCCGCCGCATCGCCGCCCACCATGCTGCTCACGGAGAGGATGTGGTAATCGGCGGACGAATCGGGGCTGAGCAGCTGCCCGGCAAGTGCGATGGGCACCACGAAGAGGTTGATGAGCAGCAAGTACAGCGGAAAAAGCCACAACGCCTTGCGGATATTGCGGGTATCATTGACCTCCACCACGCCAATTTGAAACTGCCGTGGCAGCATGAGCATGGCGAGGGCCGATACGCTGAGCAAGGCTGTCCAGTCTTCGTAGCCTGTGTGCTTACTCAGGAGTCCATCTAGCGAACTGCTGAAATCGATGTCGCTGCTGCTGAGGTAATACACTGCGATGCCTCCTGCCACCAGAAATGCCAGCAACTTCACCACGCCTTCTACGGCAATGGTGCCGAGCAGGCCGGGCTTGGGCCCCGAGCTGCGCACGTAGCGCGTACCATAAATGATGGTGAACAGGCACATGATGGCGGTAATGTACAATCCGGGATCGCTCCAGAGGTTGGGGATGCCACTTGCCTGCACGGTATCGAGCTCAGCGAGGTACACATAGCTCTCAGTCACTGCTTTGATCTGCAAAGAAATATACGGAAGCACCCCAAGTAGGCAGAGCACCGCCACAAAGCGGCCTATTCCCGGACTTTTGCCATAACGGCTGCTGAGCAGGTCGGCCAGCGAGCCGATACCCTGGGCTTTTTTAAGCTCGATGAGCCTACCGGCCAAAGGCCACCAGATGAACATCACCAGGGTGGGCCCGAGGTAAATCAAGAGAAAATCGAAGCCGTGGGTGCTCACCCTACCTACACTTCCGTAAAATGTCCAGGCGGTGCAATATACCGCCAGGCTGAGGGCATACACATAAGGCCAGTGCTTGCGCAATTTGCCGGCAAGGGCTGTATTGTTGTGGAATGGCGCCACGCGCTCAAACCATTGCGCCACCAGGAAGAGTAGCACCAGGTAAGCCATGCCTGTAATGATGAGCGCCAGAGTCATGATTGCTTGCCAATTTTGCGGGAAACGCGGTACAAGACCCACACCATCACCACCCACACGCTGAGTACATACACCCATAGAGGCCAGCCATAACCCCAAATCCCAACCAAAGGCGGGATGAGGAGCAAGGCAAAAGCCAAGGCGATGATGAGCAGGGCGGTACCGGAAGTGTTCATGCGGTGTGGCGTATTTTCAGGTTTCCAAGTTAAGGAATCTCAGCTTTCGCAAAAATATTTAGTGGTGTGTGGCCTCCCCTGCCCCGCTGGGTATGCGGATGTCTTCGACCATTTCCTGCACTTCGTCGGGGGTGGCCGGGGTAAAGCGCTGTATGGTGAATGCTACTGCAAAATTGACCAACATGCCGATGGTTCCAAAACCCTCGGGTGAGATGCCAAACCA
>DAIRDH010000071.1:0-10915 GCA_036796255.1 Cryomorphaceae bacterium
ACTGCAAACAGCGGAAAAGAGATCGACTGAAAAGGCAATTTCAATACATTTGGGTTGTCGCTTTGAGCTCGACATAGAAAACAGGCGAACCTCGTGTGATGCATTCTTTCTGTTCAGAATGGAAGAAATAGCCAACTCAGATCAATTAACCATCAATTTTTTCACGTAAACGTTTCCGTTTTGGCCAGTGGCCCTAAGCAAGTACATGCCTTTCGGCAAAGTGCTTACATCGATTGCCGAGTCAGTTGCATTGAGCTGTAAATCCAGCACTTGCCGGCCTTGCATGTCGTGAATGGTTGCGTGGGCGAGGGTGCTGCCAGGAAGGTCGAGACGGACAGAGGTTGAGGTGGGGTTGGGGTAGACTTTAAGTGATTCGCGTGAATCCGTTTCGCGAAGAGAAAGCGAAAGGATGTCAACTGCTTCGGGGATAAACCCAAATGGGCTTTCGCCAGATTTGTGATAACCAATCATCAGCATTCGATCTCTGCACCAGGAACCTAAACCTAAAAACTCAAAGTCAAAAGCCACCAGTCCCAGGCCTTCACCAAGGGCGTAGAGTTGATTGTCAGTAAACAAAAGCTCATTGCTTAATGGATGCAGGTTTTCACCAGATTCAATAAAGACCGGACTTTGGGTAAACTCAAAACCGCAGCGCATGATCGTTTCCAACTCGTAATAGTCTCGAGGATCATGAGTAATGATTTCTGCCAAATTACTTTCTTCGTCAACTTGTGGTCCTCCATACAATTCAATGGAATTCGCTAATACCTGTCGATTTCCATATTGTCCAGCCTTGCGTATTGCAACTGAAGGCATAGGAAAAGACGCATCATCCTCAAGATATTCTATTTCACTGCATGAAGGATAATCTAGATGGGAATAGCTGCAGGATAAATAAGGGGCAGGATTTTTTATGGCAGAGATTTCAGCTGGAATGCGCATAGACATGGGGCCACCAACAGGCCAATAATAAGAGGGGCAATTACTGAACAAAGGCACCATAAGGGTATAGGTGTATGAGTGGGTCGCACTACTAGAGTTAGCAGCAATGGTGTAACTCGAAACCTCCATGATTAGGACCAGACTATCACCCGAAGTAAAAACCTCGATTACATCATGTCGGGCAACAGTTCGGCTGAACCAAACAAAATTATCGGCTCCATCATTCGAGCCTTCTTCTTGGTAGTCCAAGTAAACAAAAACATCTCCTTCTTGAAAATTGAAAATGTCAGCATTGGAAAGCAAACTCCCTTGAAGATTTTTGGCTGGTATCGAGTTAAGGGTATATGTGTTTTCATTGAAAGCATAAAGGATTATGCCATATTGCTTAGAAAGATGAATAATGCCTCCTGAATCAGTTGTAATTACCTTTATGCTGTCAGTTTGCCCCAAAACTTCGCCTTCATATTTTTCTGTGACTTGTGCAAACAGAGGTTCTGAAGCATCATTTTCTCCAAATATCCAGGTATCACCGGGCTCGGCGAGGCTATGGATACGAAAGGTATCCACTCCCTGAAATTCCCATACCCCATCAGGCAAGACGAGGGTGTATGCTTGCAGGAAAGTTTGCCGGGCACTTGTGCAGCCCTCCTCTGGGCTACAATCGTTAAAAGGCGATTCAGTGCAGGGTGCTTCCTGAATGAGGTTGGGAAGAAATCGTCCTTTGGTATTGTCGTCGCTTTCCACGGCATAAAGGAATAAGAAGCTTTCGGTTCCCACTTCGTCTGTAAAATACACAGCTTCTTCAAAAAAAACAGGCTCCCAATTTTGGGCCTGCGATGCGATGGGGAGCACCGATATTGAAATTACAATAACGCGAAAAATGGTGGAGAGGAATAGAAGGTTTTTCATAGCTTAGGATTTTTGATTCTTAATGCGTAAGACTTTGGTTTAAAGGATTATTCTAAAATTCAAGCCTAAAAGTTCTGATGATGCACTTCATCTAATAATTGTCTTTGGTGGTTGTATCAATTTACAATCATTTTTTGGGTATACACCCCTTCCTTCCCTGCCGCGCGTACCACGTACATCCCCGACGGCAGTCCATCAATTATAAACTCAGCTTGACCCGCGGGCCATGTGCGCACCACTCGGCCCTGCGTGTCACAAAGTTCTACAGATTTAAAGCGCTCCAAGCCTTGATCCATTCTGATGCGGAAGTGATTGCGGGTGGGGTTGGGATACACTGTAATCGTCTGGCCTGGGTGGTCTGCATTTTCTGCAGAAAGGATCGCTTCAATGCCGCAACCTATACCGCCTTTGGAGAAGTAAATCATTTCTGTGGTTTGCACCCGCGTGGTCACGGTACCGAATCCGTTTCTTGCGACTTCGTGAAAAATCCTGCCCAAACCCGGGACGTATTCGAAACGCGTGATTTCAGGGGGACCATCGGTATCAAACCCGCACCAGGCATTGTAATTTTCGCAGTAGCGAAAAGGTCCTGAAATACCTCTTATTCCAATGCGAATACCATCGCAGAGTTCTCGCTTGAACAGACTCTCTTGATAACTGGCATCCTGGTAGCCATCTGTAAATCTTCTTCTATAGAAAGGTAGCGCACTTAAGGTATCGAAGCGTGCAAAGACCTGTTCCTCTATCCATTCTTCCAAATTCGTCTCTCCTTCATCGAAAGTCTGATTCAAGACCGTGTACCGCAAGCTATCTGCTTCATCTACCCGGCTTAAATAAATGTGGTTCTTATAACTTGTTTCCTGAATGGGGCCATCCGCGGTGGAGGGATTGAATTGGAAGTAGGTCATTTTGTACTGTATGGTATCGCCCGCTTCAAAATCATAGATCATCTCCCCTGTCAAGACAGAAAGGCTCTGGTCAAGAGCTGAATCGCCGATCAAGGTCAATGGAATTTCTATTTGAGGAAATTCATCGACCAAAAAGAAATCGATTAAGCCAATGCTTTCGCCAATGCTTATGACGTAACCATGAAGGGGGGAGGCGATTTCAATGCCACCCGTATCGTAATGAGCGATTCTGTAGGATCGCACCTGTTCTGTAATACCAATTACGGTTTGCTCGCTTTGGTCTTCAAATACCAATGCATAAACCTCCTGGCTGTTTTCAAAGAACACTGTGGAGTCTGTGGTGAAATCAAAGTGTAAAGTATCGCCGCTCGGATTGATAAAAACGTAATTGCCCGATCCCGATGAATAAACTTTTGCGCCGAAACCTGTAGCGCCGGAATTTTTGTAGCAACCGAGTGCTATGTCACATTCGAATTGTTCACCACTACCCGGATCGAAATCTGCGGTTTCATTTTCATTCATGACTGTGTGCAAGAAGAATTCTGATATACCCTCGTTTTGAAATAAAGAATCAATTTTCAGTGAGTAGTTCCGTTCCCATGTCTCGGTGAGGGGGGCAAAATCCTTTGCAGTGTTCTCAGAGAAAAGAGAAAATGGCTGTGCCATCGCCGCGGATGCCAGCGCAAGAAAGAGCAGAGTGAGGATATGGTTTTTCATTTCTTGACTTTTGCGCAAATTATTCACTTGAGGTAGATGACCGGCACAGTTTAGTTAAGTATGGACTTTTAGACCTGATGGCTTGGGTAGTGCAGTTTTTGCTGAAAAAGCAGAATGTTGTAAGCCTAAATACACGAAAAATGACCGACATGATTTGATTAGTTTTCATAGCCGAGGTTTTTAATTTTGGTAGTCTTAGGAGTGAGTCGTTGATTTTAAGTTTTAATTTTTTCATACCACGGCCTTTGTTATTGGATATTTTATGTGCAAGGTAGGGCAATTGCTCGCTTAATCATTGCACTATCAATTTTTGCGTGTACATCCCCTTGCCACCCGATGCCCTGACCAGATAAAGGCCAGAGGGTAAATTGTGAATATCGATTCTACTGTCTAGGCTGTGCTGAAGATTGCGGCTGAGAACAGTTCGCCCTTGCAGGTCGATAATCTCCATGTGATTGATAGGTTCATCTGAGGATGGCAGTGCTACTTGAATAAAGCCAGATGAAGGATTGGGCCAAATATTCAATTTCCCACTTCCTTCTTTTTCATCCGTTCCCACAAATCCATTGGGCTGCAAGCGCACGAGGCAGCTGTATGGCTCACCACCGAAGGAGGAGAATCCTCCACCTATAAGCAGTTTTCCATCGGGCAAGGGCCTGATAACAGAAATGTTGGGACCAAAGTGTAGAGACCAGAAGCCCCATGTGCCATCATCAACACCGAAATTAGTGAATGCTTGTGGTACTAAGTAGCCATTGTCATAGATCTTCGCAAGGCCTTTACGGAGTGTATCATTGTAATGAGTGAAGTCACCTCCCAAAATAAATGTCCCGTCATCATCTTCATGTACAGGAGCGAAAGTAGTATTATAGATTGAATTACCTACGTGATTTTCAAGTACGGGTGAATTAAAGAAAGTATCCACCGTTCCATCGGCTAAAAGACGAGCATGTAGTACTGTAGCATCGGGACTGGTCAACAGAATACCATACTCAAGAAAAAGCCATACTCTGTCTTGAGAATCTATGTATTGTACAAATGCCAAAACAAGATTTAGCAATGGGCTCACAAATGTGGTATCTACGGAAAAATTAGCATTAAGTCTGGCAATGCTGTTGGTGGAGTGACCTTCAATTTCCGCAAAACGCCCAGCAACAATGTACTTTCCGCAGCTTAGTTTGTTGATGCTCCAAATTTCGGCATCAACAGGGGAGCTGCAACGCAACATATTAAAATCGGGCACCGGTGCGCCTGTGCTATCAATCATACAGAGTTGCCTCAAGCCTTGACTTACAATACTGGTTCCCATCAAAGTAGAATCTGTGAAGAAACGCCCGGCGACAAGTATGTTTTCATCGGGTAGCACAATTACGTCATAGGCTCTATTGGCCAATGGCCCGGAATAGGTAGGTTTTTGAAATTCAAATTTGAAAATTGGATTGATGGTACCGGGTATATTGAACCTTCTTATACCTTGACCATATTGCAAATATTCATTCTTGTAGGCGGCTACTTTAGTCCCGCCAAATGTTTGGGAACTAAAAAGATTACCAGAATTTGTAATCATGGCACCGGCTGTGATTGGAGAAGGGTTACCGTTTTGAGAAAACATTCCCGTAATCATATAGTTGTCCTCCTCAGTGTGTAAAATATCAGATACCGCACCCCGATTGAAAAGCAATCCACTATTAAAAGTAGGATCGATCACATAATCAATCACCTGCGCAGTACAATTGGCTGCGCAGGTGATGATTGTAATGATTATATACAAAGCGTGCTTCATGGTTAGTGTGTCACTACGAACTTGCCTTCACTCACTTTTTTGCCATCCTGGCTGATCTGATAGAAATACATGCCGTTGGCTAATTTTCGGGTATCAATGAGTTGTTGGCCTTCGTAAGACTCCCCTAAGTTACGCATTTCGATTTGTCTGCCAAGGTTGTCAACGATACTTAGTTTGGTGCGATCATTTGCCTTGAGCAAAGAATATGCAATGGTAATGTATTGGTCTGAAGGATTGGGATAGGCAGATGATGTATTTAGCTCCGCAATCAATTCACTGTATGAAGGTTTTTTCTTGCTGGGTAAATCATCAATTTTGAGCTGACCGTGCATATCATAGCAAACGCCGTAATGAAAGCATAAGCTATGCTGTGCTTTGCTTGCGGCTATCCCAATAGTGGGATTGTCAGCAAGTACAATTAGAGATTGCACATGGTTGCCATCAAGATTTGCAATCGTCTGGCCTGCATTGTGGGCACTGTAGAGAATTTCATAAAAGGATTTTAAACCCGTCATTTCAGCGTCGCGGTCAGCATTCAAGCGGTAGTACGTCTGCATGCTATCAAGCAAGTCGATGGCATGGCTATACATATGTCTATCGGCATAAGCCGCCGCCCTGGTGTAGTTGCCTTCTACTGTCTTCACAAGTGAGAGATAGTAAAGTGTGCTATCTGGTCCGCTAGAAATACTGTCGGCAAAAGCTTTTTCTGTGATGATTATTTTCAGCATATACTGTACCTGTTCATGCAGGTCGGCTAAAATTCTCTCCATGGTAGTGCGCAATGTTGTTTGGTCTCGAGAAGCCACGAGTAAATCTATCATGTATTCGGGCAAAGGAGGCGAAACCGCTGTCTCAGCTTCTTGTATCACATGGCCAGATTGCAAAGCATCGGGATTGGCTAAGAGCACTTCCATCAACATGGCATGTGGCATGATGTTTTGATGAATTGCTGCTATCAATACTTCTTCAGAATTATACGGAGAACGGTCAATGAGTTCGTCACGAAGTTCCCAGGCCTGAGTTGGCCATGTAAGCTCTATTTGAGTAATCATCCCCGGTGTATTGCCTTGGTCTATAGTCTGATTGTAAGTATATACCATGCCTTCGTATTCAGCAATCCCGCTCAAGAGATGGCTACGTTTCGTAAGTCCCGTAGGTCGTCCTGTGGTGTAATTGCTGGGACAACTGTTACTAGCTGTTATCGGGGGCATGGGCATACCCATAAACCCGGGCCCTATCTGCGCTGAACTCGGCAAGTTGTTACTTGAGAAGTAATTGTAATTATGGGGAGATTGAATGGTGAAATGCGTGAATATCGAAGGATCAGGGTTACCGATTGAAAATTGATTGGATGCAGAATATTCAGGGTCGTGATTCCCTTGAAGCAAGCGAATTCCAGCATTCAATACGTCATCCTGTATTCCTAAGTCCGACCTACTTATCTCAAAATCAACTTCATTGTTTGCATTGGTGTTACAGATGTACTGCAGGCCAGCATGGCCGAACGAAACTCCTCCTGAAGTATTGGTATTGAGATTCACTTGCCACCCGTTTATTCCTGTTTTTAAATTTTCCAGATTGTTTTTATAAATCTGGTTGTTCGCTCCTTGACTATTAAAAACCAAAACACCATGGCCTTCATATTGTGCGCCTTGCTGGGAAAGGTAAAGGTTATTTTCCTCTATGGAAAAATGGAGGGTTCTGTTTGCATAAATGCCCAGATGATTGCGGTCATCATCTGGATTTAAATCTTGATGGATTTCAAAAGGATGCCCTCCCAAATTGAATTCATTTTTTTAGATCTGGCTATAATCGGCACCGCCAATTTCTACACCAATCATATTATTTTCAAAAAGTGTATTGCTCACAGAAATTGGCCTACCACCATCAGAACCTGTAGCGTCTTTTCGCTAGTCTGCAACGGTGATTTTGTACATCCCGCTTCTTCCTGTCGGGAAAAGTGCTGCATGCCAGTCAAAAAGCCTTTGGGCTGTGAGTGGTTCAAAGCATTTCCGGCTGGCGTCAAGCATCATATCCACCATTCCATCCACGTTGCGGTCTGAGTCAACTGAGCCGGCTATGTCCATATCCAGTCTGCGGGCAATAGAGGAGCGCACTTGTTGCGCATCAAGATATTCGCCTTCAATTTCGGTCGAATTTAAAACTTCGAGGGTAAGCGTTTCAAGGGTAGCTTCATTTTAGAAATCAACGCCCAAGGACTCCATCCTTCCAAGGATGCGCCCTTGCAATAGTCTCACCTCGGTCAAGAGATTAACGAAAGCCTCCAGTCTCCAGGTAAAGTTTGGCCAATTTTCTAATTGGTATATGAAAGCCTTCATTCGATGCATAATGTGCATTGAATAGCTGAGGTATTCGTTGCATGGCTGCAAGAACCAAGCAGCATTGAAGCTTAAGACGTCGACTGGCTTGGCAGTGTAGGTCGTACCAAAATTAAACGCAGCAGAGTAGACTTTTTATACGTGTAAATGATTCATTATCATATTGGAATATTAGCGCTTCGTCGGCGGAGAGCGTGACGTAAGAGCCACAATATGTGGAATCTATCCCTTGTTGGTGCAAATATGACATCGGGATGCTATAAATGCACCACTTCGGACAAACAAGCCATCATATCACGTCATTTTGAGTCTTCAAAATTTAAAAATATACAGAAAGGGAATGACAGGTGAAATCAAACGTCATGTCTTAATACCAGCCCCAGAGGGGCGACATAATATTAGCCCAGGGCGCAAGCCCTGGGTTCAGGACGCGTTACGTGTCCCAGCGCCGGGCAGAAAACGTTGTTAAATGATAGCCATTGCTTCCCCGGCGCAATGGCAAAGCCGGCATCGAAGCCAAGAATGATTGTCACCCAAATTGATCAAGATTTTCGTTTTAAAAAAGGCCAGAGGCCGGAGGAATAGTCACCACGCCTTTAGCGTGGCGACTGCGCACGTCCAAAATAAGGTCAATAGCGCCGATTATAGAGACCTCACCCTCAGTGAAATAAATCCACTGTCATTGGTAGTTGACTCAGTCCTTTCGGGTCAAAATTGAGATGAATTGAATTGCTCATGCGCGCTGTCCATCTCAATTCCAACCTCCAAATTGTCAGCTTCCCCAAAAACCCGCATCTTTGTGCTATGCTTGACTTTTTGCGCCGCAATGTCTGGTTTCTGGCCATCATGGCGCTGTGGTATGCTGTCGGCAGCCGCAGTGTACCGGCATTTTTTGGCTTGGGTTCCATCACCATACTGCTTTGGTGGCGGCGCAAAATGTACCTCGAGATTCTGCTCGGCTTCTTTTTTATCCTTATCCTCAGCGACAACCTGAGGTACACCACCGACTTTGCGAAGGTGTTCAAAAACCTCTACATGTTGCTGCTGGCAGCCATTGTGCTGCTGAGTCGCGACGATTTTCAACCCTTCAACAGGTTGTATCTCTATTTCGTTCCCTTCATATTGCTTGCTGGCGTCGGATTGCTCGATTCTCCAATGATGTCGGTGTCGGCGCAAAAAATGCTCTCGTATATACTGCTGTTTTTTACCGTTCCACAATTGCTTATCAAGTCGTTTCGCCAGTTGGGGGCCACCGCACTCAAGGATTTTATATTTCTCGGGGTTACATTGGTTCTGCTGGGGTTTGTCATGACTGTCACAGACCCTTCAGTAGCCTATTCACACGGCGGGCGCTTCAGAGGTGTGTTGGGCAATCCCAACGGCCTTGGTATTTTTGCCAGCATGTTACTTGTAGTGAGTGTATTAGGCCGAGAGTATTTTCGCGGCTTTTTCAGCAAAAATGATTTGCGCTGGATGATTTTTCCCCTGCTCATTGCCATTGCCCTGAGCGGCTCGCGCACCTCCATCCTCGCGGCACTGCTCTTCTTGATTTTTATCCGCTTTTTTCGCTCTTCCCCCACCATCGGATTTATCTTTTTTGCAGTATTTGCCGTCGGTGTGGAAATGGTATCGGCCAACCTGATCAGCATTGTGCAAGGCCTCGGACTATCCGATTTTCTGCGTGTCGAAACCCTGCAGGAGGGCTCGGGCCGCTACATTGCATGGAATTTTGCCTGGGAGGCCATACAGCAGCATTATTGGTTCGGCCGTGGCTTCGCATTTGACGAATGGCTCATGGCAGTAAACCAGGAATTCCTCAACGAACTGGGCCATCAGGGTGGGGTGCACAATACTTACCTCATCATTTGGCTCAATACCGGCCTCGTTGGTCTGCTCATTTTCCTTCGCGCATTTTTTCTGGCTTTCTTCAAGGCCGGAAAAAATACGGTGGTGGCCTATCCTGCCATGTTTCTCGTGCTCTTCAGCATTACACTCGAACCCTGGCTCGCAGCTTCGCTTAACCCATTTACCATTATCCTGCTCATCAGCCTGGTGGTAATGACCGATGAGGTCTTTCAGCCCTACCTTCGCGGTGAGGTATCACCCAATAAACCTCCCCATGTTGACGAAGTTGCGGTGGTGGCTTAAAGCCTTACTATATAGTTGTACAGCACTGATCCTCCTTGAAGGTGTGCTGCGCTTCGGCCTCGGCTTTGGCAGTATTCCTGTGTACCATACTTCGGCAGTTTATGAATATGGGCTGTCGCCAAATCAGGAACTCACCCGCTTCGGCAAGCATTTTAAAATCAACGCAGCAGGCATGCGCAGCGAAGCACTCGGCGAGGGCGAATTTCGCATCCTCAAGTTTGGCGACAGCGTGCTCAATGGCGGTGTGGCTACCGATCAGCCTATGCTGGCCAGCAGCATTTTGGAAAGCAGGCTTTCAGCTACTTTTCCAGAAAAGGGGCTGCGGGTGCTCAATGTTTCCGCCGGAAGCTGGGGCCCTGACAATGCCTACGCCTGGATGCAAACGCATGGTGATTTCCATGCACGCGCCATTGTATTGCTCTTCAGCAGCCACGACTGGCAAGACCAGATGAGCTTTCAAAACGTAGTAGGCAATGTGCCGTTTTACCCTGCATCACAACCTACATGGGCCATTGGCGATGCAATCACCTGGCTCCTGTCCCGCCATTTTACGAGAGTGGACTGGGGTGCGCTTCCGCAAATACCCGGTGGCCAGCCCAATCCAGGGCCCCACAACAGCGGATGGGAAGCCTTTGCGGCCTACGCCGATTCAGTGGGAATTCCTTTACTGGTGTACCACCACCCCGCGCGAGGCGAATGGGAGCAGGGCGCATGGATGCCAAACGGGCTGGCCTTGCAAGCCTGGCTTAATCAAAATAGCATCAATACCATCAGCGGATTGAGCGCCGGCTATACCGCCGAGGCATACCGCGACGACATTCACCCCAGCGATGTGGGCCAGCGGATTATTGCCGATGCGCTTGAGCAGCATTTGCAAGCCATTATTGAAGCCCATGAGCACTGATCGGCCCCGAATCGTATTTCTCTACACCGAGCTCGCAGGCTACATACGCAGCTGCATGGAGCACCTCGCCTCGCATGGTGCTGAGGTGCACGTGATGGCCTACCCCATCAATGCCGAGGCTCCATTCGATTTTGAAACGACCGAAAGTGCAGCCACTTACTATCGCCGCAACGATTACAACCGCGCGCAGCTCGAGGCATGGCTCGATGACATCGCTCCCCAACTGATCATATGCAGCGGTTGGATTGATGCAGACTATGTGTCC
>DAIRDH010000071.1:11015-14328 GCA_036796255.1 Cryomorphaceae bacterium
CATCGCTCCCCAACTGATCATATGCAGCGGTTGGATTGATGCAGACTATGTGTCCTTGTGCCGTACCCGGCAAAAGGGTGTGCAACGCGTCCTCGCCCTGGACAATCCATATCCCGTCACCTTCAAAGGCAAAGCAGCCTTGCTTCGCGCGCGCTTGCGCTACAAGCCGGCCTTTGACCACGCCTGGGTGCCTGGCGAGCCGCAACTGAAGTACGCAGCTGCCATGGGTTTTGAAAGGAAACATATCCACACAGGCTTCTACACCGCCGATGTAGCACCTATGGAGCAGGTACGCGCTTTGCGCAAAAGCGGACAGTTTATCCGTCGTTTCATATACGTAGGTCGCTATATTGATTTCAAAGGAGTGGAGGATCTATGGAAAGCCTTTGCGCAACTAGACAGGCCCGGCTGGGAGCTGCACTGCGCAGGTGTGGGACCACTTTACGACGCGCGTCCAAATATTCCCGGCCTCCATCACGCGGGCTTTGTGCAACCTGCCGATTTGGATACCTTTGTGGCCGAAGGAGGCGTGTTTGTCTTGCCCAGCCACCGCGAACCCTGGGGCGTGGTGGTGCACGAGATGGCCGCAGCCGGATTGCCGCTTATTTGCAGCAGCGCAGTGGGCGCAGCCACAGCCTTTCTAAAGCAAGGTGTCAACGGCATTGTCGTTGCTCCGCGCGATGTGGATGCCTTAAGGAAAGCGATGCAGCAAATGGCCGACAAGCCACTGGATGAACTCGAGGAGATGGGCCGGCAAAGCGCAGCTTTGGCGGCCGCCCTCAACAAGGAAGTGTGGACCCAGACAGCCACGTGCCTTATAAACAACAAAGATTGATTTCGCCCCCGAACGCGAAGGGCAAATTGAAATTGAACACGAACCACATGAACCGAATACTCGTGACCGGCGGTGCCGGATTTATCGCCAGCGAACTCGCGGAAAAGCTCTCGCAAAACAAGAAGAATAAAATTGTTGTGGTCGACAATTTGCAAACCGGACTTCGGGAAAATGTTCCCGCCGGCGCCCACGACAACGTGCACTTTATCAAATGCGATGTGAACCGCTGGGAAGATATATCAGCGGTGTTTTTTGCTTACAGGTTCAAATATGTGTTTCATTACGCAGCTACAGTCGGCGTAGCGCGCACCCTTAAACACCCCGTAAAGGTGCTTGACGACATCAACGGCATTCGCAACATACTTGACCTCTGTAAAAATACCGGAGTGAAGCGCGTCTTCTTCTCCAGCAGCAGCGAAGTGTATGGCGAGCCGGTTGAGATTCCTCAAAATGAACTTACCACTCCGCTCAATTCCAAATTGCCCTACGCCATCGTGAAGAACATCGGCGAGGCATTCCTGCGTTCCTACTACCAGGAATTCGGCCTGGAATACACTGTGTTCCGGTTTTTCAATACCTATGGTGCCAAGCAGAGTCCCGATTTCGTGATTTCGAAATTCATCAAGGCGGCGCTTAACAATGAAGACATTACCGTATTTGGTGAAGGCCTGCAAACCCGCACTTTCTGCTACGTTGACGACAATGTGGATGCCTGTCTCACGGCATTGTATGGCAATGAAGTCATCAATGATGTGGTGAACATTGGTTCCAACATCGAGCTTCCCATCATCGGGCTGGCGCAGAAGATTATTGAAATTACCGGTTCCAGCTCAAAAATAGTGCACCTGCCTCCGCTCGAAGAGGGCGACATGACCCGCCGCATGCCCGATAACCGCCGCATGATGAAGCTGCTGGGCAGAGACCTGCTGCCGCTCGATGCCGGACTCCAAAAACTCGTTGAAGCCTTTGCCCCTGCTTCACACTGATGTGCGGAATCAACGGGATATACGGTAAGGTAGCCGAGGCCGCCCATCGGGTGAAGGCCATGAATGCCGCCCTTGCCCACCGCGGCCCCGATGCTGAAGGGGAGTGGCAGGGCGAAGGCCTTGTCCTTGGCCACCGACGCCTTGCCATCATTGACCCCGGCGATGCTTCAAACCAACCCATCAGCGATCCCGATGGGCGCTACACCTTGGTGTACAACGGTGAAATATACAACTTTGCCTCCCTTCGCGAAATCGTAGCCCCGGCAGTGGCCGAGGCCGGATGGCACTTTCGCAGCCGTGGCGATGCCGAAGTGCTGCTGTATGGCCTCGCTTTGCTCGGCCCCGCCTTCCTGAACCGCTGCAATGGCATGTTTGCTCTCGCCTTTTGGGATGCCACCGAGCGCCGACTGCTGCTGGCCCGCGACAGGATGGGCATCAAGCCGCTTTACTACCACCGCAGCAGCAACCACCTCGTGTTTTCAAGCGAACTAAGGGCTGTGCTGCGATCGCAGCTGGTATCGAGAAGCATCAACAACACCGCCCTCGCCGATTACCTGCGCTACCAAACCGTACATGGTGACCGTACGATTGTGGAGGGCGTGCACATGCTCCCACCAGGTACCTACCTCAGCATCGATGAGCACGATGAGGCCATCACCACATGGTGGCACCCCACGCGCGATGCAAAAACCCTGCGCTCGAATGCCGGTTACGAAGACACCCTTGAGCTCGTGCGCGATGGGCTCAGCCATGCGGTGCGCAGCCGCCTCGTGGCCGACGTACCTTTTGGCGCCTTCCTTTCCGGTGGCATCGACTCGGGGGCCATCGTGGCCCTTGCTGCCCAGGCACATAGGGAGCGCTTGCGCACATTCACTGTGACATTCGAGGAGGCCACACACAATGAAGGCCCCCATGCGCGCAAGGTGGCCGAACGCTACAATACCCTGCACACGGAGGTACAGCTCAAGGCCAGCGACCTGCTCAAGGCCCTGCCCGATGCACTCGAGGCCATGGATCACCCCACCGGCGATGGCATCAACACTTATGTGGTATCGCAGGCCGCCAAGAAGGCCGGCATCGATATGGTGCTTTCCGGCCTTGGCGGCGATGAGCTGTTTGCTGGGTATCCCATTTTCACGCAAGTGAGCGAGCTGCAGTCAAAGAAGTGGTTGTTGAGTTACCCCAAATTTGCAAGGAGCCTGCTCGGTGCCATATATCAGAAGGCAAAGCCCGGCATCGCTTCCGCAAAAATCGCCAGCGTGATCACCCAAGACTATTTCGATACCGAGTATGCATACCAGTTCAGCCGCGAGGTATGTGCCCTCGACCAGGCGAAGCTGATGATGCACAGCTATACAGGCGGTGGCAATGAGGTGTTTCGCCGGGCGCATGAAGAGATAGGCTATGGTAATCCCGGATTTGCCTTGCCGCTGCTCAGCCGCGTGACAGTTGCGGAGATGTCTACCTATCTGCAGAGCGTGTTGCTGCGCGA
>DAIRDH010000072.1:0-1186 GCA_036796255.1 Cryomorphaceae bacterium
GTGGGCGTCACAAATTTTAGCTCCGTAGGAGCGACCCATTTAATTCTATCGCGATTTCCAAATGGTGAAGTGCTATAAATCGAATGTTCGTAATCTGCTCGAGTCGATCATCTACCAAAACATCTCCGGCTTTACACCATCCTTACCGGCCCCACCGAAGCATGTCTCTTTTGTGAGAACTCTCCTGGCGCTTTGTTGAAGAATAATATAATTCTCCTTCTTTTTAAAATGGAAGATGGAAAGGCTAATATTGTATGCTCAAATCACTTGTGTTGCAAAAGCCCAAAATCCTCATCATCAAAATTGGATCGAATGTCCTCACAACCGAAGACGGCAAGCCGGATGTGGATAGGATGGGAACCATTGTGGGCCAGATTGCAAGCTTGAAAGCTGAGGGCATGCAGGTATTGCTGGTATCATCAGGTGCGGTGGCATTCGGCCGGGGCGAAATTTCCCTTCCGGAAAAAACTGACCCGATATTGAAAAAACAGATTTGGGCCTCCACGGGGCAGATTGCTTTGATACACACCTACAAGGGCCTGTTCAAAAAGCGTGGTGTCGACATCTCACAAATTTTGGTGACCAAAGAAGATTTCCGCGACCGGAAGCATTATCTCAACATGCGCAATTGCCTCCTCGGCTTGATGGCCCAGGGCATTGTGCCAGTCATCAATGAGAATGACGCTGTGGCCATCACCGAATTGATGTTTACCGACAATGATGAACTCGCCTCCCTCACCGCCGCGATGGTCAATGCCGACAGCATGGTGCTGCTCACCAATGTTGACGGCATTTACGACGGGAATCCATCGCTTCCCGAATCGAAGCTGATCAGTTTGATAGGAAATAAAATGCCTGAGCTCGATGGGATGATCAGCCCTGTAAAATCCTCCTTTGGCCGGGGCGGCATGCTCACCAAAACCAGCATGGCCAGGAAATCGGCCGAATTGGGCATACAGGTGTGGATTGCAAATGGCAAAAGGGAAAATATTTTATTGAACATTTTTGCCGGCGACCCAGGAGTCCTTACGGAAAAGGCGCCCAGCACCTATTTTGAACCCAAGCCCAGAAAACAAAGCACCAAGAAATGGTTGGCACATGGCGACCAGTATTTCAAAGGGGAAGCGATTGTCAACGAGGGAGCTAAAGCAGTCTTGCTTTCTGATAAAATCAGCAGCCTGCTTCC
>DAIRDH010000072.1:1286-14236 GCA_036796255.1 Cryomorphaceae bacterium
TCAACGAGGGAGCTAAAGCAGTCTTGCTTTCTGATAAAATCAGCAGCCTGCTTCCAGTAGGCATCATTTCCATCAAAGGTGATTTCTCCAAAGGCGACATCATCCGCATCAGCGATGAGCATGGCGTGAAAATCGGCTTGGGCAAAGCGGAATACCCCTCTGTAATTGCCCAACAGGCTATAGGCCAGAAAAAGAAAAAACCTTTTATTCATTACGATTATCTCTATTTGTTTCAAAATGCCTGATTACACCGCGATTTTCAAAACAGTCAAATCATCGTCTCGCAAGCTCACGGCTGCTAACGAGCAGGCTTTAAGGCAAACACTGGCTTCATTGGTAGGGATCACTTTGGCTGAAATGCCATTTATACTTTCCGAAAACGCCCGCGATCTCGCTTTGATGGACAGCAATGACCCCAAGTACGACAGGCTTAAGCTCACTGAAGATCGGATCAAAGGAATCTGCGCGGAATTGACCCAGGTGCAAAATCTTCCTTCACCTTTGGGCAAAATTCTGGAAGAGAAACACTTGCCAAATGGATTGTTTCTCCAAAAGATCACCGTGCCTCTCGGGGTTTTGGGAATCATTTATGAAGCCAGGCCCAATGTAACATTTGATGTATTTGCGCTTGCGCTAAAATCCGGAAACGGACTCATCCTCAAAGGGGGCTCAGATGCCGACCATTCCAACCGGGCTATCATGTCGCTTATTCACAGGGCGCTGGAGCAAAACGGATTGCCAAAAGAAGCCTTTCAGCTGCTACCGCCAGACCGCGAAGTAACCAAGGCTTTGCTGGAAGCGGTTGATTTTGTGGATGTGATCATCCCGCGCGGCAGTCAGGGACTCATTGATTTTGTGCGACAGAATTCCAAAGTGCCTGTGATTGAAACTGGGGCCGGTATAGTGCACACTTTCTTGGATGAATCTGCCGACCTCGAAAAAGCCAAAGCCGTCATCTTCAACGCCAAGACAAGGCGGCCGAGTGTATGCAACAGCCTGGATTGCCTGATCATCCATGAAAGCAGGCTTTCAGATTTGCCCTATTTGGTTGAAGGCCTCTTAAAAGCCGATGTTACCATCTATGCTGACCAGCAGTCTTTTACGGCAATTCCCGCGCACAACCTGGTGGAAAAAGCGCAGGAAGAATATTTTGGAACCGAATTTTTATCGCTCAAAATGGCCATCAAAACTGTGGCAAGCCTGGACGAGGCCCTCGACCACATCGCACAGTACAGTTCCAAACACAGCGAGGCCATCCTTTCGGAAAATCAGCAAAATATCGATACATTTCTGCGCATGGTTGATGCCGCAGCCGTGTATTCCAATACCTCCACGGCATTTACCGATGGCAACCAATTTGGCCTCGGCGTCGAAATCGGCATCAGCACCCAAAAGCTACACGCCCGCGGCCCTATGGCGCTCAATGAACTCACGAGCTACAAATGGGTGATACGGGGCGATGGGCAGGTGAGAATTTGATATTTCCGCTGCTTCAATAGTTGAAAATTGGACAGAACCGCAGGGCGAATGCCCAGCGGAGCATAGGCACAAGACTTACGACGCCTTCTGCCACACCCCTTCACGCTTCAAGGCGTCGGTCTCCACCTCAGCACCCAATTGGTGCAGGATGTTGAACAGCCCGAAATACGTCCGGTTGATGTAGATGCCGTGCTCTGAACCCCGCGCGGCATTGCTCTTGCGGAATTGCTTGTCGCCGGAGATTTCGTCGCCGAGGGCGTAGATTTTCGCAAAATATTCCTTGTCGCTAAAGTCGAAGCGCTCATGTGCGAAGGGCTTGCCCAGCAGCTCCACCATGCGGGTGAACACACCGGTGAAGTAAGCGCGCTCCTTAGGGCTGTCGTCGGCATGGAAAAACTCCAATTCGTTGAGCAAGGGGATAAATCGCTTGCTGTCTTTGGAAATACCTGGCTCCATAAGCTTGAAGTAGGTCTCGTAAAAATCCAAAGGCACCACTTTGATACAGCCGAAATCGATGACACCGAGCTTGCCTTGATCCGTGATGATAAAATTGCCGGGATGTGGATCGGCGTGTACCGACTTGAGCCAGTGGATCTGGTATTCGTAAAAATTCCACAGCGCCTGCCCAATTTTATTGCGTTCGACCTGCGAGGGATTGGTTTTGATCCATTCGTTGAGGTGCTTTCCCTCTAGCCAATCCATGGTGATGATGCGCTCGCTGCTGTAATCGGGATAATAGCTGGGAAATGCGAGATTCTCCAAATGTTTGCATGCTTCGACGGCCTCTACCGAGCGCCGCAGCTCGAGGGTGTAATCGGTCTCCTCTATCAGGCGGTCTTCTACTTCGCGCATATATTTGTCGAGGTCCTTTCCGCGGATGTTCATCAGGCGCATGGCGATGGGCTTGGCGAGCTTCAAGTCGCTCGACACGCTGTTGGCCACGCCGGGGTACTGCACTTTCACTGCGAGCTTTTTACCATTGAGGGTGGCCTGGTGCACCTGGCCGATGCTGGCGGCGTTTACCGCTTTTTGCGAGAAGGTGTCGAACAATTCATCCGGGCCTTTTTCGAAATATTTACGGAAAGTCTTCATCACCAGAGGATAGGAAAGAGGCGGTGCATTGTATTGCGCCATCTGAAATTTTTGGCTGTAGGCTTTTGGCAGTACATTCTCGTCCATGCTCATCATCTGGGCGGCCTTGAGGGCACTGCCTTTTAGCTGGCTCAGGGCGGCGTAAACGTCGGTGGCATTGGCCTCATCGAGGGCTTCCCGGCCAGTGTCGCCTTCCACGAATTTCTTCGCGTAGTACTTGACATAATTGCCTCCCATCTTGGCGCCTGTTTCCACAAATTTGGCCGCGCGCTGTACTTTCGATACAGGTATCTTGTGTTGTTCTTTCATATTTTCCGGAAGGTCTTACTTCGATTGCCAAATAAACCTGGCAAAATCTATGGCACTGTCCAATGCGGACTCGCCGAGCAATTGAAAGCTGAGGTTCACTGCTTTCTCCACGGCGGCATCGCTTTGTTCGAAGTCTTTGCTTGAATCATTGATCCAATAACCGACCACAAAGACCACCTGAAACCAAAAGGCCTTGTCATATTGCTCGCTGAGGCGTTTGCGGTCTTTGATCTCCCCTTTTTCAAGGGCTTCTTCCACCACCATTTGGGCGAAAGCCATGAACGACTCGCGGTAGGATTTCAGCATTTTGGGGGTGCTGGTGGTCACTTTATTTTGGGGCCAGCGCATCGCCACGTAGCTGCGTTTGTCTTTCAGCACCTCAAGGTGCGTATAGAAAAAGGCCAAAAGCTTTTCCCTTGCGGAAAATGTAGCAAACTTCTCATCGGCGTGTAGCGTCTTGATTGTGGTGGTCATAAGCTTATGCCAAACCTCCATTTCGAGGGCTTCGAATGAGCTATAAAACTTGTAGAACTCGCTTTCCGCAACGCCGAGATGGTCGGTGAAGGCAAAGACCGATGCTGGAGCTTTGCCATGGGTGAGCAGTTCGCGGATGTAAGCGTCGGCGATGCTCCCAGCATCCCATTTCGCTTTTGCTTTGTTTGTTGTCGTTGCTTTTGTGGCCATGTTTATTGTGCTGTATTGAGCTGCTTGTTTTCTAGCTGCTGAATGAACATCAGGCACTTCCTGTTGAATTCAGCGGGGCTTTCAATGTTGCATACATGGCCACACTTGTCAATGGTTTCGAGGATTACTCCGCTGTAGCGGGCTACATAATCTCTTGCGGGCTTGAGAAACACGTGGTCTTCCGCACCCATCACCACCAGGCAAGGAGCCTTTATGCGATGGTTAAACATCTCGCGCAGCGTTGTGTTCAGCCGTTTCAATAAGCCAAACCATTTTTTAACCTCTTTTTGGTGAATCTTTCGCGCTTCGCGAATGAACACTTTGCGGGAGGCTTCGTGGTTTTGCTTCGGCAAAAGTATCAGGGCAAATATTTGGTAGAGCGTTTGAAATGGCAAGATTCCAGTGAGCACACGTGCCGCAGCGACAAGCACATTGAGTTTTTTGCTCATTTTGAAAATCCCTCCCGCTAGTACAATAGAAGCCACGCGCTCGGGAGCCATTTGCTCAAACTGTCTGATGATAAGGCTACCCATAGAGACTCCAATCAAGTGGGCTTCTTTGATACCCAAGGCATCCATTACGTTTAATACATCCATCGCAACAACGTCGAATCCGAAACCGGCAAAATCTTCTGCCAAGCCTTTGCTTTCTCCATGATCGCGCAGGTCAACAAGCAGCAGGTTGAATTTTCCCTTGAAAAAGGAAACTTGCTTCTTCCAGGTGCGCGTGCTGCCACCAGCGCCGTGGATAAACACCATCCACGGAGCCTCTGGCTCAATGCGGTGCAGCTCATAGTGGAGCAGTTCTCTGGGGATGGTGGTATTCAACGCTTGCTGATTTTGTTATTGCTAATGTGTCGCTGTGCAGTTGACTTAAAGCGATCAGTGCCTGCTGCGGTTTTGGCTTTGTGCTTGGTGGAGCGGTTGGTCACCCGCGCACGCCACATGCGAAAGCTGCTCGCTTTCATTTCGTGGCGCATCACGGCAATTACTTCTTGCTCTTTAAGACCAAACTGCAATTCAATGGCATCGAAAGTGGTGCGGTCTTCCCACGCCATTTCAATGATTCTATCAATATCTCTGTCCGAGAGATTGTTTACTATGTCTGTTGCCTTCCCCACGTTGCTAAGTTACGGTAAGTGTGCCAACCAAATTGCGCACTTTGAATTTTTCAAGTACCGTAATAACAATTAATAGCATAAGCATGTTGTAGCCCATATCGTCGAGCGGAATACTGAGCAGACGAATCCCCATATTTTCGGCATTGTTGTACCACACCACAGGTTCAGGTGTGAAGAGTCCGGTGAGTGCTCCATTTACCACCAGAAAAGGAATTTGGATGATAATAAACGCAAGGTAGAACTGTCCCAGGAAGCTGCTTTTATTGACCAACAAGTGCCAGATTAAAAAAAGGCAAAGAAGGGAAAATGTCGCAAAAGTGTAGAGCCTGTCCACATACACGATGGACAGCACGAAGCTGATAAAAATCAGCACGCCAGTTATTTGATTCTGTATGCGCTTCAGTGGAGCAGAGGGTACGAAATAATTGAGCACTTCATAGATGAACGCACAGGCAAAAGGCACAAAAACAAAAAACATCCATTCTTCAATCGGAAGGTTACCGATGTAGATTCCGGTGATGTATTTGTGGTTGAAGCCCCACACACCTTTAGAAGTAAACCATACATCCCAGGGAACGAAAAGCAGACACATCACGGCGATTCCCAGAAAAACACCGGGCCAGAAGCGGACGAATTTTACCCTGGGTTCAAAACTTCGCGTCAGCGGATAGCTGAGGGTAAAGAGCATAAGGGCAAGGTAGTAATATCTTTCCAAGGGGGCTTATTTCGTAGCGACCTTGGCTTTCATGCTTCGGCTCGCTTCACGAAAATACTTAAAAGGAACGAGCAGCATACCGAAACATTCACCTTCCTCTTTATCGAGGTGCTTGTGGTGCACCTTGTGGGCTTTGCGGATGGCCCGAAGGTACACATTGTCAGAATGTTTAAACCAATCGAAACGGCGGTGGATAAACACATCGTGAACGAGAAAATAGCACAGTCCATAAAGCGCGATACCCATACCCACGAAGACGCGCCAATCGTTGCCAGCCGTCATCCCAAACTGAATGAAGAGCCATGAAGGCACTGCAAAAATCAAAAAGAACACATCGTTCTTTTCGAAAAAGCCGAGATTGGGTCGGTGGTGGTCACGGTGGAAGTACCAGCCGAAACCGTGCATCACGTACTTGTGGGTAAACCATGCCATAAATTCCATGAAGAAAAATGTGGCAATGGTAATCAGAATGTTGACTGCAATCATATTAAGCCTGGGCTACATCTCCCATATGGACCAGGTCGGGCCGGTCAGAGACATATTTGTAGTCAAAGGTATTCAATATCTTGTTTTTGTGAAACACAAAAACACCGGGCATCTGGAAGGGATCACCAGCGGGCTTTCCGATCAAATGGCCTTTCACAAGACCAGCTATAAAGGCACGGTACCAATTGCGCACACCAAATAGTGCTTTGAAGCTCACCTTCCCGAGTCCAAACTTCTTGTAAAGCAATTGATGAGGATCCGAAATGTGTCTTATTCCTCCCAAGTCGTAAATACCCAAGATTTGATCGGCCACCTTGCTGTCCACCATGTGAACCAGAACGATTTCTAAACCCTTGGCCTCGATCTCGCGCTTCTGAGCGGCGATATCGGCCATGGTCTCCCTGCAAAAGGTACATCCAAAATGCCTTAAAAATATGAGGAGCAATTTTTCTTCGTTAGCCAACTGCTCAAATGATTCTCCTCTATTGGTCTTAATTTCCATAAGCTTATTTCAATCTACACTGGCCAAAGCCAAAAGTTAAAACAAGCATCGCTGCACTTTGTTTACCCAGAGATGTCTAAGCTCAAATTATCACATTGGTTTGGCCTGTGGTTGGCCTTGATGCTGCTTATTGTGATGACCACACAGCCTGAGTCCAGACCTGACAAGCTCGACTCCATTGATTTCCAGACCACAGAAAGTGCTGAACTTTACTTTCGCAATGTGCGTGCATACCACTACTTGCACAAGGAGGAGGGAGGTGACATTTTTGATGTTTACCGACTTAAATCACTTTATGCAGATACTTCGCAAGTTGCCCTTCCATTTGCCATTTACAACAACTGGCGGGCCAATGAAGCATTTATCAGGCTCGACACGGTGCATCTGGACAAGCAATGGAGGGTTGTGGTTCGCGATTCACTCGGCATTTTCAGCAATATTGCCCTTCCGGAAATGTACAATGAATCGCAATATACCTTCGCTGTGGAAGTGTATCGCTCTTTAAACCGGGAGTATCCAATGGCACTTATCAATGATCATGGCGATACACTTCGTGTAGAAGGGGATCCGCGCAAATACAGCCTTAGAACTCTAACGGATTATTTCAAACTCGTCGGGAAGCTATAATTTCCATTGCTTGGGAACGTGCAGTGGCTGCGCGTAAACGCTGTTCTCAAGGCCAAACAGCAATCGGGCATCTTTTGGTATAAGCCATGGTGTGTGTACACGCGCCGCTTCGACCTGGTTGAGCTGGGGAATCCAGTGCTTCACATACTGGCCTTTGGCATCATATCGACTGGCCTGTGTAAGCATATTGAAGTACCGCTCCTCGCGGGGGTCGTTGCCTACGCCGGCCACGTAGGCCCAATTGCCCCAGTTGCTCGCTACGTCGTAGTCAATGAGCTGCTCCTCAAACCAGGCCGCCCCAATGCGCCAGTCTTGTTGCAAGTCTTTCACCATAAATGAAGCCACATTCTGCCGGCCCCGGTTGCTCATAAAGCCGGTTTCACGGAGTTCAATCATATTGGCATCTACGAATGGAATGCCCGTGCGCCCCGCTTTCCAGGCTTCGACGCGCGCATCGTCATGCCATAGCGCAGGGCGCTCATCGCGAATGCCGCCGGGATAGAAGAGCTTGTCTCCAAATTTGGTTGCTACAAAGCGAAAGTAATCCCGCCAAATAAGTTCAAATACCATCCAGTACGTGGACTGATTCTTCTTCACATCGCGTTCAAAATCTTTTACTTCGGCATAAATGGCCCTTGCCGAAATGCAGCCGTGCGCGAGCCAGGCGCTAAACTTGGAGCTGTAATCGGCCCCGAGCAGTCCGTTTCGCGTGTCTTTGTAGGTGGCGAGTTGCTCACTTTCGTGAAAATAATGGTCGAGACGCTTCCACGCTTCTGCCTCACCGCCCTTCAGCACGATGGCTGCGCGGGGATCAATGGGAGCCGATGTGAATCCCAGTGACTCAAGCGATGGAATATTTCCCAATGCTGCTTTCTCTGATCCCTCAACCTCTGGCAATGCAATCACTTTCGGGGTTGGAAAGCAATTGCGCACTTTGCTTTGCTTCTCTACCTGCTTGCGGAAATCGGTGAACACATCCGGGAGGCGCTCATGCGGAAATGGCAAATCGTTGATGTGGTACAGCGTGCCTCCCCAGTAGCATTTTAATGTTGATTCGTTGCCAAGGGCGTTTTTTAGGGCATCTTCATCATCGACCTCTTCGCGGGTCACTTCCTTGTGGGCATATACCGCAGACGCACCATGTTTTGCACAAAGTGCTGGCAGTACTTCTTCAACTTTGCCTTGGGCAACGTGCAGGCCGGCGCCGAGACCCTTGAGGCCTTCGTGGAGGTCGGCGAGCGACTCAAGGATAAATTGCATGCGCCTTGGGCCCATTTTTTGAGAGCCGTAGACCTGCTTGTGCAGCCTCTCCTTGTCGATCACATAGACCGGGAGCACACGGTCGAAGTTCTCAACAGCGCGGTGGAGCGCTTCATTGTCGTAAATGCGCAAATCATTGCGAAACCATAAGATGGCAGTTTTCATAAGTTCTTGCTTTGTCGTCGGCAGCGTTCGCTGCAGTATTTTACGTTTTCCCAGTCGCGCTCCCATTTCTTACGCCAGGTGAAGGGCCGCGCGCATGTAAGGCAGTTTTTCTGCGGAAGGTGTTCTTTTTTGATCTTATGCATTGCGTTTCCCGGGAAGGGTGTGTTTTTTCAAAATGCGGCCCGATTCGGCCTTGGCACTTTTGCTCGTGCGCATACCCCACAATTTTGCGGAAGCCGACTTGCGGGCCTCCTCATAATCCACAACAGGCAAGGGGTAGTGCTTTCCTGGCATAAAGCCATACTCCTCGGTTTCGAAAGGCCCTACTTTCCAGGGCTCGTGCACCCATGGCGCGGGCAGGCTGCGTAATTCGGGTATCCATTTGTGGATGAATTCCCCGTTGGGATCATGGTCTTGCGACTGCTTCACGGGATTGTAAATCCGGATGGTGTTGATGCCTGTGAAACCCGCCTGCATCTGAATTTGGGGGTAATGAATGCCCGGCTCAAAGTCGAGGAAAATGCGCGAGAGGTGTGAACTTACAAGCTTCCATGGCTGCCAGAGGTGGTGCATAGCGAAGCTCACCAGCATGGCCCGCATGCGGAAGTTGATGTAGCCCGTTTCGCGGAGGCAGCGCATGCAGGCATCCACCATGGGATATCCCGTACGGCCTGTCATCCATGCTGCGAGCAGGCGTGCTTTGAGCGGAAACTCGAGCGCAGCATAGGCTTTGTTGAATACTTCATGCTCGATGCGCTCTTCCATTTCGAATTTCTGGATGAAATGGTCGCGCCAGCGCAGCCTTGTGAGCACAGCATTCATGCCGCCACGGTGGCCGCGGCCGGCATCGTGGGCCATTACAAAGGCAGCAATTACCTGTCGGGACGAGAGCTGACCCCAGGCAAGGTAAGGCGAAAGCCGGCTGCAGGAGGTACGCGACAGGGAGGGTTTAGAAATGCCCTTTTGGTAATTGCTGGAGCGCGCATCGATAAAAGTCCTGAGGTATTTTTCGACATCGCTGTGCTCACCTTTTTGCCGCAAGGGGTGCCTGTGAAGCCATGCGCGTAGCGGGAGTTCGGGGGCTGTTTCCGTTTCCTGCAATAAGGACAGGGAAGCAAGTACGTTGAGATCGGCCTCCTCATGGGCATTGTACATATTGCCGTACCACTGCTTGCGCCAGTCGTGGCGGTTGCGCTTGCCGCGCATTACACCAGCATACTGCGATTCGTTCCACACAATGCCTTTTGATGTGAAAAGCGATTGCAGTGCTTTGTCCCGGTCGTAGGTGAGTTTCAATCCCGTTTCGCAATAGCTGTATACCCCTGCGATGGAATGCTGGCTGGCCAGTTTTTCAAATACGTTCAATGCTTCCGCAAATTCGATTTTAAGACCAATCGACCTGCTTTTCAATTTTGCCGAAAGGCTGAGCAAGCCCTGCCACACAAAGGCCCAATGCATGGAGCTGTAATTGGGGTGGCTGATGAGTGAGGGCTCAAAAATGTAGAGCAACAGCACCGGCCTGCCAGCCTGAATGGCCGCAGTTAATGGAGCATGGTCGCTTATGCGCAAATCGCGCTTGAGCCAAACGATGTGTATGGGAGCCTCAGCAATCACGTTCCATACAACAGTAAATGGAGAAGCTTGTTGAGCGAACCAAGGCTTCAGAAATCCAGGTCGAGCACGATTTTAAGGTTTTGACTGAGCTGATCACCCAGTGCTTTCGGAATCATACCAAGCTTTTTGAGCAAGCGTCTGTTGTCGATGGCGCGGAGTTGGTCTATCATGATGTCGCTTTCTTTCTCCATCCCGGCCACCCCTTTTTGAATGTGCACCCTGAGTAATTTGCTCTCTGGATGTACCTTACTGGTGATCGGGCAAATAAGGATGGAAGGGTGCACCTTGTTCAGGGCATCGGTTTGCACCACCACTACGGGTCGGGTTTTCCCCGATTCAGTACCAGAGCGTGGGCTGAGGTCTGCCAGCCATACTTCAAGCCGTTTAGGTCTCGATATCATCAATTCCTTCAAATTCAGACAGTACGCGCATAGATTCCTCGGCAACCATGTTTGATTCTTTGGCGAGCATTTCGATCAACATTTTTCTTTTTTGCACCTTATTGTAGAATTTCAAGGCCTCGTTAATGTATCGGTTCCTGGGTTTTTTGATTTTCTCAAGAAGTTCCTCCGTTTCTTGGAAGAGCATATCATCGAGTTTTAAGGACAGGGTTTTCATGCGTGGTCGTTTTCGTAATTTCCAGAACCTTTCTTTGCTGAAGTATATAGTAAAAGTATATACTATTTTGGAAATTTCAAAGTACTGGTCTATACTGATGAAACAAAAAAAACCGCTGCACAATTGCGCAGCGGCTTTCAAACAGGAAATATTCTAAGCTTACTTCATCACCTGAACTTTGCTCACTACCTGGCTTTCGCCAACAGTGATGTTTATCAGGTAAAAACCTGCCGGCAAAGGAGAAACGTCGATGTAATGTCGGTTGAGGCCTGAGCTGCGGGTGTTGAGATCGTAGCTGCGTACGGTCTGTCCCACCACATTGACCATGTCGATCATCACGCGGCTCGATTGCGCCAGGTTGATGTCGACCGTGAATTGCTGGTTGGCAGGATTGGGGAAAATATTGAGGCTGTTCAGCGCGGCAATATGGTCTACGCTTAGCGTAAGAGGAAGCAGTACAGCATCAATAACGTGAACTACGCCATTGGTAGCTTCGATATCAGGCTGTATTACAGCTGCTATGCTGCTGGCATTGCCTACAGTCACCACGTCTCCATCGATCCCGATGTTTACAATTTCACCATTAACTGTTGGAATTTGCTGTCCATCAGAAAGGTCGCCTGAGAAAACAGCGCCTGCTGCTACGTGATACGTCAACACTTGGGTTAGGAGGCCGGAAGGATCAGCAGTGAGGTCGTCAATTGTGGCCTGGTCTACGGCGCTAAATGCTTCGTTGGTAGGGGCGAATACAGTAAATGGTCCCTCACCGGCGAGCGTTTCCTCCAGGTTGGCAAGGTCTATAAGATTTGCGAGCGTAGTATGCTCTGGGCTATTGGTGATAACGTCGGCCACTGTACTTATCGGTGAGCCAAGGCAATTGAGTGAAGGGCCACCATTGTCTGTTGCGAGATTGTCAGATTGGCTTCCACAGAAACCGGCTTCCTGCACAATTACATTCACATTGTCATTGGATAGGGCCGTCCAGGTAATCTCGCAATCTTCGGCTGAAGCATAAATTTCGCCGGTTACTGCATTTTGCACAATAAGTACAGGGTCCCATGATCCGGCTCCAGGACCATCGCAAATACTAAATTCATAAGAGGTTCCTTCAACCATTCCAGGAATGATGTATGCTTCGCTCGCCCACGCACCAAAAGTTGTTACCGTAATTGCCTCACAATTTCCGTTCACATCAGGTGCGGGTGCACCGCCAACATTTTGGAAAGTGAAGGCTGTTTGAACAAACTGTGTGCATAAAGTCGGCATGAGTACAGCGTCAATCACATGAACCACGCCATTGCCAGCTTCAATGTCAGGCATAGTGACTTGAGCGCCATTTATGAAAATGTCGTCACCATCAATAGTTACAGTGATCAATTCGCCTTGAGAGGTTTGAATTTCCATGCCATTTGAAAGGTCTGTAGACAGTGCTACTCCATCTACGAGGTGATAGAGCAATACATTTGCAAGGGCGCCGGTAGGATCCAAAAGCAAATCATCGACTGCATCGCCCAATACCGCAAAAGCTGCGTCTGTAGGTGCAAAAAGGGTGAATTGACCGGGGCCTGAAAGCGGTATGTCCAGCCCTGAAGCCTCAAGCGCCGCCGTTAGGGTAAAGTGATCTTCGCTATTGCTTACGATCTCAAAAATGCTGTTGTCTACAATTTCCCCTACGCAAGTGATAGAGAGAATGCCATTATTCGTTTCTAGATTTTCTGAAGAATCTCCGCATGCTCCCTCCTCGGAAATACCTATGAGGTAAGTGCCATCGGCAGGAGCGATAAAGTTAAGCGAGCATTCGTCCGAGACAGTCTCCACAAGAAAGCCATCGGAATCGAATACAGTGATTTGCGGAGTCCAGGTGCCTGCACCCGGACCATCGCAAATCGAAACAATATACTCTGTTCCTTCTAGGAAACCTTGGGTGATGTAGAGCTCAGACGCCCATACTGCAGCAGTTGTAGACACGGTGGAGCACACGCCGTCAACCTGCACCGGCGCATCGGGAAGCAGTCCGGTAAACTGCGCTTCAAAATCAACGCAAATATTTGATGGCGGTTGCAAAACGGCATCAATGGAGTGGATCACTCCGCCAAATTCACCCTGAACATCGAAAGGAATAATAACCGTACTTGCATTTACGAAAATGTCGCTGCCATCCGCGCTAATTGCCACATCAGGTCCGAGGAGAGTGGGCCAGGATTGTCCATCAGCCAAGTCTGCTGCCAAAAGGGTTTCAAGACCTACGTGGTAAGTAAGTACGTCAAAGAGCAAGTCAT
>DAIRDH010000073.1:0-9590 GCA_036796255.1 Cryomorphaceae bacterium
TCCACTTCGGCATTATGATGGTGCTCAACCTCTGCATCGGCCTCTGCACTCCGCCTGTGGGCAGCGTGCTCTTCGTAGGTTGCGGCGTGGCCGACATCCCCATACAGCGGGTGGTGCGGCCCTTGCTGCCGCTCTTTATCGCCATGGTGCTGGTGCTGTTGCTTGTGGCTTTTGTGCCTGAGCTGAGCTTGTGGCTGCCAGGGCTGGTGGGGTATTGACTGCGCATTTTCTGATTCGTATGCTGCACTTTTCAGGAAATGCCTCTAGACCTTAATTTTTGATTGCCGATCATTATACCTCTCTTGCCACATTTAAACGCCACGTATTTTGCAAATTTGTTCCTCAGGGTATAAGGGGATTAATGCGTCTATTTACAAACTATTGGCCCTTATGGGAAAAGCAAGTCAGTGTATCGGACTAGTATTGGGAATGTTGCTTTTGGCCAGCGCTGCGATGGGCCAAAGGGGACAGTTGAGGGGAAGCATCAGTGACAAAAATGAGCGCAGCTCCCTGCCCGGCGTTTCCGTGTTTATCGAAGGCACCACCATTGGCACAAGCACCGATGTGGACGGCAATTACAATTTGAACAACATTCCGGCCGGCGAGGTGAACATCGTGTTTGCGTTTTTGGGCTATAAGCGCGTGGTCAAGTCCTTCGTGTTTGAGGAGGGCAGCATGAACCAGCGCTACAACCTGGCCATGGAGATGGATGCGGTTCAAATACAAGAAGCTGTCGTGATAGGGCAGGCCCAGGGCCAGCTCTCAGCCATCAACCAACAGCTGCGGAGCAATACCATCGTGAATGTGGTTTCGGCTGAGCGCATTCAGGAATTGCCCGACCAGAATGCCGCAGAGGCAGTGGGGCGCCTGCCCGGGGTATCGGTATTGCGCGAGAATGGAGAGGGGCAACGCGTGGTGGTGCGCGGGCTTTCGCCAAAATTTAACTCCATCACGGTCAATGGTATCCGCTTGCCTAGCACGGATGGCAACGACCGATCGGTAGACCTCAGCATGATTGCCCCGGAAGCCCTTGATGGCATTGAAGTCTTTAAGGCTTTGCGCCCCGATATGGAGGCCGATGCCATAGGCGGCACGGTCAATTTTGTGATGCGCAAAACGGCCTCAGAGCCCACCATCGGAGGAAAGCTTCAACTTGGCTACAACCAGCAAGAGAATGAATACGGACAGTGGAAGTTTGATGTGTTTGGTGGCAAGCGCTTTATGGACGACAAATTTGGTATTTCTGTTTCTGCCAACGGACAGCGCGCTAACAGGAGTTCGGATTTGCTCAACGCCGATTACATTTTGCAGGGGGAGCTGGACGATGGCACCGCCAATACCATCATCACCAATTTAAACCTTGGCGACCGGCTTGAGGTGCGGCGCAGGTACAGCGGTTCCCTCAATTTTGATTACCAGTTTAACGATTTGCACAGCCTGGTGGCGAGCAACAGCTTTGGATACATAGAGCGCGATGAAGTACGCCGCCGCCGCCGTTATCGCCTGAACGACAATTACCAGGAGTACGACATTCGCGACAGGCAGCGCGCCACATATGTTGTAAGCAATATGCTCAATGGTTACCACCAGATTCTGAAAGGACTCACCTTTACCTGGCAAGGTGCCCGGAGCCAGTCTGTGCAGCGCAACATTTTTGAACATCAGGCAAGGTGGCGTGAATTGGGTGCATTTAATGAAAATCTGGTCGATGACCGCGGACCGGAACGCGTGCCTCTGGGAGCGATAAACAATGTAGACAGATTGTTTTTGAGAGATGCCCGCGCCGATGTTGATGAGGTAGATGAGTTGAGCTACACCGCAAGGGCAGACCTAAAGTACGATTACGCCATTGGTAAGGATTTGAGTGGTTACCTGAAAACGGGAGGATTGGTCAGAGACCAGCAACGCATCAGAGATTTGAGCAGGAGCTGGACGGGAGGCAACGTACTCAACGTCATTGGGCCCGACGATGCAGACCGATTTCAGCGCACAGCCAATGGCGACATAGCCATTTTCGATTTTGTTGACAACTCCTTTGTGGCTCCCGATTTTTTGAACAGCGATGTCTTTTTTATGGGGCTGGGATCGAATGACAACAACAACGTAGGCCTGGACCGCGACGCGGTCAATCAGTTTTATGAAGATTTTGGTGATCGCTACACGCGCGACGATCGGGTTGACCTGGAAAGTTATACCGCCAGAGAGCGCATCGAATCGGGTTACATCATGAATGAGACCAATTGGCGGCGCCTTATGGTGATGGGTGGCGTGCGGTATGAGAACACCATTCTCGATTACAGGGCCACTGTAGGCCAATTGCTGAAGTTGGACAATGAAGAGTGGGTGGTGAACAATCCGAGGGAAGAGGTCAACAACCGCAGCTACCACGAGTGGCTGCCCATGTTGCATTTGCGCTACAAGTTTACCGATTGGCTCGACCTTAGGCTGGCGGCCACCAAAACCCTCGCCCGACCTAATTTTAGCAGCCTGGTGCCTTTTCAAATCATTGACGATCAGAATAGAATAGCGCGCTCGGGCAATCCCGATTTACAGCACACCACCGTGTGGAATTACGATGCCTTTGTATCGATTTACACCGATAAATTTGGGCTGTTCACCTTGGGCGGATTCTACAAAGAATTGGAAAATGTAGAGTACCAATCCCAAACCCGCCTTGTAGCTCCCGGCGATGCGCTCAATGGCTATCAGATTATCACCCCGCGCAACGCCATTGGCCTGAGCTATGTGCGCGGTTTTGAAATTGACTATCAAAATAGTTTTCGCTGGATGCCCAAGCCCTTTGATGGAATCGTGTTGAATGCAAACTTCACCATGATCAATTCCACGACTTATTATCCTTTCTTTTCCGTGGAAACGCAAATGACACCTCCTTTCGAGACCGTCGTCATCGATACCGAAAGACGGGGTCAAATGCCGGGGCAATCTGACATTCTTGCAAATGTGTCCATTGGCTATGAGAAGAAAGGTTTTAGCGGACGCATTTCTGTGGTGCATCAGGGCGATGCACTTTTCGCTGTAGGCACAAGGGCCGAAGGCGACATCTTTACAGTGGCCACCACCCGTTGGGACATTGCCTTAAGCCAGCGCTTCAAAAAGAATTGGATGGTATTTGTCAACCTCAACAACATTACCAACCAAAGAGAAGCCGCTTTTCTTGGCAGCCCGGTGTTCAGCAGCAATATTGAGTATTTTGGGTTTACCGCCGATGTAGGGGTGAGGTATGTATTCAAACGTCGTTGACATAACGAATCACAAACACAAAAGCCATGAGAAATCTTTATTTGACCATTTGCGCCGTGTCAAGCCTGTTATTTGCCTTGAGCATGAGCGCACAATCACGCATTATTTCGGTGGAGCCGCTTCTGGGCTCATTAAACACAGCCATTGATGGCGACACCACCGCCACAGGTGAACGGATAGAACCTGAGAATACTGTTTATGAATTGCAAGGAGGTCAATTGTATCCCTTGATTCGCACCATTGACAATACCGGATATCCCTTGCACATCCGCACCAACCCGAATGATGACGGTCGTGCAATTCTTCAGCCTTTTGCAGTAGATGGTGGTGAGGCTTCGAGTTCATTTGAAGCCAGAGGAGATCTGAGAATTGAAGGAATTCGGGTGCGAAATGTAGATCAACTGGGGGGAATCCAAACCAGAATCATTCGCGCCCGGCAAGATGGAATTAGGGTCACCGTCGACAATTGCTGGCTGGAAGTGGATGGCCAGACAGCCCTGCGCCTTGATCAGAATGACACACGCATCTTTATAAGTAACTCCATAATTAGTAACATAGGACTTTGGAACGATCCTGACAACGGACGACTCATTGATGACCGCGGAAGCAATGTAGACAGTATCGAAGTGTACAATACCTTGGTTTACAATGTGACATCGCGTATTTTGCGCAATGGTGGTGGTGTGACCAATTGGGCGCATTTTGACCAAAATACTTTCGTAAATGTAGGTCAACGAGGCCTTGAATTTGGGTTCACCCGCGAAGCTGTGGTGACCAACAACATGATCACCAATGTGGGCCTCAGGGGCAAAGGTGCCGGTGGCTCCCAGGCTTTTGTAGAAATAGAAGAATGGATTGGAGACGGGGATCAAGTACTCGTAGTGAGCAACAACAACCTGTTTTTCACACAGGATGTGCTTGACCTGTATCCTGCCGATAGAGAGCCCATTAACCTGCTTGATTCATTGGCAACTGCCATCATCGACAACGAAGCTATGATCGCCACAAATACCGAAGAAGTGGTAACCTACAACGACCCTTCTCCAACGCCACTGCAATGGGTAAGCGACTTTTTCGCCGACAACATTGCCAATACACCCCCCGCCTACGACACCGACCTACTCACTTACGATTTCTTTTACCCCAATACCTTTGAATCGTTTACTGGCGGAAGCAATGGCCAGCCCATAGGGATTCTCCCTGCTGATTTTGGTGTGTTCGTAAACAACACCAGAAAAGAAATTGATTTTAGTGTTTATCCCAATCCCACGAGTGATATGCTATTTGTGGATTTGCCAGGCGATGCCGGAATTCAAAGCATCAAAGTGTTCAGCATAATCGGTTCAGAAGTGGCAGCTTATTCCACCATTGCTTCTGGAATTCAATCAATAAATGTGGGTGTCTTGCCTTCCGGAATCTATATGCTTACCGTGATAGATGGTAGCGGGAGCCAGTCCACACGGAAATTTGTTAAGCAGTAATTCACCTGTTTATTATTGCTGTTAGGTGGAAATGCGCTGCAAACTTGCAGCGCATTTTTATAAATAACAATTTATGGATAGAAGAGATTTTCTGGGCAAGATGAGTTTGGCGGCTTCCGGAGTAATGGTGCTGCCCCCACTTGCCTGGTCTGTACCTGCGGACAGGGTTAGGCCGGTAAAGGGCAAGCTGCTCAATGCCTATTACTTTCGCGCCCACATGTACACTTTGGTGCCCCATCAGGTGCGTGAAGACCTTCAGTTCATGGCCGATCTGGGAACGGATGCAATCTCTGTTGCGATCCTCGAGCAAGACCTTTTTGCAGCAGTAGAAAATGTAAGCATCATAGCGAATGAGGCGGAGCGGCTTGGCATCTCGCTTTTCATTGTGCCTTCCCGCTGGGGCGGTATTCTGGCCGGTGCTCCAAAGGTGCCGAGCATCTTCTCAGCGCAGCATCCGCATACCTGGGTACTGGATTCCGATGGGAATTTCGTAAAAAGCAAATGGAGCGGTGTAATGAGCAGCTTTCACCACCCTGACACGCGAAATTTCTTCAAAGAGCACATTGACAAATGCTTGTCGCTATGGCCGGTAAAGGGAATCATATGGGATGAACCCAAATTGTACACCATCATCGACCACTCAGCCGCCGCCATGCAGGCGCTAGATGGTTCCACCGATTTGAAAGACCACCAGCAAGCTTTCAGTGATTTTTTTAGCGAACTCAATGCACATATAAAATCAAAGGCGCCTGAAGTGCTCACCAGCCTTTTCGTATATGCCAATCTCGGCGATGATGTGGTTCAAAGCGGCGCACAAATTACACATCTCGACTATTATGGCTGTGATGGCCGGCCCTGGCGAAATGAAGATGGGGGCGAACAGGAGCAGGCCAATAAGGTACTGCTTGGTGTCGGAGAGCGATTTCTGACAGCCGCCCGCGCTGAGGGGAAAGGAGGCTTCTGGCTCATCGAAAATCACAACATGAGTGCCGGCAGCAATGCCTTGATGGAGCGCCGACTGGAGGAGGTGATTAATCACCAGCCAGAGCAGCTGGCTTATTATTACTACCCCAGAAATGTCGACAAGCCCGATGAAAACATGGACATTATCGGACGCCACCTTAAAAAATACAAGGCATGAGGCAAAAGTGCTTGCAGATCGATCCGCGCGACAATGTAGCGGCTGTGCTCAGCGATATTGAACCTGGCGTGCTGCTGCATTTTAATGGTATTGAATTGAAGATAACCAATAAGCTCAGGGCCAAACACAAGTTTGCATTGAAAGCCTTGTCAGTGGGTACTGAGGTTATCATGTACGGGGTGCCTGTGGGAAGGGCAAAAGAGGACATACTTCCGGGAGGCCTTCTCGGACAGCACAACGTGGACCACCACAAGCGTGACCGCATTGAGCTCAAGTCGGTACCTTATCGATGGTTGCCGCCGCAAGTAAGGCAATGGAAACACCGTACATGGATGGGCTACAAGCGCGATGATGGCTGTTACGGCACAAGAAATATCTGGCTCGTAATTCCATTGGTTTTTTGTGAAAATAAAAATGTGGATGTGATGCGCGAGGCGCTTGAAGAGGCACTGGGATATGATAGCAAAACGGCAAAGCGGTATGAGCTTGGGCCCCTTGTGGAGGGTTATCAAAATGGCCTTTCGGCAAATGAACTCCGCAGCATTGGCACCCGAATCGCTACGGGGTCAGACAAAGCGCAGCGCTTGTTTGCAAATGTGGATGGCATCAAATTCCTCAACCACCAAACTGGTTGTGGCGGCACCCGCAGCGACGCAGATAGCTTCTCTGAACTGGTGGCTGCTTATATTTCTCACCCCAATTGTGCTGGAGCCACGATACTGAGCCTTGGCTGTCAAAATGCACAAATGCAAAGTATCCAAAGCCGATTGAATCGGAGGGCTCCGGTATATGCGCGAAAGGTGGTGTGGCTGGAGCAGCAGCAATTCAATGCCGATCAGGATTTCTTGCAAACGGCGATTACTGAAACTTTCATAGGCCTTGCAGAAGCCAATAAATACCAAAGGTCAGAGGCCCCGATTTCAGCCCTTACGCTTGGTCTTGAATGTGGTGGCTCCGATGGTTTTTCGGGAATATCGGCCAATCCGGTTCTGGGCTATGTTTCAGATCTGATCAATGCATCCGGTGGGAAAACCATTCTCAGCGAGTTCCCCGAATTGAGCGGAGTAGAGCAAAACCTCGTTGACCGCTGTGTGAATAGAAGCGATGCGGAGAGGTTTCTCGCGCTTATGCACAGGTACCACGAAGTTGTGAAGGCTTCAGGATCGAGCTTCGATGCCAATCCATCGCCAGGCAATATCCGTGATGGGCTCATCACAGGAGCCATGAAGTCGGCAGGCGCGGCAAGAAAGGGAGGGTCCGCACCCATTGCTGACGTGTTGGATTATACCGAGCCCGCACTCACGGAAGGTTTGCACTTGCTTTGCACTCCCGGAAATGATGTGGAATCAACAACTGCCCTTGCAGGCTCAGGGGCAAACCTGATTGCATTTACCACCGGACTCGGCACTCCTACAGGCAATCCACTGGCACCTGTGGTAAAAGTGAGCAGTAATACTCCACTTGCACTTCGCATGCCAGGGCTTATTGATTTTGATGCAGGCCCTGTGGTATCCGGTCAAAGCATTGAAGCCTCTGCCCATGAATTGCTGGAGCTGATGATCAAAATTGCCTCAGGAGAATTTTGCAAGGCAGAAGTGCTTGGGCAGGATGATTTTATACCCTGGAAAAGGGATATTTCTCTGTGAAGTTGACGGTCGTTTGCCTAACGATTTTTTACCAAGGCTAAAGGGTGGATTTGTAAAACTATTTGCGTCAATGAAATTTCTCCTCCCCATCATTTTCCATTGTTTCGCTGGTCAGAGCCAAATTGTATAAAAAACGAAGCGCGGAATTTGTTGTTGTAAAAATCTCCACAGGGGTCAGCGTAGGCCGTCCAATCTTGGGTAGTGGTGTAATGCAAGCCCAGGCCATATTTCAAGCGATTCATTTTCGAGGGAATCAGTATCCTTAGGCCCAGCTCTACCATGCCCGCAAAGTTCGCATCCTGTCCTTCAAAAAGCTCGTCTTCCCATTCACTCACGCGCCTGTTGTCAGGGGTTATCCTGTCATCGCCGGCGAGGTAGAATCCTGCACCAAAGGAGCCGATATACACCGGAATATCTATTTCGATCCTCGAATTTGGAAGTACAAATGAGGGGGCGATCATCAGCCCAAATGCGCCATGGTCGGCCCTGAGGTCGAGCGAGGTGCTTCCTTTGTAGCTTATGCCTTCCGGCAAAGCGGTTCTAAACACTTGTGGATTGATGGGGCCGCTGCGACCATAGTTGAAGAAGCCTATTTTCAAATGTTCGCGGAGCAAGGTGACACCAACCGAGAAGCCCACGGCATTGCCGATGTGATTGTCGAGAAACATGGGGCTGTACTCGCCGGTGATATACCAGCCGACTTTTCCGGAATGCTGACTTTTGGCTGGCGTACAGGCAAACATGAGGAGCAAGAGAATTATTGAGTTTTTCATGGGATTGAGATTTCTGAGTTGTGGTTAATGGTTAATATGTTGGTTCGATAAGCAGGGCGCCATTTTTCATTTGGCCATTGAGCAAGAGCCGCACGCCGGCCTGTACTGACCAGGTGTACTTGTGCGAATCGCCATTGGCACCGGCCGCTGGGCCTGTATTGGTCTTTAGGAACAGAATCGATTTTGCGGAAAGCTGATATCCCATGTTCATGAACAGGTTGCTGACATTGTTTTCAAAAAGCCCCACTGGCGACGCTTCAAAAATGAGCGGTAGCGTAAATCCTCCCTGAAGGTTGAATTTTTCCGAAAGGGGGAGACTTACAATCAATCCGGGCTCGAAACTGTAGAGGAAGGATGAACTGCTTTCAAGCATGCGGCGCTCTGCATCGGCATCGGGTATCGATTGAAAAGCCACACCAGCCCGGGTGTACAGGTCGAGTCTAAGCCTTGAGTCCTCCAGAATTCTCCACGTAAGCGGTATGCCGACCGAGGTGGCATTGCCCTCTTCAATCAACTTGCCACCGATAAAGCGGTAATCGATAAGCCCCGTTTGCGCTTCGATGCCGGCCCTGAACCTTTCGGAAAATTGGTGCCGAAGGGCGAGGTTCAGGAATGCCTGATCTCTGTGAGAGGTTCCCACCGATACGTCGGCAAAAGTCTGGGCGCTTACTTCCATCACCGCCATGCTGGCAAGCGCAATGCATAAAATGATTTTTTTCATGGTACATCAGTTTGATTTAACTGATGCAAATTTCACCCGGCTCCCCTTCGAATTCCTTCACCTGGGTTAAGAAATGCGCTCGCAGACAAATTCTTCCCGCTGCGCTTACTTTTGCTCGTCGATGATGCGCCTTCGTATTCGGCTCAGTGATTGCGGCTTGATGCCGAGATAGCTGGCAATGTAATGCTGGGGTACGCGCGCTATTACCTTGGGGCGTTGCTCGAGCAGTGCGAGGTACCTTTGCTCAGCGGAGAGCAGGGTATAGGTCTCGGTTCTTTTTCGCAGGCCGAGGTAGGCATTTTCGGCCATGTATCGCCCGAATTTTTCCAGAGCGGGAATTCTTCCGTACAGTTCCTGAAGCACCGTTTTGGACAAATATGCAATTTCACAGGGTTCCAGGGCCTGCACATTCTGACTTGAAGGAATGCCAATCAGGAAACTCTCATAATCCGTATACCAGCTGCCTTCGAAGAAAAACTGCCCGGTGATTTCTTCGCCATCTACCACGTGAAAATACCTGATCAATCCCTTGATCACAAAGAAAGCATCGCTGCACACCTTGCCACT
>DAIRDH010000073.1:9690-13318 GCA_036796255.1 Cryomorphaceae bacterium
TTGCCTCGAATGGTGCCTGTGAAAAACAAAAAACCCCGAATTCCCATTTCTGGGCATTCGGGGTTGAAATCTTTTGCCCGAAAGGGCGAAGAAATTTTACTGATACGTTATGTCAAAGCTGCCTTCAGTGATGGTGTTGGTGGCTGCCCCACCAAGGTCTCCGAGAGTGAAGGAAAATGTTCCCTGCATTGTTTTACTGGTGGTATTGTGATTGGTCACCGTGAGGGTACCGCCATTAAAAGCGACGAAGGTACCATCAGAAAACAGGACGTTTCCATATTGGTCAAGATCTACTTCTGAATAATCGAGCGTGGTTCCGGAAGCTACCCCAGCTGGCATATTAATGCTCATGACCCTTTGGTTGGCATCAGAAGCAGTGACCGTTAATATATTGGTACCAAAAAAGGACGTGGTCGCGGCAAAGATGGTCACTGGCGCAAATGGGTCTCCATCCAACTTAAAGCTCATTGAGTTGTCGGATGTGCCTCCTGGCAAAATAGTGGTGTAGGGTACGTTGTTGAATTCACCATCATTGAATATTACGTATGAAACTGAGTTTGAAGGTTCGGTTAGACCTGCCTGAAAAGTACCCGTCAGCGTTTTGGCTACAGTGTCTATTTCGGTAAGCTCAATTACGCAGTATGGAGGGATGGGTTCTTCCGTGCCTTGTGAAATGAATGTTAGAGATCCTTCCTCTGGTACCCAGCCGACTGTAGCATCGCCTGGATCCGCGACTGAGCTAAAGTAGGTGCCCAGACCATTGTCAGGAACAAAGAGAGTGAAGGTTTCACCACTGGCCTGATCAGTGGCAATCAAGGTCAGGTTGCCCTGAAACCTCGTAGCCGCCACTTGAGGCAGCGACCATGCCTCTTCTTGTGGCGCCGCAGCACCTCCATCGTAATAAGTAATGTCGGCAGTGATGGTGCCGGTAGGAGCGCTTGGCCCGCCTGAGCCACCGTCGTCGTCACCACATGAAGTAAGGGTTAGCGCAGCTGCTGCTGCGGCAAGGAAAAATAACTGTTTCATAACAAGCTTGATGTTTAGAATTTTGACGGATATATTGTATTTTTTAAAAAAGCCGCTAAAACAGGGTGTATTTTTTTTGGTAAGCCCGTTGTGCATGAATGAACACCGAAGTTGGTATACTTCTAGCACTCTGGTTTTGAACGCTTGCGAACAGGGTAGAAAAAATCCGCTTTCGCTTCAATGCCACCCTGACAGACTTGCTCAATTTAAAGCTTAACCATCAAGAAGTTCAAAGTAAGCGTTCAGGGTTTGTGACTCTCAAATTCTTAATTAATTTGGCATCCTGAATGCAGCCACAAGAAAATAGCATCCCAAAATGGCTCAAGCGCACCCAGGAAGGGAGCTGGGAGCCTGAGATCCTTATTTCAGGTATTGTGCTCCTGGCACTTACCCAGGTTCCTCGTTTACTCGATCAGGTTCACTTCTGGCTCGAAGAGCGCACCTCGATGTTTTATTTTTACACCAGCGATGTAGACGATATATTTATTTCGGCATTGAAGGTGAGTACGTACTGGCTCATGACCGGGCTCATATTCCACCTGGTACTGCGCAGCGTTTGGGTGAGTTTTGTGGGCTTGAGTTATACTTTTCCGGAAGGGATTAAGCTCGAAAGGCTCAAAATGAAGCCGTGGTTTCACCGTAGGCTTCAGAAATTGCCCGATTTTAAAAGCTCCGTGGTGCGTCTCGAGAACATATGCAGCGCTATGTATGCCATTGCTTTCTTGCTGGTGATGGCCACGATCAGCCTTGTTTTGTTCCTTCTTTTTGCCACCTTGATTGGCGTGGTCATTATCGCTGCATGGCCTGCCATGGCCGAAACAGATGGCGCCGTGGATCAGGTCATGTTGTTGCTGGTACTTTTTACCGCTCTGCCTTACCTTATTGATTTTCTCACCCTGGGATGGCTCAAGCGCCTTCCCGGCTTTTGGAGGGTATACCGCTACGTGTACCGCTTCATGGGTGTCATCACCTTCGCTGGGCTATACAGGGGCATTTATTATGGCCTCATTACCAATATTGGCCGCTGGAAAGTATTTGCCTTGATTTTTGTTTATGTAGGCCTTACGGCATTTATGGTTGTTTCGCAGGCCAAGCTCGCTAGCGACAGCTCCTCTTTGATGGATACCCATCTCGGAGTGGCGACCATGGATGGATATTACCGCGATACCCAACCCGCCCGCTACAGCACATGGGCCCATATACAATCCCAAACCATTGACAATGGTGTGCTGGAACTTTTCCTGGTGCACAAAACGCAAATGGAAGAGGTGGTATATCGCAATTGCGACAGCCTTGAAATTGTTTTGGCTTCAGAACAATTGTCGTACTTCGATCAGGCAAGGAAAAAACTGGCATGCCTCAAGGAATTGTACATGTTAAGAATCGATGGAGAAACTGTTGAATTGGGAGAAGCATATTTTCGTGAACTTAGCCACACCGGCCAAATGGGCTTGAGCACCTGGATAGATGTGGCCCATCTGGAAAGAGGCCATCACGTGCTTGAAGTAGATGTGTTCTTCAATTCTACCCAACTTTATGAGCGGGCTTACATTCCATTTTTTTTAAATGTGGATGCTGTCAAGGATGACAAGCCTCAACAAGATGCTGTGACAGCGACTGAAAGTGCCGCTGCTATCCCTTAGTCCTTGCTTTTGGACTTTGTGAATTAGCACCTTCGGTAAAGAGACGGTCCAGAATTCATAGGCCTCGGGAGAAAGAAAATATTCAAATCACTCCAACAACACCCCCGCCTCAAACAGCAAGCCCAACTCCGCCAATTTACTCCGTATCCTTCTTACACTGATCTCATTGCGGGTGCGGGTGAGGTTGATCTGGGCGTCGCGGAGCTCGGTGCCGGTGATCTGGCCGGTGGCGAAGGCCTCGCGGCTGCGCTCGAAATTGGCCTGGGCGAGCGAGAGGTTGCGCATGCTCAGGTCGAGCAGCTTGCGGCTGGTGATGTAGCTGTCCCAGGCGTTGCTTATCAGAGTAGTGATTTCGTTGAGCGCCCGGGCTTCTTCCACTTCAGCCACAGCTATGTTGAGGCGGGCATTGTCAATGTTGCGGCGAATGCGGCCCCCGTCGAAGAGGTAAAAGCGAAGATTGATCCCTGCATTCCAGCCGGACAGCTCCTGCCTGCTGAGGAAGTTGGCTTCAAATTCGCTGTAGCTGTAACTGTAGCCGCCCTGTAAGTTCAGGGTGGGGTATTGCTCGGCCTTAAAGACTTTGAGGTCTTGCTCAGCGCCATATACTTCATTGCGGGCGCGTAGGTACACGGTGTTGCGGCTCCGGGCACCTTCAAGAAGGTTTAGCTTATCGAGGCCATCCATAAAAGCGAATATGGAGTCAATGGCAAAAGTGGTGTCGGCGGGAAGCCCCATAGAAAAGTACAGATCCCGTTGTGCCTGTGCATATTCGAGTTCGGCTTCCGCCAAAAGGATGCTATCGGCGCGGAGGTCTACTTCGGCGTTGAGCAATTGCAGGCGTGTGAAGGTGCCGTACTGGTAATTCTCCTGGGCACGCTGACTGCGTTCGAGCGAGAGCTTCACCGCTTCTTCTGAAATGGCCACTGCATCACTGAGGCGAAGTGCTTCGAGAAAGCGCG
>DAIRDH010000074.1:0-12702 GCA_036796255.1 Cryomorphaceae bacterium
AGCCTCCGAGCACCTCATCGGCGCCCTGCCCGTCGAGCAGCACCTTGATGCCCGCTTCAGAAGCTGACTGCATCACAGCGTATTGCACAAAAATGCTGGCCGAACCTATGGGGCGCTCCTGCAGGCGGATAAGCCCGTCAAAGTTTTTGAAAAAGGAAGCTGCGTCGGGCGTGGTGAAGCGCTGATCGAGCTGCGGATGCAGGCGGGTGAGCATGCGGGCGTAGTGGCCTTCGTCAATACTGCTGCCGGGAAAAGTGGCCGTAAACGTCTTAAATGAGGTGGCCTCGGCTGCCGCCTCGGCCACAATGGCGCTGCTGTCGAGTCCGCCGCTCAGGCAGCTGCCCACCTCCACATCGGCGATCATGTGCTCGCCGATGCTGTCGCGAAAGAGGTTTTGGAAATCACCCGCTGCGGCATTGCCCTGCGCTTCGGGGCGGTACCACTGCTTTACATCCTGCTGTCCATCTCCCAAGCGGTAGCTGAGCATATGGCCGGGAGGCAGGGCTTCGATGCCATCAAAAAAAGTCTCGCAGGGATCGTCGGTAGCGCCAAAACTTAGAAACTGCAGGAGTTTGCGCCGCTCAATGGCAGGGCGCACACCGGCCACTTCCAGCAGCGGCTTTACTTCACTGCTGAAGGCGATCGCTTTTTCGCGGCGCGTGTAATAGAGCGGCTTGATACCAAAGCGGTCACGGCTGAGGACGAGCTCACCGCGCTCAAGGTCGAGTATGGCCATGGCCCACATGCCGCGCATGGCGGTAAAGCATGCTGTGCCCATTTTTGCGTAAAGCGCCAGCACCACTTCTGTATCGGTACCCGTGTTGGTGAAGATGCCATGCTGAGCGGCCAGCGCTTTGTAATTGTACACCTCTCCATTGTAGCTGATGTAAATGGGCCTGCCGGGTAGCTGCATGGGCTGATGGCCGGCCGGGCTGAGGTCGAGAATAGAGAGGCGGCGGTGCAGCAAGGCATTGAGGCAGCCAAGCCCATCGGGAAGTTGGGCCAATCCCGCTGCAGTGGTATCGGGGCCGGCATAGGCTTGGGCAGCCCGATCCATGCCTGCCACGTCTGGGAAAGTCACAAAACCCTCATCGTCGGGCCCGCGATGGCGCAGCAACTCCGAAGCCCGCTTGAGATCCCTTCCGGCGATGCCGGGAAAATTCCAAAGGCCAAAAATACCGCACATAAATAATGGAATATTGAGGAGGGCGAATATACACTTTCAGGGCATCCCCCACCGCGAAAGCGCGGTGTAAAGCCGACCCATTGCCTCCTGAAGACAACATAAACCAGAACAAGAAAAAAATTATTGCGCTGGCCTTGCAGGCGAAGACTTAATGTCTATCTTTGCACTCCGTTTTTCGGCAGCATTGATAACGCCCAAAGAACTGTACCATGAAAAGAACATTCCAACCTTCGAACAGAAAGCGCCGCAACAAGCACGGATTCCGTGAGCGTATGGCATCAGCCAACGGCCGCAAAGTAATTGCTTCACGCCGCGCCAAAGGCCGCAAACGCCTTACGGTAAGTGATGTGAAATTGCACAAGCGATAAAAATATTTGTTTTTTGATTTGACCGAAGCCGCTACACATTGTGTGGCGGCTTTTTCTGTGGGTTGATTTATTACCGCTGCTTCACCAAATCGCCAACGGCATAAAGTGGCCACAGTTCGACTTTTTCCAAAGCGCCAAAATTTTCAGCCGAAATTCTGATGCCATGCGCAGATTGCTTTTCTGTGATGAATTGAAACAAACTCTGCATCGCACCCCGTCGCCGCGATTTCACCTCAATGGGCACAATGTCAGTGCCCCTTTGTACCACATAGTCGACCTCCGCATTGCTGCCTTTCGCTTCGCGGTGCCAATAATAGAGCTCTGCCTGTCGGTATGGATCGCCATTCTTTACCATCTCGAGACCCACAAAAATCTCAGCAATGGCACCCCTGTTGGCAAAGGCATATTCCGTATCAAGTAGCAGGGCAGAAATTTCGGCCCCTAAAACATTCTGAAGCAATCCGGTGTCGAGCACAAGCATTTTCTGGCGTTTGGGATTGACCTCAGCTCCGAGAGGTATTGCATTGGCAGAAGTATGCCGTACAGGTATCACGAGTCCCGACATGATGAGCAAATCCAGCGCCTCTTTCACTTGCCTGAGGTTGCTCTCCACGCCTGCTTTTGAATAAATGAATTTTGACCCGGATTGTGCAACCACTGCATCAAAGACTTCAGAAATACGCAATGCCGGTACCCGCTCCTTGTACTTTGTAAAGTCAGCGCGAAAAGCAGACATCAATTCTGTCAAGAGCCGCGAAGCTCCGCGCAAGTCCTTGGGGTGCCCCACATAATACTGCACCACTTCAGGCATGCCACCGTGCAGCCAAAACCTTTTGAGGTGCTCCATCAACTTGTTGTGAAAAGCTTCAGGCAATGGCGCTGTTGGACTTGCCTTTCTTTTAAATTCAAGCAACTTCAATTCACCAACAGCCCCCAGATATTCATCAAAACTCAGTGGATACATAAAGATGGAGCGCACCCTGCCCACCCCAAAACTCGGCAGGTTGCCCAGGGCAAATTCCAGCAATGAGCCCGCTGCAATGACATGAAGCGCTCTGTATTTTTCATAAAAAAACCGCAACGCTGAGATGGCCTTAGGGCAGGCCTGAACTTCATCGAAGAAAAGCAGGGTTCGTCCAGGCTCGATAGGCATGTTGTAAAGTACGCTGAGCTTTTCGCAAATATCCTTGGGGTCGAGGTCACCCTCGAAAAGCGTATGCAAAGAGCGCTGCTCCTCAAAATTCAACTCGAGAAAATAATCGAAGCGCTTGGCCAGGTTTCGCACCACAGTCGATTTACCCACCTGTCGTGCGCCTCTCAAAAGTAGCGGCTTCCTTGAACTGTCTCTTTGCCAGGCTAGAAGCTCTTCATCAATGTCTCGGTTTATATACATTTATCGGCTTAAACCTTGAATATTTCTGGGTAAATGTAAATAAATGGCACCGTATTATCGCCTATTTTGTAAAAAAATGGCACCGTAAGATTGGTGCTTTTGTAAAAAAAGGGGGCGTATTGTTTGTGATTCGCTGGTACTGATGAATAAAATGTGATTATGAGCTTCATTTGTCATTCTGAACGCAGTGAAGAATGACAACAGAACTTACTCCGCAGCATTTCTACTTATGGATCCCTACTTATGTCCGGGCAATTGAAACATCCCCTCCTCCTTTGCCAAAACCCCATTGGCAGCCGTTAACAAAAGGTATCCTCGCTCCGCAGCATTTGCCGCAGCATTGCAAATGCTGCGGAACCCCATAAACTCAACTTATCCAATTACGTGAGATGTACACCATGGCGTAGCTTCGTAATCACACGCTCCGCAGCATTTGCAATGCTGCTGCCATAAACCGTGCTCAACCAGCTCCGCCGGGCATGCGCCCTGCGGCACCTGATCGCATGTTTTTTGGTAGAGTGTTGGGCATTCGCCCAAATTTATTAACCTCATTACCAATAGATAGCAAACTATTTTCACTGGTAGACGAAGTAGAATCCCATGAGCAGTATCAGTTCTTCATTGTGCTGCGCCCAACTCCGCCGGGAATGCGCCCTGCGGCACCTGATCGAATGTTTTTTGGTAGAGTGTTGGGCATTCACCCAAATTTATTAATCCTCGCTCCGCAGCATTTGCCGCAGCATTGCAAATGCTGCGGAACCCCATAAACTCAACTTATCCAATTACGTGAGATGTACACCATGGCGTAGCTTCGTAATCACACGCTCCGCAGCATTTGCAATGCTGCTGCCATAAACCGTGCTCAATCGCTTTCACACCCCACGACCAGGCAATTGAAACATCCCCTCCTCCTTTGCCAAAACCCCGTTGGCAGCTGTGAGCAAAAAATGTCCCGACCTCAGCTGATGCACCCTGGCTTTGGGAAAGTGCTTCAGCAGCTTTTTGGCCTGACCGACACGAATGATGTTGTCATAAAGTCCAAAAAATAGGTCGAGCGTGATCCCATTTGCCGTAAGGCGCTCCCCCAGCAATTTGTGGTCGGGCTCGAGCTTGCGCAAAAAGCACCACACCATGTACACGCGCTCCTGATCGGCGGGTGATTCGATCTGCGTACGCACAAAATCGGCCGTGCGGGGGCTCACCACGCCGGTTTTCAGCAGTCCCTTGAGGGTGCGGAAAAACCATTGGGGCCGACGCTTGAAAAAGCGAAAGAGGGCGCGCCCACCAGCGTAATGGCTTAGCATGCCGTACCAGCGGTTTACCACGAGCCCGTCGGGGGCGAGGAGGTAAAGCCCGCCTATGCGTTCAGGCATATTTTGCGCAAGCACCATGGCCAGCCGGCCGCCGAGGCTGTAGCCCGTCAACCATGCCCTGTCCGCCCCGATATGATCGAAAAAGGACTTAAAAAAAGCGCTGAATTCCTCCACGCTCAATGGATTCCTATCGGGTTCAGGGCGGCTAGTGCTGCTCTCGCCGTGAAAAAAAATGTCAATGGCGTACACCGTAAATTCGCCTTCAAGTGGCCGGGTAAAACGAATGAAATCCCTGTAGTTGCGTCCGAAACCGTGCAGTGCAATAAGCACATTTGGGCCACTGCCCCATCGCGCATAATGCATGCGCAAGTCGCCATTGTGGAAAAATGCCGTTTCGATTTTGGACTTTTCTGCCATGCTTTCGCGAAAAATGAACTACTTTCGTCGCCTAAATGAAGCGAAATTTACGCACATCTCTTCAGCGCTCGTTTAGCAACCCCTTCTTTTTTCCACAATCCCCCCATTTCTTAACTTTTCTCTGCTATGCCAAAAGACACTAGCATACGTTCGGTATTGATTATCGGCAGTGGCCCCATCGTGATCGGTCAGGCCTGTGAATTTGACTATTCAGGCTCGCAAGCCGCCAAATCGCTGCGCGAAGAAGGCGTGGAAGTGATCCTGATCAACAGCAACCCGGCCACCATCATGACCGACCCTGTGACGGCCGACCACGTGTACCTCAAGCCGCTGGAGCCGCAGAGCATCATCGATATCCTCGAAAAGCACGACATTGATGCCGTGCTCCCTACCATGGGTGGACAAACGGCGCTCAACCTCGCCATGACCTGCGATGAAATGGGCATTTGGAAGAAGTACAATGTGCGCCTCATCGGTGTGGACATCAATGCCATCAATATCACCGAAAACAGGGAATCATTCCGCCAGCTCATGGAACGGCTGGACATTGGCATGGCGCCACAAGCCACGGCCAATTCATTTCTGGAAGGTAAAGAAATAGCACAGAGATTTGGATTCCCACTATGTATCCGCGCCAGCTACACCCTGGGCGGAGCGGGAGCGGCCATCGTGCACAACCAGGAAGATTTTGAAAAAATGCTCACCCGCGGCCTGCACATCTCGCCCATCCACGAGGTGATGATAGACAAGGCCATGCTGGGCTGGAAGGAATTTGAGCTGGAGCTGCTCCGCGATTCCAACGACAATGTGGTGATCATTTGCTCAGTAGAAAACATGGATCCCATGGGCATACACACCGGCGACAGTATCACCGTGGCGCCCGCCATGACCCTGAGCGACCGCACCTACCAACGTATGCGGGACATGGCTTTCAAGATGATGCGCGCCATTGGCAATTTTGCCGGAGGCTGCAATGTGCAATTTGCCGTGAGCCCCGACGATAAGGAAGACATCATCTCGATCGAGATCAACCCACGGGTGTCGCGCTCTTCAGCCCTCGCCTCCAAAGCCACAGGCTATCCCATTGCCAAGATCGCAGCCAAGCTCGCCCTGGGTTACCATCTCAATGAGCTCAACAACCAAATTACCAAGACCACTTCGGCGCTTTTCGAGCCCACGCTCGACTACGTGATTGTAAAAATTCCCCGTTGGAATTTTGACAAGTTTCACGGTTCCAACCGCGAACTCGGCTTGCAAATGAAGTCGGTAGGTGAAGTGATGGGCATTGGCCGTAGCTTTCAGGAGGCTTTGCAAAAAGCCTGCCAGTCGCTGGAAATCAAGCGCAACGGCCTCGGTGCCGACGGCAAGGAAGTGAAAGACCAGGACAAGCTGCTTCACAGCCTGGAGCACCCGAGCTGGAATCGACTCTTCCACATCTACGATGCCATCAAGCTCGGCATTCCCTTCAAGACCATCCACGAGAAAACCAAAATCGACTATTGGTTTCTCAAGCAAATAGAAGACCTCATCCACCTGGAAGACAAAATTGAAGATTACCACCTCGACACCTTGCCCCGCGAGCTGCTCTTCGAAGCCAAGCAAAAAGGCTATGCTGACCGCCAAATAGCCCACCTGCTGCGCTGCCTGGAGAGCGAAGTGTTTGCCAAGCGCAACGAAATGGGCATCAACAGGGTGTACAAGCTGGTGGATACCTGCGCGGCCGAATTTGAAGCGCAAACCCCTTACTACTACAGCACCTTCGAAGACGAAAACGAATCGGTGGTGACCGACAAGAAGAAAGTGGTGGTGCTCGGCTCAGGACCCAACCGCATAGGCCAGGGTATCGAATTCGACTACTGCTGCGTGCACGGGGTGCTTGCCGCAAAAGAGTGTGGCTACGAGACCATCATGATCAATTGCAACCCCGAAACGGTGAGCACCGACTTCGACACTGCCGACAAGCTCTACTTCGAGCCTGTATTCTGGGAGCATATTTACGACATCATTTTGCACGAGAAGCCCGAAGGGGTCATTGTGCAGCTCGGTGGCCAAACCGCTTTGAAGCTTGCTGAAAAACTGAACCGCTACGGCATCAAAATCATGGGCACCAGCTACGAGGCCCTCGACCTCGCTGAAGACCGAGGAAGTTTTTCGACCCTGCTCAAGGAAAACGACATTCCTTACCCCGAGTTTGGTGTGGTTGACAATGCCGAGCAATCGCTCGAAATTGCCGACAAGCTCGGATTTCCATTGCTGGTGCGCCCAAGCTACGTGCTCGGCGGACAGCAAATGAAAATCGTGATCAACAAGGAAGACCTCGAAAAGCACGTGGTGAACATCCTCCGCGACATGCCCGACAACAAAATCCTGCTCGACCACTTCCTCAGCGGTGCCATAGAAGCCGAAGCCGACGCCATTTGCGACGGCGAGAACGTGCACATCATCGGTGTGATGCAGCACATCGAGCCGGCGGGCATTCACTCCGGCGACTCTTACGCCGTGTTGCCACCTTACAACCTCGGCGACCTCATCATTGCACAGATCGAAGAATACACCAAGCGCATCGCCCTCGCATTGAGAACGGTGGGATTGATCAATATACAGTTTGCCATCAAGGACGACACGGTGTACATCATCGAAGCCAACCCACGGGCTTCGCGCACGGTGCCATTTATCGCGAAAGCCTACCAGGAGCCTTATGTGAAGTATGCCACCAAGATCATGCTGGGCGAGGCCAAACTGAGCGATTTCAACTTCAACCCGGTGAAAAAAGGCTATGCGATCAAGATTCCCGTATTCTCGTTCGAGAAATTCCCCGACGTGAACAAGGAGCTTGGGCCTGAGATGAAGAGCACCGGTGAGGCCATTTATTTTATCGACGACCTGATGGATCCGTTTTTCCGAAAGGTGTACAGCGAGCGCAACCTCTACCTGAGCCGCTAATGCATTTTGAAAATTTTGGCGCATTTGAGAACACTGCTATGCCGCGCAGCTGTGTGATAAGCCTTATATTTGGCCCTTTATGCAAGCATATACAGCTAGTTTAACAGGCGTGTTTAGAACAATTTTTATCATACTTGCACTGTTCTTTGCAGTGCGCCTCCTGGGCCGATTGCTCAGGCCATACCTCACAGGCAATAAACGCGGTGCATCCCCATTCGAAAACCGGCAAGATGCCCGGCAGGAAGGTGAGGTGCGCATTGAGTACACCAAGAAAGAACGCGAAGCCGCTAAAAAGAAGGACGGCAAAAGCGGAGAATACATCGATTTTGAAGAAGTGGACTAATCCAAAGCCATGAATAAAGACATGCTAAAGAGGTATTTGCCTCATCTGGTCGCCATTGTAGCCTTTATCGCTGTGGCGACCATTTATTTTTATCCTGCAGTGAATGGCTATCAGCTCAAGCAGGGCGATATCACCAATTTCAAGGGCATGGCCCAGGAAATACAGGAATTCAGGCGGATGTATGACGAGGAGCCTTTGTGGACCAATTCCATGTTTGGCGGAATGCCCGCGTATCAAATTTCGGTGCAATACCCCAACAATGTGGTCAAGATGGTCGACAAAGTCGTGACCCTCGGCCTTCCCCGACCTGTGAGCTACCTCTTCCTCTACCTGCTCGGATTTTACATCCTGCTGATTTCCCTACGGGTGAGGCCTGCCGTGGCCGCCATAGGCGCTGTGGCTTTTGCTTTTTCAAGTTACTTCTTTATCATTCTCGAAGCGGGCCACAATACCAAGGCCCACGCCATTGCCTATATGGCCCCCACGCTCGCGGGAATCATCTGGGCCTACCGGGGGCGCTACCTCTTCGGGGGAGCGGTAACTGCGCTGTTTCTGGCCCTTCAAATTGCCGCCAACCACGTGCAAATCACCTATTATTTCGGGATTCTCGTGGTATTTGTTGCCATTGCTGCGGCAGTGAAAGCTTACCAAATCAAACATTTGCCCGTTTTCGCGAAAGCGAGTGCCACCCTCATCATCGCCGCTGTACTGGCCCTCGTGAGCAACATGAACCTGCTCTGGAACACCTACGAATACGGCAAGTACACCACCCGCGGAGCCACTGAACTTAGCATAAAACCCGACGGCAGCTCAAACGATGACATTGCCACAAAGGGCCTTGACCGCGATTACATCACCAACTGGAGTTACGGAAAGGGTGAGAGCTTCAGCTTCCTCATTCCCGATGCCAAAGGTGGCGCCACAGGAGTGCTCGGCAACAATCCCGACGTGATGAAATCGGTAGACAGATCCATGCAATCGAGCATAAGCCAAAGCAACCGCTACTGGGGCGACCAGCCTTTCACTTCAGGGCCGGTGTACATGGGTGCCATTGTGATACTGCTCTTTCTTCTCGGCATATTCTTCGTGCAGTCGCCACTCAAATGGGCACTGCTCGCCACTGCCATCCTGACCATGGCCCTGGGCTGGGGCAAAAACCTGATGTGGCTCACCGACTTCTTCCTGGATTATGCACCTGGCTATGACAAGTTCAGGGCAGTGACCATCATCCTGGCCATCACAGAGTTTGTGGTACCCATATTGGGTTTCCTTTTCCTGAAAAGGCTGTTTGATGAACCCCAAATTATCCTCGAACAAAAGAAAAAATTCTTTGCCGTTGCAGGCGGATTGGCAGCCTTGCTGGGTCTCTTCCTCCTCACGCCCGATACCTTTTTCGACTTCCTGAGCCAAGGCGAGAAGGACATGCTCAACGGCCAGATGGACGGCGAGCAAGCCGCTGACTTTATGCTTTATGGCGAGAGCCTCATCAAGGCACGTATGGGCATATTCAGGTCAGATGCTTTACGCTCATTGATGTTTGTAGCGGGTGGTATCGCGCTTATTTGGCTTTTCGCCAAAGGGACCATCAAAGCCCAGCTGGCGCTGGGAATTCTTGGCGTGCTGATCCTTGTAGACATGTGGGGCGTGAACAAGCGCTACCTCAACAACGAGAAAGACCGCGGCCGCTTCACTCAATGGGAGCTCACGAGCGACAACAAAGTGGCCCATAAAGCCAATGCCGCCGACCTTGCCATTTTGCAAATGGAGCAAGACCTCAACCCCCGCGTAAAAGATGCCATAAGCAAAGCCGCCGCTGACTTGAGGGCTCAGGCAAAGCAGGACAGAGGCACGAGAATATCTGAAGATGAAGTGAACAATGCGCGATTCGCTGCGCTGCGATTCAACACCAATTACCGCGTACTCACCCTTCAAAACCCCTTCAACGACAGCCGCGTATCATACTTCCACAAGTCGATAGGTGGCTACCACGGCGCCAAGCTCAAGCGCTATCAGGAGCTGATTGAGTTCAAATTGGGCGATGAAATTGCCAAGCTGCAAACCACCCTTCAACAGCAACCCTCACTTGAAGCACTGCGCGCCCGACTGCGTACACTCGACATGCTCAATATGCTGAATACCCAGTACGTGATTTACAATCCGCAAGCCGGACCCATCATCAATGAATCGGCAGCGGGCAGTGCCTGGTTTGTGCAAGACTTGATCATGGTGGCCAATGCCGATGAGGAAATCACCCGCCTCGACGACTTCGATGTGCGCGAGGAGGCCATTGTAGACCAGCGCTACGCCGACATGGTTCAGGGCTTTAGCTACCAAGCCTCTCAAGGTGCCAATATCGCCGAAGAAGTGCACCTGCCCAACTACATCAAGTACATTTATGACAGTCCGGTGCAGCAGGCCGTTATCTTCTCTGAAATCCACTACGATGCTGGCTGGAAGGCATACATCGATGGCAAGGAGACCCCGCACTTTCGCGCAAATTACCTGTTGCGCGGTATGATCGTGCCCGCAGGCCAGCATACCATAGAGTTCAAGTTTGAACCCGATACATTTATCACCTCCTCACAGGTGAGCACGGCTGGCGGCCTTGCCTTGGTACTTCTATTCGGCTTCGCGATGTTCAGAAATTTCAGGTCGCAGGTTGAAGAGGATGATGATGATTTTTGAGGGCACTTGAGGACTGGCGGTATAAGTTTCAATCTCGGGTTTTGAAATAGTACTCACAAGAAAACTTCCGTTCTCAATTCACGAGTTTATAGCGGCATCCAAGCATGCTCGCAGAGCCGCGATTCTTTACTACGGCGTTATGTTCACTCATGAGAAAGGTCGTCCCTACTTGGCGATTGAGAGACGCGCGGACGGCCGGAGACATAAAGATTTAAACTAAAGTTCAAGATCCTTCCCTGCGGTCAGGATGACAGGGGCATGTTTTATGAGTGGGCGGTTTGGGGGGAGAAAATGGGGCGGCTGCGCCGCCCCATTTTCTCCCCCCAAACCGCCCCAAATTCTCTGAGGTAGCTTGTCATCCTGACCGCAGGGAAGAACCTTTTCATGAGGGGCAGTGCGGCATGCCTGCGTGTATGAGTAATCTCGGACGTTTGAGAACAAAATCAGCAAACCGAAAAGGAATTAAAGACAATCGCCACCCCCTTTTGTAGATCCCTAATCCTGAACACTCAGGACAAGATAAGTCAATATGCTAGAAAACCACTCAGATCGGTGGTCATTGCTTTTTGCTAAATTTGAGCCAAACAAGCCCATCCGCCCAATGAAAGACAACCAGAAAGAACGCTACCAAAAAACCCGTGCATTTCTGGAAAAGCACATTGGCCGTTCAAAGCGCATCCTTGATTTGGGTGTGGAAAGTGATTTCTCTCGTGCGTTAAAGCAGGATGGCTTTCAGGTTTCCAACACCCTGGGTGAAGACCTCGACATAGATTTTGCCAAATACGCCAATGCCGACGTAAACGTACTCACCTCATTTGAAGTATTTGAGCATCTGCTTGCACCGTTCAATTTATTGCGCTCGGTCAAAGCCAGTGAAATGGTCACCTCAGTGCCCTTAAATTTATGGTTTTCGAAAGGCTATTGGAACTACAATGAGCCCTGGGATTGCCATTACCACGAGTTTCACAAACGGCAGTTTGACATGTTGCTCGACCGCACAGGCTGGGAAATTGTAGACCGCATGAGCTGGCCCCATCCCGCTGGCGGCAAAATCGGTTTCAGGCCATTGCTACGAAGATTTGTTGACCGCTACTACCTGGTGTATTGCCGCAGAAAGCCCGACTATGTGATTCCGCCGCCACTGGTGGCATCAGCAACATGAAGAAGTTTTTGCTCATCACTTATTACTGGCCGCCCGCAGGGGGTGCAGGTGTGCAGCGCTGGTTGCATTTCAGCAAGTACCTTCCGGCAAATGGCTGGGAACCGGTTATTCTCACCGTAGATCCCGATCACGCCACTTACCCGCAACAGGATGAGAGCCTGATGGCCGAGGTCGCTCCAGAGCTTGAAGTGATTCGTACCAAGTCTATCGAACCCCTCCAATGGTATGGCAAAATAGCCGGCAAAGACCGCATACCTTATGGAGGCTTCAGCAATGAAAAATCCAACTCCTGGACTTCAAAATTCATCCGCGGCAATTTCTTCATTCCCGATGCACGACGGGGTTGGAACCATTACGCATTAAGCGCAGCACGCAAGCTGATTAAGAAGCATGGTATTGAGCTGATCGTAACCACCGGTCCTCCCCACTCCACCCACCTCATAGGGCTTGAGCTGCAGCAAAAAATGGGTGTAAAATGGGTGGCCGACCTGCGCGACCCCTGGACGCAAGTGTACTACAATTACGACATGCCCCGCACCGCCATGGCCCTTCGATACGACCGCCTGTTGGAGCGCCGCGTACTCGGCAGTGCCGATGCAGTGATGACTGCAAGCCCGGGATTTGCGGCGCGATTCAAGGAGCGCGTCAAGCGCAAATACCATGTGGTGACCAACGGCTTTGATCAACTCCTGCCACCCCTTGAAAAGCCGGCTGGCAGCCCGCTGTACATCACCTACACCGGCACCATGGCTGAGAGCTATAAGCCCGAAGCCCTCTTCAGGGAAATGGCCGCTTTGAAAGACATTGATTTTCGCTTTCGCGTGGCGGGCAGCCTCAGCGAGGGCGTATTGCAAATGATCAAAGACGCGGGCCTCTGGCACCGGCTCGACTA